>CAIKCJ010000051.1 GCA_903825945.1 uncultured Actinomycetes bacterium | reverse complement strand
GGTATTGTGTTTTTGCGATGAGCTCCTTTCGGGGGCTTAGTTTGAATTGGGTTTACTTGATGGCTTCCATGATGTCTATTGCAGAGCGCAAAGGATTGAGCAGGGTCTTCGTTACGTTGCCCTCTTCAAGGACTGCATACACGCTGTTGTAGTACCAGAGAATGTCCTTTTGATTAGCGTTGAAGCGAGTCCAAATGTCTCTTCCGATTGATTGTGCGTCAGATGCAATCGCTCTCGCATTATGAGTTTTGTCAGCTGCGGTGACAAGCAAAATATCAATATCGCTGGTTCTTAGATGCACGATATGAGTGCGCTTGCGCTCTTGCCATGGAGCTTTCTCTTCCTCGTTTGAGACCAGCGAGTCACTACAACCTCGAACTATCTTGGCAACACGTGGGCCAAAGCGTTCTGTAATTTCAGTGAGACGGGCTTCTCCTCCGCAATCCTCTGCTACGTCGTGAAGTAATCCAGCGATTGCTTGGTCTTCATCGCCGAGTGCCTCAAGCACTAACGCTGCGACACCAAATGGATGACTTATGTAAGCGATGTTTGTAGATTTTCTTACATCATCTTTATGCCAGAAGGTGGCATATGTCATTGCATCGAAAAATCGATCTGTTAGGTATACGTGTGGCGGTAATTTCTCTTTCATTATTCCCCCTTTCTTGAAGGATATTAGTTTGCTAAAGCGTCGGGGTCGATTGTTGGATTAACCGGCTGATTGCGGTCGTTCTTATAGCGTGTTTTGCGAGAGTAAGACTCGGTCATGCGCTTTGATGAATACGCAATGTCGTAGTCTTGTGCGGTTTGTGCCAACGCTTCAATTTCATCAGCTTCGGCCTTGATCAGCGCAAGAGATTGGGCACTTGCCTCATCTGTTACTGGTATGAGGGATGCTTCACGGCGAAGGTTGTTTGCGGCGCCATTGAGGCGAGTAGATGCCTCTTTAGTTTTACCCTTCAGGATCTCTTCTGTGGCAAGTGACTTGGCACTTTGTGCATCAAGGATCAAACGTTCTGCACGAACGATTGGATTTGAAACACGTCCAGCTGCGACATCACCGGGAACGACGTTGACGTTCACTGGCAATGTGACGCTGATTTCCTGACGGTCTGCAAGATTGAGATATTCGATGACAATATCTGCGAGCTTGCAAAGCCCAAGTGCTGCAATACCTGGCACTTCGATGTCGATAACAAAGCGACGATTTTCACCGCTAAAGAGATCGCCAAGTTGAACCACATAAGTTGGTCCATCCATCCAATATGGAAGGCGCTGAAGGATTTCAATCGTTGGAACAGCGGTCATTGCAGCTGTTGGTGTAAGCCGCAGTACCGCGTTAACGATTGTCTTATCCAGAAGGTCATCAACTTCTGCAGCGATTGCACCGACGGCTTCGTCGATAGTGCCAGCAAAGCGATGTGCTCCCCCGCCACCTTGAGCTAGTGCTTCAAGGATTGTTTCGTCATATCCATTACCAAGACCGATTGTTGATGTGGTGACTTTCTCTGTTGCAGATTTCGTTGAAACCTCAGAGAAGAACTTTGGAGCTGTCTCGCCGGCATTTGCATGACCGTCGGAGATGAGAAGAAGAGTTGAACCGCCAACAGCTTGTACTCTTTTAAGTTCGCGAAGACCCAAGAGATACCCGGCGCTGATGTCAGTAGATCCGCCTGGTTGCATTTCACGAATTACTTTGCGCAGTGATGGCATGTCGTGCTCGGCCATTGTGCGGGTAGGTGCGATAACGAGAGCGGTGTCATCGAAGGCAACAAGACCAAATGAATCCTGCGGGGCAAGACGGTCAACCAGTTTAAGGAGTGAGCCTTTAGCCGCCTCAAGCGGAGCACCGCTCATGGATCCCGAACGATCGAGGACTACTTGAACTGCTTGGCCGGGTCGGTTTGCAAGTGTGGGATTTTGTGGTGCGGTGAGATCGAGCATCAAGGTGATGTGCTCGGCTGCCTCAAGTGCAACGAGGTCTACATCTAGGTGGGCTGCGATGTTCATGGGGCCTACTTTCTGCTGCTGAGGTTTGGAATCTGTGTTCTGTGGGGTCATCCCGCTGGGGGGCTTTTATAGGTGCCATAGCGGGAGGTCGCTGAAACGGACATATACATATCTATTACGCGAATGTGTTCAATGTGT
>CAIKCJ010000050.1 GCA_903825945.1 uncultured Actinomycetes bacterium | reverse complement strand
TTAAGTGTGTTGATATATGACTGATACTGATCAGGTGTAACTACCTTGACAGTGAACAACATTTGGGAGTGATTACGTCCACAGAGAATGTTGCAACGACCTGGATATGTTCCAAGTTTGGTTGCGGCAAACTCTAAGTGGTTGGTTACTCCAGGCAACGCCTGGATTTGTGTCATAAAGTCAGGAATCCAAAAACCGTGATCAACATCTGACGATGTGATTGTGAAGAGAACCTTTTGGCCCAATGGCATATAGAGAACAGGTGACTGGGCTGGTGTTCCGGTGATTGTGTCTTGTGGAGCAGTACCGGCATCGTCGTACGTGAATTGCCAAGACCATTGCTGCGCATTTACCGCGATGTTGTGCGGCGCTGTTGCATAGGTATCAACTTTGGTGATTTTAGATTCATCGCGAGCTGTGTAGTAAAAAAGACCTGCAACGATGATAAATGGGATCAATGTGTAAGCAATTTCAACCGGAACGTTGTACTGAGTCTGCTTTGGAAACTCTTCGCTCTTTTTGCGATGGAAAAAGACTGGCCACATAATCAAAATGAAGGTGAAAACTCCAACAAAGCCCGCTGTAATCCAAGACCAGTACCACAGTGGTCCAGAAATCGTGTTTACGCTCGAGGCATTCTTGTCGAAGCCGAGTCCTGAGTAATTCTTGAGTGACAATCGCGAGATCACATACAGGGCCAACGCAACGAGCGTGGCTATGACAATTCGGGCAGATCGCTTGTTTTGACGCATAGGAGAAGAATAACTGCCCTGCTCGCAACTCGGCCTCACAGGGGGTACCGTTCTAGGGGTGGGTTCAGTCACAGGTCATTCGGGTCAATTTCAGAGCGAAACCCCACTGCATCCTGCCGCCGCGGAATTCCTGACAGAGGCCTTTGCTCGAGGATGGGCCAGTCCCGCAAAAATCCATCAGGAATCACGCAAAACCGCCCTGCTTCTGAATGAAGCGAAGGAAATTTTCTATACCTGCTTAGGGCTGCGTCCAGAGGATCTCAATTTCCTCGGAGATACGCCTCTGGCCTTCCACTTGGGCATTTCAGGGTTCGCTAACCCCGCGGGCACCGTCTACTACCCGGCAACTTCGCGGTCTATGGCTTACGCCGTTGCAACAAGTCATCCACACCAGCAATTGGCAGTGAACCAGCACGGGTATAGCCAGACTCCCCCAGATTCTGCGAACCAAGATTTACTTGTATGGCAGGCGGTCAACGCCGAGACAGGGCTCATTGGAGTGGACCCTGGTGATTTTCGAGGTTCAATTTTCGTGGACTCAGTTAATTCAGCCGCGCCAATTCCTCAATGGGAGAAGGCATCCTGGAGCGCTGCGGTCTGGGATTCGCGAGCCTGGCAGGGTCCAGCGGGATTATCGATCTTCGCAGTGCGCGATCGCTCTTTGTGGATAAATCCTCTGCCCCATAATGATTCCAAGGCAACCTCGGGAAATTTCTCAATCCCGTTAGCGATTGCTAGTGCGATTGCTCTTGATAACCATCTCAAGGAGAGTGCATCGGCCAGGGATCGACTCGTCCTTCTCAATGCCACAATCAGAAATTTCATTCTCACACAGTTTTCTGGCGCCCATGTCGCAGCCGAACTAGATACGACCATGCCACATCTGATCACTTTCACAATACCGGGGATCGATTCGGAATGGCTCATCAACGAACTCAATAGAGAAGGTTGGGCAGTGGACACTGGCTCCGCCTGCATGTCAATGAATATGCAACCAAGTCATGTGCTTGCAGCTATGGGGCTATCGGTGACAGGAAACATACGACTACGACTTCGCAATGAACATACCGAAAGCGATGTTCAAGCCCTGCTTGCAAAAATTAAGGCTCTTAGCGACCCATTTGTGGTTTGATGTGTGCTGCAACTTCTTGTGCTGCCGTTGAGCCGTATGCCTCTTCAAATCGCTTCATAAATACCTCGCGATCATAGAAATACTCTTGAGTTCCTTTTGTTTCTAAACAGAACGTGGCAACCATGGATCCAAGTTGGGCACATCGCTCATGGCTAAGTCCCCATGAAAGTCCAGCAAGGAAGCCAGATCTGAATGAATCGCCAACGCCAGTTGGATCAACTTTGGCTTCCTCTTCAGGAACTCCAATAGTGATTGTGGGATTGCCATGTTCTTCAACTCGTGCGCCTTTGGAGCCGAGCGTAACAACACGAATTTTTACCTCATCGAATAATTCTTGATCGCTCATTCCGGTCTTCTGAAGAATCAATGCAAGTTCATATTCATTCAAGAAAAGATATGTAGCGCCATGAACCAGCTTGCGAATTTGATCGCCATCCATACGAGCCAATTGTTGTGAAGGGTCTGCGGCAAGCGGGATACCTAAACGCACTGCGCTTTCGGAGTGACGAATCATCGCTTCGGGGTCATCAGGTGAGACGATTAAAAGGTCGATCGGGCCAGCTTGTGCATTAACCTGCTCGATATCGATCTCCCGCGCTTCTGACATTGCGCCAGGAAAAAAGGAAGCGATTTGATTTAGGTCTTCATCTGTTGTCACGATGAATGTAGCTGTATATAGATCTTTGGACATCCTGCAGTGGCTGGTATCTACTCCATGTCTGGTAAGCCAATCGTTGTAATCAGCCCAGTCTTTTCCAACTGCCGCTACCAAGAGCGGGTTAAGACCAAGTGCTCCCATGCCAAATGCAATATTTGCAGCTGTTCCACCACGATAGATATCTAGCCCATCAACAAGGAATGAGAGCGATACGTTCGCCAAGGAACCTGCCACCAATGAGTCGGTGAAGCGACCCGGAAAAGTCATTAAATGATCTCGACCCACAGAGCCGGCAACAGCAACTTTCATATGAATGAGTTATTAACTAATTATCGAAGAAGGCGCTTTAGTTACTTTAGTTAAATGAATCGCCGCAGGCACAAGAACCTTGGGCATTTGGATTATCGATTGTGAACCCTTGCTTTTCAATGGTATCCACGAAATCGATTGAGGCACCCATTAAATAAGGTGTGCTCATCTTGTCAGTCACTACTTTCACAGTGCCGAAAGTTGAGACGGTATCGCCATCAAGGGCGCGGTCATCAAAATAAAGTTGGTAGCGAAGGCCAGAACATCCACCAGGTTGAACTGCTACACGGAGAGATAGGTCATCTCGTCCTTCCTGCGAAAGGAGGGCAGCAACTTTTGTTGCAGCGACATCAGTAAGAGCGATGCCTATGGCTGTAGAAATGGTGACGTCTTGGGTAGTTTCAGTACTCATAGGTGGAAGAATACCCCCAATCTCCCCCGCCCGCGCGTGGGGTTGGTATGGCGAGCCACCATCGTTTGGATAGATAATACGGAGATGGCATTAACTGATCTACTGCTGCTGGGACGTCAGAGCGACCTGACCAGCGAACGAGGAGTCTCCTGTGAAGGTGAGCTCCCGCTGCCGAGTGATCCAGCGCTCGTCGAACGAGCGATAGTCGCCCGAGAGAAACTCGGCTCCCGAGCGATGATCTTGGGCCATCATTATCAGCGCGATGAAGTAATCAATTTTGCCGATATCACAGGTGACTCATTCAAATTGGCTCAGGCTGCTGCCATAAATCCAGAAGCCGAGTTGATCATCTTCTGTGGCGTCCACTTTATGGCTGAGAGCGCCGACATTCTCACTAGCCAGGAACAAAAGGTCATACTCCCTGATCTTGCCGCCGGATGTTCGATGGCCGATATGGCCGCTGCGCACCAAGTTGAGGCGGCTTGGGCACATTTTGAAAAACTTGGAATCGCTAAGCGGACAATTCCAATTACGTACATGAACTCAACGGCAGCAATCAAAAGTTTTACAGGTGAGCATGGTGGAGCGGTCTGCACCTCTTCTAATGCGCAGCGCGCAATGAATTGGGCCTTGACTCACGGCGAAAAAATATTTTTTCTGCCAGACCAACACTTGGGCCGTAACACAGCGGTCCTCAACCTCGGCCTATCCCTAAACGATTGTGTTGTGTGGAATCCCTGGAAACCAAATGGTGGGCTCACCGATGAAGAACTCATCAAGGCCAAAGTCATCTTGTGGCGAGGGCATTGCTCGGTGCATGGTCGTTTCTCCCGCTCCAATGTTGATGAAGTACGCGCTCTAGTTCCAGGGGTGCAAGTCCTCGTTCATCCCGAGTGCCAACACGAAGTCGTCAGCGCGGCTGACGTTGTTGGAAGTACGGAAGCCATCATTCGGACTGTCGCAGACTCAGCCCCGGGCTCTACCTGGGCTATCGGTACGGAGCTCAACCTCGTGTCGCGCCTAGCCAAAACTTTCACCGACAAAAATATCCTCTTTTTGGATAAGACCGTCTGTTATTGCTCCACAATGAACAGAATCGACCTACCCCACCTGGTTTGGACCATGGAAAACCTCAATCAAGGTCGAATCGTGAACCAAATCAAGGTGGATCCATACGTGAGCGCCAATGCCAGAGTTGCGCTTGAGCGAATGCTGGCTCTACCGTAATCGCATGACAAAAGACTCTCCCACCCCCAAGCGCAAAGATGCTGAAAAGGCCAACAAGGTCAATTCAATTACTGCGGCCGTGAACAAAGATGGTCGCAAGCGCGATCGCGATGCAATGAAGGCAGCGCGTCTTTCTGCTCGCGCCGCATATATGCGCGGAGAAGAAGGGTCTCTCCCACTTCGTGACAAGGGACCCGTCAAGCGTTTTGTCCGTGACTACATCGACTCTCGTCGCAATATCGGTGAGTACTTTTTGCCTGTAGTTGGTGCAGTTTTAGTGCTCTCAGTTGTACATAATAAGTTTGTTTCACTCATCGCTATCTTGTTTATGTATGCAGCAATGTTGTACACAGTGATATCTGGTTTTGTTATGACGCGAAAAATTCGCAAAGCAGTAACAGAGCGCTTCCCTAACGAATCAACAAAAGGTGTTGGTATGTATGGTTGGCTTCGATCAACCCAGATGCGCAAAATGCGCGCGCCTGCTCCACAAGTAAAGATCGGTGAGACGATCTAACTTCCCGTAAAATTATGGAGAGCCCCAGGATTCGCTAAGCGCGAGGATTGGGGCTCACATTTTTTGTTGGATCAGTTTCGGGAATATCTCCTAGCGCGGAATCAATTGATGCCAAAGTCTGGGCATCAAGCTTGATGCCGGAGGCTTTTACGTTTTCCTTCACCTGAGATGGCTTGCTCGCTCCCATGATCACCGATGAGACGTTGGAATGAGACAACGCCCAGGCAAGAGCAAGTTGAGACATGGTGATTCCATGAGCATCAGCAATTGGTCGAAGGTTGGCAACTGCTTGCAAAATGTCATCCTTCATCCAATTGGCGACCATTCCGCTTCCAACTTTTTTATCGCTGGCACGTGATCCTGCAGGAGGTTTTTTGCCAGGCAGGTACTTGCCACTGAGAAGACCTTGCGCGAGTGGCGACCAGACTATTTGACCGATGCCTTCGCTTTTACACAGTGGCATAACCTCTTTCTCGATTACACGCCACAACGCTGAGTATTGGGGCTGACTTGAGACGAATCGCGTCCATCCGCGAGCTTTTTGAATATCCAAAGCGCTTTTTATCTGGGATGCATCCCACTCCGAGAAACCAATGTAATGAACTTTTCCTTGGCGAACCAAGTCCTCAAAAGCTTGTAGAGATTCTTCTAATGGGGTTTCGACATCAAAACGATGGAATTGATAGAGGTCGATATGGTCGGTATTGAGTCGTTTAAGTGAAGCATGGACTGATTCCATAATGTGCTTGCGCGAGAGACCGCGATCATTTTTTCCCTCACCAGTCGGCCAGTAGACCTTAGTGAAGAGCTCGTAGGATTCACGCCGTACGCCTTTGAGCGCCTTGCCCAGGACTGTCTCTGCCTTGGTTCCTGCATAGACATCTGCAGTATCGAAGGTCGTGATTCCCACATCCAGCGCAGTCCTTACGCATTTGATGGCGATGTCTTCTTCCACTTGCGTGCCATGTGTGAGCCAATTGCCATAGGCAATCTCTGAGACATACATTCCTGATGAGCCAAGGCGACGATATTCCATGTCGTAAAGGCTACCCCGCGTGGCGCTGTCAAGCGATGCAAAAGAATGGAAAAGGATGGTAATTTGCCTCCTGGCCCAGTTCACTGGCGCTGATAGAAAATGGAGCGAAGTTGGTGAAATTCCAACGCTGTCCCGCAACTGTAAGGAAGAGATTTCAGATCATCTTCTAAGTCAGGTCGCCTCTTTTCCTATCGGAGTATCCGACCTCGGAGGAAGGTCGGGCCTTTAGAAGAGCCACTCAGCTCTATCCGAAAGTCCGAATTGTTCCTCCCTCTATTTTCTCTTGAGGGAGTCATTATGAAGTTCACAGGCGCAGCTCGCGGGCTGATGATTGCAAGCCTATTCATCTACCCGATGATTGGGATTTCACCAGTGCAAGCACATGCTCTCCCAACGCGAATTATTTCGCTATCACCCAGTGCCACCGAAATTCTTTACGGTATTGGTGCTGGCCCACAGGTCATTGCGGTTGATGACAACTCCGATTATCCGGCCATCGCTCCACATACTTCCTTGAGTTCATACTCTCCTAATGTGGAAGCAATCGCAGCAATGCACCCCGACCTAGTTATTTTGCAGACGACTGCAACGAAGGCGAGTGACGTTGAGGCCGGACTCAAAAAACTCAACATAGCCGTTTATATGGAGACAACTCCGTTAAATATCACCGAGGCCTACTCGGAATACACCGATCTTGGCGCCCTCACGGGCCACCCAAGTCGCACCGCCGCATTGATCACCACTATGAAGCAGGAGATAAGTCGGACCGTATCTCAGGCCTCAAAAAACCCACGTGTCTCGATCTTTGATGAGCTTGATCCAGATTCTTTCTATAGCGCAACATCAAATACTTTCATCGGACAAGTATTTAAAAGTTTTGGTTTTTCAAATATAGCTGATGGTGCAGATACCGCTGATAGCGGTGGATATCCATCTCTCACACCCGAATACATCGTGCAAGCAAACCCATCTGTAATTCTCCTCGATGATGGAGCTACCGCTAAGGATGTAGCGACACGTCCGGGATGGAAAACAATTTCAGCGGTCGTTAACAAACACGTAGTAGTTGTCCCACTCGATATCGCTGATCGATGGGGTCCACGTCTGGTGGATCTCTACCGCTTTATCGCTTCTTCCACGCGGAACATTAAGTAAGTCACGAAGTTAGATACGCGATCACCAAAGAGATGAACAACGCAACCGGCGCAGCTATTGCCCGCATATGGAATTGGCGAATTACCGTTAGTTGCGCTGCCCTCCTCCTTGTTGTCGCCATCGCCGCTGTGAGTTTTGGTCCCATCCACATCGGTTTTGCCGAAGTCTTTAAAACTCTACTCAATCTTCCTGGAGGTGCTACGGGACAGGGACGCACAGTGATTCTTCAACTACGGTTACCTCGCGTAGTTCTAGGCGCTCTCGTAGGGGCGGCCCTAGCAACAAGTGGCGCGGTTTATCAAACAGTGTTTCACAATCCACTTGCAGATCCCTACTTACTGGGTGCAGCAAGTGGCGCCGGACTCGGCGCCACTATCGCATTAACAAGTACGCATCATGACGTCACAGCCCTTCTTCCTGTCTTTGCGTTTGGCGGCGGAATCCTTGCTGTCTTAACCTCATTTTTCGTATCAGGAAAATTTTTTGCAGAGCCGAACACTCTCTTGCTTTCTGGCATTGCGGTTGGCTCATTTGCAACCGCAATTCAGACGTATTTGCAGCAGCGACACAGCAATGCTCTGCGTCCGGTTTATTCGTGGATCCTCGGAGACCTCACTGCGGCTTCCTGGAGTGTGGTTGGGTGGTCCGCAATATACATCGCTATTGCGCTCGCTATATTGTTTGCGGTGGCCAAACAATTAGATGGATTGATGCTCTCTGATGAAGAAGCCTTCTCGCTTGGAATTAATCCAAATCGTTTGCGGATTTTGGCCGTAGGCGCCGCCACACTCGCTACCGCTACGGCTGTATCGGCATCAGGACTTATTGGCTTTGTTGGAATCGTTGTGCCGCATTTGGTTCGCGGCGTAACCAGACGAGTAACTAATAGATCGCTGATAAGCATCGCTCTAGTTGGTGCTGCATTTCTTGTGCTTGCCGATCTTGGAGCTCGCACGCTGCTCTCTCCAGCAGAGTTACCGATCGGAGTCATTACAGCTTTTGTTGGGGCTCCTTTCTTCCTCTTTGTCCTGCGTAATCGTAGAAGGGCGAGCCATTGATGATGACAGCGGGAACGATCACGGTGAGTGACCTCACCATTCGATTTGGTGATAAGACAATTCTTGATGACATCAATCTGCAGCTCCCACATGGACAGTGGACTTGCCTGGTTGGACCAAATGGCGCGGGTAAGACAACGCTTTTAAAAGCGCTACTTGGTACAACGGCCTACTCGGGTTCAATCCAAGATCGAGGAACTGAAGTTTTTAAAAGCCACAGAAGAAACATTGCCTTTGTTCCACAATCACCAGCGATCCCTCAAGGAATGAGCGTTGGCGAATATGTTGCACTTGGCCGATCCAAGCGAGACGGTTGGGGTAAAGAAAGCCAAGCAAGTCGTGAATTGATTGCAACGATACTCGTACAAACATCGCTCTATGGAATGCAGAAGAATTTTGTATCGCAACTCTCGGGCGGGGAGATGCAGCGAGCCCTCATCGCTCGAGCGCTGGCTCAAGAGCCAGATTTGATCCTGCTCGATGAACCAACAAGCGCGTTAGATCTCCATCACCAGATTTCGGTTCTCAACAATATTGAACTTCTCAAAGAGCGTGGTGTAACAATTATCTCCACGATGCATGACATCACCTTGGCCGCCATGTACGCCCAGAATATTGTGATCATGCAGCGCGGAAAAGTACTACTTTCGGGAAGCTCACAATCCGTCATTCACTCCCCTGAGCTCAAGAGTGCATTTGATAATCGCATCGACGTCTTCACTCTAGATTCTGGAAGACCTGTGGTGATTGCAACTAAAGATCAACGCGAGGATCAGGCTGGCAATCCCTAGCGGACGTGTGAAGGAACAAATGGCACTTTGACCACCTGCACTTTGCAGATTCGCCCGCGCACATCGATAGACAAATCTTGACCGTACGCGATCTCTGGGTTCATCAGCGCTAAGCCGATTCCCACTTTGAGGGTTGGTGAGAATGTTCCACTCGTGACTACTCCAACAACTCTGCCACTCTCATCCAGGAGATTCATCTCCCCGCGAGGAATCCCTCGATCAAGTGACTTAATGCCACGACTTATTCGTTTCGCTCCAGAGCCCTTCTCATCAATCAAGGCTTGTCGGCCATGCATATGCGATTTTGCTAATGCGACAGCCCAGCCCGCATTAGCTTGCAGTGGGGAAATATCTGGCGAAAGTTCATGGCCATGTAGTGGGTATCCCATTTCGGTGCGCAACGTATCTCGCGATCCTAAACCGCACACATGGCCACCAACCTTTGCCACTGCGCTAACCAGCTGATCCCATACTGGCGCGACGTTCTCCCAAAGCGGAATGAGTTCGTAGCCGAATTCTCCGGTGTAGCCAGTTCGACAAATAATCATGTCATCAACAGTTGTGAAATGCATGTACTCCAAATCGACGTGCAGACCGAGAGATGCCAATACCTGATCGCTCTTGGGACCTTGGACAGCCAGTACGCCGAACATTCGATGTGCATTGACAATTGAAAGTCCTAGGTCGTTAGCTGCAACAAGCACATCGAATACAGCTTCACAATTGGCGGCATTTGGGATGATAAAAAATCGTTCATCGTCATATCGATACACAATGAGATCATCAATCACTCCACCAGACTCGTTGCACAGAAGATTGTATTGCGCGCTCCCATGACCAATGCGGTTGAGATCATTTGTGAAAATCTTGTTGAGGTAATCAAGTGCGCCTATCCCCCGAACTTCAATTTTTCCTAAATGGGAAACGTCAAATATTCCGACCGACTCACGCACAGATTGGTGTTCGGATAAAACCCCTCCTGTCGGAATCTGCTCTCCACTAGCCGAGGCAATCGCTCCAGGGTATTCAATAGGCATCTGCCAGCCACCAAAGTCAGCCATCTTTGCGCCAACCTGAACGTGCCAATCAAAGAGCGGTGACTCCATATTTTCCATACCGACAACTTATCCCAAGTTCACAATTATGCGTCGGAAGTGAGAGGATGAGGATATGGCTACAGTGAAAATCAGTGAAAAACAGAGTTCAACCTCCCTCGTACTTGGACTTTCTTCAGCAAATGGAAAGCTCACTATTGAAACAACTCTCGCCGAATATAAAACCAAAGAACTCTTGGGGATCCTTGAGGATGTAGGGGCTAGTGCAAAGGCTGGAGTGATTACCAAAGTCCCCTTCACTCATCCAAAACTCCTGATCTTTGTTGGGCTTGGAGATCGCCAGAAGAGCTATGACCACGAGGCCCTCCGTCGTGCGGCAGGTAGCGCAGCTCGGGCGCTTGCTGGTCAAGCATCCACAGATATTGCTCTTCCCCATGGTTCCACAACTGAGCTGGCAGCAATTGCCGAGGGTGTAACTCTTGGCGCATACGCATTCACAGAGTTTCGTTCATCCACAAAAGGTGAACATAAAGCACCGCTGAAAAGCGCAACGATAATTTCCTCCCTCTCCAATAGCGCCGAGACGAAGGCGCTACTCAAGCGAGCGGAGATTGTTGGCAAGGCAACAGCACTCACGCGCGATTTGATCAACACACCACCAAGTCATCTGACGCCGGCTTCATTTAGTGATCGCCTCAAGAAGATCGCTATTGCCACGGGTCTTAAAGTTGAAATTCTTAACGAAACACAACTTCGAGCCAAAGGCTATGGCGGAATCTCATCGGTTGGTCAAGGCTCAGCTAACCCACCTCGCCTTTTACATGTCTCTTACAATCCAACCAAGGCGAAGAAGAGATACGCATTGGTTGGCAAGGGAATCACATTCGATTCTGGCGGATATGCGCTCAAGCCTGCAGCCGGCATGGAAGAGATGAAGACAGATATGAGTGGCGCAGCCGCCGTCATTGCTAGTGCTATCGCAATCGCTGAATTAAAAATTCCCGTAGCCATCGAGGCTTATGCATGCCTGGCGGAAAACATGATCAGCGATCATGCAACAAGACCGAGTGATGTCATCACTATTTACGGTGGCAAGACCGTTGAAGTGCTCAACCCTGATGCTGAGGGTCGCCTGGTACTTGCTGATGGATTGGTACGCGCAGCCGAGGATGGCGCACGACTTGGCCGACTCGATGGAATCATCGACGTTGCTACCCTCACTGGAGCCCAGTTGATTGCCCTCGGAACCCGCACAAGTGCCGTAATGACGAATGACGCCTTACTCCAAGAAGACTTCCTCACTGCAGCGGACATCGCTGGAGAGGCTTTTTGGCCAATGCCGCTCCCAGAAGAGCTGCGCTCGGCGATTGATTCACCTATCGCCGATCTTGCCAATATTGGCCCAAGCCCCTACGGCAAGATGTTGGTCGCTGGACTCTTTCTGAAGGAGTTCGTAGCCCCGGATCAGCCTTGGGTCCACCTAGATATCGCAGGTCCAGCCAATAACCATGGTGAGGCTTACGGGTACACCCCCGTTGGTGGCACTGGAGTTGCAGTTCGCTCCCTCATCTCACTGGCCGAGTTGGCAGGATCACAGGCCTAAATCCAAGATTTCTCACCCTTGGAATCGTGGCAGGATTACCCTCTGGAACGAGAAGTATCCGGCGACTGTCCGGCTTGGCTCGACATTTCGATGTCGCGTAGTTATCCCGTAAATGTAATGAGAGAGGCAGATCAGTGAACGACTTTGATGTAGTAATCCTTGGCGGCGGTAGCGGCGGATATGCAACTGCACTTCGTAGCGCTCAGCTAGGTCTATCTGTCGCACTGATCGAACAAGACAAACTTGGCGGAACATGTCTGCACCGCGGATGTATTCCAACGAAAGCTCTTTTGCACGCCGGAGAGATCGCAGAAAACACAAAGCACGCAGCCGAGTTCGGCGTCAATGCACAATTCATTTCGATGGATATGCTCGCCGTCAATGCGTATAAAGATGGCGTCATCTCGAAGCTTTATAAGGGGCTCCAAGGCCTCGTTAAGTCTCGCAACATTACGTACGTTGAAGGTCACGGAAATCTTGTCTCTAAGAATCAAGTAGAAGTAAATGGGACGGTCTATACGGGCAAGAATGTTGTACTCGCCACTGGGTCTTACCCTCGCACATTACCTGGCCTTGAGATTGATGGAAAACAGATCGTCACGAGCGAAGAAGCGATGAAATTTGAGTACGTTCCAAAATCTGTCATCGTGCTCGGTGGCGGAGTAATTGGTTGTGAATTTGCATCTGTATGGAGCTCGTTTGGTGCCGATGTAACAATTATCGAAGGACTTCCACGACTTGTTGCACTGGAAGATGAATCGTCAAGTAAGCAACTTGAGCGTGCTTTCCGTAAGCGTGGAATCAAGTTTGAAACCGGAATCAAATTCCAGTCAGCCACCAAGGGTCCAGAAGGTGTGACCATCACACTAGAAAACGGCGCTACACACACAGCCGATGTTCTCCTTGTTGCTGTCGGACGTGGACCAGTAACCGCAAACATCGGTTACGAAGAGCAAGGCCTCACAATGGACCGTGGATATTTGATCGTTGACAATAAGTGCCGCACCAACGTTCCTGGTATCTGGGCTGTGGGAGACATCATTCCTACTCTTCAACTTGCTCACGTTGGATTCGCTGAAGGCATATTGGTTGCTGAAGAAATCGCAGGACTTAACCCTCGACCTATTAATTACGACGGAGTTCCACGAGTCACGTACTCTGACCCTGAAGTTGCTTCAGTTGGCCTCTCTACTGCCACCGCTAAGGAACGTGGTTACGACGTCATTGAAACCACATATGACTTGGCTGGAAATGGCAAAGCGCACATTCTTAAAACAGCCGGCTCGATTAAGTTGGTCGCAGCTAAGAATGGTCCAGTCCTTGGAATTCACATGGTGGGAGCTCGAGTAGGCGAACTTCTCGCCGAAGCTCAATTGATTTATAACTGGGAAGCTGAAGCGAATGATGTTGCACCACTCATTCATGCTCACCCAACGCTTTCAGAGGCAATGGGCGAAGCACACATGGCTCTCGCTGGTAAACCACTACACGCTCACGGGTAATAGGAGAAATCACAATGTCATTTTCAGTCACAATGCCGGCACTCGGCGAGAGCGTTACCGAAGGCACTGTTACACGTTGGCTTAAATCCGAAGGCGACTTCGTTAAAGTCGATGAGCCGCTTCTGGAAGTTTCTACCGACAAAGTCGATACTGAAATCCCTTCACCTGCAGAAGGCATCCTTACTCGCATCGTTGTGCCAGTGGATTCAACCGTTGCTGTCGGCGCAGAGCTTGCAGTTATAGGCGATGGTGGTAGTGCAGCCGCACCTGCTCCAGTAGCAACACCTGTGGCTCCAGTTGCCCCCGTTACTCCTGTTGTTGAAGTTCCAGCTCCCGCAGCCGCACCTGTTGCACCTGCTACCACCGGCTCAGTCGCAGGCGTTGTTGTCACTATGCCTGCTCTAGGTGAGAGCGTCACGGAAGGAACCGTCACGCGTTGGCTTAAGAACGTTGGCGACACAATCAATGTTGATGAACCTCTACTTGAAGTGTCCACTGACAAAGTTGATACCGAGATCCCATCCCCCGCTTCAGGAACAATCCTTGCGATTGATGTCGCAGTAGATTCAACAGTAGCCGTCGGTGCGCGTCTTGCTCTTATCGGCGCTGCAGGAGCAGCTCCGGTTGCCGCAGCGCCAGCTCCAGTCGCACCCGCTGCACTTGTCGTTGCTGCACCTGTTGCTCCTATCATTTCCACTCCAGCACCTGTTGCTCCGGCAGCTCCGGCAGCTACAGCAGCTACAGCAGTACCAGCGTTGGATGATTCATATGTGACCCCAATCGTTCGCAAGCTCGCTCACGAACTCGGAGTTGAACTCTCTTCCGTTAAGGGCACAGGAATTGGCGGTCGTATCCGCAAGGAAGATGTGCAGGCCGCCGCAAAACCTGCAGTCAGTGCAGCAAGCGTCGCGGCTCCTGTAAGCAATTCCTCTGCGTCTAAGGCTGCGCCAGTTGCAGTATCTCCACTTCGCGGAACCACAGTGACAATGTCTCGACTTCGCAAGGTTATTGCTGCGCGCATGGTCGAATCTCTGCAGGTCAGCGCACAACTAACAACTGTCATCGAAGTTGATGTTACGAAGATTGCACGTCTACGTGGCGCAGCAAAGGCGTCATTCCAAGAGCGTGAAGGCGTCAATCTCACCTTCCTTCCATTCTTCGCAGTCGCAGTATGCGAAGCGCTTAAGCAGCATCCAGTAGTCAATGCCTCGATCGATGGCGACCAAGTCACCTATCACGGAGCAGAACACCTCGGCATTGCAGTTGATACGGAGCGCGGTCTTCTCGTTCCAGTAATTCGCGATGCGGGTGATCTCAACATCGGTGGAGTCGCGCGCAAAATCTCTGATGTTGCAGCGCGTACTCGTGACAACAAAATTTCACCGGATGAACTCGGTGGCGGAACCTTCACAATTACCAACACCGGTAGTCGTGGAGCGCTCTTTGATACCCCGATCATTAATCAGCCACAAGTAGCAATCCTTGGCATTGGCGCAGTTGTTAAGCGTCCAATGGTGATGAAGGGAACTGACGGCGGAGAAACCATCGCTGTTCGCTCGATGGTCTATCTCGCTCTCTCATACGATCACCGAATTGTTGATGGAGCCGATGCATCACGCTTCCTCGTCACACTCAAGGAGCGCCTAGAAGAAGGCCGCTTCGAATCTGATTTAGGGCTTTAACTCATGTCTACTCTTCAACGCGTTGCCGTTACTGGTTCATCCGGTTTAGTTGGTAGCGCGTTGGTGAGTCACCTCAAAAGTGAGGGTTACACAGTGCAGCGACTTGTACGCCGCAAACCGGTCTCACCAGATGAGGTTTCCTGGGATCCCAAAGCTGGAACAATCGACCTTGCAGCGCTAGAAGGTATCGATGCGATTATCCATCTCGCCGGCGCCGGCGTAGGAGATAAAAGATGGACCACAAAGTATCGCGCCGAAATTCTCAACTCCCGGTTACTTGGAACAACGACTATTGCACATGCGGCCACAAAACTTAAGCCTGCAGTATTCATCTCCGCATCAGCAATTGGCTACTACGGCGAAACCGGAAATCGTGCTGTGAACGAAGATGATAGAAGTGGTGACGACTTCCTCGCAGCAGTCTGCCGAGAATGGGAAGCAGCAGCTGACCTTGCAACCGGAGTGCGCACAGTAAAAGTTCGAACCGGTCTTGTTCTTGATCCAACTGGAGGTGCGCTTGGTCGCATGCTCCCCCTCTTTCGACTCGGTCTCGGAGGCAAACTCGGATCTGGGTCGCAGTGGTGGTCGTGGATAACACTTCATGATGAAGTTAAGGCACTTACCCATCTTCTCAATAGCGATATTGAAGGTGCGGTAAATCTGACGTCGCCCAATCCCGTCACCAATCAGGAATTTACTGGCACTCTAGCTCGCGCGCTCCATCGCCCTGCTCTCTTTCCGGTGCCTAGTTTTATTCTTAAGGCTGCGCTTGGTGGATTTTCAACCGAAATTCTCGGCTCCAAAAAAGTTGTACCTGCCAAGCTTCTTGAGAGCGGATTTGTATTCGACTATCAACATCTCACACGTGCGCTGGAAGAACTCTGTAAGGAGTAGTGACTAACGAACACTCACGGCGCGAGCTTGATCAAGGATTTTTGCAACGCTCAGAGCATCGTCGAGTTGAACTGGCCAAGGCGCACCACGTCGAATTCCATCTGCGACTTGTAGGTAAAAAATTCCGTAATTGCCAGGCTCCCCTTGCAACTCCACAATCTCATCGCCTCGATGGATACACGCTTTACTTCTTACGGGCTCAGACCAGATGCCATTGTTAGGATATCGACCTGAGCGCAACAGCTCTTCCTGACCATCAAGTTCATCAATGATCAAGGTTCCTTGCGTTCCGGACAAGCGAATTCGCGGGCCGGGCGCTCCGATGATTGCGCTCCCCGAGAGATAGGAATCAACTCCATGTGAATGAGCAAGCACGAGCACAGCGTCATCATCGCTCATTCCGCGAATATTTCGGACAGAAGAATATTTAAGCTCGGCGTCGCCAAACCAATCCAACGCTGTAGAGATCAGGTGAGGATGAAGGTCTAGGAGTATCCCGCCGCCTTGATCTGCGCCATTGCTTTCACGCCAATTACGAGGATTCTTGCCCGGGCGATATCTTTCAAAGCGAGAATCAAGTCGAAAAACTTCTCCTATTACTCCTTCAGAGATGACTTTCTTGATAGTTAAGGCATCG
>CAIKCJ010000049.1 GCA_903825945.1 uncultured Actinomycetes bacterium | reverse complement strand
CTCTAAGACAAGCAGATCCCAAAGCTGACCTAATTGCTTTGGTTGAGAGCAATCGGATGACTACAGGAGATCGATGGCATCCCGAAAGGCTTTTTTTCATGATCTCATCTGCGCGACATTTTGCCAGTGAGCTGAGTCAAGATGGATTCACCGTCGAATATGCGAAAGCTGCTACAACGCTAGAAGGCTTGGCTCAAATTTCAGCTAAGTACGCAGGACTTCCGATTGTTTGCGCTGAACCTTCATCATTTAAGCAGTATGAAGCTCTGAAAGTTTCTGGTGTTAGTTATGTAGAAAATGATTTCTTTTTAACTCCCAGAAAATTATTCTCGCAATGGGCTGATTCTCAAAATTACTTTTTAATGGAGAACTTTTATCGCAAGCAAAGAGTACGTCTCAATCTACTTATGGATGGCACACAACCTGCTGGCGGTTCCTGGAATTACGATAAAGAAAATAGGCTCCCGCCTCCTAAAAATTATTCATGGTCGCCCTATCTCTCCCATGAGCGAGACGAAATTGATCGCGATGTCGCCGAGCAATTAGGGCACATCCCCTCCTCAACCTGGGCGACAACAAGACAAGGCGCCCTGATGCAGCTTCAGAATTTCATCACCAACCATCTCAACGAATTCGGCCCCCTTGAAGATGCCATGACATCAGAAAATTGGGCGGTTCATCACTCCCTTCTCTCCCCTTATCTCAATGTTGGTTTACTTCATCCTTCAGAGGTGGTGAGCGCTGTTGAAGCAGCTTACAAAGCAGAGAAGATTTCTATTCAGTCTGCCGAAGGTTTCATACGCCAAGTTATTGGTTGGCGGGAGTATGTCAATGGCATGTATTGGCATTTGGGCGATGGATATCGCGATAACAACAATCTAGGTGCCAGTAGGCCGCTGCTGCCTCTCTTTGAAGACTCAACCAAGACCCAGATGAACTGTGTTAAAGAAATAGTTTCAGACATCAATGAGCGAGCATGGGTTCATCACATTCCACGTCTCATGGTGCTGAGCAATCTGGCACTTCTTACCGGTACCAATCCTCAGGAGTTTTTGCGATGGATGCGTGAGAAATTTATTGATGCCTCAGATTGGGTTATGGTCCCAAATGTTATTGGGATGGGACTTCACGCTGATGGCGGCCTGATGATGTCCAAGCCGTACGCGGCAGGCGGGGCATATATCTCGCGTATGAGTAACTACTGCAAGCCATGTATTTACAATCCGAAAAATCGAACTGGTGAGGATGCATGTCCATTTACAACCCTCTATTGGGATTTTCTTGATCGCCATAAGAAGGACTTTGCCAGTAATCACCGGATGGCTCAGCAATATTCTGGGCTCAGTCGATTAGGCGATCTCAGCGAGCTTCGCCAGCGTGCCAGCGAGGTATTGGATGGACTCACTCAGGGTGGCATTTAAGTCATCTGAGAATAGGGTTTGAGAAAAGGCCACTTGATCACACTCTTACATCCTTTACTCTAAGGGAGTGATTTCAGAGATTCTCACCTTCGTCATATTCATGATGATTGGGCTCGAGATTCGCAACGGCCTTAGTCAGCCAAAGGCTGTAATCCTCCCGATGCTCTGCGCTTTGTCTGGCATGGTATTCCCGGCGCTAATTTTCAATCTATTTGGAACGCACTCTTCCGCTTGGGCGGTAGCTATGCCAACCGATGTAGCTCTGGCAGTCGGAGCTTTAAGCCTCTTGGGCAAGCGAATAAATCCAGCAATCAGACTCTTCCTATTAACTCTTGCGGTAGCCGATGATTTCTTTTCACTTGTAGTAATCGGAATCTTCTTTCACAATCATTTAAATCTGACCAGTTCCGTCAACACTCTAGGTGCTGCACTCATCGGCTTCATCCTGCCTTACAGGAAATTTATTATTAAGTTCTTGCTTCCAGCCGCAACCTTTGTTGCAATTCCACTATATGTCGCGATCAATCTACTCACCCACCTCGATTTCTCCTCAGCCGGTGGCAGAATAAGTATTGCTCTCATCGTCGCACGCGTGGTTGGCAAGTTTTTTGGAATTACCGCCGCGGCTTGGTTCTTCACTCGCTTTACCCGCCTAAAACTTCCGAAAGACCTAAGCCTCAAAGAGGTTGCAGGCGTTGGACTGTTAGCAGGAATGGGCTTAACTGTCTCACTCGTGCTTGCAAAAATTACTCTAGCGACCACGCAAGAGCTGGGTGAAGTCCGTATCGGACTTTTCATGGCAGCAGTCATCTCTGGCTTATTGGGACTCCTCTGGCTCAACTTCATCGCATAGCCAAAATCTATGTGCAGTGCTGACTTCTATGAAGTACTAGTCTCCTAGACCTTCATGGTTAGCAATTCCTGTTCTCAATCTAATCGCAAGAGGTGAATTCCCCTCACAGGTTGCAATTGAGGTTATTCATCTATTATTAACTCCATGAGTGCAAGCACTAATAGCCAATCGCGAGCCGATCTAGCCATCAGCGTCAGAGGTCTCACCAAGAGCTACGACGGAAGAGTTGTCGTTAATGGAGTTGACCTGGATGTAGCTCAAGGCGAAATATTCGCCCTGCTTGGGCCTAATGGCGCAGGTAAGACCACTTTCGTTGAAATCCTGGAAGGCTACAGGCGGCGTGATTCCGGTGAGGTGAAAGTTCTTCATACCGATCCCGACACCCTCACCCGCACAGACCACATCTGGCGCACCAGAATCGGAATTGTTCTTCAATCCACTGAAGATGGTCAGGATCTCACGGTCAAGGAGACAGTTCATCATTTTGCGCACTACTACCCCAATGCCAGAAATCCAGATGAAGTAATAGAACTAGTTGGACTTACCGAGCAAGCCAACAACCGAGCACGAAATTTGTCTGGCGGCCAACGTCGCAGGCTAGACGTTGCACTCGGAATCATCGGCAATCCAGAAATCCTCTTCCTTGACGAGCCGACCACAGGATTTGATCCGCAAGCCAGACGTTCCTTCTGGGAACTTATTCGAAACCTTCGCGCTGCTGGCACAACCATCTTGCTCACAACGCACTATTTGGATGAGGCCGAAGCGCTAGCAGATCGAGTTGGCGTGATTGTTGCTGGCTCTATCATTGAAATCGCAACACCTGCCACTCTTGGTGGGCGAAATACTGCTCAAGCTGTCATTTCATGGATTTGGAACGGCGAAATGAAAGAACTCGCTACCGATAATCCAACATCAGACGTCTTAAAGATTGCTGAGCAATGCGGTGGCGAAATCCCCGAACTGCGCATCACACGTCCCTCGCTCGAAGATATTTATCTCAAGATGATTTCACGGGAGGAAACTCATGCATAAAGTTGGAGTCATCAGACTTGGCATCTTGCGCGGCGGCCTGGAATTTAAACAATTCCTCCGCCAAAAGGAGGTCGTTTTCTTCAGTCTGCTCTTCCCCGTCATGCTGCTTTTCATCTTCGGAACAATTTTCTCAAAGAATCTAACGCCAGGCGTCTCCTTTGCGCAGTACTTCATCGCAGGCATGATCGCATCAGGTTTAGTAAATACCGGATTCCAAAATCTTGCCATCTTAATTCCGATGGAGCGCGACTTCGGAACGCTCAAGCGCTTGCGCGGAACGCCGCTCTCGCCTATCTCTTACTTCATCGGCAAAGCCATTGTCGTTGCGCTTTCTTTGGTACTCCAGGTCATTCTCTTGGTCGCTATCGGATGGGCATTTTTCCATCTCCACATGCCGCACTCACCTGCGCTCTGGCTTCGCTTCTTTGCGATATTGGTGCTTGGAAGCATCTGTTCTACAGTCCTTGGAATCGCTATTTCGGCGCTGCCAAAATCCGGTAGAGGCGCCTCGGCGGTTATCTCGCCGATTGTGATTATTTTGCAGTTCTTTAGCGGTGTCTTCTTCGTCTTCACCCAACTCCCGCACTGGATGCAGCAAGTAGCTTCACTCTTCCCACTTCGATGGCTTACTGAAGGAATGCGCTCGGTCTTTTTGCCGGATTCTTTTAAGAGTCAAGAGCTCACTCATTCTTGGGAAGTTGGCAAGATGTTTGCCGTACTTGGCGCTTGGGCGATTGTGGGAACAATCCTCGCTGTGCGCAGCTTTAAGTGGTCGGAGGAGTAATTACAAGCGTCGCGCTGCGACGTACTTCTCGCCACCGAACCGCGAACTAAAGTCTTCGATGCGAACTCGAGCTCCGCTATGTGGAGCGTCGAGCATTTTTCCATTGCCAAAATAAATTCCGACATGCGTAATTGGCTGACCAAAAAATACCAGGTCACCAGGTTTTACTTGGTTGAGCGCAATGTGCTTTCCATATCCAGCTTGAGCAGCAGCTGAGTGCGGCAAGGCAATTCCCGCCGAACCAAATGCGCGCATAGTTAATCCAGAACAATCCCAATAAACAAGTCCTGCAGCACCGAACATGTAGCGTGAACCAAGCTGCTTGAGGGCATAACGAAGTGCGACACCTTCAGCACCAGTTACTCCACTTCCCTCTTTTGCAAGGGCCAAAGATGATGCCTGGAATTGGCTATCTTCCGATGCCTGCAGAGCAGCAAGACGTGCTCGCTCGGCCTTGTTGAGGCTATTAAGCAATTTTTCAGCTTGCTGCAGCTTTGCCTGAGCGGCAGCCTCTTCAGCCACATACTTTGCTTTCGCTTTTGCGACCAAAGCTACTTGATCACCCAAGGTAAGTGCAGTTGCTTTGAGTTGTTGATCTGCTGTTGCGTACTGGCGCAGCTCATTTGCGTAACGGCTTTCGACAATTTGGAGTGATTCAGCGCTGTTCATATAGAGAGTGGGATCTGATGAGAAGAGCAACGCCATGCTTTGGCTCAGCTCACCATTCTTGTATTCCTGAGCTGCAATCGCACCAACAGATGCTTTAAGCGCCTGGATGCTCTTGCTTTGAGCCGAATCCTTGCTTTGGACAGATGAGAGTGAGCGTTCAAGATTTTGTAGCTCAACTTCCGACTGCTGGGCAGATTCGGCTATGGCTGATGCCTGGATCTGCAAAGAAGTTACTTGAGCCTGAACGGCTTGGATTGACTGAGCCGCAAATGCAGGAGCAGCGCTGGCGACTAATGCCATGCTGGCGGTGAGAAATATCCACCGCTTCCTTCGTGGCTGACGCATCCCTCAAGTTTAGCGTTCAGGGCACTTTTGGCTCAATTGAGGATTTAGCTCAAATTACGCGTAAATCGCGATTGATTCTGAGAGAAAAGGTTAAATCTCCTGATTATGACTGCAGAATAGGCGCAAGTACTTTGATATCCGCTGGAGCTACGCCACAGCAGCCACCAATGTATTTTGCTCCGAGCGCAATCCACTTCTCAATATCTTCGCGAGAAAAACTTAATTCACTATCACCTATCCACTGTTTAGCAACCGCATCCCACTGCCTGCCTGAGTTGGGATATAGAACGAAAGATGCAGCAGGTGCGCTCTGTAGAAGTGGAGTGATCAGCTCTGGCGCAGTGCAATTGATTCCAACACCTGTTGCAAGTGGCTCGCGCATGACAAGTGCGACAGCATCGGCAAATAATTCGCCCGAACATAACTCTGTTTCACTCTTGCATGAAAAAGAAATCCAGAATGGAATTGCGTTGCCTAGCTCATGAAGCAATTCAAGAATTGCGCCTGCTTCCGTAAGTTCGGGAATTGTTTCGATAGCGAGTAAATCGGGAGCGCTTTCAATAAGTTTGCTTAGGCGAGCTCTATGAAAATCTTTGAGCTCGTGCTTACTCAGACCATAGTTGCCTCGATACTCGGAGCCTTCTGCAAGATATGCACCATAAGGCCCCACCGATGCTGCTACTTGGACACCATCAAAACGAGCTAACTCAGTTGAAAGCAAGAGCGCGGCATCTACCTCATCCGTGCTCCAGCCAACTGCGATGCATCCTGGATAACTCACTTGGTATGAGCTCGTTATCAATACCTTCGCGCCAGCATCAGCAAACAACTTATGAGCGGCTCTAATCTGCTCAGTGTGACTGCGCAGCAATTCACCCGACCAAAGCGAAGTGTCTAGCGTACTTCCTAAGGATTCCAGGGCTGTTGAAAGTCCGCCATCGATCAAAGTCACGCGCGAGTTCATGTGACTAGCCTAATCCCAGAAAACCTACTCCTACCCCGAGCAATGGAATAAACTAAAATCGATGAAAACCCTCAGATTCCTAGATCGCACTATTGGCTCGATAGCACCGAGCCTGGTTGGTCTTTATGCTGCGCGCATTTTTGTACGTCCGCGCGATGGAAAGCCGCGGAACATGAAAGGTTGGATTAGATTAGAACCGGCCGGATCAGAGCGACATTATGTAGCGTGGAGCAAGAACGCAGCGGGC
The DNA here is from genome assembly GCA_903825945.1 of uncultured Actinomycetes bacterium. Classification (GTDB taxonomy): domain Bacteria; phylum Actinomycetota; class Actinomycetes; order Nanopelagicales; family Nanopelagicaceae; genus PALSA-747. The sequence continues at coordinate 100,942 of CAIKCJ010000049.1, read as the reverse complement.
TCTACAAAAAAGGCTCTCATCATTCACGGCTGGGAATCTCATGCTGGCCATATGAATGTTCTCTCCGATGCGCTCGTTGCTGCCGGAGTCAGTGTTGTGGCCCTTGACGCACCTGCGCACGGGGATGCTGCTGGCGATTCCACCAACGCCATCCAATTTGCCGCAGCGCTACTGCGAGTCTCTCAAGAGCTTGGTCCGTTTGATGCTCTCATTGGCCACTCGATGGGTGGCGGCGCGGCCTTTATTGCAATCTCCGATGGAATGCAGGTTGGCAAAGTTGTAACTATCGGTTCGCCGTATCTCTTTTCAGATGTATTGCACCGCTTTGCTCGCTACATAGAACTTCCACCGAAGGCCGAGAAAGCATTCGTTGATCGAGTGGAAAAGCTCACGGGCCGTAGTTGGGATGAGACTCGAGGCGATGTCGTGGCTCCAAAAGTCCATCAGCCATGTTTGGTTGTACATGACCGCCAGGATAAAGAGATTCCGTTTAGCGATGCAGAAAATCTTCTCAAAGTTCTGCCGCGAGCCCAGTTATATGCAACTGAAGGGCTTGGCCATCGCAGAATCCTGCACGACCGGACAACGGCCGCCTATATAGCCAAATGGATTACTTCTTAAGTTGCTCTAAATGCCCAACTCGATGGTTAAGTGTGAGTTGAAGTAGCGCACTAGCAGTTAGTTCCCCGCGCTCAGGATGAAGTCCAGTGCGGTTCCATACTTCATCGCTAACGTTCGAGAAGATATCCACGAGCTGCGCGGTCGCTGCCTCTATTGATGCAATTGAGATGGCGACGTTACGTCCAACATATCCAAGAGTTGTAGGAAATGCTTCTTCATCAAATGGGACGATAGCTGGCTTATCTGTTGAGAGAATATTCAAAAACCGAACGAGAAAGTGTGCATCGGAATCGGCCATATGATGGATGACATAAGCCGGGGACCATTCCCCAGGAACAGGCACATGGCTGAGTTGCTCAGGTGTCATCGCTTTTGCATAGGCACAAAACTCTTTATTGGCAGATACGAATTGCTGCAGAATCTCTTTGCTCATAGCCAGATCGTACTCGAGTATCGATTGTCAGAAAAGTGATCAAAATACTTTAGAGCGATATCAGGGCAACACCTAGTACGGCACAGAAAACTCCAAAATATTGCACTTTATGGAGGCGTTCGTGCAGGAATTTATAGGCCAATAACACAGTAACTATCGGGAAGAGCGAGCCAAGAATCATGGCGACCGAAACCATCCCCTTGGTGGTGGCAACACCTAAGAAATAATTGGCAAGGAAGTCAGCGGCGCCAATCACGACCAAAGTGGGGAGCTCAACTCGTTTAAATCCACCAATAGTTCTATAACGCAAGGCGAGCAGTACGCAGACACTCACCGTGGTCAGACGCATGGTCGTCATAGTCATAATTGGACTGGACTTAGAACCTTCGGCCATAAAGGCCAGAGCGGTGCCAAATCCCACTGCAGCTCCCAGACCAAAGATAAGTGGTTTGAGAGGGACGCCTTTGATGATTTCGGGACCAGAAGCACAGAAGGCGCCGATAAGGGCGATGACAATTCCAGCGATTTCGATTCCTGAGGGCCGCTCTCCTCGTGCGAATGCGTAGATCAATGGGATCACTGCGCTTAAAGAACTAATTGGGGCGACTACACCCATACGACCGGTCGCTAAACCCGAGTAGTAGGAGATCAGCCCCAAGAATCCACATACGCCAGCAAAGACACCTGGTAGGAAGTAGTTATTCCAATGGAGCGTTGGGGCGAAAAACGAATTACCAAACAAAGCAATAGTCATGCCAATAAGCAGACCAAAGCTTTGAGTGACCCCTGTAACCGCAATAGCGGCATATCGCTTACTGAGGTTGCCTGCTAAGTAGTCTGCGCTTCCCCAGAAAAGACTCGAGAAAAGAGCAAGGGCAGCTGACATGCTCGAAGGATAGCGTGTGCCGTAGATTAGAGGCATGAGTGCATACGAGGATCGCAACAAAAAAGCGCTGATGGTTATAGATGTTCAAAATGGGGTTGTCGATTATGCGCGAAATCGTAACGCTGCAGTCGGTCAAATCCGTAACTTAGTTGATCGTGCTCGCGCAGCGAGCGTAGATGTCATCTGGGTTGCGCACTCTGAAGATGACATGCCGATCGATAGTGAATATTGGCAGATCGTGCCTGAACTCAAACCAGCTAAAAATGAGCGAATTATTCACAAACTTTGGCGAAGTTCTTTCGAAGAGACAGATCTTGAGGATGTACTTGAAGAGATGGGTGTAGATCACCTAATAATCTGCGGAGCGCAGAGTAATTACTGCATTCGCCACACGATTCATGCAGCTATTGAGCGTGGCTTAGATGTGACTCTGATTGAAGATGCACATATGACTATCGATGAATCGTGGAATGGCCTCCCGATTCCAGCCGAAATGATCATCGCAGAACTCAATCGGGCATGTGCCGATTACGAGCTTCCAGACAGCACCCTTGATGTTGTTGCGACCGATCGGATTACCTTTTGATCAGACCACCTTGGTACGTCATAACGGGCGGACCTAGCACTGGCAAAACTACGCTTGTTGATCTACTTGCCAAACGCGGGTATCGAACCGCGATAGAAGAGGCAAGGAACTATTTCGAGATTGAAAAAGCCTTGGGCATAAATTCGGACCAGGCACGTGAAAATGTCCGTCTCTTTCAGGAAAATGTACTCACTCTGCAGATTCAACTGGAAGCTTCGCTCGACCCAGAGGAGCTGATTTTTCTCGATCGTGCGCTTCCTGATGAGTTGGCGTACTACCACTACTTGGGAATTGAGCCCGATCGTAGACTTGATGTAGCGCTGCAAAAAGCGCACTATCGCAAAGTCTTTATTCTCGACCTTCTGCCGCTGCACCACGACTACGTACGATCAGAAGATGTTCAAGCTCAACACTCAATTCAGCAGATGCTCATCGATGTTTACTCGGCGCGGCCAGAGCCACTTATTCGAGTTCCGGTCATGCCAGTAGAAGACCGAGCTGACTTCATTCTCAAAAATCTTTAACGAACTTCGTACGTTTTTTCCAATTCAGGGATCGTTGCCTTCCATCCCAATTCGCCTTCGAGCGCGGTTTTAAGAGCCTCCTGAGACTCACGCTCGCCATGAACAATAAAGGTCTGCGTAGGGTTGAGGATGTGGCTCAACCAGGAAACAATTTCTTTACGGTCGGCGTGCACCGAGAAGCTTTCTACGTTAGCGACCGCAGCTTTGACCGGCACCCAGTTATTGTGAATCCGTAATTTTTCTGCGCCTTGCTGGAGTGCCAGACCACGACTCCCTTTGGCTTGGAATCCAACCAAAATGACTGTGTTAGCGGGATCCGGGAGCATGCTTTCTAAGTGATACGTCACTCGCCCGCCAGTAGCCATACCGCTAGCAGAAATAACGATCGATTGTTCAGAGACGTCGTTGAGCCATTTTGATTCATCTACAGTTGTCATGATTCTAAATTTGCCTGGATCAAATGGATCACTCGAAGTGAAAGCCTCTGCCACATCCGACTTAATATCAGGGGTTCCTTGCTCGATCGCTTCCTGATAGAAAACTAATACTTTCTCGGCCATAGGTGAATCGAGATATACCGGAATGCTTTTCACAGCCCTTGCATCAAATAGTCGGCGAAGCTCAAAGAGAATTTCTTCAGTCCGATCCACGGCGAACGCTGGAATCAGAATCGACCCTCCACGCGCGATGGCCTTATTGAGCTCATCAGCAAAGTCAGAGATAGGGGTCTGGTGCTCCCGATCACCATATGTTGATTCGGTTATAACAGCATCAATTTTTTGTGATGGCGGCAGGTCTGGGCCATAAAGAAATGGATGCGAACCTCGACCCATATCTCCTGTGAAGAGCAGAGACTTGCCACCTATCTCCAAGAGCATAAATGTTGCCCCGAGAATATGGCCCGACGGATAGAAAGTTGCAAAGACATCTGGCAGGACTTCGATCCGATTTCTAATTTCTACAGCCTTGAATTGCTTCAGAGCCTTTTCTACATCGACTTCATTGTAGAGCAGCGAACCTTGAGGGTTAGCTTTGAGTTTTACATCCTCAAACTCCGCCCTTTGCATCTGCAGGTGAGCCGAGTCTTTCAACACAACTTCCGCAATCAATTCTGTGTAATGAGTGGCGAACACTGTTCCCGTGAATCCATTTTTAACAAGCGCTGGAATATATCCGCAATGATCTAGATGGGCGTGCGTGAGCAAAAGTGCGCTAATTGAACTTTCGTCGATAGGAAATTTCTCAGCATTGTGCGAGGCAATGTCTGGTTCACCTTGGAACATTCCACAGTCAACCAGGATTTTCTGGTTGTTATGGGTAACGAGAAAACGGCTACCTGTAACCGTCTCGGCTGCACCCAGAAATTGAATTGTTGGATTGCTCATAGCAAAACTTTACCTTCAACGAAGGCAGCAATTAGCGTGCGACCCAGCCACCATCGACAGGCAAAACAACTCCATTGATGTAGGAAGCATCGTCGCTTGCTAAAAAGAGGATAGCTGCGGCCAATTGCTCGGAGGTTCCAATCGTTCCAATATTGGCCATATTCGCCCCCAACGCCTGCATGTTTGCCACTCCGCGGGGTACTTTGGTCTGATCCATAATGTTGGTTGCGACTGCCCCGGGAGCCACTGCATTAGAGCGAATTCCTTGTGGACCATAAATGGATGCGATGGATTGGGCTAGACCAGCGACCCCATGCTTACTTGTCACATATGCCGAACCGGCAATTCCAGATTTAAATGTAGCAGCGCTAGCGGTTGTAACGATTGCCCCTTTGCCACGCGCAACCATTCCAGGAATAACTGCACGACTGAGCTTCATTACTGATTCCAGATTCACGCCGATAACTTTGTGCCAGAGTGCATCGTCCAGTTCTGCCAGCGGGACAAAGTCGTCCATAATCCCTGCATTGTTAATAAGAATATCTACCACTGGACCTGCTGCATCAACTGCGCGTGCGATCGTCTGATCATCCATTAAATCACCCGCAACGGTGGCAATCGAATAACCCTTCCCCGAGAGCTCGCTAGCCAGCGCAGTGAGACGATCTGCGATGACATCGACTCCTACTGCGGTTCCGCCTTCTTCGACAAACCGAGTGATCGTGGCTTTACCGATTCCAGAACCCGCACCAGTGATAATTGCTACTTTTCCTGAAAAGCGATTCTTATATACAGATTCTGTTGTCGTCATAGCATCTCCTTTTAGTTACGATTATGAATGATTCTCTTCGCTCTTCTTGCCATCTTTGATCTGCTGCAAGACTCCGACGACCGAGAAGATCCCGAGTATCAAAATCACACCTGCCAGTGCCAGGTAAACATCTCTTGGAACATGTCGCGCCATCCCAACGATGTATACATCCGGGATTGCAAAGTTAAGAGCTGAATAGAGACCATACTTTCTCACCCCTGGGCGGTGTTTCTTAAATATGGCAACAACGAGTCGAGCAGTCGAAATTCCGTAGAGCCAGGAGGTGATCAGGTCTACGACAAAAAAGCCGATGGGATTAACTCCATACTTGCCAAGCGTCTTCCATACGACGAATGTGGCCACGAATGTGTAGAGCACAATTGTGCTGGCCCAGGCTCGTTCCCAAAAAATCTGGCGTTTGGAGCGAGGCAACTGGTGAGACATGACTCCAGTTTACGCGCTAAAGTGGGTCTACCACGGGAGTTCGCAAGCACCGGACTGAGAGGAAGACAAAGAGTCTTCGACCGTCTTAACCTGATCTGGGTAATGCCAGCGCAGGGAGGCAGGTAACAACCAACCCGTGCCTAAAACTTTGACCCTTCGCGGGGTTGAAAGGGCACACTATGAAGATAAACAGCAAGAAAATACAGCTTTTAATCGGTGCAGTAATCCTCGCCCTTAGCGCAGTCGTGTTGATCTCTGTTAATACAGCAGGCTCGAATCAGCCGAAAGATGTCACCTTGGTTACGCATGATTCATTTGTGATGAGCAAATCACTGATCAATGAATTTGAAAAGCAGAGTGGTTACAACCTTAAAGTTATTTCATCTGGTGATGCTGGCGCTTTAACGAATCGACTCATTCTTACAAAAGGTGCACCTATTGCTGATGCTGTCTTTGGAATCGACAACACGCTCTCCGGAGAGGCTTACGCTAATTCTTTGATCGCTGGTTCACTGACTGCCACGGACTTTGGTGATGTTTGTTTTAACTATGACAAGCTCTGGTTCGCTGCTCACAACATTCCCGCACCGTCATCTATCAATGACTTAACAAAGCCAAGTTATAAAGGTCTGACCGTCGTTGAAAATCCAGCGACCTCCTCTACCGGCCTTTCATTCCTTGCAGCGACTGTTGAAAAGTTTGGCGAGAGCGGTTGGCAGAATTATTGGAAATCACTCAAAACCAATAATGTCAAAGTTGATGATGGCTGGGAAGCAGCTTATTACACAGATTTTTCTGGATCGAGTGGCAAGGGGGCTTACCCTGTAGTTCTGAGTTACGGCACCTCGCCAGCAGATGAAATTCGCGCTAATGGTCAATCACAAACCGCCAGCATCCTTGACGGTTGTTTTCGCCAGAATGAATATGTAGGAGTGCTCCAGGGTGCACATAATCCCGCCGGTGCAAAAGCTCTCATCAAGTTCCTGCTTTCCCCTGATTTCCAGAAGACATTCCCAACCACTATGTATATGTATCCCGTCGTGAGTGGGACCCCTGTCCCATCAGATTGGGTGAAATACACACAAACCGCAGCCAAAACATATGGGGATCACTTAGATTTCAATAAGAACCGCTCTTCATGGCTTGCGCAGTGGGCGGTCATTTTTGGCTAAGAAACAGCGATTGCCTGTTGCGCAGTTAGCACCAGCGCTCTTTATCGCAATCTTCTTTTACCAACCGCTCATAAGAATCATCTCGCTGGGTATTAACAGTCAGTCGTTGCAATCGATCACCAGTAGTCAGGCGCTGCATGTGCTCTGGTTTACGTTCTGGCAAGCGGCTGCCTCTACTCTGATTTCGCTCCTTCTAGCTACACCTACCGCGTACGCTCTCTACAGATCACATTTTCTTGGATCGAAAGTAATTGCCTCTTTGATTGTAGTTCCGTTTATTCTGCCAACCATAGTTGTGGCAATTGGCATCAAATCTATGATGACTGGAGCTCTAACTTTTAGTTTGCTCTTCGCAAATGTTTTTATGAACTACGGTTTTGCATCTCGAATAATTGGCACAGCTTGGATTGGCCTGGATCCAGATATCGAGGAAGCTGCACGATTAGATGGCGCGGGTAAGTTACGAACTTTCTTCTCGGTCACAATTTTTGCATTGAGCAATGCATATAAATCTGCGGCGCTTCTCATCTTCTTATATTGCACAGCCAATTTTGGACTTGTTCTCATCATTGGTGGCGGGCGCTTGCACTCACTTGAAACCGAAATCTATTCTTCTGCAACCCAAATTCTTAACCTGCCAAAAGCCGCTAGTTATGTAATTCTGCAATCCCTGCTCACTCTTACAGTTTTGATTTTTATGAGTCAGAAGAATTCCTTCGCTTCTGGCCTTGCCAATAGCCGCTCACGTCTTCGTAGTACGCGAAGGGAGTTGCCAGTCACCCTGTTCTCTTTAGTGATAGCAGGATTCGTGGTTCTCTGGCCGATTGCAGATATTTTGAACCATGCTTTCCATAGCCCTTCAGGCATCGGTCTCGGCAATTTCCTTCACCTAGATAGCTTTGGGGCACGCAATACTCTGAGCATCTCAATTGGAGAAGCCACGCTCAACAGTCTGCGTAATGCAGCTATAAGCACGTGTATTGCGATGGGCATCGGCCTTTATCTTGCGAGTGCCAAGCGATCTCTGCTTCTGCTCACTTTGTATCGCATTCCAGTCGGTATCTCTACAGTGGCCCTGGGGCTAGGTTATTTAGTTACATTCACCTATGGGGTATTTCCATTTCGCCAGAGTTGGCTAGTCACTTCGATTGCGCAATCCATTCTCTTGATTCCACTCGTTGTTCAGATTGTCACGCCTAGCCAGCGTGCGATCAGCGAAGATATTGGGAATCTAGCGACTACGGATGGCGCAGATCGTTTCCAATACTGGTGGTATATCGAACGACCACTTCTCATGCGGCCAATTCTTGTATCTCTGGGCTATGCGGTGGTCATCTCGATTGGCGAGTTTGGTGCGGCTAATTTTCTTGCCTATGGCGACCAAGCCACGCTACCTACCCTGCTCTATCGACTAATCTCGCGGCCCGGTGCCCTTAACTTCGGAATGGCAATGGCAGCTAGTGCGCTACTTGTTGTGCTGACTGCCATGATTACTTTTGCCGTGGACTTTTACTCGCTTAAGAGAGATCGCCTCTAAATCAATCTGTTTCGGAGTAGAGATCTGCAATAACAAACTTATTCATCTGCATCATGGCGTTCATCGCATACGCCGACTTTTCGGGATCAGTATTGCCGATATGAGCGCCTAGCTCGGCAGGCACAACCTGCCATGAGAGCCCAAATTTATCCTTGAGCCAGCCACAACGGCCCTCTGATCCACCTTCGGTGAGGGCGCTCCAGTAATAGTCGATCTCATTCTGATCAGTACACGTAATGAAGAAAGATACTGCTTCAGTAAATGGGAATTGCGGGCCACCATTGAGAGCAAGAAATTCTTGCCCGAAGATTGAAAATTCACCCATCATCGGATTGATCGAGTGCACCTCTAGTTCAGGAAATACCGTTTTGTAGAAAGCGATCGCTTCTTCAAGGTTGTTATCGAACCAGAGAAATGGCTTGATTTTTTGGGATCTAGGCATCTGCAGAATCCTTACTCTTGCTGAACCTGACCATAATGACGATCATCACGGTAAGAACGAGTGCTGGTGAACCATAGCCTTATAGGCAAGCCCCGGCAATAGAAACAACACTGCAAAAATGAAACCAGATGAGACAAAACCCCAGTTCCAGGTACGTGCAGTCATATCCCCCGCAGCCGTACCTAGCGCGAAGGTAGCCAAGACCGTCGCCCAGTAGAAAAGTTCGCGCCTGGTTGTAGTGATGGATGAGATCGAGATAGTTCCCTCAACTCGCTTCCAGATATAGAAGCTCGCAATCAGAGTTACGAGGAATGCGGCCGCAGATACGCTGTATGGAATTCCGAGGCCAATATGGAGAACATCTGCCGCCATAGTTCCAAACACACTCACCATGGAAACTGCGAACCAGTAAATCCAGCGATTGAAGCGTGAGGCCTTAAATTGAAGGTAAAGCGAGATACAAAAAACTGCAAGTCCGGTGAGCACTGCTGGCGAGTTGCCGAGTCTATGTACCAAGAAATCCGAAGCATCTTCGCCCATTGCCGTAGTCAAAATCTTCGTCACCCAGAATCCAGCTGTGATAGCCGGAACTTTATTAGCTAGCGGAGCCGGAAATTTCATAGAGCCATCATAACTAGCCACGCTTAAAAATCTGCACGCGCTTCTGAACGAGCCCTGCTGATGCAAAGACGAGAAGGCCGCCAATTACCTGGGTGTACGAGAATTTCTCTTTGAGCAACCAAATACCCAGAAATGTTGCAACCACAGGTGTAATAAATGTGACTGTACTTGCCACTGCGCTACCAGCTGCCCGGATTGTATGGAAGTTGAGAATGTAGGCAAATCCGGTGCCGATTGCTCCGAGTGCGAGCATGCCAATAATCGATTTACTGTTCCATGATCCATGAGTAATTCCGCCGAGCAGTGCACAAGGTGCCAGCAAAATCGCAGCACAGCTCACTTGAGTAGCGGCAAGTGCGGTAGCTGAATAATCAAGCTTGCTGACGAATCTCTTGGAATACGGCATAGAAATTCCATAACAAAGAGTCGCTCCCAGCAGCGCCAAAATTCCGTGCCAATCGTTCGCGCTTAGGCCTGTCAAAACTCCCGTTACGAGGACAATTCCCGCGAAACCAATGGCCACACCGATCCCCTGGTTGATATTCACGCGCTGCTCACGAAAGGCGAGAGAGATTACGAGAACTGTCATTAATGGAGTTGTGGCATTGAGAAGTCCTGCCATAACGCTACTGACATGGGTCTCGCCATAAGCGAAAAGAAAGCCCGGCAGCGCATTAAGGAAGAGCGCCACGACAGCGATGTGAAACCATTCGATCACCTTGTTGGGGAGCTTGGATTTCGTCAGAAGTGCGAATAGTAAGAGAGTTAGACCGCCAATGCTGCAACGCAGAAATGCCACTCCCAGCGACGTTAGCGAGAGCAAACCCCATTTGATAAATAGAAATGAGCTTCCCCAAATAATCCCTAGGGCTATAAAGCCAGGGAGCCAACTTTTACTTCGCTGCTGTTCCATTCTGGAAGTCTAACAACGGAGGCAGTAATCACCTTGACTGGTGCGAAAGTTGCTTAGGCAACCTGAAATGAGCGCTTGGAAAGTCCCATCCAATATCCATCAATGGTTGTAGTCGGCGCTACATCAGCTTGAGATGCTGCGCCGAGAGTAATAAAAATTGGGGCGAAGTGTTCAACAGTTGGGTGAGCGTAAGGCATGCCAGGTGCTCGCGATTTGTAATCCATGAGCTCATCAATGGCTCCGCGATCGAGTGATTCCTTGGCCCAGAGGTCAAATTCAGCAGACCATCCGGGTGGAGTTGCGTCAATGCTCCAGTCGCGAATAAAAGGCAAGCCATGAGTTAAGAATCCGCTGCCGATAATCATGACCCCTTCTTCACGAAGCGGTGCTAGTTGTTTGCCGAGTGCAAATAGTTTTTCGGGATCAAATGTAGGAATCGACATTTGCAAGACTGGAATATCTGCATCTGGATACATCTTCAGGAGCGGTACATATGCGCCGTGATCGAGTCCTCGATTGGGTTGCTCTGTCACTGGCTGGCCGATCAAAGCTTTGACGCGAGCAGCAAGCTCAGGTGCGCCAGGCGCGTGATATTGGAGGTTGTAAAACTTAGGAGCAAAGCCACCAAAGTCATAAATAAGTGGAGTTCCTGTTGTCGTTGTACCCAAAGTCAATGGCGCAGATTCCCAGTGCGCACTCACAATAAGAATGGCGTTTGGTTTCTCTAGCGTCGTTGCCCAATTCTCGAGCTGACCGCTCCAGATTGGATCATCCAGCAATGGCGGCGCACCATGGCCGATATAGAGAGCTGGAGTCAGTGACATGCCCAGACTATAGCATCTAGTTGAAACTTAAACTAGTTAGGTTTTTTAGGCTCTTCGCTTCTTGCTAAAGAACGGAATTACGGCAGAGGTGCTCTTCTGGTAATCCGCATACTCAGGATATTTAGCCAGCGAGAGCTTCTCTGTAAAGTTTGTAGATCCTACGAAGAGGATTGTTAGCAACACTGGCCCGACCAGAGTCCATTGCAGAATTGATCCCGCCGATACTGCGCCAATGAAGAATAGAACCCACCACTGAGCCTGCTCGTAAAAGTAATTTGGGTGGCGTGAGTACTTAAATGAGCCAGTCTGAAGGAAGCCAACTTTTGGGCTTATCCCCGCCTCTTTCATGGCCTTCTTATCTTGCTGGAAATTCCATTGCTGCTGGTCTGCAATCGTCTCTCCGACAAGGAGCGCGATAAAGCCGATTGAAAAGAAGAGCTCCCACGGTCCAAATTTCTTACCCTGGTGCTGGTAAGCGTTCCATGCAGGCAGAGCGATAAGCATGATCAGAATATTTTGATAGATCGAAATGAAGAAAATATTGAAGAGCGCAAACTGCCACTCTTTCATGGAGTTACGCAGGACTTCCCAGCGGTAATCCTCCATGCCGCTGTATCCACCTTTTCGCGCAAAGTTGAAGGTGAGGCGAAGCCCCCAGGCGGTCACCAAAAGCGCCATTACATTCAGGCGCACATTATGCAAATCGGCTTTCCCAGCAAATACCCACAGATAAATAATCGGTGCAATCGACCAAATCCGGTCGACCCATGAATGCTCACGGGTGATAAGCGATAGAACCCAGCAAAGGCTGGTAATTACGACGCAGATAATGATGACAAGACTAAGTGCGGTCATGCATAAATTTAACCAGAACCAATAGCGATTTCATGGCAGAATCCAACTATGTTGCATGCGGGTTATCTGGCGATGCTCGTCTTTACGATTCTTGGTTCCTTTTGGCTGGAAATATTTCTCAAAATTAAAGTGCTACGCCAAGTAAATCGCCTCATCCTCACCATCACCCCGACTGCGCTTTTTTTTATCGCGTGGGATGCGTACGCGATTTCACGCAAGCAGTGGAGCTTTGATCCCGCCCAAATACTTGGGCTCTATGGACCATTTCACATTCCAATCGAGGAATACCTATTCTTCATTATCGTCCCGATTGCGGCGATCATGACGATCGAGGCTGTACGAAAACGCAGACCTCACTGGACCATTGGGGATGAGAAGAATCTAGGGGGCGATCACCAGTGACCTACACTGCCCTTGCCCTCACTGCGGTTGCACTCGCTCTCGTACTTGATTTATTCGTTGTGAAAACCAGATTGGTTACTCGTAAAGCGTTTTGGACAAGCTACGCAATCCTGCTTCCCTTCCAACTCCTGACCAACTGGTGGCTGACCTCCAGAGATATCGTCATATATAGCAGCCACACAATTCTCGGGGCTCGCCTAGCAGGGGCTCCGCTAGAAGACTTGCTATTTGGCTTTGCTCTCATTCTGAGCACGCTTGTGCTCTGGGTTTACTGGGGCCGACGGGGATTTAACCCAGAAAAATAATCGTTAGAATTAGGGCATGGAAACCCGGATCAATGGTGAGCTACAAAAAGTAATTCTCTTCTACGGCTTCACCCCGTTGCATGATCCAGAGGCAATCATGATGTGGCAGCAACAACTTGCATCGAGCCTCGGGCTCAAGGGGCGAGTAATTATTGCAAAGAGTGGAATCAATGGAACCCTCGGCGGAGACATGAGTGCTCTCAAAAAATATGTCAGTGCGACTAAGAAATATCCAGGATTTAAGAAGATTGATTTCAAGTGGTCTGATGGAACGGGTGATGAATTCCCTCGTTTAAGTATCAAAGTGAAATCCGAGCTTGTTGCATTCGGCGCTCCACACGAGGTTGAAGTTGATGAGAATGGAGTCGTCAATGGCGGAGTTCATCTCAAGCCATGGGCCGTCGATAAGCTCGTAGAAGAACGAGGCGACGACGTTGTCTTTTTTGATGGCAGAAATGCATTTGAAGCCAAGATCGGTAAGTTCAAGAACGCCCTTGTTCCAGATGTCGAGACTAGCCGCGATTTCATCGGCGAGATCGAATCAGGCAAGTTCGACCATCTAAAAGATAAGCCGATCGTTACATACTGTACGGGTGGAATTCGATGTGAAATTCTGTCAGCGGTTATGGTCAAACGCGGCTTCCAAGAGGTGTACCAAATCGATGGCGGCATCGTTCGCTATGGAAATAAATTTGGCGACGATAGTTTGTGGGAAGGTTCGCTCTACACCTTTGATGCTCGCATGACTATAGATTTTAGTGATGAGACCAAAACAATTGGCGAGTGCGAACAATGCAAGAGTCCGACCAAGCAGTTCTATAACTGTGCAACTGTGACCTGTCACAGCTTAATTTTGCTCTGCGAACCTTGCAGCTCAATCGAAGCTAATCGGGCATGCACTCACAGTGACAGTGCGATCGACCGCGAGATGGTTGGCTAGTTTTTACTTTAATTTACTTGGTAGGTGAAGGCGCAGGAGCAGCCGATATTGCAGCAGTGCGAGCGTCGTTAGCAGCCGCTATCGCTTGATTAAAAGCTTCACGAACTGCACTCACCTCAACCTTGTATGCACTCCACGCAGCCTTGCGTGCAGCTGCGTCTTTGCCGGCAACAGCTAGAGCTTGATTGAGAGTTGCGGTTGAATCCGCTAAAGCAAGATCTCTACCTTGTGTAGCACTCATGACTGATTGCGTATACGCCTGGTTGGCCGCCTTTATGGCAGATCGTCGCGCACTGGAGCCACCGTGATGCGCAGTTGCTGATGGAATTGTTGCAGCAGATGGCGTTGGGGTGCTCTGAATATCTGCGGAAGAGTATGTTGCAGAAAAAAGAAAGGCAGCGGTGCACAGCGTTGTACCCACAACGAGGGTAACGAAGGAACTCCTCGGGTTTTTCACAATGTACACAATGTAATTATCGCACCTTTTTCTACGGTCGCATTGCCGTTAGGCTCGGGATGTGAAAAACGTCCGGATGGTGGCTCGAGTAGCTATCGCGGCGCCACTTGTCGGAGCCGTTATCGCTGCAACCTCTGTAAGCGCTCAGACCACTATCTCCCCAACCCCCCAAGCAACTCTTGTGGAATTAAAGATTCCAAGCCCAGAAAAAGACTTTCCCATACGCGATGTCTACGTCTGGACACCTGCAGTTCAACCTAGCGCCGTCGCAACTCTGCCCATTGTCTATATGTTGCATGGTTGGCCCGGAACGCCAAATGGCATCATGGGTGGAGTATTAGCTCCGCTGCAAGCAGCGTTTAAAAAGTATGGAAAGCCTTTCATTGCCGTCTTTCCAGATGGCAATGCAAAGACTCACATAGATTCAGAGTGGGCTGACTCTTATGACGGTAAAGCCATGATTGAAACATGGCTCACTACTAATGTGATCAACACAGTAGAAGCAGGTGACATTCGACCTGCAGCAGATCGGGCAATCCTTGGGTTCTCTATGGGAGGGTACGGCGCCGCAATTATTGGCTTGCATCATCCAGAACTCTTTGGGCAGATCATCACACTTGCTGGGTACTTCGTTACCGACGATCTCACAAACGCATTTGGTGGGGCGTCACATAGTTCAAAAGTTGCCTACCAAACTCCAAGTAATTTCCTAAAGACAGCGAATAAATCACGATGGTTCCTCAGTGAATCAAATCAAGATTTCACTGCGTTGATTCATGGACAAGCCGCTTCGTGGGGCAAAAAACTTAAGAGCGTGAACGCCAGTTACACAATCAGCGAACTGCCAGGTGGACATAGCTATGGGTATGTCGCTAGCGAAATTCCGATGATCGTGCAGTGGCTCAAATGGCCACTCTTCACTGCTCCAACTCCAACAAGTTCGCCATCGAACTCTCCAACTCCAACAAGTTCGCCATCGAACTCTCCAACTCCAACAAGTTCGCCATCGAACTCTCCAACTCCAACGGACTCACCAAGCAGCTCCGAGAGTCCGGCGCCGACGCCAACTCCCAGCGGGTCTAACTAGCGCGCGCTCTTCACCGCACGGGAGAGGCTGTAGCTCAGAAAGATTGCTGTGAAAAGAGGGATAGTCCCCCAAATAAGCACAGATGCGGAAGCTGTTGCCGTAATGATGAAGGAAATTACGATTCCAGCAGCAATACGCCAGTCATCTCCCACAATGAAGTCAATCCAGAATTCAATAAATCCTATGACTCCAGAGATCAGCTTGCTATATTCGCGCTCCAATTCCGCTACCGCAGATTCTTCAGAAATAGCTTTTGTTTTAGGCGCCAGAGGTTTGCGATGTGCAATTTTCAAGACTTCAATGAGCCCGAAAGCAATGAGTGCAACAAACGCGATGATTCCCAAGATCGCCCAGTTATCTCCGGGCCACTTCTTGGACGCTCCAGCTGAGCCTTCGGCACCCCAGAAAATTCCGAATGATGTGAGCAAAATACCGACAACGAACTTCAAGGTGTTCTCAGGTACTCGTGAGAGCGGTGCGCGAAGAGCAAAACCAGCTGCGGTCACAATCACGACTGCGATGGTTGCTGCGAGTGAAGCTAAGCCAACGTTGTGATCGATTGTTCCGAAAGTGAGAACGATAAATGCAACTTCTAGGCCTTCTAGCAGTACTCCTTTGAACGAGAGAGTAAATGCGTACCAATCATCAATCCCGTGTTTTTCACCTTTACCAGCTGCACGAGCCGCGGCAATCTCCTCCTGAAAAATTTTATCTTCATCGTGTAGCGCTTTAAATCCACTTGCACGCAATATTGCCTTGCGCAACCAGGTCAGACCAAAGACGAGTAGTAATCCACCAACCACTACTCGGAGAACTGAAATTGGCAGATGTGAGATAGCTGGGCCAAATGCTCCAATAATCACAGCTAACGAAATGAGTGCTGCCACTACGCCACGTCCGGCAGATTTCCAGTCACGTGCAGTTCCAGCAGCGAGAACAATTGTTACTGCCTCAACAGCCTCAACTGAACATGCTAAAAATACTGAGACGAATAACGCGATCGATGTACTAGTCACTGTGTTCCATTTCTCTAAGTTTCCTACGGATTATTGGCACTGCTCAATCTGTGCTAAATTGCAAACGCTAGACAGTTGTGTGGATCAACATAGATATCAATTTTATCGCCCCGCGTAGATGGTTCACTCGCATAAACGCCAGAAATGACGCCGAGTTCGCATGTGATGACATGCTCGTATCCCCGACCACGATAGGCCACATCTAGAACAGTTCCAGATAGAGTGTTGTGTTTCTTGGCTTCAATACTGGTCGCGCTCGGACGAAGTAGAACTTCTGCATCATCTCCCACCTTTAGCCCAGTTGAGCTCTTACATTCAATCTGAACATTCCCGATCTGCACAGTGACATTTTTACCGTCGGAAGAAGTCACTTTTCCGGTGAAACTTCCAGAGATTCCAGTGAAAGCGGCTACGAATCTGTTTGCAGGCTTACGATAAATTTTCTCAGGGGTGTCTAGCTGCTGAAGCTTTCCTGATTTGAGCACACCAATTTGATCAGCCAATGCAAAAGCTTCTGATTGATCGTGAGTGATGTAAAGAGCGGTGGAGCCAATTTCTCGTGTCAGAGTGGCGATTTCCACTCTCAGGCGCTCACGCAAATCGGCATCGAGATTCGAGAGAGGTTCATCGAAGAGGAGAAGTGATGGCCGTCCAACAACCGCACGAGCGAGGGCAACTCTCTGCTGTTCGCCTCCAGATAATTGGAATGGGTAATTCTTTCCCTTGCCCGCTAAGCCCACTCTTTCAAGAGCTTCTTCCACTCGGCTATTTACTTTTTCCGGGCTAATTTTGCGTCTGCGCAGGGCGTATTCAACGTTCTCAAAAGCGCTCATGTGTGGCCACAAGGCATAATCTTGAAAGACCATAGCTAAATCGCGTTTCTCTGGCGGAACATGAAGGCCCGGCCCAGCGATTGAGCGATCGCCAAAGGTGATTGCTCCCGCGTCTAGTCGCTCGATACCTGCAATAGCGCGGATGAGCGTAGATTTACCTGAGCCAGATGGTCCGAGGAGAACCGTGAATTGACCAGGTTCAATCCTGAGATTGAAGTCATCAAGCGCTGCCAGGTGGCCATAATTCTTTTGCGCTCCGCTGATCTCAACACTGTATGCCTGAACATCTTTCATTGTTGATTTCCTAATCTCTTCCAACCGACGGGAGCGAACCTATTGAAAATAAAGAATGCAACGCCAACCACGAAAAGTGCCCACAGGATTGATAGCACTTCGATCGCCGTACCGCCGCCAAAGTCAAAGCCAGCCAAAGACAATTCAATGCCCACGGCCACCGGTGGACTACCCGGTGGATATAAGAGTTCAGAGACCGGCAACTCCAGTAACGTGCCTGAAAATGTAAGAAGCCAAGCGATCAACAGCGGTCGAGCAATGATCGGCATCGTTACATCTAGCCATGCTCGGGCGGGGCCACTGCCATGAACTCGGGATGCATCCATCATGGAGTCTTGAATTTGAGACATGTTTCCAACAAGTGAGCGAGAAGTAGAAGGCAGTGCGTTAGCAGTGTAGGCGAGTGCTAATAAAAACGAGGTCCCGTAGACGTGCAAACCTAAGTCATTGATGAATTTAAGGTTGTACGTGAATATGTAGCCAATTGCAAAAACAATTCCTGGTAGGGCTACCGCTGCTAAGAGGAAGAAATCCATGAAGCGTTTGCTGCGTGAAGGTTTTGCTGATGTAAGTACTTTAGAAGCAACAGCAGCAAGGCCTACGGCAAGAGTTGCTGTAATCAGAGACATTTCGGTTGAGTAGATCAATGGTTTTCGCAGGAATCTACTTCCCAATACTCTGGTGTAATTAGAGAAATTGATGCTGTAATGACTTAATAGCGAGCCAAGACCCTGAAGCATGGATGCGGATATGGCTCCAAAGATCGGGATACCTAGCGTTATGACCAAAATTCCAATGATCCAGCCACTGCTTAGGAACTGACCCAGACGTGACAACTTGAGTCTGGTTGCTGGACGAGTGCGACCACCTAGCGTTCGAAAACTTCGACCCCGCAGGGCCCTGTTCTGAGCGAGAATCGCCAGAATCACTAGCGTCAAGAGAGTGAGACTCGTTGCCGCGCTAACAGGAAATTGCACGGGGATCGAATTGATACCTTGGTAGAGCTGATACGTAGCAACAGAAAAGTGAGCCACATTTGAGAGCGTGGAAGATACGCCAAAATCACTGATTGCTTCTGCAAAGACAATTGCAAGGGCTGAAAAAATAGAAGGCAATAAAAGCGTAGCCATAACCTTAAAGGCTTCGATGCGTGAACCGCCATGCACTCTCACCGCTTGTTCGAATTCTTCGCCAAGTCCGCGCATCGCATTAGCGATAACAAGATAGGCAAACGGAATACCTTTGACCATAAGAACCATACAGATTCCCACAGGGCCATAGAGCAAATTTCTTATAGGCGTTATATGCAATCCCATGATCTCTAGAACGCCTCGTTGTTCAAATAGCCGCTGCCAACCGAGTGCAATTAAGTAGGAAGGCGCCAAAAAGAGTGCAAAGATTGCGCCGTTCCAAATCCTTCGCGTTATTGCATCGGTACGTAGCACCAACCAAGCCATCGATAGCGATATTGCCGTAGCCCCTACTGCAGCCACCACTCCGAGGATAAATGAGTGAAGTAGCGCAATGCCATAGCTTCCGGAAAATACCGGTTTGAAAGATGACAGGGTGAACCATTGCTTGCCTTGATCGAACAAGCGCGGGCTGAAAGCAACGCTGAGGAAGAGCGTAATGGGAATGATAAGAATAAAAGTAATTAAAGTCCAGAAAACTGCCATTGGCGTGACACGGATTCGAGAGCGCAAATGATTGAGCATTCTCAACAGAGATGGCATCTGAGCGTGGATACTTTGATCCAGCTCAGATGCCATTGTTTACTCTTAGTTTTTATGTCTAGTGATTACTTGCTGCGAATACTTGAGGTGAACCAAGCATCGATTTCACTTTGTAGTGGACCCCATGTGTATGGATCCACAATTTGGTATGCACTTGGGAGAGCAGTGACATACTTATTTGGAGTGGTGCCAGCAATTGTTGGCCAGCAGATCACATCTGAGTTCTGAGTTGCATCAGTTGTATCAAGAATCGCTTGACCGGCTCGAGACAAGACATACTTAACGAATGCTTGAGCTCCTGCTACTTCTGCAGCAGGACGATTCTTATCGATAGCTAGTGAGCTAGGCATTAGCGTTGGGCGACCTGGATAGATAACCGCTGGCTTGTACCCAGCCACTGGAGCAGCGTTGAACTTGATGAGTTCGGCTGCTGCAGCTGAGCTTTGAACCAATCCCATTTGAATCTGACCAACTTCTAGAGCGTGGATTGTTGGGCCATTCTTATCATTAACGACTAGACCATTTGCTTTGAGGCTTTGGAAGAATGACTTTCCAGCTGCTTCGCTTCCAAGATCGTTCATAACACCAGCGATAAATGGATAAGTAGGGCCTGAGATGTTTGGATCGTTCATTCCGATTTTGCCTTTTACGGCAGATGAAAGCATTCCCTGGAATGACTTAGGAGGATTTGGAAGAGTCGCTGCGTTGTAAAGGCCAGCAACCATGATCGTCGCGCCTGTTACAGCGTAAGAGTTATTCTTCGGAGCCATTTGCTTACCAATGTGGTCATACGATGGCTTAAATGCAATTGGAGCAAGTTGACCCTGTAGATCAGCGGCAGCAGCCCACTCATCACCATCGGCCCAGAAAAGTCCCCACTGAGGATTTGAGCCTTCTGCAGCAACCTTTGCCAGTAGAGGACCAGTAGATCCACCAACATCAACTACTTTGTATGTTGATTGTGATGCGTTAAATGCAGCAATTTCTGCAGGTGCATAACCAATTGCTTCGTACAGATTGATTGTGATTGGAGCGGCTTGTGCAACAGTCGCGTTCAAACCAACTCCTAGGAGTGCTAGCGAAGCGATGACTGCAACGCTCTTAGCGATCTTTCCTATACGCATGAAGGGTCCTTTTTATCAGAGATACCAAATTTTCTTGGATGCCCACCATCGGCCAGCGAACATGGCTCGAGTGAACTCACTCTGGATGTGTAGCAAGCAAACTTGAAGTTAATTGGGTATGAAGTAACCCTTAATTAAAGGAGCGCTCGATATATTTTCGTACTCGCTTTGGCAGCAATAGATAGATGCGCTGTTGCCAAATCTTGGCTTGATCAAGCGGTGATTTCGCCAAAACATGAGCACTCGCTGGACCTTCTGGCGTCGGGACGTTCTTGATGGTCGGCGAGTTTTGATCGAGCGAGTCAGCAATGATTACTGCGCTAGATATAACCGTCATGATGCGAGCAAGTTGACTCTTCTCAAGG
This sequence comes from uncultured Actinomycetes bacterium, assembly GCA_903825945.1. Lineage (GTDB taxonomy): Bacteria > Actinomycetota > Actinomycetes > Nanopelagicales > Nanopelagicaceae > PALSA-747. Next base: position 80,332 of record CAIKCJ010000049.1, on the reverse strand, counting down.
CTCGCGGCTCTCTTAACGACCTCAGAAGTTGCCGATTCTGCACTCAATCGAATTTCCGCTGTTGTTGGCTCTTTTGTTATGGAATACGGATCAAATCTAAAATCTTCAGCACTAACAGAGAGCGCATAACTCACGGTTGAGAGTAGGAGCGCAATCTCGTGCTTGATATCAGTGTCCATTCCCCCACCGAGGCGAATATCAAAGAGCGCACGCGATGTTGATCGAGTTTGAATGATGACATGTTCAAGTGCCACCCCACGCAGATAGAGCCGCTCTGCGTTCTCACTTCGGACCGCAGGCAGCCACTTGGCGAATACTCGAGCTTCTAGAGCTTGGCTTCTGATACTAGGAATTTCTTCAGCTAGTAGTCGGGCGCGAGCTAGCCAACGGCCCGCGCGATCTTGAGAATAATTATCTGCTACTCCTTCGGCCATCTGCGAATTGAGCACTGCGCAACGTTCGGTGAGAGAGCTGATGCGATCGATTGTTCTTCCCGCAGGTGTTTTGGGGTGAGCAAATACCGAAGCGATAATCGCGATTACTGCGCCAATGATCGTTGAGATAAGGCGATTCGATGCGTTGGTCTGACTGAGCCCGGGCCCAATCACGATCAGTGCCGTAACTGGAACGTTGATCGCCGCCACTTCACCCAAGTGCAATATGCGAGCTGCTACTAGGGAGATCAGAACTGTGAGACCAACTGTGACAACACCAAGTCCGAAGAAGTGCAGAGCAAGCAGCGCCGCTCCGGCACCAACACTTGAACCGAGAATCTGTCCCAAGCCTTCACGGGTTGATTTGTGGAGTGAAGAGCGAACAGTAAGTGCAGCAACAATTGCGGCAACAACTCCACCATTTTTTAGGATTCCATCGCCGACCTGCCATGAGATTGCTGAAGCCAGCGCTGTGACCACAACCTGTTGAATCCAGAACCAACGATCAACAAATTGCTGCCTGGCATTATGCAGGAAGGCTCTCATATCGACATATCCTAGAGTTAAGGCAGCGACTTTGAGGGATGCAAATCAGGCTAGATGAGGCTAGATGTACCTAAATGTGGAATTCCATCTCAGTATTCTTTGAGACAGAGCGCGCAACAACCTGATTAGCGCCAATTGTGCTTCCAGACCCAATGGTTATGTTGCCGAGAATCTTTGCGCCAGCTCCAATGAGAACATTGTTTTCAATCGTCGGATGACGCTTACCTTTGGAGGCGGTGCGTCCGCCAAGTGTTACTCCATGAAAAATCGTCACATCGTCACCGACAATTGCGGTCTCGCCAATCACAATTCCCATACCGTGATCAATCACTACTCGACGACCCATGGTCGCCCCAGGGTGGATTTCGATCCCCGTCTTATGTCGCGTGTGGTTAGCAGAGAGTCGAGCAATGAATTTGAGCTTGTGGCGCCAAAGCCAATTTTCGAACCTATGAGCCCAGAGTGCATGCACCCCGGGATAGGTGATGAAAATTTCGAAGCGATTGCGCGCTGCGGGATCTCGAAGCATGACAGCATCGAGATCCTCAAAAACGCGTTTTAACATGGGGAAGATAATAGGGTTAAATCGAAGGAGCGACTGGCTCGTCGATAAATTCCTTGTAGAGCGCGGTCGACAAGTAACGCTCACCGAATGATGCCATCACGACAACAATGATTTTTCCGGCAAATTCTGGTCGATCAGCAATTTGTGAAGCTCCCCAAAGCGCTGCTCCGGATGAGATACCGGCAAGAATTCCTTCTTCTTGTCCTGCGCGCTTTGCAAATGTGAGTGACTCTTCATTCGGTGCAGAGAGAACCTCATCGTAAATTGTTGTATCAAGTACTGGCGGAACAAAGTTAGCTCCGATTCCTTGCAATGGGTGACCTGCTGGAGCGCCACCTGTGAGAACAGGTGATGCAGCTGGCTGCACTGCGAAAATCTTGATATCAGGATTCTTGGCTTTGAGCGCTTGGCCAACACCTGTGATTGTTCCGCCAGTTCCAATACCCATAACCACCGCTGCAACTTGACCATCGGTGTCATTCCAAATTTCTTCGGCTGTTGTTGCCTTGTGAATTGCAGGACCTGCTTGGTTTTCGAATTGGCGAACAAGTACGCCACCTTCTTCTTTACCAATACGTTCTGCTTCTTCAACTGCACCGCGCATTCCGCTAGCAGCTGGAGTTAGTACTAGCTTGGCACCAAGTGCGCGTAAGAGAGCGCGGCGTTCCTTAGACATCGAATCAGGCATTGTGAGGATTACTTTGTAACCACGAGCTGCGCCAACAGACGCAAGTGCGATTCCGGTGTTACCAGAAGTTGCTTCTACGATTGTTCCGCCAGGTTTTAGCGCTCCACTCTTTTCTGCATCATCTACCATCGCGACAGCAAGGCGATCTTTTACAGATGCTGTTGGATTATAAAACTCCAACTTTCCAACGATGGTTGCCTTGGAGTTGCCAAAGAGGCGCTGAATCTTTACAAGAGGAGTATTGCCAAATACCTGTGAAATATTGTCGTAGATTTTCATAGCGCAGAAATTATCAGCAAGGCCAGAAAAGTTCTCGCCCCGACTTCTCTCTTGCAAACTCCTTGCAAGAATTACTTGTTCGCGAACGCGAATACTATGGCTGCAAGGCCGACTATCGCCCAAAGCCATTGAGAAGCACGGCTTTTGAGGTAAACGCTAGTTTTTGGCCAGAACGTCAAACCCAACAAAATTAACCCAGGGACGATAATCAATAGGCTGTTGCGAGTGGCATGCATATGCGAACGTTGGTAATCCCAGTTGATAAATCCAACTGCGATCATCGAATAGGCCCACATCCGGTAATTACTCATAAAAAAAGAATAGCAGGAGCGCTTTCACACTCCTGCTATCTAAGGTTCTTAGTTGTTACTTAATTAGTGAGTCTCTACAAGACCTTCTGCTGCTGACTTCATGCGAGCGATCTTAAAGATGGTCAAACCGAATACACACTTAGCAAGAACGTCCGCAACGGTGTAACCAATTTGGCGATCAGTGAATAGATAAGCCATCTGATGCATTGAAGGATTTTTGACCAAGATTGGGATTAGGTAAGAAATTGGGTAGACGCCCCATGTAGCGATCAAAAGCAGACGCAGACGACTTGCGGGAGCACCAATTGAAGATCTGCTCTTTGGCTTCTCGCTGATCCTTGTTACATTGACGTTCTGGGAATTTTTCTCAGCACATATTTCCAAATGCGAAAAACCAACGAACACCGAGCGAGGGCGCTAATCAATTATGAAAATCAGAAAGTTAAGAGATTTAGAAGTATCAGCGCTCGGCTTAGGCTGCATGGGAATGTCCGAGTTTTATGGTCCTGGGGATGAGGCCTCGTCGATCGCCACAATTCATCGTTTTCTAGAGCTCGGCGGCACGTTCTTGGATACCGCCGACATGTATGGGCCCTTCACCAATGAAGTGTTAGTTGGAAAAGCAATCGCAGGAAAACGCGATCAGGTAATTCTTGCTACTAAGTATGGAAATGAACGCGGCGAGGACGGCTCTTGGAAGGGCATTAATGGACGCCCTGAATATGTGAAGGCTGCCTGCGACGCCTCACTGAAGCGCCTTGGAGTCGATTACATCGATCTCTATTATCAACATCGCGTAGATCGCAATACCCCTATTGAGGAGACTTGGGGTGCGATGAAGGAGTTGGTCGACGCCGGAAAGGTTCGCCACCTCGGAATTTCCGAAGCATCTGCTGCAACCATTCGCAAGGCTCACTCCGTCCATACCATCACAGCCGTACAGACAGAGTGGTCGCTATGGACTCGGGATGTCGAAGCAAACGATGTGCTCGCAACAGTGCGTGAGCTAGGAATCGGATTTGTTCCGTATTCACCACTGGGTCGCGGATTTCTTACCGGCGCAATTACGTCGCTTGATGACTTGGCTGCTGATGATCGTCGCAGAACCTACCCACGTTTCCAAGGTGAAAACTTCGAATCCAACTTTGCAATTGTTGATGCTGTTAAAGCGATAGCTGATACAAAGGGTGTGACCCCAGCTCAGCTCGCACTTGCTTGGGTATTGGCACAAGGCAATGACATCGTCCCAATTCCAGGAACTCGCAAAGTTTCACGGTTGGAAGAAAATCTTGCTGCACTCGACATCACTCTGAGCGATACCGAAATCACAGCGCTCAACAGCGCCGCCCCAATCGGAATCACATCAGGAGAGCGTTATCCAGATATGTCTTCGGTAAACGCTTAATCTGGCCAACTCATTGAATTGGGCTCATTGAGTTGGCCAGATTGAGTTGGCCAGATTGAGTTGGCCAGATTGAGTTGGCCAGATTGAGTTGGCCAGATTGAGTTGGCCAGATTGAGTTGGCCAGATTGAATTAGTCGAGTTCTGTAATAAGTTTGAAGTCACTGCTGCCAAGTTGGCCCTGCTTTGTATAAAGCTCCAGCTTGGCACGGGTGTCAGCAATATCGAGATTTCGCATAGTGAGCTGACCGATTCGATCAGTTGGACCAAATGCAGCATCCTCGGTGCGCTCCATTGAGAGTTTTTCAGGATGGTAGGAAAGCGCAGGTCCAACAGTATTGATGATGGAGAAATCATCACCACGGCGCAGACGAATTGTGACTGCACCAGTAACCGCTGAAGCAACCCAGCGAGTGAGAGATTCGCGCAACATCAGCGCTTGCGGATCAAACCAACGACCCTCATAAAGCAGACGTCCAAGACGTCGACCTTCTGCATGGTAGTTGGCAATGGTGTCTTCGTTATGGATCGCAGAGATTAGGCGCTCATAAGCAATGAAGAGAAGCGCCATTCCTGGAGCTTCATAAATTCCACGAGATTTAGCTTCGATAATTCTATTCTCGATCTGATCTGCCATTCCCAAACCATGGCGACCACCAACCGCATTTGCTTCTTGCATAAGCGCAACAGAATCCGCAAAAGACTTTCCGTTAATCGCTACAGGGCGACCTTGGGAGAATTCAATGGTGACATCTTCGGTCTCGATATTTACAGCAGGATCCCAGAACTTAACGCCCATGATTGGATCAACGATTTCAATCGACGCATCGAGTTCTTCTAAGTTCTTTGCCTCGTGTGTTGCACCCAAAATATTTGCATCTGTTGAGTAAGCCTTCTCGGTGCTGTCGCGGTAAGGGAAGTTGCGCGCAACCAACCACTCAGACATCTCTTTGCGACCGCCGAGTTCATTAACGAAATCTGCATCGAGCCAAGGTTTGTAAATTTTCAAAGCAGGGTTGGCAAGCAATCCATAGCGATAGAAGCGTTCGATGTCGTTGCCCTTATATGTAGAGCCATCGCCCCAAATTGAGACGTTGTCCTCGAGCATTGCGCGAACTAAAAGTGTTCCGGTTACAGCGCGACCAAGTGGAGTCGTATTAAAATATTGCTTTCCACCGCTGCGAATATGGAATGCTCCACAAGCAATCGCGGCAAGGCCTTCTTCAACCAGTGCTAGCTTGCAATCAACAAGGCGAGCTTTCTCGGCACCATATTGGAGTGCGCGACCTGGAATCGAATCGATATCGGTCTCGTCGTATTGACCGAGGTCAGCTGTGTACGTGAAGGGGGTTGCGCCTTTTTCTCTCATCCATGCCACAGCCACAGATGTATCGAGGCCGCCAGAAAATGCGATGCCTACTGATTGACCGACTGGCAGAGATGCGAGAACTTTGGACATTGGGCAAGCCTACCTGCGCATCAATTCTCAGCAAAAATCAACGAAAATGGATGAGATCTATTCGATTTATCCACTCATCATATGAATCGTTTCTTCTCACAACTAGCTCGACAGCGAGGTCTCCCCGTCCTTCAAAACCCAGCCGATCGATAATTGATCCCAGCTCGCTCTCACTCGCCCGTAGCAAGACCCAGAAGCCAGAGTCAGAGACCCGAGAGAAGAAGTCACCTCCGCGCAGGCTCTGCTTGAGTCCAAAGGCGAGCGCAATAAGTTCGGCCTGAGCCCTTGCAAGAGATGGAAACTTCTCTAACTTTAGGGAGAGCGACAGGAGTGCCAGCTCGCGGTTTTCGCGTTCTGCGCTACTGATCTCGCGCTTGAGATTTTCATGAAATAGGGATGGCGCCATGCTCAACGTAAGAGAGTCGATGATCCCATCGTTCTCGAATTCGATGGACTCACTACTGATGGTTGCCATATTGGCCAGCCTAGCTGCCATCTGCGAAACCACCGCCCCAACCACCCGCGGGCTAGAATCTGCCCATGCCAATCAGTGAGAACCTCTTCAGCCGCTGTCGTACGTGGGCTGTTTACCTGCTCCGCTCTGAATCCATTATCTTGATTGCGCTGATCATCTATCTGGCCCTCCTTGATGCTTTGCGGACCAAGCCTCTGAGCGCGCCACTCGCCCTGGCTGGCGATTTCATAGCCCTGGCTTTAGGAGCGGCCGGCCTCTTCTTCTGTTCTCTCTCCTTCAAGCGCGGGCGTTCCTGGGGGCGGGCACCGGCAGTTTTGGCCAATGGCATCGCGCTAGGTGTCTCCTACTTCATGGCCAGTGGCCACTTTTACATTGGGGCAATCCCGCTGGGGTTACTCTCATTTGCAACCCTTTTTGCCAGCCTTCTGGGGTACCGGGATTAATTGAGCAGAGCTGTAAGCACCTGTAAGACAAGTCACTGAGGTCACAAAAATCCTGAGGATCACTCGCACAAAAGGCTATTACTATTGGGGCGTTCTCAACTAGAGCGGAGAAATTGCCAGTGTCGGCAGCTAACGAATCACACACGCCAGCCAACCATTTCGGTGGATCATTCGGGCCCAATGAGTGGCTTGTCGATGAAATGTACGAGCGCTATCAACAAGATCCTTCATCCGTCGATAAGGCATGGTGGGAATTCTTTGCTGACTACGCACCAGCTGCCGCAAATACTCTAACTGCGAGTAAACCAACCGCAGGCACTCCTCCGATTCCAAAGTCTTCAACATCAACAACTCCACCGGTCGTCCCTACTGCTACTCAAGTAAGTGTGACGCCAGCAGCTCCTGCGCCGGTTGCAACACCGCCAGTAAACAACACTCCGCCCGCAGCTCCTGTGCAAACACAAAACGTGGTGACACCAGCAAGATCTACTGCGCCACAAACTCCTGCTGACCCCATCGTTAAACCGATTCCTACTCTTGCCACTCCGGGTGCATCGACACTAGAGCCTATCCGTGGCGTGAGCGCTCGCGTTGTGCAGAGCATGGAAGCTTCGCTCACAGTTCCAACCGCAACCAGTGTGCGCGCAATCCCTGCAAAATTAATGATCGACAACCGCACGGTGATTAACAACCACTTAGCTCGCGGTCGTGGTGGCAAAGTTTCCTTCACGCACATCATCGGTTACGCCATGATCAAAGCAATGCGTGCGATGCCTGAGATGAACGCTTTCTATGGCGAAATTGATGGTAAGCCTGCAATTGGTCGTCCAGAACATATTAATTTGGGAATCGCAATTGATCTGGCAAAACCAGATGGTTCGCGTCAACTATTGGTGCCGTCAATCAAAGGCTGTGAAGCGCTCGACTTTGCACAGTTTTGGGCTTCATATGAAGAGACAGTTCGTAAGGCGCGCGGCGGAACTTTGACAGTTGAGGATTACGCAGGAACTACTGCTTCGCTTACTAACCCTGGAACGCTTGGAACAGTGCACTCGGTGCCTCGCCTTGTTCAAGGACAGGGTTTGATTCTTGGCGTTGGAGCTATGGATTATCCGGCCGAATTCCAAGGCGCGAGCGAAGAGACGCTCACCAACCTCGCTATTTCCAAAACAATTACGCTCACCAGCACTTACGACCACCGTGTCATTCAAGGCGCACAATCTGGTGACTTCCTGCGTCGCATTCATGAGATCTTGCTCGGTGCTGACGGTTTCTACGACGAGATTTTTGCTGCACTTCGTATTCCTTACGAGCCAATCCGCTGGGCAGTGGATTTCCAATTCTCTAAAGATGATCAGATCAGCAAAACAGCTCGCGTTCAAAAGTTGATCGAGTCATATCGCACATTTGGCCACTTGATGGCAGATACAGATCCGCTTAAATATAAGCAACGTAGCCATCCGGATCTCGATGTTGTTACCCACGGTCTCTCACTCTGGGATCTGGATCGCGAATTTGCTACCGGTGGATTTGGTGGCAAGCCATTTATGAAGCTGCGCAAGATTTTGGGAATACTCCGTGATTCATATTGCCGCACTATTGGTGTGGAATATATGTACACAGAAAATCCAGAAGAGCGTCGCTGGATGCAAGAACATGTGGAAGTTGGTGCACCGCGCACTCCACGCGAAGAACAGTTGCGCATCTTGCGTAAGCTCAATTCCGCTGAAAGTTTCGAATCATTCCTTCAGACAAAATATGTCGGACAAAAGCGCTTCTCACTCGAAGGTGGAGAGTCACTGATTCCACTGCTTGATGCAATCCTTACAAGCTCAGCTGATGCTGGAGTTGAAGAAGTATGCGTTGGCATGCCGCACCGTGGTCGCCTCAATGTTCTTGCAAATATTGCCGGCAAGTCCTACGGGCAGATCTTCCAAGAGTTCGAGGGCAACTACGCTGACAATGCCGTGCATGGTAGTGGCGATGTGAAATACCACCTTGGAACACAAGGCGTATTCACCAATGATGCCGGTAAGTCCACCAAAATTTATCTAGCCGCCAACCCTTCACACCTCGAGGCTGTTAACCCAGTGCTCGAAGGAATTGTGCGTGCAAAGCAGGATCAGCTCAATGTCGAAAAGGCTTACTCGGTAATGCCTATTTTGATCCATGGAGATGCTGCTTTCGCCGGTCAGGGTATCGTTTCAGAGACTTTGAGCCTCTCACTCCTCAAGGGCTATCGCACAGGTGGAACTATTCACATCGTTGTGAACAACCAAGTCGGATTCACCACTTCGCCACATGCGTCACGCTCATCAACATATGCAACCGATATTGCCAAGATGATTCAGGCGCCTGTCTTCCACGTCAATGGAGATGATCCTGAGTCTGTAGTGCGTGTTGCTCGTTTGGCTTTTGAATACCGCCAAGAATTTAACAAGGATGTTGTCATCGACATGGTTTGCTACCGTCGTCGTGGCCACAACGAAGGCGATGAGCCAAGCTTCACACAGCCAATGATGTACAAGTTGGTTGATGCAAAGCGCAGCACTCGCAAGCTCTACACAGAAGCCCTTATCGGTCGCGGCGATATCACGGTCGAAGAAGCAGAAGAAGTATTGCGTGACTATCAAGCACAACTCGATGCTGTCTACGCGTCAGTTCATAACGTTGAGCCCGAACAAAACACAGCATTTGATGTTCCATCGGCACCAGCTCCAGAGACCGTTAATACTGCGGTTGATGAAGCAACGCTTCGCAAGATCGCCGCGACTCAGATTGCAACCCCTGAAAACTTTGTCGTCCACCCTCGTCTTGCACCACAGCTTGCTAAGCGCGCAGAGATGCTCAACGACGGAACTGTCGATTGGGCCGCGGGAGAAATGTTTGCGTTGGGATCCCTCTTAATTGAGGGTCATCCAGTACGACTTGCTGGTCAAGATGTACGCCGTGGAACATTCTCTAATCGTCATGCTGTAATTGTTGATCAGAATACTGGTGGCGATTGGTTCCCACTTCGTTCGCTGATCAGCGATGACAATCAATTCTTTGTCTTCGACTCACTACTTTCTGAGTACGCGGCAATGGGCTTTGAGTATGGATACTCAGTAGAGCGAGAGAATGCTCTTGTCCTTTGGGAAGCTCAATTCGGCGATTTCGCCAACGGAGCACAATCCATCATTGATGAGTTCGTCTCTTCAGCACTTCAAAAGTGGGGTGAGCGCTCTTCATTAGTCCTACTTTTGCCTCACGGCTATGAAGGCCAGGGACCAGATCACTCTTCTGCTCGTATTGAGCGCTACCTCGCTCTCTGCGCAGAACAGAATATGACTGTTGCTCAGCCATCTACGCCCGCTTCTTACTTCCATCTCCTACGTTGGCACATGAAGAATACGGCCCGTCGTCCACTCATCGTCTTTGAGCCAAAGTCAATGCTGCGCCTGAAGGCTGCTGCATCTTCACTTACTGATTTCACATCAGGAACGTTCAAGCCGCTGATCGATGACGCAAGCGTTACGAATGCAACTCGAGTTATTTTCTGCTCTGGCAAGGTCTACTGGGATCTCGTTGCAGAACGCGCAAAGCTTGGAGAGAACTCAACTGCGATTGTTCGCGTCGAACAACTCTATCCATTCCCTCTTGCCGAATTCATGGCGGTTGCCAACAAGCATCCACATGCCAACTTACTCTGGGTTCAGGACGAACCTGCCAACCAGGGCCCTTATCCATTTGTTGCTCTCAATACTATGGAAGCACTTGATGGTCGGACACTGCGCCGCGTTTCACGTCGCGCAACTGCGAGTCCTGCAACTGGATCACATCATCTTCATGAAGAAGAGCAGCATGCTCTGATTACAGAGGCGTTTACCCGCTAACCACGTTTGTAGCGAAGTAGTACGACTCCCCGAATCTCGTGGGGTCGTACTACTCCCCAATTCCTTGAATCTGTGCTGGCGAATTTGTTGTCACCCTCTACCCATAGGGCGCTCTCTTCCACTCTCATTGCTCGCTTTATCTGCAAGATGCCGGGCATCTCATCTCGCTCAATCACGACTACCTTGCCTACTAAATTGATCAATCTGTGCAGCTTCGGTGGCTTTTTCGATTGACCAGACGTGGTTGTGCGAAATAAGAGCCAATCTCCATGCTCATATTTGGGAGACATAGAAGAACCGCTCACTTCTATCGCTTTTACGCTGGTTTTAAGGCTAAATGGAAGAGTAATCATGAGGGTAGTAGTCTTTCACCATTCACCCAGTTTTGACGACATCTACTACGAGAAATAAAGGAGCACACATGTTCAAGCCAACACTCGTTGGATACGCGCACTGCGATCTACCTTGCGGTATCTACGATCCAGCTCAAGCAAAGATTGAAGCGCTATCTGTAAAAGCTGCGATGGAAAAATATGCTGCAAACACAGATGTCGATTTCCGTTCACGCGCGGTCGCAGTCAAAGAAGAGCGCTCAGAGCTAGTTAAGCATCACCTCTGGGTTCTATGGACCGACTACTTCAAGGCTCCTCACTTTGAGACATACCCACAATTGAACACACTGTTCAACGAGGCAACAAAGCTCGCTGGTGCTGGCGGAACAAAGGGAAGTAATGATGTTGCTGTAGCAGACAAGCTACTTGCAAAGATTGATGAAATTGCAGAGATCTTCTGGGCGACCAAGAAGGCTTAATTAACTAGCAACATCCGTACTGCGGAGATTTTCTGCCGCGCTACGGGCCATAAAAGAAACACGATCTACTAATCGCCGTTGCAATTGCGCAACGGCGATTATTCGTTGGTCTTGATGTACTTCACAATCAAAGAGCAGAACGCCATCTTCAAACTGGGACGCACGAACAAGCGCGCGAACTTCGCTGCCAACCGAAACAGTTCCTCGTACTTGCACCGCAACTCCTGCGGTAAAGGAGCTCTGGGATGGATCCAAGAATTCGGCAATTGCCGCACTGCATGCACTTTCAATGACAGAGATTGTTGCGGTAGTAGCGAGAACTGGGAGATCGCTAAACCCTTGAGCAATTCCGGTATCGAGCGGACGAACAGTCAACGACGCCATGCCGACAGAGCCAAGCATGCTCTCCGCTGCACTCATCTCTTGTTCCATGCCCAATAACTTATAGGGCGGAGCCTAAAAAGAGTGGCTTTTACTCATGTGGAAATTCGTGGCGAATTTCCTGCGTAAATTCTTGAGTGATCTCGATAGAGGTTGTTCCATCAAAGGTGAACTCTGTGATTGTGGTCTGCGAGAAGAATTCGACAGTGCTGGTAGCGGCTAGCGAGTTGATGGTTGCCTGGATTCGAGCGTTGAGAGCTTCTGGGGCCACTTCATTGCAGGTATTGCGCAACAAATTTTGCATAAAGCTAATGGCTGCCCGCTCAGTATTGAGAAGGTCAAGACATGGCTCACATTCCTGAAAATGAAACTCGAAGAGCTGATACTGGTCGTCAGAAGGCAGTTCATGATCGATAAAGAGCACGACGGTTTGTTGGACTTGTGCGCAGGCGAGATCGTGGTTATTCATCACTACCCCCTGAACCTCGATTGAATCCACGATCCTTGGCATAGTCACCAAGTGCTTCGCGCAGGAGTTTGCGGCCACGATGCAATCTAGACATCACAGTTCCGGGCGGAACGCCAACAATCTCTGCAATCTCTTTATATGAAAATCCTTCGACATCGGCCAGGTAGACGGCCATGCGAAACTCTTCTGGCAACGCTGCGAGCGCAGCCTTAACGTCGATATCGGTAATCCGATCGAGAACTTCATCCTCGGCTGAGCGCCCCTGATCACTGGTATGGCTGGCAGCATCATGAATCTGCCAATCCTCGAGCTCGCCAGCTGCGATCTGTGGGCGACGTTGATCCTTGCGATAAGAGTTAATAAAAGTTGTTGTAAGGATGCGATAGAGCCAGGCTTTCAGATTGGTGCCTGGAGCAAACTGATGGAAGGAGGTAAATGCCTTGGCATATGTGTCTTGCACCAAGTCTTGGGCATCGTGCGGATTCTTGGTGTAGCGAAGAGCCGCGGCGTAAAGCTGGTTGGTGTATTGGAATGCATCACGCTCAAATCGAGCTTTTTTCTGCACCAAAGTCTCGGTTGTCGGATCAACAACCGCTAACTCACTGCCCATTTCTTTATCCATTGGACACAAGGCTACCGCCATACTCCTTTAACCTGCTCTCCGTCGAGATTATTCCCATAAAGACCCGTACTCCCCTCGGGTAGGCTTAGCGACATGATGGATAGTGGCACGCTCTGGAAGGCACCCTTTCGAGGGTCCGAGCCAGTCAACGCCACAATCACAATCCCTGGCTCAAAGTCAGTCACCAACCGCGCGCTGATTTTGGCCGCGCTCTGCGACTCCCCCTCTGTGCTTCGTCGCCCCTTGCATTCACGCGACTCGGCTTTGATGATTGCAGGACTCAAGAATCTAGGCGTCGGAATTCAGCAAGATGCCAACGGAGATCTCACCGTCACCCCTGCTCCGCTCTTTGGACCAACACAGATTGATGTGGGCAACGCTGGAACCGTTATGCGCTTTCTCCCACCAGTGGCTGCGATGGCCAAGGGCATCATCCATTTTGATGGCGATGCGCGTTCTCATGAACGTCCACTCGGACCAGTAATTGCTGCGCTTGAATCACTCGGTGTCTCGATAGAACACGGCTCTCGTTATTCACTTCCGATGACACTCAATGCTAACGGTCAACTCAAAGGCGGAACCATAGAAGTCGATGCGACCTCGTCATCGCAATTTATTTCGGCGCTTCTCCTCGTTGCTCCCGCGACTAAAGAGGGCATCACAATTATTCATACTGGACAATCACTTCCATCGATGCCGCATATCGAGATGACCGTCTCCATGCTGCGCGAAAAAGGTGTCAGTGTGGACATCTCCGGCAATACCTGGAGCGTTAAGCCACATGTCATGCATGGATCTGATTCGGTGATCGAACCGGATTTATCTAACGCAGCGCCATTTATGGGAGCAGCAATGATCAGTGGTGGAACAGTAATCATCCGCGATTGGCCTCGATCAACGACTCAACCTGGTGATCAGCTCCGAGATATTTTTACCCAGATGGGTGCGCTCGTACGCTTTGATGGCAACGACCTGGCCATCACCGGAACCGACAACATTCACGGCATCGATATTGATCTCCATGATGTTGGAGAGCTCACGCCATCAATCGCAGCTCTCGCTGCTCTTGCAGATTCACCTTCGCATCTTCGAGGTATCGGACACCTTCGATTGCACGAGACTGATCGTCTGAGCGCACTGGCCACAGAGATCAATGCTCTCGGTGGCTCAGTTATCGAAGAGCCGACAGCCCTAGTGGTTAACCCTGTCCCACTTCATTCTGGAGTTTTTCACACCTATGAAGATCATCGCCTAGCGACTGCTGGCGCCATGATTGGGCTTCACGTTGCAGGCATAGAAGTCGAAAATATTGAGACCACCCAGAAAACTCTGCCTGACTTTCCCGGAGCCTGGGCCCAACTTCTTAATGGCGGCAAGTGACTCCTCGCGAATTTGATGAGGACGATGTCCGTATTCGCCCCAAGCGATCATCACGCCCTAGAACGAAGGATCGTCCTGACTACACCAAAGCTGATTTGGCACGCGTGGTTGCTGTTGATCGTGGACGCTCCACCTGCTTAATTGAAGGCGGCGAAAACATTGGGCGAATCGTTACCGCTATGAAGGCTCGTGAATTAGGTAAGAAGTCGGTCGTAGTAGGTGATGTTGTCCGTATTGTTGGAGACATATCTGGCAGCGAAGGAAGCTTGGCTCGCATAGTTGTCGTTGAACCTCGTGCCAATGTTCTGACTCGCACAGTAGAAGACGATGCAGGGTTTGAAAGAATGATCGTCTCGAATGTCGATCAACTTGCAATTGTTCTAGCGGTTGCCAATCCTGAGCCACGCCATGGATTTGTTGATCGTGCACTTGTTGTTGCATTTGATCAAGCGATCAAACCGCTCATCATTATGACTAAGTGCGATTTGGCCGACCCAAGTGAATTTCTCGCACCATATATTGATTTAGGTATCGATCACATCTCCGTACAACGAGGTAGCGATCTCACAGAACTGCGCACGAAGCTCGCCCACAAACGTACAGTCCTGTTGGGGCACTCAGGTGTCGGAAAATCTACATTGGTTAACGCGCTTGTAGATCAGGCCAATCGCGCCACAGGTGATGTCAATGATGTGACAGGTAGAGGACGACATACCTCATCGAGCGCCGTCGCACTTGAGCTCAACGAAAAGAATGGCTGGATCATCGATACTCCTGGTGTGCGCTCCTTTGGATTAGCTCACGTAGAGCGCTCCCGCGTCATCGGCGCATTTTCTGAGTTTAAAGAGGCTATTGAGCACTGCCCGCGCAATTGCAGTCATGATGAGGCAGATTGCGCACTTAACAGCATGATTACCGACCCAACTGCCCTTGCGCGGTTAGCGAATCTTCGAGGGCTCCTTCGTGAAGGTAAACTCGGATCATGAGAGATTTACAGGACGACTTAGCGCTAGCACTTCGATTGGCGGATCTAGCTGATTCAATTACGCAGGCGCGCTACCAAGCCATCGATCTCGTGATCGAAACTAAGCCTGACCTAACTCCGGTAACTGATGCTGATAAGGCAACCGAAAAGGCTATCCGAGAGTTACTGGCACAAGAGCGCCCAAAGGATCTCATCGTCGGTGAAGAATTTGGTACACCTGATCTCGAGACAGGTGAATATTACTGGGTTATTGACCCTATCGATGGAACAAAGAATTTCTTACGCGGAATCCCTACGTGGGCAACGCTGATTGGCCTTTGCAACCCAGCGCACGAAGTTGTTCTTGGAGTTGTGAGCGCGTCGGCGCTCTATCGTCGCTGGTATGCCAGCCAGGGTGGCGGCGCTTTCGTCACAGAAAACAAGGGAGCACCTCGACAGATTCACGTTTCGGGTGTCAAAGAACTCAAAGATGCTTCGCTCTCTTATTCAGATCTTGTTGGCTGGGGTCCACGCAAGCAAGCGATGCTTCGATTACAGGAGTCGATCTGGCGCACACGCGGGCTAGGAGATTTCTGGTCACATATGTTGGTCGCAGAAGGTGCAGTAGATATTGCAGTAGAACCTGTCCTTGCGCTCTGGGATATGGCTGCGCTCGACATTATTGTCCGCGAAGCTGGAGGACAATTTACAAATCTCGACGGAATAGTTGGCTCACATGGCGGCAATGGAGTCTCTTCCAACGGCATACTTCATAGCGATTTCCTCAAGGCTCTGAATTCATGAGGTTTCTCTGGTTTGGTAGAAAGAAGGCCTCAGCTGCGCAATCTCAAGAGAGTGTTGCTGTTGAAACTTGGAGGGTGAATAACTTCGTGGTTGTCGAATCACCGCTTGCGGGCGCTGCTGGAACAACGATTGAGTCATCGACAATTTATTCTTACTTGGCAACACTTGCTCAACAAGAACAGACCCCAGCTTCACAAGCACTCGTAGAGTTTTTGCAAGAACGCGGATTTGTAACTCTTGAGATCACTAGTTATTCACACTCAGAATCTCTTGGTTATTCCTGCAAAGTCTTCGACACCAGCGCCACAGTTTTGTTAGGTGGTCCTGCTGGAATTGCAAGGGTTACAACACCATTTCATACTGAGATCTCACAGGCAGTGGGTTCTGGTGCCAATCAGGTACTCGCTATCGACGGAAT
The DNA here is from genome assembly GCA_903825945.1 of uncultured Actinomycetes bacterium. Lineage (GTDB taxonomy): Bacteria > Actinomycetota > Actinomycetes > Nanopelagicales > Nanopelagicaceae > PALSA-747. The sequence goes on along the minus strand of CAIKCJ010000049.1, from coordinate 64,006 downwards.
CGCTTATGCGGCGTTTTCCATCGATAGCACTACCGAATAGTTAGAGTTCGAGCCAGCCATTTGGCGTGAGCTCTTCAGCGCGATCTGGACCCCAGGAACCCTTGAAGTAAGGGAAGAGGCGAGCTTCGTTATTAATCACGCCTTCAACAATGCGCCATGTTTCTAGGACCGAGTCAATGCGAGTAAAGCGCATATGGTCGCCTGCAATCGCTGCGCGAAGTAGTCGCTCGTACGCTTCTTGACGTTCGCCAAGTGCTGCAGAGAACTCTACGGTCAACTTCACTGGCTCTGTGCTGAGAGAATCTCCTGGCGACTTAGCCTGGAGCTCAATATCCACACCATCGCGCTTGCCTAGACGGAAGCGGAGCAAGTTTGGTGAACCAGCTTGTGATTCCGCAAAGAGCATCCGTGGTGGTTGTTTGAATTCAACGATAACTTCCAGTGTTGATTCAGCGAGAGCTTTACCAGTGCGAACATAGAACGGAACGCCAGCCCAACGCCAGTTATCTACATGCAGTGTTGCGGCGGTGTATGTCTCGGTTGTTGATTCTGGAGCAACGCCTGCCTCATCCAAGTAGCCTACGTATTGGCCTCGGACAACATTTTCTGGATGTAGCGCAGAAATAGCGCGGAAGACTTTGAGTTTCTCATCTTCCATATTCTGCGACGAGAGATCAGCAGGTGGCTCCATTGCGATGAGGGCTAACACTTGAAGGAGGTGGTTCTGTAGTACATCGCGGGTTGCGCCAACGCCATCATAGAAAGCTCCGCGGCCTTCTACGCCAAAATCTTCAGCCATCGTGATTTGAATGCTGTTAATGTAGCGGTGATTCCAGAGCGGCTCCCAGATGGAGTTAGCAAAGCGGAATACCAAGATATCTTCAACAGATTCTTTACCGAGGTAGTGGTCAATGCGGAAGATACGATCTTCTGAAAGGACTTCTTCGAGCTCATCTTGAAGCCCAATTGCAGATTGAAGATCGCGACCAAATGGCTTCTCAACCACTAGGCGACAACGCTCAGTTAGACCTACGCGGGCCAAGCCTTTGGTGACATTTCCAAAGAATGCAGGTGGAATTGCAAGATAAATAACAGGATTCTTCTTGTCTTTTAGAACCTCTGCCAAATCTTCATAAAGCTTATCTTGTGAGTAATCTCCGACTACAAGACTGAGCTCTGCATCCAGCTCTGCAATAATTTTTGGATCAGGATTTGGAAATACCTTGCCAATGGCTTCAACTGCGTGCGCAACAAATTGCTCGTGATCCCATTTAGTCGAAGCAACGCCTACAACATCACAATTAAGTGAATTGTGCTTTGCCATACTATAAAGAGCGGGGAAGAGTTTCTTCTTCGCAAGATCGCCAGTTGCTCCAAATAGGACGAGAACATCTGCTTCTTCAACTGTGCGTTTACGTGCGCTCATTACTTCTTCTTCGCTTCCACGTGTCCACCGAACTTCTTACGCATTGCTGACAAAACCTTGTTTGCATAGAGATCATTGCCACGAGATGTGAAGCGACCCATGAGTGATGCGCTCAAAACATTGGCAGGCACGCCAGCATCAATTGCTGTCTGGACTGTCCATCGGCCTTCGCCCGAATCGGAGACCGAACCTTCGTAGGAAGCAAGCTCTGGATCTTCGCCATATGCAGTGGCGGTGAGGTCAAGCAGCCATGAGGCAACGACTGATCCACGGCGCCAGACTTCTGTTACTTCAGCCATGTCGAAGTCGTACTTGGTCTCTGTGTGAGTTCCAACTGCTGTTGGATGCTTAATTCCTTGGGCTGCTGCATGGATCAAGTTCAGACCTTCTGCGTAAGCAGCCATTGCGCCGTATTCAATTCCGTTGTGAACCATTTTGATGAAGTGACCAGAACCAATTGGGCCACAGTGGTAGTAGCCATACTCAGCCTGTGATGGAGTCCCATCTTTACCTGGTGTGCGCTCTGCCGATTCAATTCCTGGGCACATAGCCTTGAAAATAGGATCAAGACGCTCAACGATTGCCTTATCTCCGCCAATCATCAGCGAGTAACCACGCTCGAGTCCGTAAACGCCGCCGCTTGTTCCGACATCAACAAAGTTGATTCCTTTGGTGGCGAGCCATTCTGCATTTGCAATATCGTCACGATAGAAAGTGTTTCCACCATCGATGATTGTTGCGCCAGCAGCTAGATGTTCTGCAACAGCATGAATTGTCTGCTGTGTAACTTCTGCAGGAACCATGACCCAAACAAATTGTGGGTTAGCTGGATCGTTGTATTGAGCAAGATCTGCGAGAGATGCAAGTGGGGTAAAACCTTCTGCTGCAACGCTCTTTACTGTCTCTGGATTTACATCGAAGACGCTGATGTTGATTGGGGTTGTCGCATGTGTCTTGATGCGGCGTGCGATATTTGCACCCATCCGTCCAAGTCCAACGATTGTAATTTGCACGGTCATCTTTGTCTCTCCTGTAATTGTTGAAGCCAGTTACGATAAATAGTCTAAATTTTAAAGCGGCTCTGGGTGCAGATCCGTGAGGATATAGATCTGTCCACTCGGTGAACTCTTGTCTAATAAGCCAACCGGTCCACTCTGAACGGCTTTCAATGCCTCTATTTTGCCTTCTCCGAGGCAAAATATGTAAATCGAATGTGCATGAGCAAGTCTGGCTAGTGAGAGCGATACTCGAAGTGGTGGTTCTTTCGGTGAATTCTCAACGCTAATAGCCGCGCGAGGCTCTTGGGCATCTAGTAGCCCAGGGAAGAGCGATGCAATATGGCCATCTTCGCCCATGCTAAGAACTACCGCATCAAAGGCCTTGCTACCGATTTCGAGCTCTAGATCTCTGGCATAGCGGGACGCGGCCGCAGCCAACTCCCCCTCGCCTTCAACAACGTGAAAGACACAATGGGATTTTGAGAGTGAGAAGGCTTCGATCAGAGATTGATCATTGCGAAGAGGGTCACCTTGTGGGACAAACCGCTCATCGCTAAACCAGATATGGACAACAGAACCTTCAAAGCTTTCGTTCTCTCTAATGAGACGAAAGAGGGCTGAATCGATTGCCTTGGCGCTTGCATAGCCGGTGCGGCCACCTGTGATGACAATCTGTGCACGTCGAAGATCACGCCAAGCGTCGGCGATAGCTTCAACAGTTTTCTCTGCACACAACGCAACCAGCGCGTCGGCTGATGGGTCGTAAAGGTATTTCATAGTAGCGGGGACAGGATTTGAACCTATGACCTCTGGGTTATGAGCCCAGCGAGCTACCGAGCTGCTCCACCCCGCGTCGGTAGCCCAATACTACGAGATAAGCGCCAATAACCCAAACTGAGTTATGTACGCTTATCTCAACTACTGATGAGCTAATTAGTAGCTACTTAGCTTGCGCGGCAATAGCTGCTGCAATCGCGACCCTCAATTGATTTTGAGCCTGACCATATGCAGCAAAGTCGCCATTTTTCAGTGCTTGGTTTGCTGCCGTGAGAGCTGATTGCGCATCTGCAAGTGCTTGCTTCAATGTAGAACTTCCGACAGTTGCCGTTGTTCCACCTGATACTGCACCTGTCGAACTATTAACAATCGCTCCTGAACTTCCGCCAAAGACCTGGTTGAGAGCATCCTGCAGCGTGTTTCCAAAACCGATCTGATCTCCGAAAGAGACCAAAACTTTTTGCAAGAGCGGGAACGAGGAGGAGTTCGCAGTCGCTCGAACATAAACAGGCTGGATATAAAGAAGTCCGCCACCTACTGGTTGAGTCAACATATTTCCAAGTACTACATCAGAACCACCTTGGCGTAATAGCGAGAGCGTCTGAGCAACCGTTGGGTTAGCTTCGAAGTTAGATGCAACTTGTGAAGGACCAGAAATATTGGTTGAGCGAGGAAGCTGCAGGACAGTGATCTTGCCGTAGTCCGGACCATTATCTGAGTTCACAACAGCAAATGCTGTGAGGTTCTGTCGGCCACCACGTGGCACGAAAGATGTCGAGAGCGAGAAGTTAGAGGTGTGTGCACCAGGCAATTGGAGCGTCTGGTACGTCGGTGGCTGGCTGCCAGCGTTAGCGCCATTGGATGATGGATCCGAAGGAACGCGCCAGAAGTCTTGTCCGCCGTAGTAGGCAGCCGCGCTATCAACGTGATAGGTACTTAGTACATCACGCTGCACTTCGAAGAGTCCTTCTGGGTAGCGAATATGCTGCAAGAGTTGCGCAGACATTGCGCTCTTAGGAAGAACAGTTCCTGGGTAAGCCTTGCTCCAGGTCTTGAGGACCGGATCATTTGCATCCCACTGATACAAGGTGACAGTTCCATCATAAGCATCGACTGTTGCCTTCACTGAGTTGCGAATGTAATTAACAGTCTGATTAGGAAGCGTTGTAACTGAGCTCATATTGTCTGTTACAGAATCAGTTGTTGCTGTCGCAAGATTTTCATTTGCGGAATATGGGTAACCAGAACTGGTTGTATAGCCATCAACAATCCAAAGCACGTGACCATTAACAACAGCAGGGTATGCATTGCCGTCTAGGGTCAACCATGGCGCTACTTTTTGCACGCGCACAAGCGGTGAGCGATCGAATAGGATCTTTGAATCTTTATTAATGAGGTTAGAGAGCAAAATCTGCTGATCTTTATACTTGATCGCAAAGAGCAAACGGGTAAATGCGCTGCCCATTGGGACACCGCCCTTGCCCATGTATGTGTAGTTCTGTTGGCCTGATGCTTGCGAATCATCTGGGTAATCAAGTTCGTTAGGGGTGCTCTTGGCTGTTCCTCCGACGATCGAATATCCAGGAACGTTCTCGCCGAAGTAGATGCGAGGCTCAAATGCACCGAGTCCATTTGAAGGTGGAATGTTGCCAACTGTAAAACTTGGCTTTCCATCTGCATCCACTACATTCGTTGGCGCAGCAACAAATCCAAATCCATGTGTATAAACAAGGTGGTCGTTGATCCAATTCTGTGCCGGGCTGCCAGCAATATTGAGTTCGCGTACAGCAACGACCATGTCCTGCTTCTTACCGTTGACTGTATATCGATCGACATCAAGGGCATCAGGGAATGTGTAGTACGGCTTGATCTGTTGTAGCTGACGGAAAGTTGATGACAATACATCTGGATCTAGCAGTCGTGCATTGGCGATATTTGATGTGTCTTTAGCGAGCTGACCAGGGGCAGCCGAAATCACTGCGGCATAGTCTTTTGTGCTCACATTTGTCAGTCCATATGCAGCGCGAGTGGCATTGATATTGCGCTGAATGTAAGGGGCTTCCTTATTTGATTCACTTGGCTTAACAGTAAATGTCTGAATGAATGCGGGATACAGTCCTGCGATCAATACTGAAGAGACCACCATTAGGACAACACCTGCAGCAGGCAGAACCCACGAGCGACGAATAATGTTGGCAAAGAAGAGCAATGAACAGATAACTGCGATGCCAGTCAGAATTGATTTAGCAGGGAGCACTGCGTTGACATCGGTATATGAAAGTCCAGTAAAGAGACTTCCGGTATGAAGTGCTAGGTCATAGCGGTCGAACCAGTATGCGAATGCCTTGATAAGTACAAGGACTCCGAGAAGTACTGAAATTTGTACGCGAGCAGAGACTGTTGTGCGATCCTGGCGAACTTGTGGGCGGATTCCACCGTACAGGTAATGAACTGCCACTGTTGCAAGAAGTGTGATCGCAAGAGTGGAAATCGCCCAAGAGATCAGCGCTTCCCACATCGGTAACTTAAATACGAAGAATGAAATATCAAGGTGGAACTGTGGATCTTTTACACCAAAACTTGTTGCATTCTTAAACTGCAACCATGTGCTCCATAGTCGAGCACCAGTGTTGCCTGCGAAGTAGAAAGTGACAAGTGCAATCGCGGCGAGTGCATAACGACGGAATGGATCGAGTTGGCCGCGATAATGTTCGAGATTATCTGGCTCTGCGCTCATAGGCACATAAATTGGACGCTTGCGATATGCAATGAATATGTTTGAGGCAACGATTGCTGCAGTTAAAGCTCCAAAAACCACAAAGAGTTCGGCCTTAGTAAAGAGCGTGGTTTTCCAGACAGTTGTGAAGTTGACTGAACGGAACCAGAGAAGGTTGGTGTAGAAACCAGTGAGTGAAACCAGAATCGCAACAATGACTGCCAGCGCGATAAGGACATATCCGAGTGTGCTTGGTCCCCGACGGCGTCCTGCACCAGAACTCTGACCGGAAGGACCATTAGGTCCGCGATTGCCGAAAGGGTTATTTGGGAACTGGAATGAACTCATGCCCCCACTCTACTAAGGGGTTAGAGTCCTAGCTCTGCGGCGTATTTTGGGGAGCTGCGGAGGGGTGAACCGAACCCTGGGCGGGGGCATCTGCCGGTGTGGCAGGCTCACGGAGCGTCTCCTGGAAGAGCTGGAATTTACTGACAGACCGATTGGTCTCATTATCGAACTTATCTTTGTATTTGGAAGTCCAAATAACGTAGCCGATTGCACCCGTGACGCCAATGAGGGGGATGATCCACCAAATAAGGGCGGCAAAGGCGGTTGAATGCGACATACGCGTAGCCTAGCGATGGCGCGATCTCCCCACAAAAGAAGAGAAAACTAAAAAGCAGTGAGCCTGGCCACCAAGGCCCACCCGAAATGGCTTCCTGTCCCCGGGAAGATTCTCAGGGATTTCCTTGTTGACGCAAGTAGAGTAATTACGGAAAGTGCGGTGAATCGATGAGTGGTTTTGGATTTACTCCTAATGAGGGAGTTTTTGGCGGCCCGATAAATGAAGGTTCGCCCATGCTGGCCACTTCCGCCTTGCGCGAGGGAGCTCGCAAATTTCTCGCTACTCACAATGATCTTCCAGTTGGCACTTTAGATTTAGCCAGGATTTCAGAAGCATGCACCATCGCCAATACATGGATTGAAGATAAGACTCAATTTCCAATGAGCACTTTCAACTCGGATCTTGCTTGGACAAGACGCGAATGGATGGAGTCTTCAATTCCGGGTTGGCAAAAACTTGTAGAGCCGCTTGCGCAAGGGATGGCTCAAGCTCTTGTCAAAGTTATGGGTCAGATTTCACCTGATATTCCTGAAGAGATGCGCGCCTCATTTAATATCGAAAGTTTTCTACCTGTGATGCGAGGCTTCATGGGATCACTCATCGCAGGTCAACTTGGTCAATCTATTGGTGCGTTAGCAATTAACGTCACAAGTGCAAACGATGTTGCACTTCCACTCTTTGCAAAAAATGGAACACACCTCATTCCACAGAATATTGCGACATGGAGCGAAGGGCTTGATTTACCAGAGCAAGAAGTGCTGATTTATCTTGCCTTGCGTGAAGTAGCTGCAAATCGCCTATTTGCTCATACACCATGGCTCAGCGACTATCTACGCGATCTCATCACCGCATACGGCAAGGGAATTACTGTCGATATTGCTGCGATCCAAAATCAAGCCGAAGACGCATTAAGTTCTGGTGAATTAGATATAAACAATCCAGATTCAATTACTTTGGCAATTAATAATGGAATGTTCCAACCCGAACAAAGTCCAGCGCAAGCTGCGGCACTTTCAAAACTCGAAATGGCACTTGCGTTGATTGAAGGTTGGATCGATCACGTCACCGAACTCAGCGCGACAGATCGACTTCCGTCACTGAGCGCACTGCAAGAAACTCATCGCCGTGCGCGTATCACCAGCTCACCTACGCAACAACTCTTTGCTTCACTGCTCGGCTTGGAAGTTTCACCGCGGAAGATGCGTGAATGTGCGAATTTTTGGCGAGAGATTTACATCCTCTCGGCCGATAGTGATGCAGAGAGTGCAGTAGCTATCCGTGATCACCGTTGGGAAGATCCGACGCTTCTACCTACGGCAGAGGATTTGGCTGACCCGGTTGGATTTTTAGCAAGCACCACGGTTCCCGATGATCTCTCGGGACTTCTTTAGACTGCGAATTAGGTGAATTAGGTGAATTAGCTAGAAATAAAAAGCCAAATCCCCGGGCGCTCAATTCGATATCAGCCTTCCCCTTGCTGATATAGAAACGGTTATCCGAGGACTTGGTGCGTGAAACCTATGCCAAGTTCGCTCGATAATCAAAAAGAAATGCCAGACTTCTCTCAACAAAAGTGAGAGCGACTTTCTCCAGCTTGTTGATAAAGCTGTGGAGAACTGGGGGATAACTCGTGGAATCGGTGGATAGTTTTATCCAGGAATCGATCTTCGGAGATACCTTCGCGCCTGTGAAAAGCGAACAATTCCAACGCCAAAAAACTCCCTCCACCCGCAAACGCGATGCTCTCCAGCTTCCGGACAATCTCCCAGAGTTTCGAGTAGTCCGAAGCTCTAGGCGGACCCGAAGCATTAGCGCATACCGCCAAAATGGCGTGATTGAAATCCATATTCCAGATCGGCTCTCACGCAAAGATGAGTATGCGCTGATTCCTGAGATGATCGCCAGCGTGCTGCGCCGTGAGGCCAAGAACAGAAGTAGCGACCTAGAACTCCAGGAGATGGCGGGGCGCCTGCTAAACCTGTATCTTCCAGATTTTCATGAACGCCCTACATCCATCACCTGGCGCTCTATGCGCGAGCGCTGGGGCTCGTGCACGACGAGCGATGGAACAATTCGCATCTCACTTCGACTCAACGGGGCACCAACCTATGCGGTCGAATGCGTTCTCTTCCATGAGCTCGTTCACCTGCGCGTGCCTGGTCATGGGGCCGAATTCCACGGCTACATGGATCGATATCCTGAGAAAGATCGAGCCGAGGCCTTCCTTGAAGGCTTTGAGGCTGGTTTAGCGGCTACTCCGGAGCAGATCTAACCGCTTACCCCAATGTGCCCCTTATCTGCCCCTGCTTCAGAAAAATCTGCCTTTTTGAGGGTGATTTTTCACCCACAGCCTGAGGGCGAAATCCCCTAATCTGAGCGTAAACGGGGGTACTGTGTTCTCGTACGCACGCTCGTTCTGGGAACTTCCCGGAGCCCGAGATGGTTCGCCTGAGAGTCAGGTGGTCATCTCACACAATGAAGTGTGTGGCGATAGGAGGGTCATCATGGCTGAGGAATACAAAGGCGAGGCCTACTGCGTTAAGTGCAAAGAGAAGCGTGCCTTCGAAGGTCACGTCAAGGTTTCTGAATCTGGTCGCCGTATGGCACAGGGCATCTGCCCAGTGTGTGGCACCAAGGTCAACCGTATCTTGGGCAAGGCGTAATCAAGCTTAAAGCTGAGGCTTAAAGCCGAGATAGGCATCTAGCCTAAAATAATTAGATCGACCTCTGCGCTGTACATCGAATGATGTGCAAAGCGGGGGTCGATTTTTTTGTCCACAGAAATGCATAGGGCCCAAGCGGGCTGACTAGAAAGCAGTCATCCTTCATGCATGAGCGCCTATCCCCGATTAAAAACTGGAGTCCATAGTCGCCCCCTTGGTCAGGGCCAGACTGAAGTGTTTATTGGGTTACCAACACATGGGGTCAAGCTCAACTCTCCTCATGCTCGCCAGATACTCCGCTACTTCGATGGCGCACATGAGATCTCCGAGATCGCAACGGGCTTGGTGATCGACCCCGCAGATGTCATGCATCTGCAAACAATTCTGAGCGAGCATGCCCTACTCGATATTGCCTCCGCTCCCCTCGTGCCTGCTCCACTAGGAGACAGCAACAAATATCGTGCCGAGCAGCACAGCATGGAGAGCGCGCTAATTACTCATCGCCCCGGAAGAAGTGATGGCGGGCTCCGCGAACTATCGCAACGATCTACATACACAATTTTAATTTCAGGTGAGAATCGACTAGCGCGCACCTTGTTGGCGCTCTTTCACTCAATGGGGGTTGTCCACACTCGAATAATTACTCGCGGCCATCTCTCCCATCGAATTACCGCTCACGATGTATGCGGCACGACTACCAGGATGAGCGATGTTGGAAAACTGCGTAGTGAATTTCATCAAGAGATCATTCGTGAAGCTCAGATGCCCAACGGCGAAAGTGTGGCTAAATCTCACCCCGATTTAATAATTTCTACTATCCCAATTGAGTGGGATTACGTGCAGAGATGGATGAGTGAAGGTTCTGCGCATCTCCACATTAATCCGCTTATTGGGCGAAATATGGAGTTAGGACCGCTGGTTATTCCAGGCTCAACTCCCTGTTTACGTTGCGTAGCTCTGGCTAAACGCGATGCCGGACTTCCTGTCGAATATGAGAGTGTGCGCAGCGAGCTGCTAAGTGCAAATATCGCTCTGGTCGCGGGACTGGTGAGCAGTGCCGTCGCCGAATTCATCACGACAGGAGCAAGTCCGCTCCTTGGTGCATCAGCCTGGCTCGATCTCTTGTATCCGTTTGCGGGCGTTGAGAGAAGGTACTGGTCTATGCATAGCGAGTGCGGATGCGCTGATGAGGCAGCACGTTAGCTTGCGAGCGCAACCTCACGAACTGGCTCAGACTCAACTATTCGACGTGGACGACCAACAGTGCGCTTAGCAGCAACGACTCGGCCATCGACAAAGAGCTCACCGCCCCAGACACCACACGGCTCGTTGCGAGAAAGCGCGCCTTGTAAGCATGCGCTAGCCATGGGACACCCAGCACAGAGCGCTTTCGCAGCTGCAACGCCTGGAAGGTCCTCTGCGAAAAAGATCTCTGGATCAGCACTGTGACAAGGCAGCGCGACTTCACCTGTCACATCGCCCAATCCGATCATCTCGCCATCAGCCCACCCAGGGACCAACAATTCACTGAAGAGAACGCTCACCGTTCTCACCTCCATATCTCGACTTCGTATCTGACGTTTCTGTTTTTAACTTTGTTTTATTTTTGTTTTATTTTTGCGGATAAAAGAAAAAGGACCGCTCATCCGATTGGATGTGCGGCCCCTGGTGGGTCTTTTCGGTTTTACCGAATTGATCTCCAGGCTCCGCACCCTCCATAGGCTGCAAAATTCTTGGCTGACCATGAATAAGCGGCGTGGGATGTGGCGGTATGTGAATGAGCTGCAGTACGTGAGGCGCGCGAAGTAGAGGTACGCGAAGTAGAGGTACGTGATGTACCCGCACTTACGAGTGTCTGTGACACGTGAGCCTCCTGTAAGAATTTCGTCAGGTCGACGAATTGATTAATGGTAAGGGATCCGAATTCCTGGGCGCAACCTAATTAATTCTTTCTTAAGCCCATATGGGATCCCATATGGGGCCAAAGACCAGTCCTACTTCAAGAGCCCTTCCAGAAACACACTCGGGGTTCCCGAGTACGAGAGGTGTGCCGCGGACTTGGCGCGTGTGATTCCGACGTAAAAAAGGCGCCGTTCCTCTTCAAGCGCAGTGCTTGAGATATCTGCTCCCCCGTACGGCAGAGATCCCTCATTAATTCCGACCAAAAAGACCTGGTCCCATTCAAGGCCTTTGGCAGCGTGAAGGGTGCTCAGCACTACTCCAGGCAGAGTCGGAGGATTGTTCTGTTCGGCTCGATCCTCAAGCTCGCGCAGGAAGGCGCGTAAGGCGTTGGGCCCGTCGGTCCCGTTGGACTTCATCTCCTGCGCCAGTGAGATAAATGCTCGGACATAGTCACCATCGCCAAAAGGCCGCAGTACTGAGCTCAGTTCGATAACCCAATCACCCTCACACGGCAGGACCGAAGCGCTACGGATCGTGCGCATCGCATCTTTAACCTCGACTCGATCAAAGAATCTCTCTGAGCTCTTGAGCTGGGTTTCGATGTTGCGCACTTTGAGAGCCTGTTCAAATGAATCAAGTTGTGCATTAGTGCGAGCCAAAATTGCGATATCTGAATGTGAGTTATTGAGCACCGCGATACGTTCGACAACTGCAGCGACTTCGGCGCGCGAATCAGTAAAGCCGCGTAAGTCGAGTTCTTCACCGCGCTCATTCATCGAAATTAATTCCTGGTGCGAATCTTCGCGAGAAAGCTTGAGCACCGAGTTGGCCATCCGGATAATTTCGGGGGTGGAGCGATATCCGCGATTAAGTCTGATCACAGCAGATTTTGGAAATCTATGAGTGAAGCCAAGTAGGAACGATGATGTAGCGCCAGCGAATGAGTAAATTGTCTGGGCCGCATCTCCAACTACGCAAATGTCGTCACGATTACCTAGCCATAGATTGAGTAAACGTTGTTGCAGCGGTGAAACGTCTTGATACTCATCGACTGTGAAGTAACGGTACTGATCTCGTACGCGCTCCCGTACATCCCTATCCTCTTCAAGCATGCCAACTGTTAGGAGAAGCACATCTTCAAAATCAATGACGCGCTCTTGATGTTTGAGGGTTTCGTAAGATTGATAAACCTTGGCTATCTCAAAATAATTATCTTTATTAGAACGGCCATTAGGGATGCGTAGTGACCTATTCGCCGCAAGTGCAGCCTCTACATAATCTGATGGAGAGGTCTCCATGGATTTAGCCCACTCGATTTCACTACTAATCTCGCGAAGCGTTGCGACCCCAGGAACCAAAGTTGTGTCGCTTCGGCCCATAGCCTCTGACATAAATCCAGCTTTGGAAGTCAATAACTTCGGAAATGATCCTCCAAATGAATAAGGCCAGAAGTACATCAGCTGCTTGAGGGCAGCGCTGTGAAAGGTACGCGCGGCTGCATTTGGGACGCCAAGTGTGCGAAGTCGAGCCCTCATCTCCCCCGCTGCGCGAGCTGTAAAAGTCAGCGCAAGGGTCTTGTTGGGATCTGCAACACCCGTGGCAATTGCATACGCGATTCGATGAGTAATGACTCGTGTTTTTCCGGTTCCGGCGCCCGCAATGACACATACCGGGCCACGAACATTGGTAACGACTTCAAGCTGCTCCGGATCTAAGCCACCAAGAATGGATTCGGCGTTCATTGGCTTAGTTGCGCCAGGTTTCGGCGGTCGATAACTCTGGACGATCTTCTCCGTACCAGGCTTGGATCATTGCGCGCGCAACGCTCATCGCTGGCGGCAATAACAAGGTTTCTTCTTGGACTGCTGCATAGATTGAGTCACGGTCGAACCAACGAATCTCTTCTATCTCTTCACCGTCAGGCCGAGCATTTGCGGGATCAACAATGCTCGCTTCACATGCGATCATTAATGAGCGCGGGAATGGCCACGGTTGAGATCCCAAGTAATTGATTCCATCTACAGCAACACCAGCTTCTTCAAAGACTTCTCGAACAACACACTGCTCGATCGATTCGCCTGATTCGACAAAGCCAGCGAATGTCGAGAAGCGATGTTCGGGCCATACTTTCTGGCGACCTAAGAGAATTCGATCGCTGTGATCTTTTATTAAAACGATAATTGCTGGATCGGTTCGTGGAAAATGTTCATGACCTTCGCCAACACACTTTCGTGTTGCGCCACCTTGGGCAGGAACAAGAGCAGACCCACAGCTCGAACATAGCGGTGTCTGATGGTGCCAAAGCGCAATCGCCTGTCCATGAACTGCAAGACCGATATCCAAATCACTGAGAGTATGACCAATGGCGCGGAGAGTTTGATATTGATCTTCGGCCCCGATGTTGAGAGCCGCACACCACATGAAATATGAATCTCCGGCATGTTCGCCAAGGAAGATTCGCTCGCCGCTACCCGCGATCTCTTGCGCACTTAGATAACGCAGCGCTCCACTTTCAAGGAGGAATCCCTCTCCGTTGAAATGAATGATCTTGGCCTTACTCCAGGCAGCCTCCAAGGCGGCAGGATCTGTGCGCACATGGGCGGCGCGGTCTACGACCGAACGGGACAGGGGCAAATTAAGAATTTTCATTAGGAGGCGACCCTACTAGCCTGCCCTTATGAGGGTCATCTCGTGGAATCTGCTGCACGGCAGCGCACCCTTGCCCGGAAACCCGACCCCGGATCTGGACGAGATTTTCGCGGGACTAGATGTCGATGTTCTAGGCATCCAAGAGGTGGATGAGAATCAGCCACGGTCAGGTGGCGTCAAACAGGTCGCGCAGATCGCTGCCGCTCTCCAGACCACCCATTGGGCTTACGCGCGCTCGGTGATTGGGACCCCGGGGGTGAAATGGCGAAAGCCCGACGCCCACGAAGCAGTTTTGCACGCACACTTTGATCAACCATCGTACGGAATCGGATTAATTTCTAAGATACCCGTCCTGCGTTGGCAACGCGTTGAGTTAGGTCGCTCGCTTATAGGACTTCCACTCTTAGTGGGTAGTGCTAAAGGAAATCGAATCGCCTACATAAAAGATGAACCGCGTGTGGCGCTAATTGCGGAATTGAGTAATGGCTACACAATTGCGGTTACTCATCTCTCATTTGTTCCGATCGTCAATTATCTGCAACTTCGCAAACTACAGCGTGTGATGAAAGGACTCCCCGGAAAAAAACTCATCATTGGAGATCTCAATCTTCCTTTTGGTATACCTCACTCATGGAGTCCGTGGCACTCTCTCGTGAAGAAAAATACATATCCCTCATGGAAGCCAGCGATTCAATTTGATTACATTTTGTCACCAGAGAGCGTTCAGGGAGACGAATTAGAAATCAAGCAAACTCCGCTGAGCGATCATTTACCGATCGGCTTTAACCTCGATTGATCGAATAATTGCTGCGATCTCTTCCTGTTCTGGTAAACCGTCACGATAGATTGTTTTATTGTCGGCAACATAATAAAAAGCTGCCTTAACATTTTCTAAGGCAATGTTATGTAGGGATGCGTATGCCAACCTGTACATAGCCAACTGGATTGATGCGCTCTCAAGATCTTCGCCTTCTTTTACGCGACCAGTTTTCCAATCGACAACCACGTACTGATCACCATCTTTATAAATTGCATCGATGCGACCCTTCAAAACTAAGCCATCTATAACAGTTTCAAAGCCTGCCTCAACCTCGTGCGGGGTTAACGTGGCCCATGAGCTGGCCAACCACTTATCTTGTAGTTCCTTGAGCGTTACATCAATCAATGGCTCTGGTTCAAAAATGTCGTCATCGAACAGGGTCTGGGAATCAAAGTGTCGCTCCAGCCACAGATGGAACTCTGTTCCTCGCTGCGCATATCGATCGGTATGGCGTGGCATTGGCCGTCTCAAAGCAAGAGCAAGCTCATCGGGGTTCTCTTTGAGTGCAATCAGAGTCGAGACTGAAAGTCGATCCGGAAGATAGACCAGAGTTTTCTCACTCCATTGCTCCAATTCAGTGACAAGAGCGCGAGCATCCTCCAGAAGTGAGCGCTCGAACGTGGATAACGAAGACGGATTGTGATCAAGAGCTAGTGGCGTCGCACGCCGCACGCGCTCAGCACTTGCGTGAATATCCCTCGTTCGAGGATTAGGTACGGGCCAGATTGCAGTTCTGGGATTGGTTACATCCGGATTTTCGGCAGGGACTTCGGTAACGAAATGAACTGTATCCGGCGCTACCTCAGAAAGGTAGTTATGGGCGATCGTGAATAGCTCGCTCTGATCTTGTGCTTTCGCGCCATCGCGGAAGTATGACGCGCTTAGGTAGAGATGAGATTTAGCGCGAGTAAAAGCGACATAACCCAGTCGTAATTCTTCGTATCGCTTTTTTAGAGCCCATTCGACTTCAAACGCTTCGAGTGATTTTTTAATCTCTGTTGGTGATGGATCATCTGAACCAGGGAAATGGAAATCATGAAATTGGAGGTGATCGCCGCGAAGCGCAATTGGCAATGACCCTGAGTATTTCATCCAGGAGTTCGAACGCCCCTTGTTTGGGAAGACATCGTCGATCAATCCAGGCACTGCGACAACGTCCCACTCAGCACCTTTTGAGTTATGGATGGTGAGAATTTGGACGGCATCGTGAGAAACGCTTACTTGCGCAGGTTTTAGGCCACCTTCACGATCCTCGGCTGTATCTAGCCACTGCAGAAAAGCAGAGAGACTTGCACCTGTACGTGAAAAGGCAGCAGCTTCGTCTAAGAACTTCTCAATATGACGACGACCAAGTGAAGCGCCATCTCGCACTAATAACTCGGTATCAAGACGCAAAAATCTTTCTGCAGCGATAACGATATCGGTGAGCGATCCGTGAGCCTCTCGTTTAAAAGAAGCTAATTCATCCCTAAACTCAATGAGACGCTTATAACCCTCTCGAGAGAAATCAGATTGGTGTGCTTGCGCAATCTCCTCGAGAGCTTCGATGATTGATCCAGTGGCGAAGTCATCAGACTCCATCACTGACTCATCTCCACTCTCAATTATCTCCTCTAGTTTTGTAGAGCGATTGAGCCCCGAAGCAAGAGCAAGTGCACGCGAATACTTTCCGAGAGCTGCTAAATCTTTCGGACCAAGCGCTAACCGAGGTCCAAGCAGTAGTCGAGCTAGCGCCGTTCCGGAATCTGGAAAGATAATTGTGCGCAGTAGTGCGATTATCTCCGCTATTTCAGGCACATGTATGAGTCCGCTCATACCAACAACATCAGTCTTCAGCCCTCGTCCACGAAGCGCTGCTTCAATCTCCGGGATATAACTCTTTACTCGTAGAAGAACAGCAAATGTTGGACGCTTCTCGGGTGGAAGGGCCAACCGCGCTGGGTCATTCCAGAGCGTATAAAAATAATCAGCAATTCCTGCTGCTTCTTCGCTCAGCGTTGTGAAGAGTGAGCAACGAACATCGCCTTGGCCTGCGGCGCCACGAGGCATGAGAGCATGCACTCCGTTGCGACTTCCAGATAGCTCAGCGTTGTGCTCGACTACGCGGTTGGCGATCTCCAAAATCCTGCGGTCATTGCGCCACGTTGTCAGCAAATCGAAGTTCTTAGTATCGGAACCAAAATGAGAACTAAAGGTTTCGAGTGTGGCCGCTGAAGCTCCACGCCACCCATAAATAGCTTGGTTTGGATCGCCTACAGCTGTGACATGGTGGGTGCTGCCTGCTGAACCAAAGAGGGAAGAGAGGAAGCGAACTTGAGAATATGAAGTATCTTGATACTCATCAAGCAATACAACTGGATACTTCGCTCGCTCAATGTCTCCGATCTCTGGAATCTCTTCAACTAACTTGGCAGCGTAGGACATCTGATCATTAAAGGTGAGCTGACCGAGCTCTAAACGGCTCTGGTCGATCTTCTCAATCATCGGCAAGAGCGCCAACCGCTCTTGAATTACCTCAAGCGCCTTTTTAAACTCTTCATTTTTCTTGGGGTGCGATACCGACAAAAATTTTGATTCAAGTACTTCTAGATATGTGCGAAGCGTCTCAACGCTCTGGTTGTGCTCCCCCAGTTCGGCTGAGAGATTAATGACTGCATCAATCACATGGTTGGGTTTATGGAATATAGGACGAGGCAGTTCAGTGAAAGAGTTCACAATCGCAGCGCTCATCTGCCAGGAGGCTGCTTCACCGAGCGGATCGCCATCAGTATCTATTCCTATGCGAATTCCATGGGTGCTCAGCGTGCGACCGGCGTAGGAATGATAGGTAGAGACGTCGACAGCAATATGAGGAGCAATGCCAGTGCGGTCATCAACAGGTAAAAGCCCTGCTGCGCGTAGTTGGCGCAGTCGCATTCTTATGCGAGTAGCTAATTCACCAGCGGCCTTGCGCGTAAAGGTAAGACCCAGAATCTGATCTGGAGTAACCACACCATTAGCGACCAACCAGAGCACGCGTTGCGACATAGTTTCGGTCTTGCCCGATCCTGCTCCCGCAATAATGACAGTGGGGCCAAAGTGTGTCGACTCAATAATTGCTTGTTGTTCATCTGTGGGCAAGATAAGAGCGTTACCAGCGCGATGGAGAGCTTCGGCAATCTCAAGCGAGCTCACTACCCGAGACCCCTGGGTTTTTAGTTGATGACTCATTCCAGCACACTCCGTCCTTGGCTCTGAAGTGGGCATAAAGCTTTGACTTGGCAGCTTCGGCAGCGACTGTTGATGACAGCGGTAAAGGTGGAGCCTGCCATTGCCTCTGCGGTGATCTCTACCGTCTCCCTAAATTCTGCTTCATCGATCGGGCCTTGATCGAGCGTCTCATTCTTCTGAGTCTCTTTAGCCACATAGAGCAGTCCCGCACCGTCGCTCTGTGCACCCGTTGGTAGATCATCGAAACCTTTTGCTACAACTCCAAGTTGGTATGCCTTGAGTTGTTTGTTTTCCAACGCCTCCTTTGCTGTCATTGGAGAGCCGGTCTTGAGATCAACGACAAAATACTTTCCGGTTCCCGGATCAATTTCGAGTCGATCCACAGTTCCGCGCAGCACAACTCGACCAAACTCCACTTCAAACTTCGTTTCAGTGAATACAAGGTCGCGAGGATTTTTCTGGTGCCATTGAAAGAATCGCGTAAGCATTCTCTTGGCTGTTTCTAATTGTGCCTCCTTATACCAGCCCACATTTTGGTCAACTACTGGCCAAGCTGCAACAAGCTGATCAACACCAGCCTCAATAGTGAGATTCGGGTTTGTAGAAACTTGGGATGCGATGAAGTGAATCGCAACTCCAAGTAGTTGGGCTGTTGAATCTGCGTCTTGTGCGCCAGATTTTTCGACAAACCATTTGAGCTGACATTCATCGAAGGATCCGAGTGAACTTGGAGAGACGGAGATCGTAGCCTCTGGCGATATGACGGGCTCATCGGTGCTGAGTTCACGCATGCCCAACCATTGGGCAGGATCAGCGCTTCTAATCCCTTTGGCAGCGAGTGAAGCAAGTAGCGAAGCAGAGAACTCTGAACCATCCTGAACTTGGCGGCGCAACTCTGCAACCAATCCCTGCGAAGTGAGCGAACGTTTATTCTCGGTGTGAAGTGAGAGAGCGTTCTCACCGTGCACCGCTTCATAGAGTTCATCGAAGTAGCGTGAGGTAACCGTGTCGTCATTGGTATAAGCTGCTATTAATAAGCGTTTTTTAGCCCTGGTAAGGGCAACGTGAAGTAAACGTCGCTCATCCTCAACGAGACCAGCAGCGGCTGCCGCCGAAATCTCTGTAGCAACAGTTAACCCAGTGCGCACTGATTCCACGAGACGCTCACTACCTAAGAGCGATCCGCGCTCTTTGAGATTGGGCCATGATCCTTCTTGTAGTCCTGTAACAACTACATACTCCCACTCACCACCTTTTGCGGAGTGAACCGTGAGTAGGGATACGACCTCTTCGCGTTGTGCACTTTGCGTAATACTGTCGGAGAGAATTCGTTCATTACGAAGTTGGTCAAGGAAGAGTTCTGGTTTGGCGCCAGGGTTACGCTCAGTAAATCTACGTGCTGATTCAAAGAGGGTAATGACTGCATCTAGATCACGATCTGCTTGAGCACCCTTATTGCCACCCGCTAAAGCACGCTCGCGCCAGACTGCAGCAATCGATCGACCTTCGTAATCAAGCGCGTTCTCCCAAATTGCCCAAAGCAGATCAGAGATAGTTGGAGTTTTTCTCAGAGCGGCATCTGCTTTGAGCAAGAGATCATGGATTCTTTTAACGGGAAGCATCTGCTCCCAAGGAATCTCTGGCACGCTCTCGGTAATCGCTTCGATGAGCATCGAGGTGGTACTGCGCAGATCGGTTCGAACTTTGGTGAGAGCTATTCGAATATGTCGTAGGGCAAGCGCATCGGCGCCACCGAACTCCGATAGCAATAAGGATTCGATCAACGGCCAATCCTGAGTTGTGAGTTCTCCTCGTTTGAGAGCAAGCTCTGCTAATCCAAGAAGAGGAATAACTGCTGGATTCTCGGCTAGCGCCAGCGCTGTTGAGTCCACATTAAGAGGAATCGCATTACGTGCAAAAGCTCGAGTAAGCGCCGAGACTTCAGCGCCAGAATTGCGAACCAAGACCGCCATCTGCGACCACGCAATGCCATCGTGAAGGTGAGCGTGACGTAGGCTATAAGCAATGAAATCTGCAGACTCCGTGCCCCCTGCAAGCTTTGCGAATTCGATGCAATTGCCCGACTCGGTAAAAGCGCTCGTGCGTTGTCGAGTAGGAGAGGTGGATCTAAATTGAGAGGCAACCGCAACGCCTAGGTTACTAATGGCAGGAAGAGAGCGATAGTCACGATCTAAGGTGATCGAGTTAGGCGCTAAGGCAGTGCAGGCTTTTACTACCCCGTCGGGATCTGCGCCTCTAAATCGACCGATCGCCGAATCAGGATCAGTGAAGAGAAGGAGCTCGTTTCCTGCGAGAAGCTCAAGAAGCACACGATGAGATGGATCGCTTTCTTGAAACTCATCGACAATTATTGTGGTGAATCGGTTACGAAAATACGAGAGTCGCGCCGGATTGTGGCGCAGGAGTTCGATCGCTTCAAAAATTATTGCGCTGGGATCAATTTTTACTAAGCGCTCACCAACTGTGGCACTAGCGAGCTCTTGTGCTCCGTGATAGGAAGCCCAGAATTTGGCAGCACCATCCCAGTATTTCTCACCTAGCCGCACTCCCATAGCTTGTAGATCGCGAGGGGTAAGCCCTAACTCGGTTGCGCGCAAAATAAGATCACGCACTTCTCGTACAAAGCCTCGAGTTATGAGGGCTCGCTCTAACTCCGGATCCCACGGAATAGTAACCAGCGGATTAGTTAGCATCTCTTTGATCGCAGCATCCTGTTCGGCGCCACTGATCAATACATAACGAAGATCATCTTCGCTGAGCTTCTCATTGAGAATCGAGAATGCGAGCGCGTGAAAAGTTCGAGCAAGCGGTTCGAAGGAGGTAGAGCCAGCTAAGACGGCAATCTGGTCGCGAAGAAGTGATGCGCTCTCGCGGCCGTAGGTAAGAATCAAAAGTGAATTGGGATCCACGCCATCCTGAACACGCGAGATCACAGAGTGAATCAGGGCTGTTGTTTTTCCGGTGCCGGGACCGCCATAAATGGTGAGAGGTGAACCGCGATGAGCGATCACTTTTTTCTGCTCTGGAGAGAAAGAAAAAGCTGGCCGAGCGCTTGTGCGCCTGACCAGCTTCAACTCTTTACTCATGTGCTTATCTAACCCAATAGGACTGACAATTGCGCACTTCTTGCTTAATCTGCCTTATTCAGCGTTCTGGTTGACCTTTTTGTTACGACCGACGTTACGGGCGCGCTCATTTTGATCAAGGATGGTCTTGCGAATACGGACGTGCTTTGGAGTTACCTCAATGCACTCATCTTCGCGACAGAACTCAAGTGCTTGCTCAAGATTGAGCAGGCGTGGAGGAATGATGCGGTTGGCATCATCTGCACCCGAAGAACGCATATTGGTCAACTTCTTCTCACGAACAATGTTGACATCCATATCTTCGGTACGAGAGTTTTCGCCGACAATCATGCCTTCGTACACTTCTGTACCAACTTCGAGGAAGATGACTCCACGCTCTTGCACGCCATCAACTGCATAAGCAGTCACAATTCCACGGCGATCTGCAACGAGTGAACCGCTCAAACGGGTACGGATTTCACCGTTCCAGTTCTCGTATCCATCAAAGACGTGGTGGATCAATCCAGTTCCACGAGTTTCTGTAAGGAATTCGGTACGGAATCCGATGAGGCCACGTGAAGGAACCTTGTAATCCATACGGATCCAGCCTGTTCCGTGGTTCACCATCTGCTCCATGCGACCCTTACGAAGCGCCATCAACTGTGTCACAACTCCGAGGAACTCCTCAGGAATATCGACAGTCAAACGCTCCATTGGCTCTTGCAGCTTTCCGTTAACAGTCTTCACAACGACTTGTGGCTTTCCGACAGTCAATTCAAAACCTTCACGGCGCATGATTTCTACAAGTACAGCAAGCTGTAGCTCTCCACGGCCTTGAACTTCCCATGTATCTGGACGATCTGTATTGACCACGCGAAGTGAGACGTTACCGATCAATTCAGCATCGAGACGGTTCTTTACCTGACGCGCTGTTAGAAGCTTTCCTTCTTGACCAGCGATAGGTGAGGTATTGATACCAATGGTCATCGAGATCGATGGCTCATCAACAATGATCAATGGAAGCGCATGCGGCTTCTCGAGATCTGCCAAGGTCTCACCCAAGGTAATTGTTGGGATACCTGCAATAGCAACAATGTCACCAGGGCCGGCTTCGGCAGTAGGAACACGCTCTAGGCCATCAGTGATGAGCAGCTCGGAGATCTTTACTCGCTCACTTGTGCCATCAGTCTTCATCCACATGACGTTCTCGCCCTTTTTGATGACGCCTTCGCGAATACGACAGAGCGCTAGGCGACCGAGGTAAGGAGATGAGTCAAGGTTTGTGACGTGCGCTTGCAACGGCGCGTTCTCGTGATAAACCGGAGCTGGAATCGTATTGAAGATAACTTCGAAGAGGGCATCGAGATTCTCAAGGTCTGGCATCTCACCATTGCCTGGGCGATTGAGTGATGCGCGACCAGCCTTTGCAGATGCATAGACGATTGGGAATTCGATCTGATCTTCATTCGCATCGAGATCAAGGAAGAGACCATAAGCCTCATCGACTACCTCAGGAATACGTGAGTCAGGACGATCAACTTTGTTGATCACCAAAATTACAGGGAGGTTCTTCTCAAGCGCTTTGCGCAAAACGAAACGTGTTTGAGGAAGTGGGCCTTCAGATGCATCGACGAGCAAGATGACGCCATCGACCATTTCAAGTCCGCGCTCTACTTCACCGCCGAAATCGGCGTGGCCTGGAGTGTCAATGATGTTGACAGTCTGTGCACCGCGTCGAATCGATGTGTTCTTTGCGAGAATCGTAATTCCCTTTTCACGTTCTAGATCCATGGAATCCATAACGCGATCACGGTTTTCGCCTTCTTTCTGGTGCTCAGCAAAAGCGCCAGACTGAGTGAGCATGGCATCGACCAATGTGGTCTTGCCATGGTCAACGTGGGCGATAATCGCCACGTTACGTAGGTCATCACGCTTTTTTAGTTCGCCAGTGATGTAAGGACTCTTCTCATACTTAACTTTGTTTGTCATACGTTGAACCTAAACTCCACTACATCTCCGTCGGCCATTATGTATTCCTTGCCTTCCATGCGTACTTTTCCGCGTGCTCTAGCGATTGCCATCGACCCCGCATCAACTAAATCATCGAAGGCGACAATCTCCGCCTTGATGAAACCTTTTTGGAAATCGGTGTGAATAACACCGGCGGCCATTGGAGCGGTATCGCCCTTATGGATGGTCCACGCGCGCGCTTCCTTCGGACCTGCTGTGAGATAAGTCTGCAATCCAAGAGTGTCGAAACCAACGCGTGCAAGCGTTGCGAGTCCTGGCTCTGTTAAACCAATTGATTCAAGAAGTTCTTGGGCATCTGCTTCATCAAGCTCGGCAAGTTCTGCTTCTGTCTTGGCATCTAAGAAAATTGCTTCAGCGGGAGCAACGATCGCTGCCAACTTCTTGCGCAATTCTCCATCGCTCAGTTCGCCTGCATCAACATTGAAGACGTAAAGGAATGGCTTAGCCGTCATCAGCTGAAGTTCTTTAATTGCTTCTAGGTCAATTTTTGAGGCAGCAAGCAAAGTTCCTGCATCTAAAACTTTCTGCGCTTCGAGTGCTGCCGCCAAAAGTGGCGCGCGCTCCTTGTTGGTGCGAGCTTCTTTTTCAAGACGTGGAATTGCTTTTTCAATTGTCTGAAGATCAGCAAGACAGAGCTCGGTATTGATCGTCAAAATATCTTCGGCTGGATCTACTCGACCATCGACGTGCACCACATCGCCATCATTGAAAACTCGAATGACCTGACAGATCGCATCTGACTCACGAATATTTGCGAGAAATTTATTGCCGAGTCCAGCGCCTTCGGAAGCACCTTTAACAATTCCGGCGATATCGACGAAGGAGACCGATGCAGGCAAGATTTTTTCTGAGCCGAAAATTTCGGCAAGTTTTACCAATCGACTATCTGGAACGCCCACGATGCCTACATTGGGTTCGATTGTGGCGAATGGGTAGTTGGCAGCCAGGACGTTGTTCTTGGTCAGGGCATTAAACAGGGTCGACTTTCCCACATTGGGCAGTCCGACAATTCCGATAGATAGGCTCACGAGGAGTAGAGCCTACGGGGGTTTGTCGGTGCTTAATGCCACCATAGGTCCATGAACGCAACAACTGGAGCAATTCTCGCTATAGGTGCCCTTGTGATCGGACTTTTCATCGGAGTTGGCCTCGGAAAGCTGATTTTCGGCTCTCGGAGCCAGAATATCGACACCTCGGCCCTCGATAACGAGTTGGCGACCAACAAAGTGCTTCTGGCCGACTACCGAGCCCAACTCGAGGCTGAGCGCGCCAAGAGCGAGGGGGCCGTCAAGCTCTCCACGGAGCTCGATGCCATGAAAACCCGAGTTGAAGAGCTCAGTCGCCTCTCGGCAGATGCCGATCGTCGACGCGTGGGTGCGGAGGCGGAGATCAAGAGTCAGATTCTCCAGATGGCTGCCCACAATGAAAATCTGGTCAACCAGACTCGCGCCATTGCTGGCGCTCTTGCGAGCTCGCAGACACGTGGAAAATTTGGCGAAGCCCATCTTGAACAACTCCTTGAAGGAGCCGGGCTGATCGAGGGTGAGCACTTCACAAGACAGCGTGCCGCTAGCCGCAACGACGAATCGGGTGCGATTCCAGATATCACCATCAACATGCCAGGTGGTTCGGTGATCTACATCGATTCTAAATTCCCGTTCGAGCGTTTCTACGAAGCATTCGAAACGGAAGATAGCGATGAGCGCAAAGAATTAATTGCTGCCCACACCAAGGATTTGATGAAGCATGTAGATGCTCTCTCCAAGCGCAAATATGCCGAGCGCGGAGCCTCCCCGGATTTCGTGGTGCTCTATGCACCAGTTGAATCGATCTTCACTGAGGCGCTTAAATCTGACCCAGGAATTCTTGAGCGTGCCTTCGCTATGAATGTCACGATCGCAACTCCTACATCGATGATGGCTCTGCTTCGCACCGTCGGATACCTTTTTAGTCGCAATCGAGTGGCCACAAACGCGGCCGAGATCCAAGAGCTCGCAGCAAAATTCCTCAAAGATGTCTCATCGCTACATGACAAGATCGTCACAGTTGGCGAGCGCTTGAAGAGCACTCTTAAGGCCTACAACGAATTAATTCCAACTGCCGAGACCACAGTGCTCTCTGCCGCCAAGAAGATGAAGGCGCTAGATGTTGCAGGCAAGGCCCCTAAAGCAATCCCAGAACTCTCTGAAAATGTTCGCCAGCTGCACTCGAAATTGAGCCCCGCTGACGATTACATCGATGGTGAAGAGATTGAACTCGCACTAGAATTGGATGACGATGAGTAATACAGCCACCCCTACACGTGCCCTCCCAAACCCTATTAAAGGCCCAGGGCTTACTAATGCTGGCGTCATCCTTATTCAATTTTTGCTTATTTTGCTGATTGAGACCTTCGAATACTCAATCTCAAAGGTAGGAATAATTACCGGTCTTGCAATCATCATCTCGGTCGCTGGTGGCATCTACCTTGGTCGCGAAGGCACTTCCTTCGCCGCGGTTGTTAACCCACCTATCGCATTCTTCGTATCTACCCTGACCTTGATCGCTACCGTTGGTGGAGCAGGGTTGCACGTTGCCCGCTTTGGATTAGATCTTGTTACCTCACTCGGAGCTGGTGCTCCATATTTGGTATTAGCAACGCTCTGCGGTTGGGGCTACTACTTCTGGAACAAGCGCTCACTTTCCAGCGGCGCGTAAATCCTTTCGAAGCTCTGGCGGGATTGCGAAGAGTAGATGCTCTTCAGACGCGGTGATAGTTTCAACATCGCTGAAGCCGCGCTCTGCAAGCCATAACAATAAATCTTTAACCAAAATCTCTGGTACAGATGCTCCGCTTGAGACACCTACGGTCTCGACACCTTCAAGCCACTCATCTTTTGCTTCTGCGGCGTAGTCAATGAGATACGCATTCTTTGCGCCATACTCTTTTGAAACTTCCACAAGACGGACCGAGTTGGACGAGTTCACGGATCCCACAACCAGCACTAAATCTGTACGAGGAGCAATCTCTTTAATTGCAGTCTGACGATTTTGTGTCGCGTAGCAGATGTCATCGCTTGGAGGGTCGATAAGGTGCGGGAATCTTTCCTTGAGTGAACGAACTGTCGCGATAGTTTCATCCACACTCAACGTTGTTTGTGAGAGCCAGATCAACTTCTTCTCATCGCGGATATGGATTCCTTCGACATCAGCCATCGTGTCAATCACGTGGACATTTGCTGGGGCTTCACCTGCAGTTCCCTCAACTTCTTCATGTCCCTTGTGGCCAACGAGAAGAATGTCGTAATCCTCACTCGCAAATCGCTTCACCTCGTGGTGCACTTTTGTCACCAACGGGCAGGTCGCATCGATTGTCTTAAGATTTCGAGCGGCGGCATCAGCGTGAACCGCTGGGGATACTCCGTGGGCCGAAAAGATAACTGTTGCGCCTTCTGGAACTTCATCGGTTTCGGAGACAAAGATCGCTCCGCGAGCTTCCAAAGTGGCGACCACATGCTTGTTGTGAACGATCTGTTTGCGAACGTAAACGGGAGCGCCATAAAGATCTAGGGCTTTTTCAACTGTGATCACAGCACGATCCACACCTGCGCAATATCCACGAGGGGCAGCCAAGAGAACCTTTTTAGACATGCATGAAGCCTACCTAAAGTTAGGATAAGGATCATGCTGGAAAATTCATCCGAGAAGCCCCTACCCGTCCGGGTCATCTCTGAGGCCATCGGAGATTACATATCTCGACTTGGCCCTGTCTGGATCGAAGGCGAACTCTCCGAGGTGAAGGTTAGACCTGGTAGCTCTATGGTCTACATGCGCCTGCGTGACACCAGCGCAGATATGAGTCTTTCGATTATGTGCCACAAGAGCACCTTTGCTGCTGCGGGTGAACTTTCAGAAAATGCACGCGTCATCATTAATGCCAAAGCTTCGTGGTACTCCAAAAATGGTTCGCTCTCCATGAGCTTCAAGGAGATTCGCCAAGTCGGGCTCGGAGAATTGCTGGCCAGACTTGAAGCACTTAAGAACACCTTAGCTTCTGAAGGCCTCTTCGCCGCATCCCGTAAACGCGAGCTGCCATTTCTTCCTAAAGTCGTTGGACTTATCTGTGGTCGCAATAGCGATGCCGAGAAAGATGTCATCGAAAACGCAAAGCGACGATGGCCATCGGTTCAATTCGCGATTCGTGAAGTAGCAGTCCAAGGATCTGCTGCAGTCGTTGAAGTGTCGGCCGCCTTGCGCGAATTAGATAGCAATCCCGATGTCGATGTCATCATCATTACTCGTGGCGGCGGCTCATTCGAAGATCTCTTGCCATTTAGCGATGAGAGTCTGATTCGATTAGTTGCAGAATCGATGACGCCAATCGTCAGTGCAATTGGGCATGAGAAAGATTCTCCACTTCTCGATCTCGTTGCAGATTGGCGCGCATCCACGCCAACCGATGCTGGCAAGCGAGTAGTACCCGACGTCGATGAAGAGTTTCGCAAAATTGCCCAGCTCCAAGACCGAGCGCTTCGAACATTGACCCATCGCATCGAACGAGAACGCTCATGGCTCACCGCAATCCTCTCCCGCCCGACCATGGCAGACCCAATGGCGATGGTGAGTGATCGACAAGAAGAGCTCGACTCTTTGACCTCACATCTCACCGCCCTCTCCCCCCAAGGCACTCTCGATCGAGGCTATGCGGTCGTCCTAAAAAGCGACGGCACGTTGGTGATGGATGCCTCCGCGGTTGCCAGCAATGAAAAGATCGCGATCCGAGTGGCGCACGGCACAATCGCTGCGACTGTTAATGGGGCTTTACAAGGCGAGTAGATTTACCTTCATGGCTGCCGCAAAACTCACATATGAAGAAGCCCGCGAGGCTTTAGCAGAAGTAATTAGCGAATTAGAAAGTGGCCAAGCCACTTTGGGTGAATCCATGAAATTGTGGGAGCGCGGCGAGGAATTAGCTCAGATCTGCCAAGAATGGCTTGATGGCGCAACCGCATCTCTCTCTGAGTTTGCAAAGAAAAAAGCTGAAAAAAATGAGAAGGGTGCGGCAGATGCCTGAGTTCACATATAGCGATCTACTTCCTGTCGGCGAAGATACAACCGAATATCGCCTGGTGACTACCGAAGGCGTAAGCACGTTCGACGCTAACGGCATTGAATTTCTCACAGTTGCCCCAGAAGCTTTGACTCGACTCACTGAAGAAGCAATTCACGATATCTCGCACTATCTTCGCCCAGCGCACTTGCAACAACTGACTAATATTTTGAGCGATCCAGAGAGTTCTCCCAACGATCGATTCGTTGCGTTAGATCTCCTCAAGAACGCCAACATTGCAGCTGGCGGGGTTCTGCCAATGTGCCAAGACACAGGCACTGCGCTGGTGATGGGCAAGAAGGGTCAACACACGTTGACCTCGCAAAAAGATGAGGTCAGCATTTCACAAGGTGTCTACAACGCCTACACAAAACTCAATCTTCGTTATTCACAAATGGCCCCAGTCACTACCTGGGATGAGAAGAACACCGGCAACAACTTGCCAGCCCAGATCGAGATCTACTCTGATAGCGATCACGCCAATGAATACAACTTCTTATTCATTGCAAAAGGCGGCGGCTCTGCAAACAAATCATTTTTGTACCAAGAGACCAAAGCGGTCCTCAACCCAACCTCATTTATGAAGTGGTTGGATGAAAAATTGCGTTCGATCGGAACAGCCGCCTGTCCGCCTTATCACTTGGCAATTGTCATCGGTGGCACCAGTGCCGAGCACACTGTGAAGACTGCAAAACTAGCCAGCACCAAATACCTTGACGCACTCCCTACTTCCGGCGATGCCAAAACTGGCCATGCATTTAGAGATATAGAGCTTGAAGAGGAAGTCCTCAAACTCACTCGCACGCTTGGAATCGGTGCCCAATTTGGCGGCAAGTACTTCTGTCACGATGTCCGGGTAGTTCGCCTGCCTCGCCACGGCGCTTCACTTCCTATTGCGATCGCAGTCTCTTGCTCGGCTGACCGCCAGGCCAAGGGCAAGATCACCAAAGAGGGTGTCTTCCTTGAAAAGCTCGAGCGCGAGCCTGCGCATTTCTTGCCTGAGACCACCGATGAGCACCTCCAAGGCCAGGCGGTTCAGATTGATCTCAATGCACCAATGGCGCAGGTCCTAGCGACTCTCTCTAAGCACCCGATTAAGACACGGGTCGAACTCAATGGCACTTTGATCGTTGCCCGCGATCTGGCTCATGCCAAATTAAAAGAGCTCGTCGATGCCGGGCAACCATTGCCTCAATATTTTAAAGATCACGCCGTCTACTACGCGGGCCCCGCAAAGACTCCAGAAGGTTATGCCTCAGGCTCTTTCGGTCCGACAACCGCTGGTCGCATGGATTCTTATGTCGAGCAGTTCCAGTCCCTTGGCGGTTCAATGATCATGTTGGCAAAGGGCAATCGCTCCAAGCAGGTGACTGACTCATGTAATGCTCATGGCGGCTTCTACCTTGGTTCGATTGGTGGCCCGGCGGCTCGCCTGGCTCAGGATTGCATCAAAAAGGTCGAAGTACTGGATTACCCGGAGCTGGGAATGGAAGCGGTCTGGAAGATTGAGGTTGAGAACTTCCCTGCCTTCATCGTGGTCGACGACAAGGGAAATGATTTCTTTGCTGAAACGAGTAACCCAATCATGATCGGCTCTAGACCTAACTAGACCTAACTAGACCTAACCAGCAGTTAGTAGTTACCGGCCCAGTGCTCTCGGGCTAGCGCCTTGCATGGAGTTCCGTAGCGGATGTAGATGTAACGGATTCCCCATTTAATCTGAGTAACCGGATTGGTGCGCCAATCTGTTGCGACGACATCCATCTTGTCAGCTGGCATGGCTTGGGCAATGCCTGTAGCGCCGCTGTAGTAGTTGTGAGCCTTATAGTTCCAGTGACTCTCTCCGCCCCACAAAGCGTTGAGGCATGAGACCTGCGCGCTCGACCAGTGATAGGTCGTTCCGATGAGTTGGTCTGCCACCTGTTGGGCGCCACTTGGAGTCTTGGCCAATTGAACTTGGCGAGCCTCTAGTGAGACCAAGGCCATTTCGCTGGCATCAGCAGCAGCGCCATCGCCCAAACTGACCGCGCCAGACTCGATGGTCAGGGCAGCAGATGGAGTGAGCGGGGCCGACACGGAAACTACATTCGTGTTATTTGGGATTGCGACCTCTTGGCCAAAACTTGTCTGGGCGTAGGTTGTATTGATTGATGCAAAAATGGTGAAGGTGAAAGCTGCGCCCAGGGAAAGTACTCGTCGATTGAACACTTTTGGATGACGCTTCATCTGATCGAACCCTCCCTTCCCTCTAGATACCTCTAGATACCTCTAGAGGTATCTAGCTACCGGCAGACCTGGTTGCAGATCTTGCTCTCGTTTTACTCTCGCCAACCACCTTTGGGTGATTGATCAGGGTTAGAGAGTTACAGAGAGATGAACAAGGGGCAAATTAGGACCCGCGTAAGTCGGAAAAAAAATTTAATTCACAGAAAAGTGCAAAATTAAAAGTGCAGGTCAATAAGCATAGAATCCGAAATGTCCGAAATGTCCGCGCGAGGCCAAAAGCAGTATAAAATAATGCTTTAACGCAATTTTCTAATAGCTATTAAAAATGGCTATTGAGCGTCTAGGCAGTGAAATTGAGTGGCTCTTCCAACATTTCAGTGACCAGTGCCGCAATTGGCGAGCGCTCGGAGCGAGTCAAGGTGACGTGCGCGAAAAGTGGGTGCCCCTTGAGGGATTCCACAACAGCGACGACTCCATCATGACGGCCAACCCGCAAGTTATCTCGCTGGGCAATGTCGTGAGTGAGAACAACGCGCGAACCTTGACCAATTCGCGAGAGAACAGTGAGCAGAACGCCCCGCTCTAGCGACTGTGCTTCATCAACGATGACAAAAGAGTCGTGAAGTGAGCGACCACGGATGTGAGTGAGTGGCAGCACCTCAATCAATCCACGGTCAATAATCTCATCGATGACAGTCTGACTCACCAGCGCACCCAAAGTATCGAACACTGCTTGGGCCCAAGGCGACATCTTCTCGTTCTCACTGCCAGGTAGGTAGCCCAGCTCTTGACCGCCGACGGCATAGAGCGGACGGAAGATCACAACTTTCTTATGGTGGCGACGTTCCAAGACTGCTTCGAGTCCAGCGCATAGTGCGATAGCTGATTTACCAGTTCCGGCACGACCACCAAGTGAGACGATGCCGATCTCATTATCAAGCAATATATCGAGAGCGACTCTTTGTTCTGCGCTGCGACCGTGAAGCCCAAAGGCTGTGCGATCTCCGCGTACCAGAGTGATCTTCTTGTCAGGAGTAACCCGAGCTAGCGCGCTCCCTTTTTCGGAGTGGAGCACAATTCCGGTGTGGCAAGGATTCTCTTTTCCGAGAGCGTGCTCGACTCGATCACCTTCATACAAAGAATCGATGACCGAACCTGACACATCTGCCTCAATCATTCCTGTCCAGCCGGAGGTTGCAGCCAACTCATGGCGATACTCCTCGGCAGTCACGCCCAAGGAAGATGCTTTTACTCTCAGCGGCAGATCCTTAGTCACAAGGACAACGTCGCGAGATTCGCGCATCAAGTTGTGGGCGATGGCCAAGATGCGAGTGTCATTAGATGAGTCGCGAAGAAAGCCGCTTGGAAGTTTCGAGGTATCTGAGTGGTTGAGCTCTACCCTGACTGTTCCACCAGCCTCATTAATGACGATGGCTTCATCCAGGCGGCCATTGTGAATACGCAAGTCATCGAGACTGCGTAGCGCCTGGCGAGCGAAGAAACCCAGCTCTGGGTGGTCCCGTTTAGTCTCGAGTTCGGAGATCACCGTTATTGGGATGATCACCTCATGCTCGGCAAAGCGAGCTAACGCGGTTGGATCTGCAAGAAGGACGCTGGTGTCGAGGACGTAAATCTTGGGTGCCATATCTCAAACCTAAAACTCGCCCGACCCCGTTGTTCGGCGACACGCGGAGTGCCAAAGTTACATTCAGGTGACTTTCTAGATGGTTTTTAGGGCTTACTAGCGGCCGAATCGGCGGTGGCGCTGGGCATAAGCGCGAAGCGCTCTCAGAAAATCCACCCGCCTAAAGTCTGGCCAATACGCCTCACAGAAATAGAACTCGGAGTGGGCAGATTGCCATAGAAGAAATCCCGATAACCGCTGCTCCCCCGAGGTTCTGATGACGAGTTCAGGATCTGGGATTCCAGCTGTATAAAGGTGCTTACTAATTTCATCAACACTCAAACCTTCGGCAATCTGGTCAGCAGATTCTCCGTGGGCGATTCCATCTTTAATGTAGTTGCGCACGGCATCGACGATTTCGCGGCGTCCGCCATAACCGATCGCGACATTGACCACGCTCGCAGCACGACCTTTGCTACGACTTTCGATCCCTCGCAACTTATCCTGCAGCCACATCGGCAGGAGCTCTAAGGCACCTAGCGGTTTGATCTCCCAGCGACCCAACTCATCTAGGCGATCAACTGCGGATGCGATGATCCGTAAGAGCGCATCGAGTTCGGATGGATCGCGGTTGAGATTATCCGTGGATAGCAACCATAGGGTGATGATGGTGACGTCAGCTTGAGCACACCAATCCAAAAGCTCCACAATTTTTTCGGCGCCGGCACGATGTCCAGCTTCAGCACTTATGCCGTAGTTTGACTTTGCCCACCGGCGATTTCCATCCAATATAACGCCGACGTGATGCGGTGTCTGAGTGAAGTCGAGTTGAGAGAGAAGTCGTCGCTCATAGAGCGGATAGAGCAGTGCCTTAATTGCCGACTTAATTGCCGATTTGATTGACCTCACGAGGCCACCTTGGCTTTTCACCGCTTAAGGAAATCAGCCGTTGCCTTCTTCTCGGCTACAAAAGATGCAATCGGCAACGTGCCAGCTGCGATGTAAATCAAAGTAGTGAAGAGGTTTTTGCGAGCCTTAAGGCTGTACTCAAAGGCGCTGAGAACATAGAGCGGGTAGGTAAATCCATGGATAATTGCAATAGCGACAAAAGGCCATGCCTTATTGTGGAAGAAGATATTGGCCGGTACCGCTACAAGCCACAGAAGTAGGGACCAGCAACCTGACCAGAGAGCCATAATTTTATAGCGTTGCAATGCGCCCTCAAGTCCTTTTTTCATTTCTTTATCCTATCTACTTCTGTCAATATGGTTAATCTCATCGGCGCGTGCATATTGGGCCGCTAGCGCTTCTTTTTCCGCGCTCTCTCGATTACTTCGCTTGGCAATTATTGGCGCGCAGAGCGTCAAGATCGCCATGAACCACCAGATGACGACGTACGAAATATGTTGCCAATAGAAACCCGAAATCGATTGAACAAGTACTGGGTCTGGAATTCGATCGCCAGGAAGCAATTGGCCAGAAGCAGTTGTCTCACTTGATGCCACCACATATCCATCAAATAAGTTGTAACCACCAACTCCGGCAACTAAGCCGGGATCGAGTCGACCGAGCGAAGTGTCGCTATTGAGGCCGTGGTCTTCTTGCTGGCGCGGATACATGCGTCCCTCAATAGTGAGAGCTTCTTTCGTTGGCTTAATAGTCCCGTCATTGAGTCCGCGAACAACGAGCAGTGCGCGGTTATCGCTGATCTCAAAGAGCCCAACACTTAAATCTTTATATCCATCATTAGGAACTTGCTGAGACGGGGCATCATAATTTCCGACGTAGTGACCAGTAAAGGTGACTACACGATTGAGCGCTTCATTAGAGAGATTGTGCCCGGCTTGATCAACGCTGGTGAGTGATATTGGGGTAGATGGTGGAACATATTTACCTTGACGCGACGTCGCTTGGGCGCGGTGCCATTGCCAAATGCCCAGCTCCACAAAGACTCCAGATACAAGAATCATGAGCAGGCCTGTTGCGATCGTTTTTACAAACTTGCTTTTGTTATTCATGGCTAGTGTCGCTTCCCATTAGCCTTGAGTTGAGTCGTTTTTGGCGTTCTTTGATGCTCGCTTGTAACGACGATAAAAACTGATCAGCAAGACGGTGATACCAATGCAAAGAAAGGTCATCACCAGAGAGCCTGCAAGGCCGGTGCTAATATCAGTTGAGTCGCTCATTGCTTTATTATCCTATGCTTAGCTAATGGACCGCCACTCAACGCCTTACCTGCGAGCGCGCTATGGGATTGCTGAGCGCACATTTGCTCGTCGAGTGAAGAGCTGGGTTATTGCTGCGGTGGCGCTGCTCCTTATTGGCGGAGCGTGGTTGATCTGGTCGGCTGACCATTTCGCAAAACCAGAGATTTCAAGCACTCTCATCTCTTTTCATGCCGATAACGAAAGGCAGATTTCGATTCGTTATTACATCAATGTCCGAACAGCCTCTAAGACCCATCAATGCGTTCTGATTGCCAGTGATTATCAAGCCAACACGGTGGGTCAAGTAACCGATCTCATCCCCGCGGGAGCCAATAGCTACACCCGAAATATCACGATTCCCACCCGCGCTCCAGCGGTCGCGGCGAGCATCGATCACTGTTCGTAAGTTAAACTTGGCTTCTTATGACTAACCAGACCTGGCTTACTGAAGAGGCTGCAGCTCGCCTACGCGCGGAGCTTGCAGAGCTCGAAGGTCCACGCTTTTCAGATATCGTCAAAAAGATTGAAGCTGCTCGAGCCGAGGGTGACCTCAAAGAGAATGGTGGCTACCACGCTGCTAGAGAAGAGCAGGGCAAGATTGTTGGTCGCATTCGCCAACTCAAGCATATGCTCGATAACGCACACATTGGCACTCCACCGGCGAGTGAATCTGGAGCAGTGGGGCTAGGCATGGTCGTCACCATCGATATGGCGGGCGAGGAGATGATCTTCCTACTTGGTTCTCGTGAAATTTCCAACGGTGATATGGATGTGTACTCAGAGAAATCCCCTCTTGGGGCTGCGATTCACGGTGCCAAAGTTGGCGATACCGTCAGTTACATCGCGCCGAACAAGAAGGAATTTCCTGTCAGAATAATTGACGCTAGACCTTACTAAGCAAGTTCCTTACTTGTCGTTAGATGTTGTTAGTCGTTGTTAGCGACGGTTTGCACTCTTATATCGTCGAACACTCAGCGGCATAAATATTGCCATCAAGACAACCATATAAAAGAGCGAAGTCACGATCGGATGCTCACTTGGATAGGAATGGGCCGTCACTCCAAAAGTATTGTGAAAACCAAAGAGCTGGCGAGTAGCTGCGACCATCGTTGAGACCGGATTCCACTCAGCAAAATATTGAAGCGGTTTTGGCATCGTCGTCGTGGAAGCGAATGCGTTTGAGAGAAATGTCAGCGGAAATGTAAAGAGGAACGAGACGTTAGCTACGACTCGAGCATCTTTAGAGATCAGTCCAGCAAAGACACCACACCATGAGAGCGCATATCCGAAGAAGAGCAGCAAGATGAAGCCCGCTGCGATATGAAGCAGGCTCGATGTAGGGCGCCAACCGACTATATAACCCGCAACTCCCATCACTACTAGCACGACAATATTGAGCAAGCCATCTCCAAGTGTTCGACCCATTACTACTGCTGAACGAGAGATAGGCAGCGAGCGGAATCGATCAATCAGGCCCTTTTCCATATCTTGGGCAAGCCCTTGAGCTGTTGCGGCGAGGGTAAATGTGACTGTTTGTACAAAGATTCCAGGCATAAGAAGTTGGACATAGCCACCAGGAATCCCCACACCTAGACCACCGAACACGTAGCGGAAAAGTAGAACAAACATTACGGGTTGAATCGTGTTAAAAATCAGGACTTCTGGGACTCGTACCAACTGCTGAAGTTGGCGTTTTGTAATGACAAGAGCATCACTCACAGAGTGCTTCACGGAACTCATTTGCGGCCGCCTTTCTTCTTCTTGGTGGGCTCTGCCGCCGAGTCATCAACGGCTTCTTCTGCAGCATGTCCTGTGATTGACATAAATACATCATCGAGTGATGGGCGCTTAAGGGCTAGATCGAGCGGATGAATCTTGAGCGCATCTAGTTCGCGCACAACTTCGATCAGCGAATCAGTGCCTGCGCGAACAGGAGCAGAAATTTTGCGCAAACCTTGATCCACAACACTCGATGCACCCGCGATTCGTTCAATGACCGCGCGCGCTGCATCGATATCGGATTCGTCTACAACAATCTCCAGTCGCTCTCCACCGACCTCAGCTTTAAGCTGATCAGAAGAGCCACGTGCAATAACTTGGCCGCGATCGATCACAACAATGTCATCCGCTAATTGATCGGCTTCTTCTAAATACTGAGTGGTGAGCAGCAGGGTCACGCCATCTTTAACAAGGCTTTGGATGACCTCCCACATTTCCATTCGGCCTCGAGGATCAAGACCCGTTGTTGGTTCGTCTAAGAAGAGGACCTTCGGCCTGACAATGAGTGAAGCCGCTAGATCTAGTCGGCGACGCATTCCACCAGAAAAGGTTTTGATCGGACGATGGGCCGAGTCGGTCAATGAAAATTGTTCTAGGAGCTCTTTAGCCCGAACCCGAGCTTGCTCACCACTCAAGTGATAGAGGCGTCCGAACATCACCAAGTTATCCCAGCCGGTGAGAGTCTCATCCAGAGCCGCGTACTGGCCAGAGAGACCAATAATTTCGCGGACCGCCTTTGGGTCCTTGACCACATCGATTCCCCCGACAGTGGCGTGACCAGAATCTGGCTTAAGGAGTGTGGATAGAACTCGCACAGTGGTCGTCTTGCCCGCACCATTAGGGCCGAGTACGCCTAG
The DNA here is from genome assembly GCA_903825945.1 of uncultured Actinomycetes bacterium. Lineage (GTDB taxonomy): Bacteria > Actinomycetota > Actinomycetes > Nanopelagicales > Nanopelagicaceae > PALSA-747. The sequence continues at coordinate 27,321 of CAIKCJ010000049.1, read as the reverse complement.
AACGGTGCCCTCTTCCACATCCAAGCTCAGGTTATCCAGTGCTTTGACCTGGCCATTTCGGTAGGTCTTTACGAGATTTTCGGCTATGACGCTCTTCATAGCACCATCATAAGCGAGCGGGGCGATCACTCACTCGGTACAATTAGGTTGAAAGTTAAATAAATTTGGTGAACAACTCATTTTTCACCTTTATCCAGCTACTCCACGAACGCTTCACATAGATAGGGACATGATGTCTGAAAAAACGTCTGCTGCTCACGCCGAGCATGCACAAATGAGCCACAAGCAAATCGTGGCAGTCATGATCGGGCTGATGACCGGCCTGCTCCTTGCAGCGCTCGATCAGTCGATCGTTTCAACTGCTCTTAAGACAATCACCGTAGATCTCGGTGGACTCAAGCACTACACATGGGTCGTCACTGCTTACCTTCTTACTTCTACCGCATCAACACCGCTGTACGGAAAGATCTCAGACCTCTACGGTCGTCGTCAGGTCTTCCAGTTCGCGATTGTTGTCTTCCTACTTGGATCTTTCGCTTCTGGTATCGCGCACAACATGAATGAATTGATCGCATCTCGCGCATTCCAAGGTTTGGGTGCTGGTGGCTTGATGTCACTCACCTTCGTAATCATTGGAGATGTCGTTTCTCCACGTGAACGCGGTCGCTACCAGGGCTACTTTGGTGCCGTCTGGGGTCTAGCAACTGTTGCTGGTCCACTCCTTGGTGGATTCTTCTCAGATCATCACCACGTTCTTGGCGTAACTGGATGGCGTTGGATTTTCTACATCAACCTTCCATTCGGAATGATCGCGCTTGTTGTTACATCAGCAGTTCTGCACATTCCTAAAGTTGTTCGCCAACACAAGATCGACTACATCGGCGCACTACTTCTTATCGTTGCTGTATCAGTTCTTCTTCTCGGAATCTCTGTTTATGCTCCGGAGAACGGATGGCTTAAGGCTAAAACAATGAGTTGGATCGGTGGCGGTCTTGTGCTCTTCGCTATATTCCTCTGGAATCAAGCCAAGGCCTCGGAGCCAATTCTTCCCCTACGCCTATTTAAGAACCACACATTCTCGATCACATCGATCCTTGCATTCCTTGTTGGTGCAGCGATGTTCGGTGCGATCGTTATGTTGCCTCTCTACTTCCAGCTAGTAAAAGGCAACTCTGCAACTCTCTCTGGCCTCAAGCTCTTGCCATTGATGTTCGGAATTGTCACCACATCGATCTTCTCGGGTAAGTGGATCACTAAGCACGGTAAGTACAAGGCATTCCCAGTTGTTGGCATGGTCCTCATGACTGCAGCTCTAATTCTTATGGGAACTTTGACTGAGACAACACCTTACTGGCGTCTATCAATCTTTGCGATCATGCTTGGTGCTGGACTTGGAATGTGCCTACAGAACCTTGTAATTGCGCTCCAGAACTCACTTGAGATTCGCGATATGGGTATCGGTACTTCGCTCAATACTTTCTGGCGTTCAATCGGCGGAACTCTTGGCGTAGCAATCTTTGGTTCGATCTACGCAAGTAAGTTGAGCCATTACATCACTGGCAACATCGCCAAGCTGGGTGCAACCAACCCAGCAGCGCTTGCTGGTGCGACACCACAATCTCTTGGTCAATTGCAGAACAATCCTGCTATCGCAGCTGGCTTCACAAAGCCATTGCAAGCAACAATTGATCACTCATATGTGCAGTCATTCCACATTGTCTTCTTCGCAGCGGCTCCTGTAACGCTGATCGGAATTCTTGTGGCAATCATGCTCAAGGCAACTCCACTCAAGACTGGTGCACAACATGCACAAGCCATGAAGGAAGCTGCCGGCGAGGCACTTGGTTAAGCCAATTAATCGTAAGTAGTAATAAAAAGGCCCCGGCAATTCGCCGGGGCTTTTTTCTATCCTCTTTTATTCACAAATCAAGCTGTGACCAAAAATTTAATTCCTACAAGGAGCAGTAAAACTCCAAATCCTCTGTTAATCCAGACGCTTCCTACATTTAATCCAACTGCTGCACCGACTCCGGCCATTACAAAAATTGCCACGCCGATCGCTGTAGAAACCTTGAAATCGACTTCGCCAGCTTTTGCATAGCGAACTACGGCAAGAATTCCCACTGGTAGCAACATGGCTGCCAGTGAAGTTCCAACAGCTTTAGAGGTTGGAAATTTCAGGAGAAATGCCAACATTGGCACAATGACAATTCCGCCACCGATTCCAAATAAACCAGAGAGCAGACCCGCAATGGAGCCAATCCCTAGCCCTGCAAGTATTGAAATTAGCGGCGACATAATAGGAATGCTAGCGGAAGAGGTAAATCCAGAGCACAATCAGATTAAAACTAGTGAGCAGAGCAATCAATCCGCCGCTCAACACAGTTGTCTGACGTTCTCCTGAAATCTTCTTACCGATTAATGACAACTCCTTTGTGGCCTTCAGCGAATCACTCACCCACACAGCATCTCGAGTTGCAGAGAGCATGGATGTAGTTGCGAAAACCCCACCAGCAACGACAAGTCCCATAGTGAAAATACGAAGGGCCATATCGGTTGAATTACTGAGGTGGCCAGTTGCTCCAAGAGCAAGAATCACTGCAAGGAGAAGTGTTGGTGCCAACTGCGCTCTTACGCGCACAGCACGGAGTTCGTTCCACGTACGGATTAATTCTTTTTCGTTCATGTAACGAGGCTACCAGTCGATAACTTCCTGGTCCTCCCACAAAACACCAGTTGTATCACTTCCAGGAGTAAATGATCGCGTAGCAAGCCAGAGCGCCGTGGCGGCACCTTCCTCAACAGATCGTGGAGCATCCGGTCCGCCCATATCTGTGCGTGTGTGATTGGGGCAGAGCGCGTCCACCAATATGCCGCGTCCACCCAAACCGGTTTCGTGAGCCAAGTTGCGCACCAACGCATTCACTCCAGCTTTTGAAATTCGGTATGGAGCCAACCCCCCTGCATTTCCGGGCCCACTCATGCGGCCGAGGCATGCTGAATACACAATCACTCGACCACTTCTAAGTTCAGTCATGGTTGGGACGACTGTATTCACAATGACAAAAGTCGAATCCAAATTAATCGCCATCACGCGACGCCATTCTTCAGTTGTCGTGCGCAGGGTCTTGGACATCTTCTCGCTCATGACTCCGTGCGCCAGCAGGAGTACGTCAGGTGCACCATAGCTCTGAACTATCTCCGAAAAAGTATGACGAGTTTTCTCTAGGTTTGAGAGATCAACTGCGCGGTAATCTGCGCCAATTTCTTCGGCCACCCGGGCAAGCAACGCCTCGTTGCTGGCGACAAGAACAACGTCATAACCGAGCGCACGTAAGTCCTTGGCGTTTTGGAGACCAAGCCCGCGAGATCCACCAGTGACAACAGCCAACATATGGCGCTACTTTCTGTTAAGAGCGCGCAAGGAGCGACGAATATCTCGACGGTGTTTGCGGCTTGCTTTGCGTCTTTTTGAAGATGACATCCAAATAAGAATTGGGATAAATATCAGCATGGCAAAGAAACCACCGAAGCCTTGAAAAAATAGGCCGTTATTTACTCCGCCTAGCATTCCCAAAGGCTAATCCCCTTGCGGGAATCGTGCTTGCTGAAACCTTCCTCAACCTCTCTTTTTCTGACATCGCGGGCAGAAATGTGAGGATCGATTGGCAAACGAGATCCGCTTAATGAGCGCGCCACAACGGCCGCACGGTTCATTCTCGCGGCCATAGGCATTTAGCGAGATTGCAAAATAGCCACTCTCACCATTGACGTTGATATATAAATCATCAAACGAAGTTCCACCGACCTTGATAGCTTGAGACATCACTTCCTTAGCGCAATCAAGTGTTCGACCAATCTGCGCAGCGCTCATCTCGTGGGTGACGCTTTCCGGATGGACTCGCGCTAGCCAGAGCGATTCGTCTGCGTAAATGTTGCCAATTCCGGAGACAATGTTTTGATTAAGAATCGCTGTTTTGATCTTCACCTTACGGCGTTTGATATTGGCAATCACATCAGCTCGATCAAAGCTTGGCTCGAATATGTCCGGGGCTATGCTGGACACCGAGGTAGGTACTCCACTGCTCTTGCGCTCGACTGAGACCCAGCCAAATGTTCTTTGATCATTAAAGTGCAGTGCAGTGTGGCTTCTACCTTTATTAAGAGTGAAGATTGCTCGCGTGTGCTTGGTTTCACGTGGGTCAATCAGGAACTGCCCGGACATTCCTAAATGTGCAACCAATACTTCAGGACGATCTAACTCAAACCAGAGGAATTTGCCACGACGCTTAATATCTAGGACGGTAGAACCTGCAAGATCTTCGATGGGTGCGATACTTCTAGGGTTTAGTGCCCGTGCATGCAGTTGCGTAGCAGAGGAAATTTTGCGACCAACAACATGCGCAAGGAGTCCGTTACGGACTGTTTCGACTTCTGGCAGCTCAGGCATGGGAGTCAGAATTTTACTGGCTTCATGCAGAATCGACTATGTGAAATGTTGTGGTCAGTAAGTGCCCCGGGTCGGACTCGAACCGACACTGAAAGGATTTTAAGTCCTCTTCCTCTACCATTGGGATACCGGGGCGTCTGAGGAAATCTTAGGCTAATTACGGGTAAATTCCATATTTTCACTTCTTTATCTGAAGGAGTCAGAGATATATTTAAGGAAGGCCAACCCTTGAACGATGTGCTTATATTCGGCAGCATCTAGGTTTGAGAAGTTTGAACGACAAACTGGAGCCTGAGTTAGATAACTCAGGCTCCAGTTTTGTGATTACATCTTGCAAAGTGTTTTTGCAATCGTCAGTCAAACACACGCACATATTGGACAAATCCGATCGAATCAATATTGCGACCGTGAGTGTGAAAATAGTTTTAAGCGAGGAAGCGGTGGATAGCCTCGTTGGCATTCTCTTGAAAGGATTGGCTAGCCAACTCCGGAAATATAGGAGTTTGATCCACCATTGCCCCCTTCATCTTTCCTGCTGGACTGGCGTAAAAGACGCCACTTGAGAAACGTGGATTCGTCGCTCCATCCAAAAATCTCTTTGCGCCATCCTCAAGCCCATGTGAGAGGCCTAATATGGGCATGATGTATTTAGCCGCGAGGCGCAGTGGCAAGGCGACGTTCTCTGCGGCATTAGTTCCCGTTGTATTTCCCGGACTAACGGTGATGAAGCGTAGTTCTGGATAGGTTCGTGCAAGATGTGCCATCCATAATGCGCCAACCAACTTAACTTGACCGTAAGCCAAGTTCGAATCGAACTTCTGATTCTGGAAGAAACTTCCATCCATGACTGATGTGAGGTCCTCTACGGAATTCGACCTGAAGCTTGGTCGCTTCATGCCGAGCTTTGGAATACCTCTCGCCGATTAACTCCCTTTGCGGGGCTTCTTGCTCTTCTTGCGCTTTCTGCGACTCCGAGAGTTCTCTTTGGCCGCGAGTGCTGCAACTGCAATAAACAGAAGACCGATTGCGGTCCATTGGACATCGAGCGTCCAGGACGGGTGAGAAGTACCTAAAGTTGTTGTGGTGCTAGATGCAGTCTCAAGATCTGCACCAATTGGATCGTACATGCGAATGCCAACACGGCTGACACTCACAATGCCGAAGGCGTGAGTTGGGGTACTGGCCGAGGCCCAAATAACTCCATACTGCTCGCCGGAGATCACGTTAGCTGGAACGGAAATAGTCACTATTGCATCCAAAGTGCCATGTGCAGCAATGACCCCAGAGGATGGCAAGATGCTTGTCCACGACGTCAACTCATTTGCAATCTCGCCAGAAGAGGGGGTAAACACTCCATTGATATTTGTAGCAGCACTTGGGTAGAGCGAGACCATCATCGGTGCGTTAGTTGAGTTAGAAACTTCAATCCGCTCTGAAACAACGGTAGAAGGAAGTAATCGATCAACAATGTATATTCCAGATTGTGGATCATTTTGAACAGCGCTCGGAATTTCAATAATCCTAATGCCAAGTCCTACTTGCGAATTACTTGTGGGCATTAAGCAACCGATTGAGTGATCGAACCAGTGTACGTCCCGACTGCTTGTCCTGATGGGACAGTTACCGTAATCGTAGGAGTCCACCATGCAGTATTGCTACCAGTCGCGACAGCTCTGACAACTGGTACGACACCAGTGAGATTGATCTGATCGACCGCAACGCAAGCTACCGTTCCAGTTACTGCTATTGACCCTGAGGTATAGCCAATGAGCGATGCGGCAATTGTGGGACCCGCCGTCGGAGTAAGTGCCGTCGCAATCGCTGAAGCAGTCCATGCTGTATTTGGTGCATCACAACGAGCGTCAGTCACAAGGACCGTGCCCATGGTCGCCGTCGAAATTGATGAGCCTGTAGTCACCATTGATGGAGCGTTCACAGTAGGGAAGACAAGTGCTCCGGGGACCGAGATTGAGAGTGGGCCTGGGACACAACTGGCTGAAATGGTTAGTGATGTCGAGGTTATTTCGGCATGAGCCAGATCCGCGACAATGTTTGGAATGAAGAGTGAGGTGATGGAGATCAAAACTACGATCCGAACTGGCATATGTTTTTATCTTTATTTTCATTAAAAGAGAGGTTTTTCAACCATTTAATACGCTCAAAACCGACTCACTGTCGTACGAGCGCTTCCCTTATTATTCCCGTAAGAGTCTTGACTAACTCATCAGGAACTATTTTCAGAGTAGCAGGTCTATGGCCACGATCACACCAATCCAAGGGCGCCCTAGTAGTCCAATTATGTTCTCCAAATGAGCACAGAAACGGTCGGGATAGATCCCGACCGTTTGAGCCAGATCAAGAATAGAATGTTGGAATGTCTACCCAATCATTTGATTCCGCTTATCCTTTCGCAAAGCGCAGCACACTTGAATACGAGCTGCCACCCTTTGCCGAGATCACCGATGCCCACTACCTGCCTGCGTTCTACGCCGGGATGGCGGAGCAACTACAAGAAGTTGATGCAATCTTGGCAACGGGTGCCCCCACCTTTGAGAACACCATCGTTGGCTTAGAGAAAAGTGGGCAATTACTCAATCGAGTAGCGCTTGTCTTTTTTAACAAGTCTTCGAGCGATACCTCTGACTTCTTAGATGAGATCGAAGCAGAGATCGCGCCAAAACTGGCGGCCCATAGCGATGCTATCAAGCTCAATCCTGAACTCTTCGCGCGCATCGTCGCACTTCGCGATGCGGCACCATCACTTCAACTCAATAGCGAAGATGCTTGGCTTTTAGAGCGCTACTACCGAGATTTCCATTTCGCAGGCGCCCATCTCACACAACCTCAACGCGATGAACTCAAGGTGATCAACGAGGAGCTCTCTGTACTTGAAGCAACCTTCTCACGTCAGACGCTTGCCGATACCAATGACCTGGCAATTATTGTCGATGATCTAGCTGAACTCGATGGTCTCACCGAGAACGAGATCGCCACCGCAAAGAGTGCGGCAATGAGTCGCGGGCTCGATGACAAGTGGCTGATCACGATGGTCAACTTCACGGGGCATCCACTTCTTACTTCTCTCACCAACCGTGGCTTGCGAGAGAAAATCATGAAGGCTTCGATCCTCAAGGGTGCTCGTGGCAATGAACATGACAACAAGACAACTCTGGTGGCAATGGCCAAGTTACGTGCCCGCCGTGCCGCACTCTTTGGCGCAACAAACCACGCTGAATATGTGCTCTGGGAACGTAACGCGGCTACCCCCGCTAAAGTTCACGAGATGATGCGCAAAATTGCAGCTCCAGCGGTCGCTAACGCCAAGCGTGAAGGCGCCGATTTGCAGGCAGCCATAGCTGCTGATGGTGGAGATTTTGAATTAGCAAGTTGGGACTGGGCCTATTACGCAGAGAAGGTACGTAAGGCACGTTACGACGTAGATACCGCCGCCCTAGCCCCGTACTTTGAACTCGAGCGCGTACTCACAGATGGCGTCTTTTTTGCCGCAAATAAACTCTTTGGACTCTCTTTTGTTGAACGGCCGGATTTAGTTACTTATCACCCAGAAGCCCGCGCCTTCGAGGTCTTTGGCGAAGATGGCCAGAAAGTCGGACTCTTCATTGGCGATTTCTATACTCGCGATTCAAAGCGCGGTGGGGCCTGGATGAACAATCTTGTTGACCAGAATTTTCTGCTCGGGCAGCTCCCGGTGGTGTGCAACAACCTCAACATTCCAAAGCCACCCGCGGGCGAGCCAACGCTGATTAGTTTTGATTTCCTCACAACGCTCTTCCATGAATTCGGCCATGCACTCCATGGACTGCTCTCGCACGTGAAGTATCCGCGCGTATCTGGCACTAGCGTCGAACGTGACTTTGTCGAGTTCCCATCACAAGTAAATGAGATGTGGATGCTCTGGCCGGAGGTAGTCAATAACTATGCCTACCATTACAAGACTGGTGAGAAACTCTCACCTGAAATTATCGAGCGCATTAATTTATCCTCAACTTTTGATCAAGGCTATGCGACCACCTCATATATGCAGGCTGCAATTCTCGATCTTGCATGGCATGAGATTGCCGACGGACAAGATGTGAAAGATGTTGAAGCCTTCGAAGCTGCAGCGATCGAGGCCTATGGGCTCACCTACCCTCCTGTGCCAACACGTTATCGCACTACCTACTTCTCACATATTTTTGCTGGTGGTTATTCTGCGGGATACTACGGATATATCTGGTCTGAAGTTTTTGATGCAGATACTGTCGAATGGTTTAAGGAAAATGGTGGTCTCAAAAGAGCTCTGGGAGATCACTTCCGTGCAGAGTTATTGAGTCGAGGCGGTTCTCTAGATTCGATGGAGATGTATCGAAATTTCCGCGGCCGAGATGCAGTTATTGAGCCACTACTCCGCCGAAGGGGGTTGCTCAGCTAAGATCGCGATATGACGAAAATAGATCGTAACCACCTAAAAAAGCTCACAGAAATTGAAGAAAATCGCTTCCTAGCGCTTCATCCAAAGTCTGGTTCACTCTTCCAAGAGGCTTCGAAGGTCATGCCGGGTGGCGTCCCTATGTCATGGATGGCCAAGTGGCCAGGGGCATATCCCGTCTTTGTCGATCGCGCGCAAGGTGCACGATTTACCGACGTTGATGGCAATGAATATATCGATCTCTGTTTAGGTGATACCGGTTCGATGACCGGCCACTCGCCTGCCCCAACTGTCGAGGCAATCAAGGCACAGCTTAAGCGAGGCCTCACTGCGATGTTGCCAACAGAAGATGCCGTTACTGTCTCGCGCGAATTGGCACGTCGGTTTGGACTTCCTCTCTGGCAGTACACAGTCACTGCTACTGATGCCAATCGCCATGTCATCCGCTACTCGCGCCTGATCACGGGTCGTTCGAAAATTATTGTGATTGATAAGTGTTACCACGGCTCTGTCGATGAAACATTCGCGACTTTAGATTCTGATGGAAACACCGTTAAGCGCCCCGGAAATCTTGGAGCTCCGGTAGAGCTAGCAGAAACTACACGTGTTGTTGAGTTCAATGACCTAGCCGCCATGGAATCTGCACTCGCTCATGGTGATGTAGCTGCCATTTTGATGGAGCCAGCGATGACCAATATCGGCATCGTGCTTCCAGATGATGGGTATCTTCAAGCGGTTGGCGAACTCGCAAAGAAATATGGGGCTGTATGGATCATCGATGAGACCCACACAATTTCTGTGGGGCCTGGTGGAATGACCGCGTTGCATAACCTCAATCCGGATATTTTGACGATCGGAAAAGCGATTGCGGGTGGAATTCCAACCGGGACATTCGGAATGCGCAGCGAGATCGCTGCTCAAATAAAGGCGAAGGTTGAGCGAGAACTCATTGATACCGGCGGCATCGGAAGCACGCTGGCAGGCAATGCGCTGAGCTTGGCAGCCATGCGAGCCACCCTCACTGAAGTCCTTACAGATCAAGCATTTGAGCGCATGGTTAGCTTGGGTGGCCAATGGTGCGATGGCGTCGATGCCGCTATCGCGCAATTCGACTTACCTTGGTATTGCTCTCGCCTGGGTGCGCGCGGTGAATACCTGTTCCAAGCTACCGCCCCACGTACTGGGCTCGAAGCCGCAAACGCTGGCGATTTTGAACTTGAGCAATATATTCACCTACGGATGCTCAACGACGGATTCTTGATTACTCCATTCCACAATATGGCTCTCGTTTCTCCAGAAACCACTGCCGCTGACATTGATGCACATACCCATGCGTTTAGAGCAATGTGCAAAGATCTCGTAAATGGATAATAAATTCATTCAATTCTTCAAGCCATCCAAGGTCGTTCCGCTCACTCCGTGGACTGCACCGTCGCGTTGGTCTCTTAATCCAATTCGATTCTTTATTCTTATCTTCGGACTGACGATTTTTGGTTTTGGCGAAGCCCTGTTAATTCAATCAACCCTGGGTAATTCACCTTGGGCCGTGCTTTCGCAGGGACTCTCCAAACACACACCACTATCTCTGGGATGGTCGACTTTTCTCATCAGCTTAGTTGTATTGCTCGTTTGGATTCCACTCAAGCAGTGGCCTGGGTTCGGTACGGTCGCAAATATCATTGTGATCGCATTTGCATTACAGATTGGCACCGACTGGTTCCCCATTCAACATCATAATTTTCTCGTTCGATTCCTCTACGCCGTTGCTGGTATAGCCATCATCGGCATTGGTTCTTCCCTGTACATCACGTGTGGACTCGGACCTGGGCCTCGCGATGGCTTAATGACAGGACTTCATCGAGTAACTGGTATCAGAGTCGGACGAGTGCGGCTGACTCTTGAAATTATTGTGATGACTATTGGATGGTTGCTTGGTGGTCGTGTAGGTCTTGGCACGCTCATGTTTGCACTATTTATTGGTAATGCTTTTGCAATTGCTCTAAATATGGTACGAAAACTCACCTGGGCATAACTTTTAGGCTTTTTTCAGAGCGAGCTTAAAGATCCCATCCAACATGGCTGGAGTGAGCTTGCCTGTGAAAGTGTTCTGCTGACTTGGATGATAACTTCCAATGACACACACCACTTTGCCATCTGGGGATTGAGTACTGAAACTGACGCCATGACCGAACTTGGGCCGTGGGCTTGGAATATCAAAACCCATAATCACAAGCTGCGCCAAGAGTCCAGTCCATGCGAAATTACCCAGTGCCACAAATGACTTTGCTGTTGGCATAAGGAGATTAATTTCTGCAGCCATAAATGGTGCGCAGATGGCTTTCTCTTCCACCGTCGGTTTGTTATCTGGCGGCGCGCAACGCACGGCACAGAGAATTCGTGTCTTATAAAGTTCCTGTCCATCATCGGCGTTCTCGCTGGTTGGAATCTTTGCCAGCCCAACACGGTAAAGTGATGAGTAAAGAAAGTCTCCCGAAGAATCGCCAGTAAATATTCTTCCTGTTCGATTAGCGCCGTGTGCTCCTGGTGCTAGACCCACAATCACAATCTCGGCTTTCGAGTCACCGAATCCTGGAACGGGCCTCCCCCAATAATCTTCTTCGGCATAGGACTTGCGTTTAACAATCGCTACTTCTTCACGCCACTCAACGAGCCGTGGGCACAATGTGCATCCGATGATCGCTTTATCAAGCGCCTCGATAGTGAGGTATTTCTTACTTTTGGCTACCAAGGCTCCAGGCCATTCCATCCAAAATATCTGACTCGCTTGTGATAAATTCATCAGCCCCTGTTGCAAGCATGACGCGAGATAGGACAAGGGATCCAGCAGTAATAACATCGATCCGGCCTGGGTGCATATATGGCAGTGCGGTAATTTCTTCTCTCGTCATTGCCGCAAACATCGAAGCTACTTCATGCACTTTCTGAGCTGGAATACGTGCTAAATGAATTGAATACCGATCATAATGGCTAAGTTGCAGCGCTGACGCCGCAACAGTTGTGGCAGTTCCTGCCACTGCAATCAGTGTCTTAGCTTTACTAAAGGGAACCGTTTCGGCGGCCTCGCCGATAGCCGTATCAATGTCTTCGATAGCTGCAGCTAGCGACTGCGCGCTCGGTGGTTGCGTAGTCAGATGACGCTCCGACATGCGCACGCAGCCAATATTGACGCTACGAGCGAAATCAACTTTCTGGCTACCAAGAACAAACTCCGTTGAGCCGCCGCCAATATCAACTACCAGATATGGGGCGAGTGCTAGATCCAACTCTTTAGTCGCGCCACTAAATGAGAGTGCAGCTTCTTCTGTTCCCGGAATTACTTCGGGTTCAAGTCCTAATATTTCTCGCACGCCATCGATAAAAAGATTGCGATTGGTGGCATCGCGAGTTGCGCTGGTAGCACAGAAACGAATTTTCTCTACGCCTTTACTTGCGATGATTGATGAATATTCTTTTGTTGCAGCAAGTGTCCGCTCGATCGCAGCTGGATCAAAAGCATGAGTCTTATCCACACCGGCACCTAGACGCACTACGCGCATTTCACGTACTACTTCACGGAAGTTGTTGCCATCAATGTCTGCTACTAATAGGCGGATTGAGTTCGTTCCACAATCAATGGCGGCTACTCGCACGGAGAGTCCTTCCACCATTCGGCAAGCGCAGCAAGTGCTTCATCTCCGAAGGGATTCACTCCTGGACCGGCACCAAGTGAATGAGCCACAAGTGAGTGTAAGCATTTAACTCGATCTGGCATTCCGCCAGCGCTAATTCCTTCGACTTCAGCAACATCCATTCCTAAAGCTGCGCGAGCTGCTAGATAGTCATCATGTGCTGCGCGATATGCACCAGCCAACTCAGGATCTGTAGCGAGTCTGGCCTGCATTGCAGCCATCATCCCAGAGCCTTCAAGAGTTGAGATAGCACCGGTCAGCTTGGGACAGGTCGCGTAATAAAAGGTTGGGAATGGTGTCCCGTCGGAGAGACGTGGTGGAGTCTCTACGACATCAGGTTTTCCGCATGGGCAACGGTGGGCAATTGCATGCACATCACGCGGGGTGCGACCCAGTTGGGATTCAATCGCATCAAGGTCAGCTTGTGTTGGTTTTTCCAATTATTGATTCACATTCGTACTAGTGATGGATGCAATGACTTCGCTATACCAAGGAAGACCTGCCGGAATTTGATTGGATACGGGAGCTGCGGGTTGAGCAGTTGTGGAGGCAGAACTTCCTGCCCCAAGAACTACATATTGGCGCTCACCTGGAAATACGTAGTGCAATCGTGTGCGAGCCTGTTGTTCGACATATGCTGGATCGTTCCATTGCTCTAGCTCATGTTGAGCTGCTGTAAGAGTTGCTTGAGCGCTTGCAAGTTGAACTCGATAAGCATTGATCTGTGCGCGTTGGGCAAAAAATCTTTGTAGCGGTGGAGCTAAGGTGATTGCAAGAACTAAGAGCACCGTGGCAAAAGCAAGGCTTCTGCCACTGATGCTCTTAAACATATTCTTATTATTCTTTTAACTTATGCCTTGAAGCGAGGGAAGGCTGCATGGCCAGCGTAAAGAGCTGACTCATCAAGCTCCTCTTCGATACGAAGAAGTTGGTTGTACTTTGCAACTCGCTCTGAGCGAGCTGGTGCACCGGTCTTGATCTGACCGCACTCAAGTGCGACAGCCAAATCAGCAATCGTTGTATCTTCTGTTTCACCTGAACGGTGAGACATCATTGTGCGATAGCTATTGCGATGTGCCAGCGATACTGCATCCAAAGTTTCCGTCAGTGTGCCGATCTGGTTTAGCTTGACGAGCATTGCGTTAGCGCTGCCATGCTTGATTCCCTTGGCCAAACGCTCAGGGTTGGTAACAAATAGGTCATCTCCGACGATCTGAATCTTGGATCCCAACTCGGAAGTCATCTTGGTCCAGCCATCCCAATCATCCTCATCAAGTGGATCTTCGATAGAGACGATTGGATAAGCATTTACTAGCTCTGTGTAATAAGCGATCATCTCATCTGCGCTCTTCTGCTTTCCTTCAAAGGCATACTTACCATCTTTGTGAAATTCAGTTGCAGCAACATCCATAGCGAGCGCAATATCTTTGCCTGGCTTAAAGCCGGCGGCTTCGATTGCTTCCAGAATAAGATCAAGGGCTGCGCGGTTACTATCCAAGTTAGGAGCAAATCCGCCTTCATCGCCCACGCTTGTTGCTAATCCACGCTTCTTCAAAACTCCCTTAAGGGTGTGATAAATCTCTGCTCCCCAACGAAGTGATTCACGGAATGACTCCGCACCAATTGGCGCAATCATGAATTCCTGTACATCGACGTTGGTATCAGCGTGAGCTCCACCGTTAAGGATGTTCATCATTGGGACTGGAAGAGTGCGGGCTGTAGGTCCGCCGATATAGCGGAAGAATGAGAGGTCAGAAGATTCTGCTGCCGCGCGGGCTACCGCAAGGGAGACACCAAGGATTGCATTCGCGCCTAGGCGAGACTTGTTCTTTGTGCCATCAAGGTCAAGCATCTCTTGATCAACAAAACGCTGATCTTGTGCGTCAAAACCAATAACTGCAGGCGCGATCTCGTCATTGACGAAATCAACTGCCTTCTCAACGCCTTTACCTAGGTAGCGCTTACCGCCATCGCGAAGTTCGGCAGCTTCGAAAGCTCCTGTAGATGCTCCGCTTGGGACCGCAGCGCGAGAGCTGGTGCCATCTTCAAGCAGAACTTCTACCTCTACGGTTGGGTTTCCGCGTGAATCTAGAATTTCACGGGCATGGACTGTGTCGATTAGTGCCACGAGGCTCTCCTTTTATCTGTATTTATCGCTAATTGAAATTAGCTATCTCGGCTCTTTTGAGCTTCAAACTCTTTGATTCGAGCGATGTACATCTTTGTCGTCGCTCGTAGTGCTGCTTCGGGATCGATCCCGGCCGCCTGGGCCTGGTCAATTATCCCAAAAATTGCTGCTCCCACATCCAATTCAGTGGGATTTGCTCCAAGTTTCACCGGATGTTCCACTGGTATGGAATAGCGGGATTTCTCAGCTCTGTAAATCATCTTATTAGCCAGGAGCATGGCTGGTTGCCCCAGAGGCACACCATCGGTTGCCGAAGTTCGACCCTTTTCGATCGCCTTCTGGGCTTCCCAATTCTCAAGTACATCGTCGTAGGTGACATCTGAATCAGTAAATACATGGGGGTGGCGATGGATCAATTTGTCGGCTACCCCACGAGCCACATCTTCAATATCAAATGGTGCAGTGTGGTCATCCTCTGCCATGCGGGAGTGGAAATAGACCTGAAGCAAAATGTCGCCTAGCTCTTCTTGCATCGCCGTTCTGTCGTTTTCCTCGACAGCTTCAACAAACTCGTACGACTCTTCCAGTAGGTATTTGAGCAAACTTTCATGAGTCTGCTCTGCATCCCACTCACAACCGCCCGGTGAACGAAGTCGGTCCATGACTTCTCGAAGTCGTTGTAGCTCCGAAGTCATGGACCGTTACCTACTTAGTGTTAATTGCTTGGTTGTTACTTGGTTGTTACTTAGCTGGAGCAGCTGCTGGTGCAGCAACAATGGCTTGGGTTGAATCCCATGTTCCGTACTTAGAGTTAACTTTGACGCCGACTTTCGCTGCTTCTGCTGCGACTTCCTGCTCCAAAGCTGTTCCTGCATTTGCCTGTGAAACTCCAGACTTTTCTAGGAGGGTTGCAAGCTGCTCGTCATAAAGCAAGCTGCGGATGTAAAGATCGAGATCTTCTGATGCGATATTGGCTGCGACAAGAGCCTGAGGCAACTTGGATGGGCTACCAACTTGGCTGATAATCGCTGCCTTGCGACCAGTGACATCACCGTCGGTGATCTTGATGTTATTCGCTGCTGCAGTGTCTGCAAGGAGATATGAGATCAGGTGGAAGTTAAGTTCGGCCAGGCTAAGTTGAGCGCCGGTTGCAATCTGCATTCCAGTTGTATCAACGCCTTTACGCTCAGCAAGAATTTCATTTACGCTGTTTGTTACATCTTTAACAGTCACGACATCTTTGCCAACATGCGCTTCAACAGCAGGAGATTTAAAGACAGTGACTGCAAGTGTGAGGCCAACAGCAACCGCGACTACAACCACTCCAGCAATAATTGCGACAAGGCGATTACGAGATGATGGCGCTTCTGATTCGTTTGAGCTGAGGTCAGCGATCGTAATTTCCTCGTTCACAGCTATCTCATCAACGCTTTCTGGCGCTGAATCTGTAGCGTGGTCGGTGTTCTCAGCGTTTTCAGCGTTCTCGGTTGAAGACTCGTTCGAATCCATGTGCTCTACTCCTAGAGGTTGTGAAGGACTGCATCAGCCCATTTAAGCGATGCCAGAGGTGAAGTATCACCTACGGGAGCGCTACCAAGCCAATTTGGGGTCGCTTTTTGGGCAACCAAGAGGCTTTTTGTCGCAGTTTTAATCTGAGTTCCTGGATAGAGGCGGCTCAGGCGTAATTGAGCAGACTCTGGCAGCACAATCGGTGAAATCTTGAGGAATTTGCCTTGCAGGACGACCTCGGTGAGCCCCTTGGATTTGGCGTAGATACGCAGTTTTGCCACCGCAATCAGATTTTCAGCCTCTTCAGGCAAGGCGCCGAAGCGATCCACTAATTCTTCGACGATGGCATCGAGGGATGTCTCATCGTTGCAATCCGCCATGCGTCGATAGAGATCAAGACGCAATCGTTCGGAGGGTACATATTCGATAGGCAGGTGAGCCGTGATTGGCAATTCGACTTTGCACTCTTTCACGCGAGGTTCACTGTCGATGTAGCCCTTCTTGTAATCCTCGACTGCTTCTCCAACCATGCGCATATACAAATCAAAGCCGACTTCAGCAATATGCCCAGACTGCTCGCCGCCAAGAAGATTTCCGGCTCCACGGATTTCAAGATCCTTGAGTGCAACTTGCATACCGGAACCAAGGTCGGTGTTGGTTGCAATCGTCGTGAGGCGATCATGCGCAACTTCGGTGAGCGGCTTATCGGGTGAGTAGAGGAAATATGCATAAGCGCGTTCGCGTGCACGTCCAACTCGGCCGCGTAGCTGATGCAATTGCGAGAGTCCGAAATTCTCAGAGCGATCAACGATCAACGTATTAGCATTTGGAATATCAATTCCTGATTCGATAATTGTTGTACAGACCAGGATATCGAATTCTCTCTCCCAGAAACCTAAGATGACATCTTCGAGTTCGCGCTCACCCATTTGGCCATGAGCAACTCGAATGCGCGCTTCTGGGACAAGTTCTTTAAGTCTAATAACGACTTTGTCGATGCTCTCGACTCTGTTGTGAATGAAAAATATCTGACCATCACGGAGCAATTCTCGGTGAATCGCAGCGGTTACCTGCTTCTCATCGTATGGACCGACGTAGGTAAGAACTGGGTGGCGTTCTTCCGGCGGTGTTGTGATGTTAGACATTTCGCGAATGCCGGTAATAGCCATCTCTAACGTGCGTGGAATAGGCGTGGCCGACATAGAGAGCACATCGACATTTGTGCGAGTCTTTTTCAGCTCTTCTTTATGCTCGACACCAAAGCGCTGCTCTTCGTCCACAATTACGAGGCCCAAGTCCTTGAAATTCACATCTTTGGATAGCAATCTGTGGGTACCGATAACTACGTCAATCGAACCATTAGCTAAGCCTTCAAGAATCTCTTTCGACTCTTTAGCTGTACTAAATCGTGAAAGCCCTGCTAATCGAACCGGAAATCCGGCATAGCGGTCTTCGAAAGTCTTGAAGTGTTGCTGGACCAGAAGCGTCGTTGGAACAAGAACAGCTACCTGTTTTGCATCTTGAACTGCTTTAAAGGCCGCGCGAATCGCAATCTCTGTCTTGCCATATCCAACATCGCCACAGATCACGCGATCCATTGGATATGAGCGCTCCATATCGCGCTTGACCTCATCGATCGTAGATTGCTGATCGATAGTTTCGACATATCTAAATGCCGCTTCTAACTCCCGCTGCCATGGAGTGTCTTGCGAGAAGGCAAAACCTGGCGCACTCATTCTCGCTGCATACAGTTGGATTAGTTCTCCTGCAATTTGTTTGACTGCTTTGCGTGCTCGCTTCTTGGCATTTTGCCAATCGGCACCACCAATTCGATGAACTGCTGGTGCTTCACCACCAACATAACGAGTGACTTGTTCAAGAGTGTCAGTAGGAACAAAAAGTCGATCACCAGATTGTCCTCGCTTTGACGCCGCGTATTCGATAACAAGATATTCGCGAGCGACGCCAGCAACAGTTCGCTGTACTAACTCAACATATTTACCTACACCATGCTGCTCATGCACAACATAATCGCCTGGCTTTAGTTCGAGAGGATCAATGGCCTTCTTGCGACGCGATGGCATTCGCACCTGATCTTTATTAGATGATCGAACACCAGAGACATCTTTCTCTGTAATAAGAATTGCCTTAAATTCATCACAGACAAAGCCATGCTCGATAGGGGTGGCCAATACGTAAACGGCATCTCGGGTTAGGTTTGATGAGACGTTCTTAAGTAGTCGAACAGGCAGATCAGCGGCTTGAAAGAGTTTTGCGAATCGCTCCACAATGCCTTTGCCGGCAGCCGTGAAAATAACGAGATACCCCTCGTTTATCCATTTGCCAATATCTGACGATAAAAGATCGAGCTTGCCTCGATACTCCGGTACGGCGCCAAAGATTTCTGTGCTCTGATGTGAATCAACTCCGCTGGCGTAGGGGTCGATTGAACTCCATGTAAGCGCCTTATCTCGCAAGGCTGGCAAGCTGTAATAGCCCCCGGCCTCTAGGGCCATCGAGAGATCGATCGGCGCTTCCCCACCCATGGCGGCACTTGACCACGATGCTGTAAGAAATTCTTTATTTGTGTTTATAAGGTCCAGGCCACGTGAAGCAATGCGCTGCTCATCAATCAGCACTACTTCGAAATTCTTTGGAAGCAAGTCAATCAACGAGGTGAGGTCATCCTCGAGCAACCCCATAAGGGATTCCATGCCATCGACATAGATTCCTTCAGAGATCTTGGCAGCCATCTCGGCTACCTGAGGATATCGAACTGCCAGATGACGTGCTTTATTCCTGACCTTTTCAGTAATGAGGAGTTCGCGACATGGATAGATGGCTATTGCTCCAACCACCGGCGCATAGGTGCGCTGATCTGCAACAGTGAACCAAGCCAATTCTTCAATCTCATCTCCGAAGAAATCAATACGGAATGGGTGGTCTTGATCAGGAAGAAAGAGATCAACAATTCCGCCGCGTACTGCGTAATCACCACGTTTCTCAACGAGATCGGTTCGGTTATAGCCAAGCAGTGTGAGGGTCGTAAGCAACTTATCCATGGAAATTTCAAGACCAAGCTCTAACTCAATCGCTTGAAAGTGTGCAATCTGCTGCGAGATCGGCTGAATAAGTGCGCGCACCGACGTAATAACAATTGACCGATCTGCAATTCCGGTTAGGACCTTGGCACGAGCGGCCACCGTGTCGCTCTTCGGGCTCAACTTCTCATGAGGCAAGGTCTCCCATGGCGGGAACTCAACGGCTGCATCGTCGCCATGGTATGTCACCAACTCATCTTTGATTTCTGATGCTTTTCGTGAAGAAGAAGTGACGATCAGGAGTGGCGTGTGCAGCGCTCTCTTGGCCAGAAACATCCCGGTAACAAAAGTGGGGGCTTGGCAGTGCTCAGTGCTCTGATCTATCTCAATGTTTGAGAAAGCATCAATTAATCTGCTCATCAGACGACTACCTCCTCACTATGTACGTGGTCATATAACGACCTAAGCCCCCGTTCCCAAAATGGGCGGGGGTGATGGATGCAATTCTAACGCGTAAAAGGCCCTCGAAGAGGTGGCAGGATTAGCCCATGACGACTTCAGGTTCTAGCGCCCAGTTGGCTCGAGATGACCAAGAACTGCGTAGCGATGTACGCGTACTCGGTGAACTTCTTGGACAGAGCTTGGTTCGCCAAGAAGGTGCTGAGCTACTCGCACTTGTAGAAAATGTACGCAAGGCAGTCCGCGAAGGCGGGGGCGAAGATATTCTCGCCAACCTTTCCGTTGAAGATAGCGTCCAACTAGTTCGCGCATTTAGTACATATTTCTATCTGGCAAACGTTGCTGAGCAAGTACACCGTGCTCGAGTATTAGAAGAAGAGCGCGAACTCAGCGGTTCATGGATTTCACGCGCAGTGGATCGAATTATTGAAGCTCAAAAGAACCATGGCGACTTTACGCAAGCCGATCTTCAAGAGTGGATGAATGAATTCTCTGTTCGACCAGTGTTCACGGCTCACCCGACTGAAGCTGCTCGACGTTCAGTACTGTCAAAACTTGGCACGATTGCTGATCTTCTTGATGATAGAAAAGATGCCACTCGCGAACGACGCTTAGCTGAAGCAGTGGACCTTCTGTGGCAGACAGATGAGTTGCGTTTAGGTCGACCTGAACCACTAGATGAAGCGGTCAATGCGCTGTATTACCTTGATGATCTCTTCTCTATGACTATCCCGAATGTTCTCGATAACTTTGCCCGCGAACTCACACGTGTGGGAGTCACCATTTCTCCCACATCTCGCCCACTCTCATTTGGAACGTGGATTGGTGGTGACCGTGATGGCAATCCAAACATCACCGCAGATATCACGCGCCAGGCGATCACTTTGCAGATTGGCCACTTCATTCGCGGGATGGTTGCCTGCTTGGACGAACTCCGAAAAGCGCTTTCAGTCTCTACTCGTATCGCTGGCGCATCGCCAGAGCTTGAAGCATCTGTCGCACGCGATCTAGAGATGATTCCCGAGATTGAAGATCGTTTCAAACGCCTCAATGTCGAAGAGCCTTACCGCATGAAAGCAACCGCTATTCGACATCGCTTGATTTTGACTCAGCGTCGTCATGCAGCAGGCGCTGAACACGTGCCCGGTCGCGATTATGACAACACAGCAGAAATCATTGCCGATCTGATGCTCATGCATGAATCACTCATGTCCCACAAGGGCGAGCTCATCGCTCACGGACTCCTAGAGCGCACCATCCGTGCCGTTTCGAGCGTTGGACTTACCCATGCAACTATGGATGTACGTGAGCACTCCGATGCTCATCACCATGCCCTCGCGGAACTAGCAAAGAATCCTGACGCACTCGATAATCAAGCGAGCGCAACGTTGGCAACATTTAGCGCCATCAATGAACTCATCGAAAAATTTGGACCAGAAGTCATCGAGACTTACATCATTTCAATGACCAAGTCTCACCTCGATGTTTTAGCAGCAGTTGAACTTGCTAAGCACACCGGTCTCATTCAAGGTAACTCTTCCAAGATCGGATTCGCTCCGCTTTTGGAGACTGTCGCAGAATTACGTGGGGCTGATCTCATCCTTGATTCACTATTAAGTACTCCGGAATATCGCGAGCTCGTACGATCTCGTGGTGATATTCAAGAAGTGATGCTTGGTTATTCTGACTCCAATAAAGATGCCGGTATTGCGACATCTCAATGGGAAATTCATAAGGCTCAACGCAAACTCCGTGACATCGCAATCAAGCACGGCGTGAAACTTCGTTTGTTCCATGGTCGCGGTGGTTCTGTTGGTCGCGGTGGCGGACCAACCTACGATGCCCTTATTGCACTTCCTTGGGGATCAATTGATGGCCAAGTGAAGATGACAGAGCAAGGTGAAGTCATCAGTGATAAGTACGCGCTGCCTGCGTTAGCGCGCGAGAATGTTGAACTCACACTTGCAGCCGCTTTAGAAGCGACTGTTCTGAATCGAGCACCACGTCAATCCCCTGCAGATCTCGAGGCATGGTCGGCATGCATGGATCTCGTGAGCGACAACTCTTTTGCTGCATATCGCACACTTATTGATCACCCGGATCTGCCTGCATATTTCTATGCCTCAACTCCGGTCGAACAGCTAGGCGATATGTTCTTGGGTTCTCGTCCATCTCGCCGCCCCGATGCTTCTGGTGGGCTAGGTAGTCTGCGCGCGATTCCATGGGTATTTGGATGGACACAATCCCGACAGATCGTTCCGGGCTGGTTCGGAGTTGGTTCAGGGCTCAAAGCTGCGCGCGAAGCTGGCAAGAGTGGCTCACTCGAGCAGATGCTCTCGGAATGGCATTTCTTCCGCACCTTTATCTCCAATGTCGAGATGACCATGGCCAAGACGGACCTCGGAATGGCACGCAAATATGTCACCAAGCTTGCCGATTCATCTCTCCACCACTTCTTGGATCAGATTGAAGCGGAATTTGCGCTCACGAAGGAGGAGATTTTGCTTCTCACCAAGAAGACAGACATCTTGAGCGACCAACCAATACTTTCGCGCACATTGGGCATCCGCGATGCATACCTTGCACCGCTGCACCTCTTGCAGGTTTCACTCCTAGAGCGAGTCCGCGCTGGGGATTCTGACCCAACGATTCGTCGAGCTTTGTTGCTCACAATTAATGGTGTGGCGGCGGGACTTCGTAATACTGGTTGATCTGCCCTCATTCCTTCGCCGTGCAGCCCTCTGCCTTATTTGGCTATTCTTCTCACTATATTCGTTTAATTAGTTAGATTAGCTAGATCAGCGCAGAATCAGAGGAGCAACCATGTCAGATGAAGCTAAGTGCCCATATACCAGTGCCAAGCAAAACACAGAAGCAACCCTGAATCAGGATTGGTGGCCTAACCAGCTCAATCTCAAAGTTCTCGCACCCCATAACCAAGCTGCCGATCCAATGGATCCTGATTTTGATTATGCAGCCGAGTTTGAATCTCTCAACCTAAAAGCGATCAAGAAGGATCTCTACGCCTTAATGACTGATTCACAAGAATGGTGGCCTGCCGATTACGGTCACTACGGTCCGTTTTTTATTCGCATGGCATGGCACAGTGCAGGTACATATCGCACATTTGATGGCCGCGGTGGTGCTGGTGCTGGAATGCAACGTTTTGCGCCGCTCAATAGTTGGCCAGATAACGTCAACCTAGATAAAGCTCGTCGCCTTCTTTGGCCAATCAAGCAAAAATATGGCAAAAAGATTTCATGGGCTGATCTCATGATCTTGGCCGGTAACTGTGCTCTTGAATCTATGGGCTTTAAGACTTTCGGTTTCGCTGGCGGACGCGCAGATGTCTGGGAGCCAGATGACACATACTGGGGTAAAGAAGAAGAATGGCTTGCTAACAATCGTTACAGCGGAGATCGCAATTTAGAGAACCCACTAGCTGCGGTCCAAATGGGACTCATCTATGTAAACCCTGAAGGCCCTGATGGCAATCCAGATATTTTGGCTTCAGCAAAAGATATCCGTGACACTTTTGGTCGCATGGCGATGAATGATGAAGAGACAGTTGCACTTATTGCTGGTGGACACACATTCGGAAAAGCACACGGAGCAGCTGACCCAAGTAAGTATGTTGGTGCAGAACCTGAAGGCGCTGCTATCGAAGAGATGGGTCTTGGCTGGAATAACACATTTGGTAGCGGTAACGGTGCACAGACCATCTCAAGTGGACTTGAAGGTGCCTGGAAAGCAACACCTACTCAGTGGGATAACTTGTATCTCCAGACCCTTTACGCACACGAGTGGGAGCAGACAAAGAGTCCAGCCGGTGCAACACAATGGATTCCAAAAGAAGGTAAGGCTGCAAACTCAGTTCCAGATGCACATGACGCGTCAAAGAAGCATGCACCTATCATGTTCACCACAGACTTAGCGCTTCGCTTCGATCCAATTTATGGCCCAATTTCTAAGCACTTCTTAGAGAATTTTGATCAGTTCCACGATGCATTCGCTCGTGCCTGGTTCAAACTCACTCACCGCGATATGGGTCCAATCGCCCGCTATCTTGGCACTGAAGTTCCTGCTGAAGAATTGATTTGGCAAGACCCAGTCCCTGCAGCCAAGAACGTTATTGGCGCGAAGGCAGTTGCAGAACTCAAGGAGATGATCCTTAAGTCTGACATCTCATCTGCTGCGCTGGTTGAAACAGCATGGGCAGCAGCATCAACATATCGCGACACCGACAAGCGTGGTGGCGCCAATGGTGCTCGTATCGCACTTGAGCCTCAAATCTCGTGGGAAGCAAACAAGCCAGAGCAACTCAAGAAGGTTCTCAAGACCCTCACTGGCATTCAGACAAAGTTCAATAAGAAATATAAGAAGCAGATATCCCTTGCAGATCTCGTTGTTCTGGGTGGTGTTGCAGCAATTGAAGAGGCAGCATCACGCGCTGGCGTAAAAGTGAAGGTGCCTTTCACTCCTGGTCGCACCGATGCAACACAATCTCAGACTGATGTTGCTTCATTTGCAGTACTAGAGCCACAAGCTGACGGCTTCCGTAACTTTGCAAAGAAGAACCAAGCGCATCCTGCTGAATTCCTGCTCGTTGATAAGGCTGCTCTTCTAGGTGTCACGGCGCCAGAGATGACCGTTCTTGTTGGTGGACTGCGCGCACTTGGAGTCAGCGTTGATGGTCTTGGAGTTCTTACCAAGAAGCCTGGCACTCTCAACAACGATTTCTTCGTCAACCTCTTGGCTGCAGATACAGTCTGGGTACCAACAGCGCGCGATGCAGAAATCTTTGAAGGTCGCGATCGCAAGAGCGGCAAGACAAAGTGGAGTGCAACTCGCGCAGATTTGGTCTTCGGATCGAACTCACAACTTCGTGCGCTTGCAGAGGTTTATGCCAGCAGCGATGCTCAAAAGAAGTTCGTCGGTGACTTTGTCGCCGCGTGGACCAAGGTCATGGAAGCTGATCGCTTCGATATCTAAGAACTATCTAAGAGAAAGCCACCCGGTGTAGTCACTGGGTGGCTTTTTTAATACTGGTGGATTGGCGCGCGGATTAGAACCTTCGAAGGCAGAGCCGTGGAATTTGCAGCCCTCTAGCCAAAGGTGAACGTGAAGGCCTGAATTCCGTGGTCTTGGAAGGTGAATTGCAACGTTCCGTCGCTCATCGCAGCCCCACTATCGAAGATGTTATAGAGACGATCTGAATTAACGGTAATCACACCATTAATGAGATCACTTCCCGCCAGGGCTCCGATCAGAGGCTTGCCGTTGTAAGTGACCGTGACCCGACCCGATCTACTCTTGCCGGGATTGAGAATCATAAAGACTTTACTTGCATCAAAATGTTCGCTCACGGTGGACCCAGCACTAGATTGGATGAAATCCGGTTGGATCAACCACTTTCCACCCAGAGCGAATTGATCAAGCGGGACGCTTTTTTGCACTGGGATTGTGAATGTGCCGTTTGGATAGTTGGGAGTCGGATAGCCAAATTGTGATCGGTTACTTCCGAAATAGGTCTCCGGGGTGAGTTGAGTCTGTGGGGTTGTATCTGGAAGATCAGTTGGAGCAACAGTCACCGTATGGCCAGCGTTTGCTAGCAAAGTGCGGATCGCTTGTTCACTCTCTGGATAATTTCCTTCGCCAAATTCGGTACGGCGGATCTGCCCGTTAGCATCGATCAAATACTCAGCCGGCCAGTATTGATTGTTATAGGCGTTCCAGGTGTCGTAATTATTATCGAGTGCGACTGGGTATGGGATCTTAAATTGCTTGATAGCATTAGTGACATTGCTCGCCTGTTTCTCGAATGCGAACTCTGGCGTGCTCACTCCAATAACTTCAAAGCCAGAGGAGTGATACTTGTTGTACCAAGCAATCACGTGCGGCAGAGTGCGGATGCAGTTGATACAACTGTAGGTCCAAAAATCAATCAGCACGACCTTACCTTTAAGGGAGGCTAGCGTCTGGGCACCGGTCGCATTAAGCCACTGGGTAATACCCTTGAACTCCGGAGCTGTGGAGTTGGCATTAAATAGACCTGACTGATCTCCCGTGATTGATCCGGGAATCTCTTTCGTTCCCTTAAGTTTGGCAAGCGCTTTGGCCACGCCCGAGCCACTTTCAATCTTGGTCAGGGCGCTGGAATATGAAGGGATGGAATTGAGGAGTTTTGTCTCGATGGTCTTGTCGTAGTTGGTGTAGATCGCAACGGCAGTCAAGATCATGACAACTCCGGAGGCTATTTGAATTCTGGCCGTGTGCTTAGAGAGGCGGCGAGACTTCGCAAGTAGCTTCTGACCACCGACCGCAAAGCCGAAGAGCGGGATTGATACTCCTGCGACATAGATGAGCGTCACAAAAATCACTTGCAGTGAAACTTTATTGGTGGCCGCCAAGGTTGCAACCGAAGCCAAGATCGGTCCACTGCATGGAGTCCAAACCACACCGAGAGCTAAACCGGTGATAAATCCCCCGCTAAAATCGCTGCGCTGATTGCGGCCCATGCCACCAAAGCGGCCAGCGAGCCGGGAGATGGAAGATTCCATTCGGCGAGAGAGCGCAGGGACGACCATCGAAAATCCGATTACGAGGAGAACTACAACTGCCAGCTTACGAAGCACGTTAGGACTAAAACCGATCGAACTCTCCAGAGCGGAGATTGCGAGGGTGAAGAAGGCGAAGGAGAGCGCGACACCGGCGGTGATACCAAGTGGGCGACGCTTTGATTTAGATTGCGTGACATCGGCGAGCACGATCGGAAGCAACGGCCAGATACAGGGCGCAAGAATTGTGAAAAGGCCAGAGATGAATGCCACGCAGTAGAGAACGATCATGTTTACTTTACCCTCGCTTGTCCTACATTTTCTTCATGGTAATTGCTACGGTCAGACCTACGCTAGTTTTTAAGGAACCGATAGTAAAAAGCAGTAAACAGGAGAACTATTCCAACGTTGGCGACCAAGCGTCCCATGGTGTGATTTCTAAAGAAAAGTATGTCAACCCCAATAATTGCAAGAATCATCAGGCCAAGGTAAATGGCGTTTGCAGTTGTTTTCACTCGATCAGTATGCAGTAAAAAGCGTCCAACCAAGGAGGGGCCCGCTTGATATATAGATCAACTATGTGGTGGCTTGGCGCGCGGATTAGAACCTTCGAAGGCAGAGCCGGGGGATTTTAAGTCCCAATTATTTACCCATTCACCATCAAAAAATAAATTTTTAGATAGGTGAATAGGTAAATAGATGAAGGGCTAAAAAGCCCGCACTGGCCGGACGTAGAGGGCGAGGTCCTTAGGGACGTTGCCCTGGAAGCCAACGTTGAAGGCCTGGTCCCACGCGAGGTCCGCGGGGTCCGCATTGGCCTCAGACGAGGACCAGTAGCTGAAATCCACGAACCCTCCAACTATTGATTGCTGTGCGTAAAGTTGAGCGAGTTCATCTTTAGATGGCAGGAACCAATCGTTCTTTGATCCACCTGTGTATGCAAGCGCAGCAAATGCTGCAGAACCAACGGCAAAACCGCGAGTTTGGGCAACAATATCAAGTGAGTTCTGGTATCCATCGCCGATGGCATTTTGTTGAGCAGGTCCTAGGGCCGCATAT
>CAIKCJ010000048.1 GCA_903825945.1 uncultured Actinomycetes bacterium | reverse complement strand
AGCTGGCTTTACAACCTTAGCTGGCTTTACAACCTTAGCTGGCTTTACAACCTTAGCTGGCTTTACAACCTTAGCTGGCTTTACAACCTTTGCTGGCTTTACAACCTTTGCAGCTTTCGCTGCCTTGATTGCATTAACGAGTCCGGCAGCACTTACAGCTGCAGTCGTTGCAGTTTTCGCCGCAATGGCAGAATCCTTTGAAACCCGAACGCCAGTCGCGGTTCCTGCAGCGACAGCCCCAGTTCCTGCGGAGCCAGCTGGAGTTGTGAGATCTACAGGTTCAACGATCATCTGCTTTTTAGCAATGGTTGCTTTCTTACCAACAGCGTTCTTCTTAGTCTGAGCAGCTTTCTTTGCCTGCGCATTCTGCTTTACAGGAGTTGAACGAGTTGTGGTTTTTGCAGCAGCCACTTTCTTCACAGTTGCAGACTTAATTGGTGCAGACTTCTTCGCGACGGCCGCCTTTCTTACGCCAGCAATCTTCTTTACTGGTGTTGCCTTCTTTACTGGTGTTGCCTTCTTTGCGGACGCGGACTTAATTGGTGTTATGGCTTTCTTGCTTGCGACCATCTTCTTAGTCGCTGCTGCACTCTTAAGCGAAGCACGCTTCGCTGGAGTGACGCTCTTGACGGCCGCAACTCGCTTGGCCGTAGCTGCGCGAGAGACAATTGCACTCTTCTTTGCAGTCCCCACTCGCTTGGCTGTGGTTGCACGCTTTGCAACAGGAGATTTACGCGTTGCACTCTTAGATGCAACCGCGCGCTTTGCAACAGGTGCCTTACGTGATGCGACAGCTCGCTTTGCAACAGGTGCCTTACGTGATGCAACCGCGCGCTTTGCAGCGGGAGCCTTCTTTGCAACAACGCTCTGAGAAGCTGCAGCTCGCGGCGAGGCATTTGCCACAGTCGCATCCAAACCAACTGGCACAACCATCGCGCCAACTAGCGTCAGGCCAACCAGGCTCTTAACGAGGCCACGATTGCGAGGTGAGCCAGTTCGTTGGCCGCCCGAATTAGCCAGCGCACCAACTGAATACGAGCTTGCTCCGTCTTGTCGGAATTTTCGAGATTGAGATTGATCTCTGTTTCCCATGTGATTAGAACCTTTCATAATTGTCAGCGGGCTTCTACCCGCGTGAATGAGGCGATTCTGCTCACTTGACCATCGGCACGAACGGAGCAAGTTGCCCGCCTGTGCACAGAACTGGCCTTGGGATGGCAGACTTACCCTCATGCCCACAAACCAAGATTTCGTTCCAAAAATTCAGGTTTTTGAGCCGCACCGTGCCTCACTGCCACCACTGATCCCTTACATCAAGGAATTTTGGAAGCGCCGCACCTTTGCGATCGAGCTTGCCCGCTTCAGCGACAAAGCTGAATATCTCGATTCTCGCCTCGGAAAAGTCTGGCTCGTGCTCAACCCTCTCCTTCTTGGCATGGTCTATTACCTGGTCGTCACGATCATTCGAGGCGGTCACAAGGGAACTGGGCTCACAACCCTGGATCATCTCCTGATCGGACTCTTCACTTTCTACTTCGCCCAAAACTGCGTCACCGCAGGAGCTCAATCCATCACCATGGGTGGGCGCTTGATCCTCAATCAGGCATTCCCACGAGCGCTTCTACCTTTTGCGACAGCGATTCAGGCTTTCCAGCAATTCGTACCAACCATCCCGGTGTACATCTTTATCTTGGTAACAGGTAAATACTTCTATCCCGCCACCCAAGTTCCCGGCTGGACCTTTAACTTCCTATGGATTCCATTCATTCTTGTATGCGTTGCCCTTACTGGCTTCGGTCTAGCGCTCGTATTTGCGACTCTTAACGTCTACTTCCGCGATACAAATAAGTTACTGACCTACATCACTCGTATTTGGATGTATCTCTCACCAGTCCTTTGGTTGCCAGAGACTCTTCACGGAATGAGTCGACTACTCCTTTACATAAATCCACTCGGTCCAGCACTCACTGCAACATCCGATGTCTGGATCAGCGGTAAAGGCCCTCATGGCTTGATTATTTTCGGTTGCCTCTTCTGGGCAATTGCCTCTATCGGAATCGGTGGATACTTCTTCATCTCCCGCGAGCGAGATTTCGCGATCCGTATCTGATGACTACCCGCCGCCTACATTCTGCGCGCCTTGCGCCTGTCACCGTGGAGATGAATTAACGTGAGTTCTGAAAAGAAGTTTCTCGATGTATCGCATGTCAGCAAAAACGCTTCACCCATGCCAGAAGAACTTGCCATCCGCATCGAGGAGCTCTCGATCAGCTACAAGGTGAGCCTTGAAGCAAAACGCACATTAAAGAATGCCGTGATGCGCGCAAGCCTTAGACAAGAAGCGCGAGTTCGCTCAATTGATGCGATTAAGAAACTATCACTCGATGTTCCCCACGGTTCAGTTCTTGGAATTGTCGGCTCTAACGGTGCTGGTAAGTCAACGCTCATGCGTTGCATCGCCGGAATTCTTTCTCCAACCGAAGGCCGCGTAACCGTTAACGGCAAAATCTCTACTCTTCTTGCACTCGGCGTTGGTTTTAACCCCGCCCTATCCGGTCGCGACAACATCATTCTCGGTGGCCTCGCTTCAGGATTAACCAAGGAGGAGATTGAAAGTAAGACCGATGAAATCGCCGAATTTGCTGCGCTTCCCGATGGCTTTATAGATCTCCCAGTGCGCACATACTCAAGTGGTATGTATGGTCGCCTCTCATTTAGCGTTGCTGTCAGCATGACTCCAGATATCTTGTTGCTAGATGAGGCACTCTCCGCAGGAGATGCAGCATTTAAGGAAAAGTCCTTCGAGCGCATGCGCCAACTCTGCGCTGAAGCACGAACTATTTTGATTGTCTCCCACGCACTTGCCACCGTGACGGATCTCTGCGACACAGCTATCTGGATGCATAAAGGCGCTCTTCTCTCTAAGGGCAAGCCTGAGGAGATCGTCGATCAATATCTCAAATTCTTGAATGTCGGTTCGCTTCCTTCAAATTACGAAGATATGTAGGCACTGATCAGATGTCGCAGAAAATCGATGTCTCGATCATTTCGTCTGGCGCCAATATTGCTGATGCGCGCCTGCATCGCCTCACCAACGCCTTGCTTCGCCAGGGACTGAGCGTCGAAATATTCGCTCCAGGAAACCAAGCTGATGCACCTGCGATATCGAAAACTGAAGGTGGCGAGTTCTATCCCCCATCAACACCTCTCATAGTTCGAAGCTGTACAAGTCCGTGGACACGAGGCAAAGGTTTTTTGCCTCGATACATTCGAAGTCGCACATTTGTTTTCAGAGCTCGTGGCAAAGTTATTTATGCGATTTCTCCTGAAGAGTTTATGCCAACGTACTCATGGGTAAAACTTCGCAATCTATTTTCAATCAATAACAGCAAAAGAAAATTCGCAGTCGATCTCTATGAGGATTACATCCGACTTCTTCAGGATCGCGCTTGGGCTAAGAAATATTTCGGCTTACTTGGTGCGATTGCAAAGAGCGATACTCGAAGTGCGCTCTGGGCTGCATCGCGCGCTGACCTCACAACCGTGGCAGATATCCAAGTCCCGCCATTTGATGCGAAAAATCGCTTGGTCGTTCGTAACCTTCCCGACCTTTCACTTCTGACCGATAGCGGCGAGCGCAGCACTACGCCCCGAGCAATCTATATCGGAGATATGCGCAGATCCCGCGGCCTGGCAATGATGCTCGATGTTGCAGAGAAAGCCACTCACTGGGAGTTTGATCTCGTTGGCCCCGTTGCTCCAGCCGATCAAGAGTTTGTAAAAAATTGGATTGCTTCACATTCTGATGACGCAGCTGGCCGGGTCCGCTTCCACGGCAAATTGCCACCTCGTGATGCCTGGAAATTTGCAAAAGGCGCATGGGTAGGACTCTCGCTACTTGAGCAAACCCCAGCATTTGTAGAAGCAGTGCCTTCCAAGCTCTATGAATATATGGCGATAGGACTAGCTACTATCTCGACTCCCCTGCCTCGCTGCATCCAATTAATTGATGCCAGCGGTGGCGGTGCGATCGCAGCCGACGGCAATGTTGTAGCAAACCAGCTGGAAAAGTGGCTGGAAAATCCTGCAGACCTAGATGCAGCCCGAACCCGCGCACGCCGTTGGGCTCAGGAGAACTTAGATTCCGACTCTGAATACGGGCGATTCGCCCAAGCCATAGAACTCCTCACACAAAACTAGACCCACACCCGATCGAAACAAGCTCGAAATCGGTTCAATTCCCCCCTCGACGCTAGACTTACCGCGTGTCTGACACCCTCAAACCAGCTCGCATTTTGCCCAGCGCCGACGTAGATCCGACAGCAACAATTGGTGATGGCAGCTCAATCTGGCACCTAGCCCAGATCCGTGATGGAGTCAGCCTGGGAACGCAGTGCATCATCGGACGTGGCGCATACGTAGGTAGCGGTGTCACCATGGGTGATAACTGCAAAGTCCAAAATTATGCGCTGGTGTACGAACCTGCCGTCATCGGCAATGGCGTCTTTATCGGCCCAGCAGCCGTTCTCACCAATGATCAATTCCCCCGCGCGGTCAATACCGATATGAGCCTGAAGAGTGGTTCAGATTGGGATGCGGTTGGAGTAACTATTAAAGATGGCGCCAGTATCGGCGCGCGAGCCGTAGCGATTGCACCAGTAACAATCGGTCGATGGGCATTGGTAGCTGCCGGTGCGGTAGTTACTAAGGATGTTCCAGATTTCGCGCTTGTGGCGGGAGTCCCAGCAAAAAGAATCCGTTGGGTGGGTCGTGCAGGGGTTCCACTGGAGAAAATCGACGATAATCGCTTCCGTTGCCCAGTAGATCAGAGCATCTACACACAGATTTCAGAGAATGAACTAGTAGAAGAGAGCGTCCATTGATTCCAGCAGCCCGTCCAATAATTGGCGATGAAGAGCGCGCGGCAGTTGATCGCGTACTTCGCACAGGAATGATGGCTCAAGGTCCAGAAGTTAAGGCCTTTGAAGAGGAGTTCTCCGCATTTGTCGGCGGTCGCCATTGCATCGCCGTTAACTCTGGAACCTCTGCGCTGCACCTCGGATTCTTGGCTGCAGGACTAAAGGCTGGCGATGAAGTAATCGTTCCTTCTTTCTCCTTTGCGGCAACCGCCAACTCAGTTGCGCTCGCAGGTGGCGTACCGGTCTTTGCTGATATCGACCCTAAGACTTTTAATATGGATCCAGCTCACGTAGAAACTCTGATCACAGAGAAGACAAAAGGAATTATGCCCGTCCATCTCTATGGCCACATGGCAGATATGGATGTTTTCGAGGCCATCGGCAAGAAACACGGGATTACGATTTACGAAGACTCTGCGCAAGCACACCTTGCTTCACTTAACGGACGTCGCTCAGGTGAATGGGGCAAGGTCGCATCCTTCTCCTTCTACCCAACAAAGAATATGACTTCGGGTGAAGGCGGAATGATTGTGACTGATGATGATCATGTCGATCACCTCGCCCGTATGCTTCGAAATCAAGGCGGAGTTATTCGTTATCAAAACGAAATTGTTGGGTTTAACAATCGCATGACCGATATTCATGCTGCTATTGGACGCGTTCAAGTGACCAAGGTCGAGGCCTGGACTCAAAAGCGTCGCGAAAATGCCGCGTACCTAGATGCCAACTTGAAGGGCGTCATCACTCCATACGTTCGCCCAGGCTCAGAGCACGCTTATCACCAGTACACAATTCGCATTCCTGGAGCAACAGGTGCCAGCCGAGATGCGATGATCGCAGCAATTAAAGAAGGTGGCGTTGGGTGTGATGTTTACTATCCAAGTCCAATCCACCGCCTGCCATCATTCAATCAGAAGCTCGATCTTCCTATGACCGAAATGGTTGTCCAAGAGGTTATCTCCATTCCAGTTCATCCTTCATTGACTCAAGCAGAACTTGAGCAAGTAGTCAGCGTTGTCAACGACGTTGTTGCGAAGGCGTAATAACTTTTCACACACCAGTATGGAGAACACTCGATGAGCGAACAAAAGAAATTACGCGCAGGCCTTGTAGGTCTTGGCATGATGGGTCGTCACCATGCTCGCGTCCTTAGCTCGCTCGAAGGTGTAGAGCTCGTTGGCGTCTGTGATCCGATGGGCGACCCACACAATGTCGCAGGCAACCGTCCTTGGGTAAAAACCGTAGAGGAGCTCATTGCTCTCGGGATTGACTACGCGATGGTTGCAGCTCCAACTCAATTTCATGAAGATCTCGCACTCGCGCTAGCCGATGCCGGAGTTCATGCTCTTATCGAAAAGCCACTTGCTGTTGACACTCCTGCCGCTGAACGCATCACCGATGCATTTGCAGCCAAGAACCTTGTCGGCGCTGTTGGACATATCGAGCGCTACAACCCCGCACTTCAGCAACTTCGAGCTCGACTTGATGCTGGCGAGCTCGGTAGTGTCTATCAAATTGCGACTCGTCGCCAAGGTCCATTTCCTGCCCGAATTGCAGATGTCGGAGTGATCAAAGATCTAGCTACTCACGATATCGATCTCACCGCTTGGGTAGCTCGCTCTCCTTTCGTCAGTGTTAGCGCAAAGACAGCCCACAAATCTGGCCGCGATCACGAAGATATGGTTGCCGCTGTTGGCGAACTTGAGAATGGAATTATCACCAATCACTTAGTTAATTGGCTGACACCGTTTAAAGAACGCCTCACTGTTGTCACCGGAGAACGCGGCACACTCGTTGCTGACACACTCACAGCCGACCTCACTTTCTATGCAAACGCT
>CAIKCJ010000047.1 GCA_903825945.1 uncultured Actinomycetes bacterium | reverse complement strand
GGCGGCAAGGTAAACCCCACTTGGAGCAAGACTAAAAAGATGGCGCTTGAGAGCTGCTCGCTCGAGTCATCAGGTAGGTTGCTTGATCGCGTGAGTAATTGCGCGACTAGATGGATGGTGGCCCACTCGCGAAAGCGATGGACAGGATCCGGCTTATAGGGCGACTCTTCTTTTGATTAGTGATTAGTGGCCATTTTCCGTGCGGAGATGGTCACTTTTCTTTTACAACTCTCTGCATCAGGTAACAAGATTTTGCGAGTTTATGTGGGCAAAAACGTGGGCATGTGGGCAGAAACGTGGGCAGAAACTAGCTCTTCTTAAAGCGCGCAGTTGGCACGGAAGTCGCCACAAATATTTATTTGGATACGCTTTACTCGTGAACGAAGCCAAACTCGCCCCCGATGAGCGGCATCGCTATGGCCGTCATCTCGTTCTTCCGGGAATCGGTGAAGCAGGACAACTTCGACTGAAATCTGCGAAGGTGCTCTGCATCGGAGCAGGTGGCCTAGGTTCCCCCGTTCTTCTCTACTTGGCAGCAGCCGGTGTCGGTACGATCGGAATCGTCGACTTCGATTCTGTCGATCTCTCAAACCTGCAACGACAGATCATTCACGGCGAAGGTGATGTTGGTTCACTCAAAACTGAGAGTGCACGTGCATCCATTAATAAGATCAATTCAGCCATCGACGTAGTGCTTCATCAAGATGGCTTAACTCGCGAGAATGCTCTGCGGATAATTGAATCTTATGATCTTGTGATCGATGCAACCGATAACTTCGCGACGCGATACCTAATAAACGATGCCTGCTTCTTGGCTAAACGGCCATGCATATGGGGATCGGTATATCGATTTGATGGACAAGTTTCAGTTTTTTGCGCGCCAGCTGGCCCTTGTTATCGATGCCTTCATCCTGAACCACCCGCGAAAGAGTTGGCACCGAATTGTGCAACTGGTGGAGTCTTTGGTTCGCTCTGCGGCACCATCGGCTCTTTACAAGCCACCGAGGTGATCAAGTTGATTACCGGAGTTGGCAATCCACTCATCGGAAGAGTCCTCACCTATGATGCTTTGAGTGCAGAGAGCGAAGTAATCTCACTTAATCCAAATCCAGAGTGCACGCTCTGCGGAGAGAACGCAACCCAAAGCGAACTTTTACCTGACTATGAATCCTTCTGCTCTCTCTCGCTCTTCACGCATAAGGCTGGCGCGACACCAGAAATCTCGGTCCACGACTTGGCTGCAATGAGAAGTTCGGCGGCCCAATTCCAACTTATCGATGTTCGCGAAGTTGAAGAGTGGAATCAGGGATATATCGATGGCGCATCTCTCATTCCGCAGGGTGAGATCTTTGATGGCAGCTCAATCGAGAGGATTTCCCGAGAACTTCCGATTGTTCTGTATTGTCGATCAGGCGTTCGATCCCTGCACTGCGCTGATGCACTTTTTCAAGCGGGCTTTTCCGAAGTCGTGAGCTTGGCGGGCGGGATTCAAGCGTGGGATCTATACTCCCAACATGTATGACATCGCGTTAAGTGTCGGCGCCTTCGTACGCTCTAAGACGAGAGCTGATATCGCCTGGCTCATCACTTCAGATTTATCCATAGTATCGAGCAATCGCAATGATGCAGTTGTCTTTACGCCGGGTGGCGGCAAGCTCGGATCACTCCTGAATGGCGCCTTCGATGGCAGATTCTCCGAGATCGCCTCGCGTAAGTTGAGCGTAGGTCGAATTGTGGAGTGCGAAGTTACGCCACTTGAATCCACTCTTTCAGGAATTGCAGTGGGAACTCACCTCACATTTGCCGTGGTGCCAGCAGACCTCTTTGATCCAGATCTTTGGGGATCATTTCTTGAAAGAGAGAAGATTGCACTTGATCTGCACGTAAGTGGCGACGAAATTACAAAAGTCGAGAGTTTCAACTCAGCCTCCATCGTTGCGGCAGATCCCGAACTCGTTGAGAAATTTGAAAGCCAGAAACCAACAACCGTTCTCCTTGAAAATCGTCAGATCACCATCTTTGTGCCGTTACGAAAGATTGCGATTTATGGGGATGGGCCAATGCCGCAGGCGATTGCAGGGCTAGCCGAGGCGATGGGTTGGCAGGTAGCAATGGAGACCCGCCCAGATAATTTCGCAGGAGTCTGCGCGACGCTCTCTGCCATCGATTCTGTCGTTGTTACCGGTCACGAGGTCGAGAGCTCTAGCCGCGCGCTTGCATATGCACTTGAGAGTAAAGCTGGATATATCGGCGCTCTAGGCTCGCAAAAAATGCAAGAGAACCGAGCCGATTGGCTCGCTTATCGCGAAATCACCGACCTTTCCCGCATACATGGTCCTGCCGGATTTCCCATTGGAGCCGCAAAGCCCATGGAAGTTGCGATCTCAGTTTTGGCGCAAGCCTTAGCTGTGATCAATGGTGTTTAATTCGACTATGCAAATGCTTACCGGAGCTAACGTCGCGAGTGATCGGATTGAAATGAATGTGATGTGGATCCTGATGGGCGTGATGGTGATCTTTGATATTGGAATGATCTACTACCACTTCGTCATGCATAAGCGGCTAAAGAAATTAGAAGACCTGCTCGCCGCAAAGAAGTAAAGGAAGATATCCATGCGCGAAGGAAGTTTTGATGAGGCGTTCGCTATTGCCTCACAATCTTTTAGCGCTCTTGGTGCTGAGAGCGTGGCTATCTCTTCTGCGGTCGGCAGAATAACTGCTGAGGATCTCTTCTCATTGTGCGACCTGCCAGCGTATGCAACATCATCTATGGATGGTTGGGCGGTATCAGGGGCTGCCCCGTGGAAAAAAGTCGGCGTAGTTTCAACAGGGAAGCGAAGTTCATACGCATTGAAATCTGGTGAGTGCATGCGCATTGGCACCGGAGGTGTGATCCCAGAAGGCTGCACATCAATTCTGCCTTGGGAAGATGCAGCTGAGAGTGGCGACGAAGTTTCAGGCGAGGCTCTCGAAGGTGCGAACTTTCGTCCCGCGGCATTGGAAAGTAAGCGCGGAGATTTACTTATTCCTGCCGGAGAGAAGTTAAAACCTGCAATGGTGGGTCTGCTCGCAGCAACCGGTCACGACCAGATAAGGGTTCGAAAACTTCCACGAGTTGCAATCTTCTTCCTGGGTGATGAATTACTTCATGAAGGCGTTCCCTTTGATGGTGGCATTCGAGATGCACTCGGCCCACAGTTGCCATCGTTGATTAGCAGCTATGGAAGTGAAATGGTGAGCTCGGCCTTTGTGCTCGATGATCTCGATACTCTGCATGGCGAAGTGAGTGGAGCGCTAGCGAATGTAGATATTATTTTCACAACCGGTGGCACCGCCGACGGGGCACAAGATTTCATTCGGCCACTTCTGGAGCGAATGAAGGCGAAATATCTTGTCGATTGTGTTCGCATGCGTCCTGGTTACCACATATTGATCTCTGAAATTAATGTGGGCGATAGGAAGGTTGCGCTCGTGGCTCTTCCGGGAAACCCGCAATCAGCGCTCGCTGCACTCACTTCACTTGGGCGAGTGGTTCTCTTTTCAATCGCTGGTCGAAATCACGAGAGATTAAAGACCGTACAACTCTCTGAACCAATCAAAACCGCTGCTAATTTCTCGCGACTTCTGCCGGGAAACTTGGATGGAAATATATTTACTTCGACTCAGTATTTAAATTCTGCAATGTTGCGAGGAGTAGCTTCGGCAGATGGCTTTGCACTCGTGCAGCCAGGTGAGCATGCAGCAGGTACAGATGTTCGATGGATCAGTCTCTAGCAGTACCGCTAAGAAACTTTTGGCGCAGGCTCTTCTTCACTTGCTAGTGAGCGACGGTGAATAGGTTCAGTTCCTTCGCGTAATGGTTGGTTACTTCCTCCGACGATATCGGAGATGATCTCAGCTGCGATAGAGACCGCAGTCTCTTCAGGTGTGCGCGCGCCGATATCTAAGCCAATCGGTGAGCGGAGGCGGTTGATCTCTGCATCTGTCATACCAATTTCACGTAAGCGTTCAAGGCGGTCGTGGTGGGTACGACGACTGCCCATCGCACCGATATATCCGGCCTTACTTCGAAGTGCGATCTCTAAGACTGGTACATCAAATTTAGGGTCGTGCGTGAGAACGCAAATAACGGTTCGCTCATCGACGGAAGCCGTTGGTAGATAGCGATGGGGCCAATCAACGATGACCTCATCGGCATCGGGGAAGCGCCGCTTTGTGGCAAAGAGTGGACGGGCATCGCAGACAGTGACGAAATAGCCCATGAATTTTCCGATACGAGCTACGGCGGCTGCGAAATCAATCGCACCGAAGACAATCATGTGCGGTGGCGGAGAGAATGATTCAACGAAGATGGCTAGATCATCGACGCGACGCTCGCCCTGGGGGCCAACTTTGAGAGTCTTTGTCGTGCCTTGGCTCAATAAGCCGCGGGCACCCTCAAGGACTGCCTCGTCAAGACCGGGATTGCCGAGTGAGCCAGTTGAGGAGTCGGGGGTAAGAACGATTCGACGGCCAATACCTTCAGCCCCACTGATGAGTGTGGCAACGGCGATCGCCTTCTTTGACGAAATTGCCTCGACGACATCGGTAAAATCGGCAAAACTCTGTGGATCTATAAGCTGGATAAAGAGTTCAATGGTGCCGCCACAAGTAAGTCCAACTGAAAATGCATTGTCATCACTGACGCCGTAGGAGACAAGTTGGGGAATGCCAGTTTTGAGTACCTCAAGGGCTGCCTCATGAACGGCTCCTTCGACGCAACCTCCGGAGACGCTGCCAATCGCTTCACCATTTTGCGTAACGGCCATGGCTGCACCAACAGGGCGGGGCGCTGAACTCCAAGTACGAGTGACGGTTGCTATCGCAAAGGGAAGACGTGAGATGTAATGAGGAAGTATCTCGTCGATGATCTCGCGCATGCCTTAGAGTATATCGATGATCGTTGGATTGCTCTTGGCGGCCGGATCAGGCTCTCGCATGGGAGTACCAAAAGCGCTTGTTGAAATTGATGGCATTCGGCTCGTCGATCGAGCTTTAAAGACTTTTCATGATGCTGGAATCACCGAGGTCTTTGTCGTTCTTGGTGCATGGGTGGGTGAGATCGAGCGCTCCCACATTGTTGTTAATCCAGAGTGGGAAGAGGGCATGGGTAGTTCACTCCGCGCTGGCCTCGTCGCCATCTCTGAGTTTCAAGAATACGACTCTGTACTTATTTCATTGGTAGATATTCCGGGGATCACCGCTCCTGCGCTCGCTCGCGTTGCCTTAGAGCCAGCGACATTGGCGATGGGGGAGTTTGAAGGGCGAGCCGGCCATCCGGTAAAGATTGGGCGCGAACATTGGCAGGCGGTCATTGAGAGCGCTCGTGGGGATATTGGCGCCCGTAATTTTCTCAAGGGGCGCAGCGATATTCGATACATCCCTCTCGCGGATCTCGCAACTGGAAATGATCTCGATACCCCAGAAGATCTCGCATCATTTTTAAAGAATTCATAACGTTCTTATAACGCTTTTATCGTGGAAATCTCTTCGGAAGAAAGTCCGTTTTGCGCGTACTTTCCTATTGCTACCCATTTGCAAGAGTGTTACTTTCACCACTGCATGCCTTCCACACCTGAGAGATAAAGAAGGATTTTCATATGGCCGTTGAATCATCTGGACACGAGCGCGGTAATCCTCGTTTCTTTGCATTGATCGAGAACTCACCAAAAGAGGGTGCAAGTCCAACTATCTGGGCTTGGCCACAATTTACAGAATTTATGAAAGTTGCAAGTCAGCCTGTGCAAGGTCCTTGGCCTGCTCATCAGGAGCCACGTCCAGATCCAGATGCAGATTCAATGCCAACAGCAGTTCCAGATAAAAAGCGTAAGTAACCGGGAATAGGAGCAAGGTCGCACAATGTATCCATCACGATTTAAATACGAATCTCCCAAGACGATAGAAGCTGCAGTCGCACTTCTTGATGCAGGCAAGGGCGATGCGAAGATTTTGGCTGGCGGTCAGAGCTTGGTGCCAATGTTAAAACTTCGCTTTGCATTCCCTGATCAAATCGTTGATATCAACAATATTCCTGGTTTGGATTATCACCGCTTTGATGCAGATGGTTCACTTCATATTGGCGCACTCTGTCGCCATGAAGATCTCGAACACTCTGCCGAAATTGCTGAACGTCAACCAACTATTGCAGCTGCAGCGCCACTTGTTGCCGATCCAATTGTTCGAACACGCGGAACTTTCGTTGGCTCTGTATGTCACGCCGATCCGCAAGGAGACTGGGCTGCAACAATGATTGCTCTTGGTGGTCATCTCGTCGTGCAAGGTCCTAAAGGCAAGCGCACTATTGATATGAAGGATTTCGTTCTTGGTCCATATGCAAATGCACTTAACTACAACGAGATTGCGATCGAAGCAGTTATCCCAGCACCAAAGGGAGTTGCTCGTGGTGGTTACTTGAAACTCGAGCGTCGCGTCGGTGACTTCGCAACCGCATCCGTTGCTGTGGCGTTGGATATGGATGGAAACCGCGTATTGCGCGCTGGTATCGCCCTCGCTGGCGTGGGCGGAAAGACCATTGATGCGAATGAAGAAGCATCTGCTCTCGTGGGCCACGATCTCACAGAGTCGATCATCGATACTGTCGCTGCAGCTGTCGCTGCAAAGGCTGAACCACGTACCGATCACCGTGGATCTTCTGACTACAAGCGTCAGATTGTTAAAACATTTGTTAAGCGAATCCTTGTTGCCCAAATCGCAGAGAAAGTAGCCTAAAAATATGTCGAGTCTTTTTGAAGAGATTGCAACTCCTCCTGCCGACAACATTCCAGTTCGTCGCATCACCGTCAATGTAAACGGAACAGATCGCACACTTGATGTCGAGCCTCGTCTGCTACTCGCCGACCTGCTTCGTCAGGGACTTGATCTCACCGGAACTCACAAGGGTTGCGACACAACAAACTGCGGTGCATGCACCGTTCTTGTTGCTGGCCGTCCAGTAAAGAGTTGCACCATGCTCGCAGTCCAGGCAGATGGTCGCGAAGTTCAAACTGTTGAAGGTCTTGCAACACCGAGCGAACTTCATCCAATCCAAGAAGGCTTTAAGCAAGAGCATGGCCTTCAATGCGGTTTCTGCACACCAGGAATGATGTTGTCTGCAAAGGCACTTCTCGAGAGAAATCCAAATCCAACTGAAGATGAAATTCGTTGGGCGCTCTCTGGAAATCTTTGCCGTTGCACTGGGTATCAAAATATTGTGAAGGCAGTTCTTTGGGCTGCTGAAAAAATGCGCGCGGAATCTAACTAAGGGGTGATAGAGATATGTCATTAGACGAAATCAAAATTGGCGGACTCGGCGCAAGCCGTCGTCGTGTCGAAGATAACCGCTTCATCCGCGGAAAAGGTAACTATGTAGACGACATCGTGCTACCTGGCATGCTCCACATGGAGATCTTACGTAGCCCAGTTGCGCACGCTCGCATCAAGTCAATCGATACCAGCGCTGCTTGGGATATGCCAGGTGTGCGTCTTGTCCTCACCGGCGAGATGATGGCGGCACGCAACCTCGCGTGGATGCCAACACTCTCTTACGACACAGCAGCCGTCCTAGCGACAGATAAGGTCCGCTTCCAGGGACAAGAAGTCTGTGCCGTTATCGCTGATGATCCATACATCGCCAAAGATGCATGTGCCAAGATCGTTGTGGATTACGAAATCCTTCCTCCCATTGTTAACCCAGTACAGGCTGCAGCTGAAGATGCGATTCAGATTCGCGATGATAAAGCTGGCCAAGTGGGTAACAAGGTCTTCGACTGGGAAATCGGCGATAAGGCTCGTACCGACAAGGCATTTGAGGATGCAGATCTCGTATCCAAGGTCGAGATGCATTACCCACGTACCCACCCATCACCAATCGAGTGCTGCGGTTCGATCGCTGACTTCGATCGTGCTACAGGAAAACTTACTTTTTATGTAACATCGCAGGCGCCACATATCGTGCGTGCAGCGGTTGCATTGGTTGCCGAGCTTCCTGAGCAGCAGATCCGCGTTGTTTCACCTGATATCGGTGGCGGATTTGGTAACAAGGTTCCTGTCTATCCTGGCTATGTCGTCTCGATTCTTGCCTCGATCTTGACCGAGAAGCCAGTGAAGTGGATCGAAGATAAGACTGGCAACTTGATCTCAACCGGTTTTGGTCGCGATGTCTACCTCAAGGGTGAGATGGCGCTTCGCAAGGATGGAAAGATTCTTGGCGTACGCATGAACACCATCTCTGATCACGGCGCATTCTTTGCAGATGCACAGCCAAGTAAGTTCAAGATTGGTCTGATGCACTCAGCATTTGCCTGCTACGACATCCCAACTGCGCATATGTTTGCCACTGGGTATTACACCAACAAGGCTCCAGGTGGCGTTGCTTACCGTTGCTCATTCCGAGTAACAGAAGCGATGTTCTTCCAAGAGCGCATGGTGCATGCTGCTGCTGATGATCTTGGTATGGATCAGGCAGAGTTCCGCCGCGTCAACTTTGTTAAGGATGACGACTTTCCACACCGCACAGCATTTGGCTTCCTCACTGACTCAGGTCAGTACGAGAAGTGCCTC
Source organism: uncultured Actinomycetes bacterium (assembly GCA_903825945.1). Taxonomy (GTDB): domain Bacteria; phylum Actinomycetota; class Actinomycetes; order Nanopelagicales; family Nanopelagicaceae; genus PALSA-747. The sequence continues at coordinate 11,689 of CAIKCJ010000047.1, read as the reverse complement.
AATGTTGGTATGGAAGCGATTGGCTATAAGGACTTCGCTAAGGAACAAGAAGAGGCGCGCAAGCGCGGCAAGCTTCTTGGAATCGGTATCTCGACGATGACTGAGCCACTTGGCGCAGGAAATAGCCGTGAGTACGACATCCTTGGTATCAAGATGTTCGATTCAGCTGAACTTCGTGTCCATATGACCGGTAAGGCAATTCTTCGCACCGGTGCCAAGACACAGGGGCAAGGACACGAGACGACATGGGCGCAGATCGTTGCTCATGAGCTCGGTATACCTGCTGAAGATATTGTCGTTGAAGAAGGCGATACTGATACCGCACCATTTGGTATGGGTACCTACGCTTCACGAAGCACACCTGTTGCCGGAGCGGCCGTCTCTATGGCTGCACGTAAGGTTCGCGCCAAGGCACGTAAGATCGCTGCTCACCTACTCGAGGTATCTGAGGAAGATATCGAGTGGGAGCTTGGTCGCTTCTACGTCCGTTCAAATTCAGATCGCGGCGTGACGATTCAAGAGTGCGCAATGGCCGCCTACAGCAATATGCCTGATGGCATGGAGCCGGGTCTGGAAAATACCGCGTACTACGATCCACCAAACCTCACCTGGCCATTCGCCGCGTACTTCTGCAAGGTCGAAATCGATCCAGAGACTGGCGTGTGGGATGTACTTCAGTTCGTAGCAGTAGATGACTGCGGCGTTCGCATTAACCCAATGATCGTTGAAGGTCAGATCATGGGTGGTCTTACAGAGGCTTATGCGATGGCAAATATGCAGTACCAAACTTACGACGAAGAAGGTAACTGCATCGGTGCTAACTACATGGACTTCCTCTTGCCTACAGCTTGGGAGACTCCAGGGTTCGAGCTCTATGAAGTTGTCACACCTTGCCCACACCATCCAATCGGTGCAAAGGGCGTAGGCGAGTGCGCAACAGTTGCTGGACCAGCTGCATTCGTTAACGCTGTCGTTAATGCGCTTAGTCACAAGGGTGTTCGGAACATTGATATGCCTTTGATGCCAAACCGCGTCTATGAAGCACTCACAACAGGTAAAGATGTCTATGGCATGCCACCTGTTCGGAGCGGTAACTAATCTGATGTCACAGAGCACCGTAGAGGGAATGAGCGTCATGGAGCGCGCAGTTGAACTGACAAAGAATGGTGAATCCTTTGTTATGGCAACTGTCGTCTGGCGCCAAGGTCCCTCTTCGGGGCATAGTGGCGCGCGAGCGATCATTACTAGCGACGGAAAACTCCACGGTTGGATTGGTGGCGCATGCGCTGAACCCGTCCTCATTCGTGAAGCGAAGAAAGTTATGGCAGCCGGAAAGGCGCAGTTGATTTGGCTCGGCCAGGAAGCTGACTTCAAGGGGATGCATGTCCCAGATGGCGTCATGACAGTTCCGATGGCTTGTCAGAGCGAAGGTGCACTTCAGATTTATGTAGAGCCAGTTGCGGCGGCGCCCCGTGTCGTTATTGTCGGACGTTCACCGATGGCTATCACGCTCAATCAATTAATTCAGGCGCTCGACTGGCGAGTAGAGCTCATCGATATGAATGACTTCTCAGCCAGTTCGATCGATGAGAGTTCAATCGTTGTCGTGGCCACACAAGGCCATGGTGATGAAGAGGCTGCAGAGATTGCGCTGGCTTCAAAGCCTGCCTATCTCGGAGTTGTTGCATCTCGCAAGCGCGGAAAGGCGGTCCTGGATTACCTCCTCGATCGTCGTTTCACTGCTACCGAGATTGAGCGGATTCACGTTCCTGCCGGACTCGATCTTGGTCATACCTCACACCGCGAAGTCGCGGTAGCGATCTTGGCTGAGTTGGTTCAATTGCGCTCAACGGGGATTTTTGATCAGAGTGTAAAAACTGCAAGTCCAGCGCTGCTCCCCATGATCGAAGTCGATGAGGTCATCGATCTCGTCTGCGGAATGACCGTCACCGCTGAAAAATCTAATCGTCCCTTCGAATTTGAAGGTACGACCTATTACTTCTGCGCACCAGGATGTCGCGCAACTTTTGAAAAAGATCCCACCTCATTCATCAACCAGGAGGCAAAATGCTAATCTCGCAGGCGATCGACGTCGATCAACAGATCGATGCCGTATGGAAGTTCTTTGATGATGTCCCACAGGTAGCAGCGTGTATTCCTGGCGCAGATCTCACCAACAAAATTGGCGAAGATCACTACGAAGGAGATGTCATCATCTCTGCCGGTCCTGTGAAGCTTGAATTCGCTGGAGCTGCAAAGGTAACGAGCCGCGACAACACGAAGAAAATTATTAATATCGAAGCATCAGGTGCGGATCGAAAGGGTCGCGGTGAAGCGCAAGCAAATCTCACTGCAGCACTTACTCCGACAGCTACAGGAACTCGTGTGAATATCTCACTGGATCTCACGATCTCTGGTGCGGCTGCGCAATTTGGTCGTGGCTTGGTCGCCGATGTCACCGCAGTCTTGGTCAACCAAACTGCTGGCAGCATGCAGGCTCGCATGAAGGCGATCTCACTTGGACTTGATCCAAACTCTGTCGGTGGCCCAAAGGCTGCAAGCGGTGTTTCTATTGCGATCACAGTCCTGAAGAGAGCAGCGACTCGTATCTTCGCTCGCTTCTTCTTGCCATATCAACCAGTAGCACGTCGATAACCGGATAGGAGATAGAAAATGAGCTTATGGGGAATCGGAAATCTCATCCTCTTGGTTGTGATCGTGCCGGTACTTGTTGCACTTCTCAATATGGTCCTCGGGCCGTTAGAGCGTATTCGTGGCGCAGCTGATGATGCACTCGCAGGTGGAGTTGCACTCATTGGTGAGCTTGATGCCACACCAAAGCAATTGAAGAAGACAGAGGCTGTCATTGCAGATGTCGCCAATGGCGCAGTTCGCTACGCCGGCCCAGTTTCGAAGTTACTCGGATAGGAGAGGTAGATGCCACAAGAAGCAGTATTCACTTTGATCTTGGCAACGCTCATTATTGCGGCTGCTGCGCTCGGGTTAATCCGAGTCATATTGCACCTGCGTGCAGTAGTGAAGACCCTCGATGCACTTGATGGAGGAGTCCAAGTAATCGTCGCAAAGACATCAACCGTTCCATCCGCTGTCGCATCGGTCAATGCAAGTTTGAAGCCGGTTCGAGATTTCGCGGAATCGATCTAGGGAGAAGATCATGGACTTTAGCTCACATAGCGGATGGCTTCTCGGTTACATCATTGCAACCGTTGTCGTCCTTGTAGTCGTCGCACTCGTTGTGCCAATTTTGCTCCTCGCTCACCGAATCGGTGGACAGGCAAAGGTGATCAACACTGGTCTTGAAGGCGCGGAGAAAAATACCGCCGCACTCGAAAATCTCAATGTCACCATCGCATCGGCCCATGCGATCGTTGCAGGACTAAACCGCGGCCGTACGAAACTAGGAGGCTGAGAAGATGTCATCAAGCGTCCATACGCTCTGGCTCACCGCAAATATCTTGGGAGCTGTTGTTGTAGTTGCTGTTGCAGCGCTACTTACAATTCTCGTGCTATTAGTGCGCACCATTGATAAGCGCGTTGCTCACATTCGCGCAACCCTCACTGCTGCTAAGGCCAATACCGCGAACACTGAATTGATCAATAGAACCGCAGAAGCAGTCGATGCAGTCTTGGCAGAAGGCCTAGAGCATCACTTGTTCCTCGGACGAGTACTAGAGAAGGTGCGTTCATGAAGGGTCTACAGATCTTCAGCGTCATTGACATTGTCGCTCTTATCGCAGGACTTGCGATCTACCTATTCATCGTCGGTAAGCAGCTCGCTGCTGTTGCGACAATGCTTGAAGAAGCAGCCGATCTTGTATGGGCTATCAAGGCCGATGCAGATACGATCGAGCCTGGCTTAGAGCGGATTAACACCACAGGTGGTGTTGTCGCCGGTGCGCTTCCACTTCTCTACACAATGGCTGAAGGAATCGTTGTTGGGGCTACATATGTCGCAGACCCTGACCATGAAGAACACCGCAAGCCAAACTTCCCAGCGATGGGTCATCGTCGCTCACGCCTCTTCGATGGTGTCGGCGCAAAGATCGACTAGTTAGTCAGGCTCGTTAGTTATAGCTAGGTGCGATTGTTCGGATCGCGAGTAGTAGTAAGTGGATCGGTGAATGCATTTGAGTATTCACCGATCCATTCTTCTTTCCACGCCTGGTCATATTGCTCATCATTACAACTCGGTTGATATACCGCCATCAACTCTTTGGCGATCTGATCGCGATGCTTCTCTGTCCCGCCGAGGAATTCGTACCAACAGATATAAAGGTTGAATTTATCGCCTGATCGCTTAACCCATGCCGATGACTTCGGATGCTTGAGTGGGAAACCAACTGTCGATAGGTCGGCGCTGTGGCCTACATAGATAACCGAGAAATCCTTTGGCTTCTTCTCTGGATCATTGAGGCACATCACGGCGTAGACAGCCGATATTTTTTGTGGTGCCCAACCCATGAGTGAGCGAGGTCCCTCAAATGGGTAGCCAGCAAGTGAACCGAGACGGATCATTCGAAGGCGTCTTCCCAATCCTCGTCTTCAGTCATTGTTTCGGCCTTAACGATCGGCCAGTCAGGGAGCTTTGCAGTGGCTGCAGCCTTCTTAAAGATCTCGATCGCCTTATCAAGTGCCTCATCTGTGTAATCGGCTTCAATCAGAATCTGAGCACCGTAACCCATCGTCCCGGCTCCAGCGGCAATACCGCTATAGATCGCAACTGCATCAGCAAGTTCGACGACCTCCTCGATTTTGATCTCTCGATCGCCTTCGGCCTTGATTGAAACGCTGTACTTCACGATCGAACCCCTATCTGATGTATGCGAGCTTAAGGCTGAATTCTTCCAGACTCTTGAGATTGTGTCCTGATACAACTTCATCAATAAATGGATCGGCAATAACCATACCCATTGTGTTCGGTACCCACTCAAGATTGTCACCCTTATGCGGATTCATCCAGACAACTCGATGAGCGATGCGTGAGAGTGCCTCCATCGACTTGGCAAGTGCTGCAGGTTCTCCTCGGTCTAGGCCATCCGAGCAGATCACAACGATTGCCCCACGGCCGACTCGAGTACGTCCCCAACCTTTGATGAATTCACCGATACTAGCGCCGATACGCGTTCCACCTTCCCAATCAAAGACGGATTGACCGGCAAGCTCCATAGCCTCATCAGGGTTTCGCTTGGAGAGAGATTTTGTAATACGTGTAAGTCGGGTGCCGAAGGCAAAGACCTCTACCTTGGTATTTGCGCGGCGGGCAGAGTAGGCAAGTTGCAAGAGGTTGCGGGAGTAGTCCGCCATCGAACCTGAGACATCGAGAATAAATATCACGGGGCGCAACTTCTCTTTACGGCGTGAATAGAAGAGTTCGCGAGGTTCACCGTGCGCGCGCATCGTCTCACGAACAATCTTTCGCATGTTGAGATTTTTTCCTGAAGGAACATTTTGCTGGCGACGAGTCCGACGTTTAGGGGGAGAGAGTTTGAGGGCGTTCATCATCTTTCGCAGAGCCTGCATCTCTGCCGGCGTGCACTCAGCGAAAGCCTTCTGGCGATAGATCTCATTTGCTGATGCGACGTAGCCCATCTTGGACTCTTCTTCACCGTTGCCTGGTTGACCTTCTTCGACATTGGGAATCTCAAGTGTGGTGCTCGTGTTTACTGATGCCTTAATTTTTTTCTTCCGTGAATCGGATTCTTCTTCGGTGATCTCCAAGAAAAATGATTTAAAAACGACGTTGTATGTAGGGATATTTTCTCTCCGGCGCACAAGGGTGGTTCTGCCAGCCCAGTAAATATCCATCATGTCACTGGGATTAAGTTCCCCAAGTGCTTGGCAGAAAGAGATGACATCATCAGAGCCAATAACCAGACCGGCACGTCGTAGGGTTTGTCCAAACTCGACAAATAACTCGTCGAAACCTTCGGAGTTAGGCACCGTAAACAATCTCGGAAAGATTGTTGGTTACAAACTCTAAATCATCACGTCCTTTGATAACCGCACCAAGGGTTTCGGAGACATTTGTTTCTGAAAGCTCTTCTGCGCCAATGGCATCCAATGACTGAACCCAATCGATAGTCTCGGCAACGCCAGGCGACTTTTCGAGGTCCATCTCGCGCAGCTTATGAACTGCAGAGACAACGCGATTTGCGAGATGTTCGCTTATGCCCGGCAGGCGTGATTGGACGATGGCAACTTCCTGATCTTCGCCGGGGAAACCAATCCAGTTGTAGAAACAACGACGCTTGAGCGCATCATGGAGTTCACGGGTCCGGTTCGAGGTGAGAATCACGATGGGGCGAGAAGCAGCTTTAACGGTTCCGATTTCAGGAATTGTGATCTGGAAGTCCGAAAGAAGTTCTAGCAAGAAGGCTTCAAACTCATCATCGGCGCGATCAACTTCGTCAATTAAAAGTACGCACTGGTCGCCAGCACGAATTGCTTGAAGAAGTGGTCGTTCAATGAGAAATTTAGGACCGAAGAGATCATCGACGGCACTCTCCGAGGTGTGAGTTCCGTTCATGGATCGGATCTGCAACATCTGGCGAGCGTAATCCCACTCGTAAAGCGCTTGATTGGTATCTATGCCCTCATAGCATTGAAGGCGAATCAAAGTGCGGCCATAAAGTTTTGCAACGGTCTTAGCGAGTTCGGTCTTACCTACGCCTACTTCACCTTCTAAGAGGATCGGACGTCCAAGCTTCATCGAGAGCAAGAGTGATGTTGTGAGACCGCGATCTGAGATATAGCCAAGGGATCCAAGATCGGATTGAAGTTGCTCGACCTTAAGATCGGAAAATGAGTTGATTTCGCCCATGAGTATTAAAGGTAAACGCGAAGAAGAGCGCTTACTTCTTCTCGGTTAGGGTGTTGACGAGGTCGCCGAGTGATCCGCCGGTGCTGATCTTTCCTTCGCGGGAGAGGGTATTGCGCCAGGCGCTCTTCAAATCTCCGCCTTCTTCGGCAAAACCTTCGAAAGTTACTTCCTTCATGTTGCGGCAAATCTTATTTGGATTGCAATCCTCATCGAGTTCGGCAGATGATTGACCCTGTGCATCCCAAATAGAGCGCAGGAGCTGACGTGCTTCGTTACTTTCAACTGACATAGCAGCCTCCTCTAAAGTGTGATGGGAAGCATATCAGCCGAGGGATTGGTCGCCACTTGAAAAAGATTCAATCTCGATGCGCCTAGGAAGGCCCCGTGGAGTTTGAGGAGTTTGAGGAGTTTGAGGAGTTTGCTTAGAATCGATGAGTGAGAAACGTTCGTAAAGTGAGCCTCGTTGCGGCCTTAGCAGTGTGCCTCGCCCTCGCTGGATACTCCAGCGCCCAAGCAGAGTCCACTCGAACGGTGACGGTCTATGCGGCATCTAGCCTGACCAAGGCCTACACAGCGCTGGGCGACAAATTCATGGCCGCCCACCCTCAGGTATCGATTAAATTTTCTTTCGGGTCATCAACGACCCTAGCTTCACAGATCGACGCCGGAGCGCCTGCGGATATCTTCGCCTCGGCAGATACCTCAAGCATGACTCTGGCTTCTTCTGTATTCCCGGCCGCCCAGAACTATGTTCAAAACCAAGTGGTCCTTGCGATTCCCAAGGGATCGACGATTACGAAATTGAGTGACCTCAACGGAAAAGTAACCTGGCTCCAATGCGGACATACAGTTCCATGCGGAATTGCGGCGGACTCTGCTCTGAAGAGTGAAGGGGTTGTCTCGACCAATCCTGTTTCGCTCGAAGCAACTGCATCCGCTGCCACTGCAAAATTACTATCCGGGGCAGTGGATGCAGCGATTCTCTTCAAGACGGATGTAGTGGCCAACTCTGACAAGCTGAAGTACATCCCATTTTCCAATCCGAGCGCCGCGCTGAGTCAGTATCAAATCGGAATTTCTCATTCCAAAGCTACGACGAAGAACGCTTGGGCGAAGACCTTCTATGCATACCTCAGCGGCCATTCTGCGAAGAAGTTCCTTGCATCGGCAGGATTTATCGTCACCTCTATCTAGAAGGATCCCAAGTACAATTCTCAGATGATGCGGCGACGGAGTAATCCACTTGTGCTTCTTGCCACCGCATTAGCCAGCCTGATAGTAATTGTCCCGCTCTTCGCACTCTTGGTAAAAGTTCCGTACGCACATTTCTTCTCATCGCTCGGCGCAGATCATGCACTTGTAGCGATCAGACTCACCATACTTACCTCGATTGCGGCAATAGTTATCTCAGCTGTATTGGGGCTCCCGCTTGCCTGGTGGCTCTCACATTCGCCGGCACGAATTTCTCATTGGTTGCGTCCGATTCTTCTGGCTCCCATTGCATTGCCTCCTACCGTCGCAGGGCTTGCATTGCTTGGGCTTATGAGTCGAGGCGGCCTTCTCGGAAAGTACATTTACAGCGCGACGGGTTGGCAGATGCCTTTTACGACGTGGGCTGTTATTTTTGCTGGAGTATTTGTCGCAATGCCATTTCTTGTACTTATTACAGAATCTACTTTTAGCCAATTGCCTCGAGATGTTGAAGAAGCCGCACTCATTGATCGCGCTTCCGATGGCCAACTCTTCTGGTGGATTGGCATCCCTCAGGCGCGCAGTGGAATTGTCACTGGCTTCGCCTTGGCCTGGGCACGCGTTTTGGGGGAGTTCGGAGCGACCATGATGTTTGCCGGCTCACTGAGCGGAACCACGCAGACATGGACCTTGCAGATTTACCAAGAGCTCGATATCAACCCCGATACCGCCTATTCACTCAGCCTATTAATGCTGATTATCGCGATGGCCATCGTTATCGCACTACGAAAACCCTTGCGTGAGGCATTTGCTCGTTAAGGCCGTAGGATTCTCCAATGAGCGAGAAGTTAAGCCATATCAATGAACGCGGCGAAGCCCACATGGTGGATGTTTCAGATCGCGATCTCACGACGAGAACCGCCACCGCTTCTGGAAAAGTGTTACTAACCAGAGAAGTTCTCGCACAGATCGCCGATGGGACTACGCCTAAGGGTGATGTGCTTGCAACGGCTCGCGTTGCCGGGATTATGGGAGCAAAGAAGACGCCAGAACTAATTCCTCTATGTCACCCACTCGCTATTTCGAGTGTAAAAGTAGATCTGGAAGTGCAATCCGATGGCGTAGCGATTGTCGCAACGGTAAAGATTGCAGACCGTACCGGTGTTGAAATGGAAGCGTTAACCGCCGTCTCAATTACCGCACTTACGATTATTGACATGGTTAAAGCCCTCGATCCGTCTGCGACGATCACAAACGTTCGCGTAGAAGAGAAAGATGGCGGAAGAAATGGACACTGGAAGCGTTCATGAGGCGCGCTGTTGTTATCACCGCGAGCAATCGAGCATCAAGCGGTGTCTACGAGGATCGTTCGGGTCAAATCTTGGTTGAAGGTCTGGCTGCGCTGGGTTATGAAGTCGCGCCATCGATCGTGCTGCCTGACAATATTGAAATGATCCGTTCGGCAATTGAGGAAGCCATTGATGCGCAGGCAAACCTCATTGTCACAACAGGAGGTACCGGTATCTCTCCTATGGATCTGACTCCAGAGGCGACCGCCCCGGTCATTGACAAGTATCTGCCAGGAATCTTGGAGGCTTTTCGCGCATATTCACGAGAGAAGGTCCCCACCACCGATCTCTCCCGTGGATTTGCCGGAGTGACCAAAAGTTCATTGATCATCAATCTGCCTGGTTCGCCAGGAGCGGTAAAGGATGGCCTCGTCATCATTGAGCGACTTGCATCCCATATCCACGATCAGTTGGAGGGCCATGATCACGGCACGAGTAACTGAAGAGAAGCTTGATGCCCACGCCCTCGCTGCCTCAATCAAGAATGATCAATCTGGGGCGGTAGTCCTATTTTCTGGCGATGTGCGGGATAACGACCATGGGCTAGCGGTCAAAGCCCTCACCTATGAGATACATCCATCCGCTCAAAGCGTGATCGAGGAAATCGTCGAGCGGATTGCCAAGAAACATGATTTAGTTAGCGCCGTTGCCGTCCATCGGTATGGCTCGATCCCCATCGGTGAGAGCGCATTCGTTGTGGTTGTGGCCTCAAAACATCGAAAGGCAGCCTTTGCTGCGTGTGATGAAATGGTCGATGTTGTTAAGGAAGAGCTGCCGATTTGGAAGTACCAAGTCTTTGCTGATGGAAGTGATGAGTGGGTGAATAACGCGTGACAAAACTAATCGATACGTATGGTCGAGGCCATCGCGATCTTCGCGTATCTCTCACAGATCGCTGCTCACTTCGCTGTTCATATTGCATGCCGCACGATTTCGCCGCTTGGCTCCCTAATGAAAATCTGCTCACAACTGATGAACTGATTACAGTCATTGAGGTTGCTGTTGCCGAAGGCATTAACGAGATCAGGCTTACTGGTGGCGAGCCGCTTCTTCGCCCGGATATTGTTGAAATTGTCGCCCGAATCAATGCCATTAAGAACGCGCCAAAATTGTCGATGACGACAAATGGTTTGGCACTAGCCAAGCTTGCAAAACCTTTGGTAGATGCCGGTCTTGAGAGAATTAATATCAGTCTCGACACTCTCGATCGCGAGCGATTCAAGACGCTGACCTTTAGAGATCGTATTCATGATGTATTTGCAGGTATTGATGCTGCGCGCGAAGCCGGCTTGAAACCTTTGAAAATTAACTCGGTATTACTCAAGGGGATCAATGACGATGAATCGGTCGCGCTCGTCGAGTGGGCACTTAAAGAAGGATTGAACCTTCGCTTCATTGAGCAGATGCCACTAGATGCCGGTGGAATTTGGAGCCGTTCAGATTTAATTACGGCAGATCAGATATTTGCTGATCTGAGCACCCGTTACGAACTTACCCCGGTTGATGATCGTGGATCATCACCTGCCGAGGAGTTTTACGTCAACGGTGGACCAGAAGTTATCGGAATCATCGGAAGCGTCACTAGGCCATTTTGTGGATCATGCGATCGCGTTCGTCTTACCTCTGATGGCCAGATTAGAAACTGCCTCTTCTCAATGGCCGAGACAGATCTACGGGCAACTCTTCGAAATGCAGATCTCTCGGATGAGGCAAAGCGTGAGAGTATTTCGAAGGCATTCCACTCAACGGTTCTTGCAAAGCTACCTGGTCATGGAATCAACGAACCAAACTTCATCCAACCAGTTCGGCCGATGTCCGCAATTGGTGGCTAGTTAACCGCCAGCAAATCGGGGGAGCACATCTATCTGATCCTCGGGAGTGAGCTTGGTCGAGTGATCTTTCACCGACGTCCCATTCAGTAGATACGAACACATGGGGAGAACGGCACGCAACTTCTGGTGTTCTGATTCAAGCGCGGTAATCAACGAACCAAGGTCGGACGAGTCGAGGTCAAGGCGTGATTGACCGGCTGCAGTACGAGCCGCTGCATAAAGATGAACCTTTGCCATGTGCAAAGAATACCCACGGCCACCTCATCTTGGAGAGTTAACTCTTCTAGCCTATTCTTGGTCCACTGAAGAGTCGCCCGGATCACCGCGTTACGAAAGTACCGAGGAAAGTCCGGACTCCGCAGAGCAAAGTGATGGCTAACAGCCACCCGGGGCGACCCGCGGGAAAGTGCCACAGAAAATGACCGCCTCGGCTTGCCGAGGTAAGGGTGAAACGGCGGTGTAAGAGACCACCGCGC
>CAIKCJ010000046.1 GCA_903825945.1 uncultured Actinomycetes bacterium | reverse complement strand
GCCCAATCACATCTCCTACTCAGGACATGGTGCTTGGTCTCTACTTCTTGACTTCACTCCGTGAGAAGCAACTTGGAGAAGGCCGTTCATTCTCAAGCATCGCTGAAGGCCTTATGGCTTTCGATCAAGGCTCTGTTTCACTACAAGCCAAGATCAAGATTCGCCTTATCGAGAACGGTGTTCCTGTTGTTAAGGAGACCACTCTCGGTCGCGTGATCTTCAACGAAGTGCTTCCAGCAGACTTCCCATTCGTTGACTACGACGTCACCAAGAAGCTTCTTGGTCTCATCGTCGACAACTTGGCTGAGGGATATCCAAAGGTCACTGTTGCAGTTACTTTGGATGAACTGAAGTCACTCGGCTTCTATTGGGCAACACGTGCTGGTGTAACAATCGGCATTGAAGATGTTGTTACCCCAAGCCGCAAGCGCGAAATTCTTGAAGGCTACGAAGTAAAGGCTGACAAGGTTCAATCCCAATATGAGAAGGGTCTGATCACCGATGACGAGCGTCGTCAGGAATTGATCGAGATCTGGACCAACGCGACTGCAGAAGTTGCAGATGCGATGGAGAAGAACTTCACCGCTAACCCAAGCAACCCTGTATGGATGATGGTTTACTCCGGTGCTCGTGGAAACATGATGCAGATCCGTCAGATCGCTGGTATGCGTGGACTTGTAGCTAACCCAAAGGGTGAAATTATTCCTCGCCCGATTAAGTCCAACTTCCGTGAGGGCCTCTCAGTACTTGAGTACTTCATCTCTACACACGGTGCCCGTAAAGGTCTTGCAGATACTGCGCTTCGTACCGCTGACTCGGGTTACTTGACCCGTCGTCTCTGCGACGTTGCACAAGATGTGATCATCCGTGAAGAAGATTGCGGTACCGATCGCGGCTTGACTCTCAAGATCGCAGCAACAAACTCAGCTGGCGAACTCGTTCGCGATGACCATGTCGAGACTTCGATGTTCGGTCGCAGCTTGGCTGATGATGTCGTGGTTGACGGCAAGACGATCCTGACTGCAGGAACCGATCTTGGCGACAAGAACATCGATATCCTGGTCGCAGCTGGTGTTGCTGATGTGAAGGTTCGCTCAGTACTTACTTGCGACAGCAAGGTCGGACAGTGTGCAATGTGTTACGGCCGCTCAATGGCAGCCGGAAAGATTGTAGATGTCGGTGAAGCTGTTGGAATTATCGCTGCACAATCAATTGGTGAGCCTGGAACTCAGCTCACAATGCGTACCTTCCACACCGGTGGTGTGGCTGGTGACGATATTACGCACGGTCTTCCACGTATTGTGGAGCTCTTCGAGGCTCGTACCCCTAAGGGTGTTGCGCCAATCGCTGAGACTGCCGGTGTTGTTAGCTTCCTCGAGGATGCAAAGGGCAAGAAGATCATCGTTACGCCAGAAGATGGCAGCGAACCGGTCGCCTACCCAATCACTCGTCGTCAAAAGCTCAAGGTGGAAGATGGCCAGAAGGTTTCAGTCGGACAACAACT
>CAIKCJ010000045.1 GCA_903825945.1 uncultured Actinomycetes bacterium | reverse complement strand
GGTCTATCGAGGGGTCACGGCCGCTATATGCCTAACCTCTAGATTGTGAAAATTTGCGAACGCTGAGAGTACCCAACCCTGTGCGTTTCTGTCCAATTGAGGGTGATTTGGTGCTATAAGCGAGAAAAACCGGCCTCCGCACTCGGGGGCCGGCTTTTCCAGGTAAAACTACTTGATTGTGACCTTTGCGCCAGCAGCTTCGAGAGCAGCCTTTGCCTTGTCTACAGCTTCCTTTGAACCCTTTTCGATGAGGGTTGCAGGAGTTGCATCTACGAGGTCCTTCGCTTCCTTCAAGCCGAGGCTTGAATTGATTCCGCGAACTTCCTTGATCACTGCAATCTTCTGTGAACCTGCATCTTCCAGGATGAGTGTGAACTCATCTTGAGCTTCAGCAGCTCCGCCAGCAGCAGCTCCGCCAGCAGCAGCAACAGCTACAGGAGCTGCAGCAGTTACATCGAATTCAGTTTCGAAAGCCTTGACGAACTCAGAGAGCTCAACGAGTGTGAGTTCCTTGAATTGAGCTAACAAATCTTCTTGTGACAATTTAGCCATTTTTATTTGGTCCTTTTCTTTTATTCAGCTGGGGTTTCGGTTGCTTCAGCAACAGGTGCCTCAGCCTCAACAACAGGAGTTGCTTCATCAACAACAGGAGCTTCAACAACTGCATCAGCTGCAGGTGCCTCAGCGACTACGTCAGCAGCAGGAGCTTCGCTTGGAGCTGCAACATCAGAAGATGCTTCAGCAGGCGATCCCGCTTCCAACTTGATACGCAAGGCGTCGAAGGTGCGAGCGGCCTTGGCCATTGTGCCCTTCATTGCGCCAGCGAGCTTTGCCAATAGAACCTCACGAGATTCAAGATCAGCAAGCTGCATGATCTCTGCAGTTGTTACAGCCTTGCCATCGAAGATTCCGCCCTTGATAACAAGTGCCGGGTTCTCCTTCTGGAAGTTCTTAAGGCTCTTTGCTGCATCGATTGCATCGCCCTTAACAAACGCGATTGCAGAAGGACCGACAAGTAGATCATCAGAAAGATCTACGCCAGCTCCCTTTGCAGCGATCTTGGTAAGGGTGTTCTTCACGACTGAATACTTGGTATCTGAACCAAGTGAACGGCGAAGTTGTTTCATCTGAGCCACGGTAAGTCCGCGGTACTCAGTGAGAACAGTTGCGCTGGCGGTACGGAAATCTTCCGTTAGCTCAGCAACAGCTGCTTCTTTATCAGAACGAGCCATTAGCTCCCTTTCTACTCTTCACCACGCCTTGGACTTTTAAGAACTGAATTGCTTCAGAAAATAAAAAATCCCCGGCGCATAAGTGCGCACGAGGTTTTCGTGTGTACCTATGCGGGCTCTCTTTCGAGAATTAACTCCTAGCGACCCATTAAGGTCACCAGAAAAGACCTGCAGTCTTTGGTGATAGACAAAGGGTAGGACACCTGACCTCATAGGTCAAAACGTCCTACCCCGTGACTTACTGGTAGTTCAGCGTTAATTACGGCTTAAAACTAGTTTTAGGACTGGTACTACTACTGAATTGAAGGTCCGCCCTCGCGAGCAACTGTGGTGTCCACTGCGATTCCAGGGCCCATTGTTGTCGAGATGAAAGCCTTCTTGAGGTAACGGCCCTTAGAAGAGCTTGGCTTGGCACGCATAACTTCTTCGATAGCAGCTGCGTAGTTCTCAGCCAATTGCTCAGCTGTGAATGAAGCCTTGCCGATAAGGAAGTGGAGGTTTGAGTTCTTATCAACGCGGAACTCAATCTTTCCGCCCTTAATGTCGTTAACAGCCTTAGCGACATCGAGTGTCACTGTGCCTGTCTTTGGGTTAGGCATCAAACCGCGAGGTCCAAGAACCTTTCCGAGGCGACCGACCTTACCCATGAGCTCTGGAGTAGACACAACAGCGTCGTAGTCCAAACGGCCCTTAGACACTTCTTCGATCAATTCATCAGCACCGACGATATCGGCACCAGCTGCGCGAGCTTCTTCAGCGCGCTCTCCGCCTGCAAATACCAACACGCGAGCAGTCTTACCTGTTCCGTGAGGCAAAATAACAGTGGAGCGAATTGCCTGATCTGCCTTCTTTGGATCCACGCCGAGGACGAGAGCTACCTCGACTGATGAATCGTACTTAGTGACAGTTGTTTCCTTTGCAAGCTTCACAGCTGCAAGAGGTGAGTAAACAGCCTTGGCATCGACCTTTGCTGCTGCCTCTACATATTTCTTACTGCGCTTCATTTCTTCTCCTTTTTCAGTCTTTCAACTGTTTAGTTAAGTGGAGTTGTGGTTTAACGGAGCAGCGAGCTCCTCCCACTTTCCATCTTTAAATTTTTATTTTTGTGGTGATTAGGAAACTGTGATTCCCATTGAGCGAGCAGTACCAGCGATGATCAAGCTAGCAGCAGCCAAGTCATTTGCGTTGAGATCAGCCATCTTGAGCTTTGCTATCTCTTCAACTTGTGACTGGGTTATGTTTGCAACCTTGGTCTTGTGTGGAACTGGTGAACCCTTTTCAACGCCAGCTGCCTTCAGGATCAAACGTGATGCTGGAGGTGTCTTGGTGATGAATGTGAAAGAACGATCCTCGTAGACAGTGATTTCTACAGGGATGATCTGACCCTTTTGTGACTCTGTCTCAGCGTTGTACGCCTTAACGAAGTCCATGATGTTTACACCGTGCTGACCAAGGGCTGGACCCACTGGTGGAGCTGGTGTGGCAGCGCCTGCCTGGATCTGCAACTTGATAAGTGCAGTTACCTTCTTCTTTGGTGCCATTTTTTCTTTTCTCTCTCTCGTTTTTTCTGTAGAAAAATTATTTTCTTAAGGGCTCTTAGAGCTTCTGGACTTGGTTGAAGCCAAGTTCTACTGGGGTCTCGCGACCGAAGATAGAAACAAGAACCTTGAGCTTTGCTTGCTCTGGCATGATCTCTGAGATCGTTGCTGGAAGCGTTGCAAATGGACCATCCATGACGGTGATTGATTCT
Organism: uncultured Actinomycetes bacterium; assembly: GCA_903825945.1. Taxonomy (GTDB): domain Bacteria; phylum Actinomycetota; class Actinomycetes; order Nanopelagicales; family Nanopelagicaceae; genus PALSA-747. The sequence continues at coordinate 29,936 of CAIKCJ010000045.1, read as the reverse complement.
CCAACTGCGAAATCAACAACCTTGATATCAACCTTGCTGCCGGCCTTTGCAGGTCGCGGAGCCAAGATGTTCTCAACCTCTGCAAGTGTGAGAGGGGATGGATGATGCGCGTTGCCTACGAAACCTGTGACGCCAGGAGTGTTGCGGATACATGACCATGACTCATCTGTGAGATCCATGCGGACCAAGACGTAGCCAGGAAATATGTTGCGCTTAACATTCTTGCGTTGACCGTTTTTGATTTCGGTAACTTCTTCTTCAGGTACTTCTACCTGGAAGATGTAATCTTCCATATTGAGCGCTGCTACGCGGTTCGCCAAGTTGCCCTTGACCTTCTTCTCGTAACCAGCATATGAGTGAACGACATACCAGTCGCCAGGTGCGTTGCGAAGTGCGCGACGGAACTCTGCCTTCTCATCACTCTCATCGATAACTTCTTCAGAATCCTCAAGTGAACTCTCTTCAGAGATCGCAGCATCTGTTGCTGTCGCATCACCGAATACATCAGCAACTGCTGCTGGTGCTTCTTCGGCTACAACGACATCGTCGTTGACCTGTGCTGGAGATTCTGTTGCTTCAGCTGCGAGCGCAGCTTCGAATGCATCAACTGGAGTTTCTGTTGCTACTGGAGCAACGCTCTCCTCAAAAAATGGGTTCTCTACTGACATAACGGCGTCCTATCCAAAGATCCAGAAGACAAGCTTGGTGAGAGCCGTGTCGAGAATAGAAACAACTGCAATGATGAAACCTACGAAGACGAGTACAACCGCTGTGTAGGTCGTGAGCTGCTTGCGGGTAGGCCAGACAACCTTGCGTAGTTCGGCAAGGACTTGGCGATAGAAAAGCCCGATGCGACCAAAGATGCCTTTAGCTTCTTCGGTGCTGTGCTTCTCGTCAGTTACATCACTCACGATGTACTACCTCTTTTCTTGTTTACTTCTGTTAAGTGCACGTTCATTCAGAGCAGGGCAGGAGGGACTTGAACCCCCAACCGCCGGTTTTGGAGACCGGAACTCTGGCCAGTTGAGCTACTGCCCTTCGGACGCAAATAAGAGATGATGAAGACCTCAAGAAGACAGGGGTCATCATGACCTTTTGCAAGCGCCAGACCGGCAAGTCTAGGGGTCAGATCAAGATGAACCAAACCAGATTCCCGACCCTGCGCCCAGCGAGAAGAGCTGATCGAGCCCTGCTCGCCGCAGGCGAATATTTGGCATACTTCCTCTCATGAGCAGCCCAAAAAACCGAGTTTCTACCCGTATCGCCGCGATCGCTGAATCAGCCACCCTGGCTGTAGACGCCAAGGCGAAAGCCCTCAAGGCTGCTGGAAAGCCAGTAATCGGCTTCGGTGCTGGCGAGCCTGACTTCCCTACCCCTGACTACATCGTGGCTGCTGCGGTCGAGGCTGCCAAGAACCCTGCGAACCATCGCTACACCCCAACCCCAGGACTTCCCGAACTACGCGATGCGATCGTTGCAAAGACACTGCGCGATTCTGGCTATCTCATTACTGCTGATCAGGTTCTTGTCACCAACGGTGGCAAGCAAGCGGTGTATCAATCTTTTGCAACCATCATCAATCCTGGTGATGAAGTAATTCTTCCTGCGCCTTACTGGACCACATATCCAGAATGCATCAAGCTCGCTGGCGGCGTCGCAGTCGAAGTATTTGCAGATGAAACTCAGAACTACTTGGTCTCTGTCGAGCAGCTAGAGGCAGCTCGTACACCTAACACCAAGGCACTGCTCTTCTGCTCTCCTTCAAACCCAACTGGCTCTGTCTATTCACGTGAGCAGGTCAAAGCAATTGGTGAGTGGGCGCTGGAGCATGGCATCTGGGTAATCACCGACGAGATTTATGAGCACCTGCTCTACGACGGAGCTACTGCGCCAAGCTTGCCTGTCGTTGTTCCAGAGCTTGCCGACCAGACCATCATTCTTAACGGTGTTGCTAAGACATATGCAATGACCGGATGGCGCGTAGGTTGGATGATCGGACCTAAGGATGTAATTAAGGCAGCAACCAACCTGCAATCACATCTTTCATCCAACGTATCTAACGTTTCTCAGCGCGCAGCCATTGCAGCCCTTTCTGGCGACCTAACAGCTGTCCACGAGATGGGTGTTGCATTTGATCGCCGTCGCAAATTAATCGTGGGAATGCTCAACGAAATCCCAGGCGTCGTCTGCCCAACTCCAACAGGTGCTTTCTACGTTTATCCATCAGTCAAAGGCTTGCTCGGCAAAGAGATTCGCGGCAAGCGTCCACAGACATCGGCAGAGCTTGCTGCACTTATTTTGGATGAAGCAGAAGTAGCGGCAGTTCCAGGTGAAGCATTTGGTCCATCTGGTTACTTGCGCTTTTCTTATGCACTCAGCGATAGCGATATCGTCGAAGGAATCACTCGCGTTCAAAAGCTATTAGGTGAAGCTAAGTAAAGTACTTATAAAGCAGCGTTAATCAGGCGCACTTCTGGGGTCAGATCGATTCCGAAGTGCGCTTTTACTTTTTCGTGCGCAAGTCGTGCCAGCTCAATGAGCTCTTGTGCGGTTGCATTGCCGGAGTTAGTTAGCGCCAGAACATGCTTATCTGAAATTTTTGCACCGCCGTGGTTCATTCCCTTTGTAATGCCAGCGTTCTGCATCAGCCAAGCAGCAGAGAGTTTTACGCGGCCATCTGGTTGGGCAAATCGAGGCGCATCGCTCGGAAGTGATGTAGCAACCTGCGCACTGACAATCGGATTAGTGAAGAAAGATCCAGCAGACCAGTTCTGATCAGCGCTCGAATAAAGCATGCCTTTGTTTCCTCGAATCTCTAATACCTTTTCGCGCAACTGTTGAGTGGGGACTCTCGCGCCAACTTCTACACCAAGCGCATCAGCGAGTTCTTTATAGAGCACAGGTAGCGAAAGCTCGCCGCGACGCAATTGAAATGTAACATCTAAAATTACATAACGCTCTGGCTCGTTCTTAAATAGAGATGATCGATACTCAAAGCCGCACTCACTTGCAGTGAATGTATGCACTTCTTTCTTGAGGCGATCGTATGCACGAACGCGTGCAATAACTTCGCCTACCTCGTGTCCATAGGCACCAATATTTTGAATAGGAGCTGCGCCAATAGTTCCGGGAATTCCACTGAGAGATTCGAGGTTAGCTAAATTATTCTCTAGAGTGAATACGACAAATTCATCCCAGTTAACACCGGCTGCAACTTGGAGCATTCCACCGCTGCAGGCATCGATTTCGTATGAATTACCTTGGGTCTGCACAACTACGACAGTGCCGGCAAAACCTTGATCCCCCACAAGTACATTCGACCCCCCGCCAAGGAGAAGAAGTGGCGTACCTGTTTCGTCGCATTCACGAACTGCGCCAATGAGCTCGTCTTCTGTGGTGGCATAGATGATGCGTTGCGCAGCTCCGCCCACATGCAGTGTGGTGAGATCAGATAACTGCGTCATATCTGAAATCTTAAAGTGAGATTAGGGCTTTAGCCATGCCTAATACTTTTACGCCATTACACGTGGCAGTAATTTCTAGGCGAGCGCTATCGGGATTCACTTCGATGACAGTAGTGCTCACGATGAGTTCTACATCGGTGTCGGCGGGCACTACGACAGGTTTTGTAAATCGCGCAGATAGCTCTTTTACGCGCGAGCTATTGCCAGCAATTGCACTCACGTATTGGCCGGCCAGTCCCATTGTGTACATACCGTGGGCTATAACGTTTTCTAGACCAACAGAGCGCGCGAACACTTCGCTCTGATGGATGGGATTCTGATCGCCACTGGCATTGGCATAGTCAACGAGCTTGGCGCGGTTGATAACGAAAGTTGTTGGGGTTAGCTCTTGGCCAACTGCGAAAGTACTCATGCGCGAAATACCAATGTAGACCAGGTTGAGACGACGCATTCCGACTCTTTAAGGAGATCAGCGCGGACTGTGACGATTTCGTTTCCGGCAACAACGCGAGCGCTCTCAATAGTTGAATCACAGCGAACAACATCGCCCGCTACGAGTGGCTGGTGAATGACAAAGCGTTGATCGCCATGAACAACGCGACTCCAATCAAGCCCCGATGACTGGAGCAGAGATTGGGATTGTTCAAGAGTGATGGTTATTGCATATGTAGGCGGCGCCACCTCGGTATTTGTTTCGCCAAGTGAGCGCGCAAAAGCATCGATAGATTCTTGTGAAATGGTGGTGCTAGTCGTACCAGGAACGGTACGCCCGACGAGGTCGGGGTTAAGCATGAGTTAGCGAGTTTCGCGGTGAACTGTTGAGCTCTTGCAACGTGGGCAGAACTTCTTTAGTTCCATGCGGTCTGGATCGTTGCGGCGATTCTTCTTGGTGATGTAGTTACGCTCTTTGCAGTCGACACAGGCCATAGTGATCTTTGGGCGGACATCCGCGCTCTTACTTGCCATGGTCGTGCTCCTTTGTGGTAACTGAGGGTCAAACATTACTTCATAGCGGGCATTTGGCTAAATCGGGCTTCTTCTCACGAAAAATCCCGCCTGAGCGAGCTATTTCGGACTGTTCCAGATTGCTCCGAATTGAGTCCGACACGTAGCGGAGATCGGACTTGAACCGACGACACTGCGATTATGAGCCGCATGCTCTACCAGCTGAGCTACCCCGCCAAGGGTGGTGTTCGAGCCCCCAATCGGAATCGAACCGATGACCTTTTCCTTACCATGGAAACACTCTACCGACTGAGCTATGGGGGCCTACTTCACTGACCTGAGTCGATTGCTCGAACAGGGCAGAGGTCAAGGCTACAGGTAGAATCCCGACCAATGAAATTAACATGGGGCCCTCAAAAGACACGCCTAACGGCGATTATTAGCGCTGTCGCAATCGCTGCCCTCATTCTGGGCGCTGGTGGCTCCTACCTGGTGGTTAAGCGAAGCCAAATTCCGGCAGCCTTCCCTGCTCTCAAAACTCACGCCGATATTCCCTATCGCCCGATGGAAAGCTATGCCAACTCGCTATCGACCACGCTGCCGGCCGATCTTGCGACCCTGCCGGCGAGCACCTGCCCAACCTTGGCTCCAGATTGGGTTGCTCAAGAGAATCTTCAGCCTGGCGTAGCTATGACAGCAGCAGACTGGAGCAACCTAGAGCTCTCTAATGCAGCCGGCAGCGCCCTCTGGCTGAACAAAACCTCGGTCTCGTGCGGTGCCAAAGTTGCCATTCACGCCTCTTTATATGAGTCGCAGAAAAATCCGATTCCAGTCGGTCCACGTTATTTCGCTGCTTGGCGTATTGGTTATTACGCCGGCTCTGGTGCGCGCGAAGTTTGGCGCTCTGGTCCGATCAATGTGAAGAAGCTTGGCGTTACCACTTCGCACACTGCCACTCGTTACACCGAAGCAGAATGGCCAACGAATCTGACATTTACCGTTGGGAAGAACTGGACTCCAGGTTTTTACCTCATCATGTCGCTCTCACCATTCGGTGTCATCGAGAATGCTGCTCCACTTATTGTTCGCAGCCCGCTCGGTTCATCCAAGCTCGTGATGATGCAATCAACATTCACCTGGCAGATGTACAACAGCTTCGGCGGCCGCTCTGCCTATCAGGGACTTGGCGCAGATGGTCAGGCTGATTCGGATGAACGTAGTCGCGTTGCATCTTTTGATCGACCACTAGTTGGCAGCGGTGCTTATTCAGTCCAGCGTGACGCGATTCCATTTATTCAATTTGCTGAGAAAAATGGAATAAATATCGATGAAGTAAGCGATCTAGATATTGATCAATCGCCTTCACTGCTCACGCATTACAACGGCGTAATCATCGGTGGTCACGCTGAGTATTTCACTCATCGCATCTTCCAATCCTTTATTGCAGCTCGCAATCAAGGAATCAACATCGCTGTGTTCGGTGGCAACACCGCCTTCTGGCAGACCCGATTAGAACCATCTCCGAGTGGCCCTAATCGCCATCTCGTGATGTATCGCAGTTCTACCGAAGATCCCGACACCAACCTTTCGGACATCACAATCGAATTTGGAAATAATCGTCTAAACACTCCCCCTAATTTGATTACGGGAGAAATCACAGATGCAGTGCATGCATACGGTGATCTCAAAGCCATCTCGATCCCGCAGTGGCTCAAGATTCCCGCCAACTCTGTGATCGATCAGCTATCGAGTGATACTGAAGCCGAGATGGTGAAAAATAACGTCGCAAGCCCTACTAATGTCCATGTGATCTTCTCCGGTAATTTACATTGGCGCGATGCGAAGAAGGATGCAGTGTTGGGAAACCAACCAGTCGGTCAAACTTCTTGGTACACAACGCCTTCAGGTTCTGCAGTATTTAATGCAGGTCTCACCACATGGTCCTGCAATCTAAGTCCTTCATGCGTAGACACAATGTATGGCGCAGCGGGCCAAGCGACAGTCCAGGCAACAACGTTGGCAGTTCTCAATCGCTGGCAGATGCCTCAAGTAGGGAAGGGACTTAAGTGAGTACTCCACATTGGCATAAGCCCCATATCGGTGAACATCGCTGGCCGGTTTCATTCGTTGTCTCAGTAGTCATCGTTCTGCAGTATTTGCTGCCGGCTTCAATGTCACTTCAGATTCAGCCCTACATTTGTGGTGTCGAAGCAGCACTCATGTTGGCGCTCTTTTCGATTAGACCTGGCCGAATCAATCAACACCACAAATCAAGTTGGTGGCTTGGAGTAACGCTTGCCGGAGTAATGACAATCAGCAACGTTGCATCAGCAATTCGCCTCGTTGATGGAATTATTCACTCGACCGTAAAAAGCCCAACCAACCTTTTGGCATTTGGTGGATCAATCTGGCTCACAAATATTGTGGTCTTTAGCCTCTGGTACTGGGAGTTTGATCGTGGCGGCCCTGGTGCGCGCGCAGAGGCACTCATTCCATATCCAGATTTTCTCTTCCCACAAATGACATCTACGGAGTACGCGCCAGATCATTGGCACCCAGGATTCTTTGACTATCTCTACACATCGTTCACTAATGCCAGTGCATTTAGCCCAACAGATGTACTACCGCTTAGTCGTTGGGCCAAGTTTCTGATGATGATTCAGAGCGCCACTTCACTTGTGACTGTTGGTCTAGTAATTGCACGTGCTGTAAACATTCTGCACTAAAACTAATTAACGCCTTTATTTGCTGAGGTGGTTTGCTATGTAACGTGGCTTCAAGTTGGCCACAATGCTTGTAATCTCACGCGTTGTTAAACCGATTGAGATAATCGAAATAGTGGTCCCTGTGAGCATATCTGCCGATGATTTGGTGAGAGTGGTTCGCACACCGCCTTGAATGTTTGTGGGGGCAGCCAAACAGCGCCAGATGTTCGAATTCTCAACGAGGACAAACCCTCTTTTACTGCTGCCATATCGCGCAGCTATCTGCTCATCATGGTTGTTCTTGCAGGGAGTCATACCAAAATGAGCAAGCCCTAAACCGGCAGTGACATATGGCTGGTACACGACATAATCCAAACCAACCTGGGCATCTTCATAGGGATTGCCAGAACCCATCGCCATCGCTGGCGTGGTCCAAAATAAAAGCCCTGCAGCAATTACTGCTACAAGGCCTTTATTACGTTTCATAGATCGACTATAGCGATCCGCCAACAATAAGTTCATCGAGAGGTTTGCGAACTCGGTCTGCAATCTCACGCTCGACAAGAGTTGCCTCTCCGAGTGCGTCCGCAGGAGCTTGCTTCCCAACAGCCAAGATAACGATCGGGGTCAGGTTGGCAGGAAGGTTAAATGCAGCAACCGCTTGCGCATGCTCAAAGCCACCGATTTGGTGAACAACGAGTCCACGGTGATGAGCTTCGACAGTGAGGAGTGAGGCTGCCAGCCCTGCGTCGTAAAGCGCGCCAAGGCGTGGCTCGCCAGACTGATCGGTTGTATCGGCGAGAACCATGATGAGGGCTGAAGCTTTTGGAGCCCAAACCTTATTGAAGCCAGACATCGAGTCGATCAATGTCGCGAAGTGAGCGTCACCGCGGCGGGCGATAACAAAGCGCCATGGTTGAGAATTCATAGAAGAAGGAGCCCAGCGAGCTGCCTCCATGATTCCAGTCAGGTCAGGGACGCCGAGCTCTGCAGTTGCATCAAAAGAGCGAGGACTCCAACGCTCGGAAATAAGTGGGTGGATATCTACCGCTGTGTTGGCTTTTTTCTTCATCGCAGCAGTCTACTAATGGTTGGGTATTTGCGCTCTTTGGGTAATCTTGTGCTCATGAGTAACGAGCAATTTCCGGTACAGATCGATGAAGAGGCCCTGAAAGCAAAGTTGGATCCGCTTTCCTACGAGGTGTTGCGCCGTGCTGCAACAGAGCGCCCATTTACCGGTGAATACACCGATACAGACACAGTCGGTAGCTATCGTTGCAAGGCATGTGGAAATGAACTCTTTAAAAGCGAAACGAAGTTTCATTCAGGATGCGGTTGGCCATCATTTTATGCACCAAGCGCGGATGATGCTGTGGTTCTTAAAGAGGATCGCTCGCTCGCACCACGAGTTCGCACAGAAGTGCTCTGTGCCAAGTGTGGCTCACATCTAGGTCACGTATTTAAGGGTGAAGGTTATGACGTGCCTACAGATGAGCGTTGGTGCATCAACTCCGTCTCACTCGTTTTAGAGAAGAAGTAAGCGCTCGTATTCAATTTTGATGCATCGGTTTTCAACCATATCAAGCCCCGCTTTATTTCCGCGCATAACTGATGCGCCATCGCTGATGCCCAATTGCATCCAGATAGATTTGGCCCGAGCAGTTATTGATTCTTCCAAAACCGACGGAACATCATCGGATTTGCGAAAGACATCGACAATGTCGATCCACTCGGGAACATCCATGAGGGTGGGATATACGGGGTAACCAAAGAGAGTCTGCAATCGTGGGTTAACAAAGAAGACGTTGTAGTCGGTTTTATCCAATAACCATTCGCTCACACCGTAGACAGGTCGCTCTGGATTGTCACTGGCGCCTACAACAGCAACATTTTTGGAGCGCTGGAGCAACTCACGGATCTCTTCATCAGTTGGTTTGATCCCTACGAGTTTTCTGGGTGGGTGGCTATTGATTTCTAGTACCGCCTTTACTGATTGAAATCTTGCTGTGCGATTTCAAGGCCTTTTTCGATCAACCGTTCTACCGCTAGCGCACCGCGAGCAACGAAATCATCGAGCTCTTTCTTTTCGGTGCTCGAAAATGGCTTGAGTACATAATCTGCAGGATCTTGAGGTCCTGCTGGGCGACCAATTCCCATGCGGATACGGAAGTAATCAGGGCCACCGAAATGTTTAGTGATGTCTTTAAGGCCATTGTGACCATTGTCCCCGCCACCTTTTTTGATGCGAATGGTGTTAAAGGCAATGTCGAGTTCGTCATGAATCACAATGAGATTGGCCGCTGAGACTTTGTAGAAATCAGCCAAGGCCTTTGCAGGGCCACCTGATTCATTCATGTAGAGCTTTGATTTAGCTACCGTTACGCCAGCGCCATTAACGCGGATATCTGCGATCTCGGTGCGTGATTTGTGTGCTGAAAATTTTGAACCGCTCGCCATGTAGTCAATAACCATCTGACCAATGTTGTGGCGAGTCTTGGCATATTGATCGCCGGGATTTCCGAGTCCGAAAACTACCCAGCGATCAGCCATAGTAAATCTACTTCTTTATTGAGCTGCGAAATTAATTGGCAGCTTCTGTGGCTGCAGCTGCAGCGGTCTCTTCTGCTGTTGCTCCGCCCTTTTCAGAGAGGTGAACAACGATGAGATCAGGATCAGAGATGAGCTTTGCACCCGCAGGCAAGACAACATCCTTTGCATACTTGCTATGTCCTGCAGCCAAACCTGTGAGATCGAGAGTAACGAATGAAGGAATTGAGGTTGCCTCAACTTCAACTTCGATCTGGTTGTTGTTGTGCTCAAGGATTCCATCGCGATCGTGCTCACCTGTTGTGTGAACAGGAATTTCAACCGTAACGCGCTCACCGCGACGAACGATCACGAGGTCGATGTGCTCAAGGATCTGTGTAAGTGGGTTCTTCACAACTGACTTAGGAAGCGTGAGCTCGGTCTTTCCATCGACAACAACATCGAGAAGGACGTTTGATTGCTTAAGGGCAATTGCTAGCTCGCGAGCTGGAAGTGAGATGTGTTGTGGCTCTGCACCGTGGCCGTAGATAACGCCAGGAACTAGACCAGCACGACGATCACGACGTGATGCGCCCTTACCGAATGAAGTGCGCTTTGCGCCATTGATTGAAATCTCAGCCATGTGGAACTCCCTTAAATTGAACGGACACAACACGTTCCAAGGGAGACACCGTCGATTACGGATATTACTATCCCTCGCCGGAACGAAGACGCTAGGTTAGCGGGCTTTAACTATGACCGTCAAAAAGGCTGGTTACGGAGCCATCCTCGAAGACCTCGCGGATCGCACGGCCCAAGAGCGGAGCGATGGAGAGCACTGTGAGGCGGTCAAACTTGGCCTCATCTGGGATTGGCAGCGTGTTAGTAACGACGACCTCTGAGACACGAGAGGCCTTGAGGCGCTCCACGGCGGGGCCTGAGAGGACAGCATGGGTGGCAGCGACAATTACCTCGTTCGCACCCTCTTCGAAGAGAGCGTCGACAGCTTTGGTGATCGTGCCAGCGGTATCGATCATGTCATCGATAACCACGCAAGTCTGACCCTTTACATCTCCCACAACGCGGCCAGTGACCGATTCGTTAGGGATACGAGGATCGCGAGTCTTGTGAATGAATGCGATAGGAACTCCACCCAACATATCTGACCAGCGCTCAGCTACACGCACGCGACCAGAATCCGGAGAAACGATTGTCAGGCGAGAGCGATCGACCTTGCTGCCTACGTAATTGGTGAGAAGTGGGAGTGCGAAGAGATGATCGACTGGACCATCAAAGAAGCCCTGGATCTGTGAAGTGTGAAGATCGACAACCATCAAACGATCGGCGCCAGCGGTCTTGAAGAGATCTGCCATGAGGCGAGCTGAAATTGGCTCACGTCCGCGATGCTTCTTGTCCTGACGGGCATAACCGTAGAACGGCGCAACGACTGTAATTCTCTTTGCAGATGCGCGCTTGAGTGCATCGACCATGATCAGCTGTTCCATGATCTGCTTATTCACTGGAGCTGCGTGGCTTTGAATAACAAAGGCATCGCTGCCGCGAACTGATTCTTCGAATCGAACAAAAATTTCACCATTAGCAAAGTCATATGCAGATGTTGGAGTGATCGGAATGCCAAGTTCTGCGGCAACATCTTCTGCCAACTCAGGATAACCACGACCTGTAAAAATGCGCAGGCGCTTTTCTGAACTTAGACGAAGTTCGCTCATTGGTTATTCCCATCTGTAGCGCCAGCTTTTTTAGCCGACTCAGCCGATTTAGTTCCAGACCGCTTTCGCAGTACCCACCCTAAGACATTTCTCTGTTTTGCCCTAGCTACTCCGATCGAGCCGGCTGGCACGTCTTCGGTAATCACTGAGCCGGCTGCCGTGTAGGCACCGTCTCCGATGGAAACCGGGGCTACCAACATGGTGTCGCTGCCGATGCGCACATCGTTGCCCACTGTGGTCGCGTGTTTTTCGACCCCGTCATAATTCACAAAGATGGTTGCAGCGCCAATATTGCTGCCGGTACCGATTGTGGCGTCTCCTACGTATGAAAGATGTGGGACTTTGGAGCCTTCGCCGACCGTGGAGTTCTTGACCTCTACATATGCCCCAACTTTGGTGTTGGCTGCAAGTACCGTGCCTGGGCGAATAAATGAAAAGGGTCCGACAGTTGCCGCTGCGCCAATCGTGGCTTCGCTGACATAAGACTCAAGGACAGTAGCGCGCTCTGCAACGACAACGTTGTTAAGAGTCGTGCGCGGACCAATAACCGCGCCTCGTGCAATTGTGCTTACACCCGTCAGCGTCGTACCTGGATGAATGGTTACATCGTTTTCAATAACTACGGTGGCATCAATCCATGTTGTTGCTGGATCGATGATCGTCACACCTGCGCGCATGAAATCATCGTTAATGCGATCGCGCATGATCGCTCCACATTCAGCGAGCTGCGAGCGATCGTTAATCCCAAGAGTCTCGGTGTAGTCGTTGGATAAAATCGCGACCACGTTCTTGCCATCTTCTTTAATCAGAGCAATAACATCTGTGAGATAAAGCTCGCCTTGCGCATTAGCGCTCTTAAGTTTTGCAACTCCAGCGCGGAGCGCAGCGATGTCAAAGATGTAGACACCGGTGTTGATCTCATCAATCTCACGTTGTTCTTCAGTTGCATCACGTTCTTCGACGATCCCAACCAACTCACCGCCGTCGCCGCGAACAATTCGGCCGTATCCAAATGGATCAGGTACAACTGATGTCAGCACAGATGCTGCAGATTCGTACTTGTGGTGGGCATCGATAAATTCTTGGAGTGTGCCGCTACGAAGCAGAGGTGTATCGCCAGCCAAGATCATCACAGAACCAGTGGCTGGAGCACCCTCGAGAGCTAATTGCGTCGCATGACCTGTTCCGTTGCGCTCGGCCTGAAAGACGATAGTCACGCTAGGAGCGATCTGCGCCAAATGAGCTTCGACCGCCTCCCGAGAGGAGCCCACAACTACTCGCAGGTCGACTGCGCCAAGTGGCTCAACAGCCGAGAGAACGTGAGTCAAAATTGAACGCCCAGCAATCTGATGCAGAACTTTGGGCGTAGTGGATTTCATGCGAGTTCCCTCGCCAGCCGCGAGTACAACAGCCAGATCTAGAGAAGGCACTCTCTCCCCCTAACAATCCGGTGTTGCGGTGATACTTGGGCGGTCTTGCTTAGTTTTAGCAAGCTTGGCTCCGCCACCAGGTATCGATCCTGGACCCTGGGCTTCAAAGGCCCATGTGCTAGCCACTACACAATGGCGGAACCTGAATTGTCCACTAAGTCAGAGGGTTTCTACAACTCGCGCTCCGTGAGTAGGTCCAATAGCTCGAGCGATTCCTGCCACAACCCCGCTGGCACTCAAAGCCACCGTCAAATCTAGGGCTTTCTCTTCATCCTCAACCAAAAATGCCACTGTCGGACCAGATCCAGAGACAATGCTTCCAAGAGCGCCGTAATCATGGCCGACATCTAAGACTAGTCGAAGCGCCGGGCGTAGCGAACAGGCAGCTGCCTGAAGGTCGTTCGTCAGCGACTTTCCGAGTGCAACTGCATCTCCGGCACGAAGCGCCTGAAGCATCGCGTCATTGACGAGCGGCCGAGCAATATCTAAACCGGTGCGCAATCGATCGCACTCTTCATACACCGCTTGGGTTGAGAGACCTTGGGATGACATTGCTAGTACCCAGAAATAACTTCCGCGGGCAAGTACAGGTGTGATCTCATCTCCACGACCTCGGCCTATGGAAATTCCACCAGTGATGGAAAACGGAACATCACTTCCTAATTGCGAACCAAGTTTTTCCATGGTGTCGCGAGAGAGTCCTAGATCAAAGAGCGCATCGATAGCCACGATGACCGCCGCGGCATCGGCGCTACCCCCCGCCATTCCGCCAGCGACAGGAATCTCTTTTTTGATATGAATAGCGATATCTGAGTCAAGATCATGTGTATCGATCATCAATTGCGCAGCGCGATAAGCCAAGTTGGTTGAATCGGTAGGAACGCCTTTAGTAGTCGAACCCGAAAGCGTAAGTGTGATTCCGGAACCAGGCTCTGCATATTTAACCGTGACATCGTCGTAGAGCGCGAGGGCTTGAAATACGGTGGTCACCTCGTGAAATCCGTCGGCTTGCAAAGGTCCAACCGATAATTGCAGGTTGACCTTGGCCGGTACTCTCACAACTACGCCGTTGCGCCTCATGGAGTCAGCGTATTCGCAATCTGCATAAATTCGCTCAACACGAGCACCTCACCGCGCGCGGTGGGATCAATGCCTGCACGAGCAATGCACTCCTCGGCCTTGAGGCCGCGCCGTGAAAAGAGTTCGCTCAGGGCGCTTCGTAACATCTTGCGACGTTGCGCAAAAGCAGCGTCAATCACTTCGAATACGCGTATGCGAGTGGCCTCATCGCCCGCCGGTGCATGCCTGACAAATTTCACCAAAGAAGAATCTACATTTGGAACAGGCCAGAAAATCGAACGCCCGACTCCACCTGCGGGACTCATATCGGCCCACCATGTCGCCTTTACTGACGGAGAGCCATAATTCTTGGTGCCGGGTTTGGCAACTAAGCGATCTGCGACTTCGCTCTGCACCATCACCACACCAGAACGAAGTGTTGGGAACTTCTCCATGAAATGGAGAAGGACCGGAACGGAGATGTTGTAGGGCAGGTTTGCAACCAAAACAGTGGGATCAATCGGCAATGACTTCGTATTCATCGCATCTTCATTGACGACGGTGAGCGCGGAGGAATCAAATCCATTTGTTACGACAGTATTCGCAAGCTCCTGCGCCAATCGTGAATCAATCTCTACAGCTACTACGTGCTGGGCAATCTCGAGCATCGCCAGAGTAAGTGAACCAAGCCCAGGGCCAATCTCTAGGGCGACATCATCGCTACCTACGTCAGCAATCTTTACGATGCGACGACAAGTGTTGGCATCGACAACGAAATTTTGTCCAAGTTTCTTTGTTGGAGTAACTCCAATGCGAGCTGCTATCTCACGAATCTGGGCTGCGCCCAAGAGTGTGGACATTAATCAAAACTTCCAAATAAGCGAAGCGCGTTTTCTGTGACTTTATCGCAGAGGTAATCCACACTCTCGCCACGTACATCTGCAACAAAGCGGATCACATTGGCAACTTGTGCTGGAGTATTGAGTGAACCACGATGTGGCATTGGGGCAAGAAAAGGCGAATCAGTTTCGATCAACAGTTGCTCGATGGGAACTAGCCCGACCGCCTCACGGAGCGCTGGTGCATTTTTAAATGTGACCGTTCCGGAGAACGAGAGGATGTACCCAGCCGCAACACATTCGCGAGCCATCTCGGCATCACCCGAATAGCAGTGAAAAATAACGGTATTAGGAGCGCCCACCTCAAGCAAGGTGTCTAGAACTTCTCGGTGAGAATCCCGATCGTGGATAACCAGCGCCTTGTTAACTGATTTGGCTAGTGCAATATGTCGCTTAAAAGAATACAGCTGCTTATCGCGTAGATCGGGTTCGGTACGAAAGAAATCAAGACCGGTCTCACCAATTGCACGCACGCGTGGATGCTTGGCAAGCTCTTCAATAATTGCGAGCTCTGCTTCTAGGTCTGCAACAACCGGCGCTTCATTGGGATGAAGTGCTACAGCAGCAAGGACGCGGCCTGGAAAACTCTCAGCGCAGCGCACTCCCCAAGCCGATTGCTCTGCTGAATATCCGACTTGCACTACTCGATCGATACCAACGCTTTTAGCCTGATCCAAGATTGCCAAAACTTCAGGAGCATCGGGCTCGCTCATCGCGATCAGCTCCATGTGCGCATGCACATCAATACACGGACGAGAAAGTGGCTCTGGCAGAGGCGCCTGAACTCGTTCTTCTTTGAGTCCATGCCTGCTTACTGTCTCAGGATTGATGGACATTTATTCTGGCTTCTCTTCCAAACGTGGGAAGAGGACCGCACCCTTAGTGACTCGAGAACCGGAAGGAAGTTGACCCCACGCACTCACCGCTGAAATATGTTGTGTAGAAATATCACCGAGTGTTGCTTGTGCACCGAGTGACTCCCACAAGAACTGTGTCGTCTGTGGCATTACTGGATGAAGAAGTACTGCAAGTGCTCGGATAGCTTCTGCCGTGTTGTACAAAACAGCTTCGAGCGCAGCCTTGTTGGCAGGATCTTTAGCCATCGCCCATGGCTCTTGTTCTGTGACATAGCCATTGACTCGCTTGCAGAAATCCATGATTGCTGCGATTCCACCCTGGAAATCAAGGGCGCACATCATCGAATCCGCACTCGACACAGTTGATTCCAACATAGTGGCCAAGTTTTCATCGCGTGCAACAGCAGGAATTACGCCTTCACAATATTTTTCGATCATTGCGATCAAGCGCGAAGCTAGGTTGCCAAAGTCATTAGCGAGCTCTGAGGTGTAACGGGCGCCCATATCTTCCCAAGAGAAAGAGCCATCGCTGCCAAATGGAATTGCGCGCAAGAAGTAATAACGGAACGCATCTACTCCAAAGTGATCGGTGATTGTCTCCGGCGCAATACCGGTGAGCTTGGATTTGCTCATCTTCTCGCCACCAACAAGCAACCAACCGTGCGCAAATACTTTTCCTGGCACAGGAAGCCCTGCTGCCATCAACATCGCAGGCCAGATCACCGCGTGGAATCGCAAAATATCTTTACCGACTAGGTGTACATCTGCTGGCCAGGTCTGCGCAAACTTTTTGCCGCCTTGCGAATCCGGATCATCGCCCAGACCAATTGCCGTTGCGTAATTGAGCAAAGCATCAAACCAGACATAAATTACTTGATCGGTATCCCACGGAACTGGAATGCCCCAATCAAATGATGAGCGAGAGATCGAGAGATCGCGCACCCCGCTTTCAAGGAAGGCAACTACTTCATTGCGAGCGCTCTCAGGTTGGCAGGCCTCAGGGTTCTTCTTGTAGTGCTCAAGAAGTGCAGGAACAAATGCCGAGAGCTTAAAGAACCAGTTATCTTCAGAGAGCATCGCACATGGCTTGCCATGGACTTTGCAATTTCCTTCAACCAGGTCTCCAGGGAGTTTGAACTCTTCGCAGCCAACGCAATAAGGGCCTTCAAATTTGCCTGCATAGACATGGCCTGCGTCTTTGAGTTGCTGCATAAAACGTTGCACTCGCTCCATATGGCGAGGTTCGGTGGTGCGAATGAAATCATCGTTGGCAATATTGAGAGCTTTCCAAACTGGCTTCCACTTGTTCTCGACTAAGTTGTCGCACCAGTTCTGAGGCGAGACACCGTTCGCTGTAGCGGTGTTGAGGACCTTCTCGCCATGCTCATCTGTGCCGGTAAGGAACCAGACGTTCTCACCGCGCTGACGGTGCCAACGAGTCAGCACATCTCCAGCGACAGTTGTGTAGGCATGGCCGATATGTGGCGCATCATTTACATAGTAAATCGGCGTCGTTAAGTAGAAAGTCTTAGCGCTCATACCTAAATCCTACCGATTCTTGAGGGCAACGACCGCGTCAAAGACTTGGCGCTTAGGCAGGTTTAACTCTTTGGCGATCGACGCAATTGCATCTTTTCGAGCCTCGCCAGCGCTTTCACGCGCGGCTACCAACCCAACCAAATCTTCCTGCGAGTACGTATGGGAGCTTCGATCAAATCCGCCGATGACCAATGTAATTTCGCCCAATATTTCTTTGCTTTCACTCCACGCCAATAGTTCGGCGAGAGTTCCACGCACTGTCTCTTCGTAGGTCTTTGTCATTTCGCGACAAATCGCAGCGGGTCGATCTGCTCCAAATACTTCGGCTGCATCAAGGAGTGATTCTTTAAGTCGATGAGGCGCCTCGAAGAAAATCATTGTGCGTGATTCTTGAGCTAGTTCTTCAAACCAGCTCTTTCGTGCACCGCCAGTTCGTGGTGGGAATCCCTCAAAGCAGAATCGATCACTAGGTAGCCCAGAGAGCAGAAGGGCAGTTGTCACAGCGCTTGGACCGGGCAGAACTGCGATATCAATCGAATTGGCCAGCGCGGCTCGAATCAGGCGGTAACCGGGGTCGCTGACTCCTGGGGCTCCAGCATCGGTAATGACTAACAGATCATCACCAGAGAGCAATATCTCGGTCAGCTGCTCTAGGCGCGCCACCTCGTTGCCCTCGAAATATGAGATCACCTTGGCCGTGTAGACCACGCCCAGATCATGGGCAAGGCGGGAGAGCTTTCTGGAATCTTCTGCAGCAATATATTTGGCATCGACCAGCGCTCTCTTGAGGCGATCGGTCGCATCGCCGGGATTACCGAGAGGGGCGCAAGCCAGTATCAACACCGCCTTATTCTCGCAGGCTTTACGCTTTACCCGTGACAGCCCAGATCAGCACACTGCTCCGCGATCGGCTTAGCGCCGCAACCCTGGGCCTCATCGCACTGATTTTTCGCGTCTGGCACCTGCAGTACCCCAAGGGCTTTGTCTTTGATGAGGTCTATTACGCGCAGAATGCCAACTCCTTGCTCCACCATGGAGTCGAGCTAGACCCAAAGACCGGCGCCGCACAATTCATTGTTCATCCCCCCATTGGCAAGTGGATGATTGCCGCTGGAATCAAGCTCTTTGGATATCACGAGTTTGGCTGGCGAATCAGTGCTGCACTAGTGGGTAGCGCATCAGTCGTTCTAATTTTTTATGTGGCCAAGCGATTATTCAATAATTACTTCTTAAGTCTGGCTGCCGGAATTCTCACACTCAGTGATGGCATCCACTTAGTTATGTCGCGCACTGCACTACTCGATATTTTTCTCATGTTCTTCACCTTGCTCGGATTCTTCTTCTTGCTGCGATCATCGCATTGGTACGCCGGAGGGAGTTTAGGTCTAGCAGCTGCCACAAAGTGGAGCGGTGTTTATTATCTTCTTGCCTACTTACTTTTCACACTCTACGTCGATTACCGCACCAATCGAGCGATGGAAGTAGACAAACCAGCAAAGCAGACTATCAAAGAGAAACTACTGCTGCGACTCTCACAATATATTATTCTCCCAATCTCAGTTTATGTAGTTTCATGGATTGGATGGTTTGCTAACTCCAACGGTTGGGATCGGAGCTGGAGCAAAAATATTCTAAAGTCGTGGTGGCACTACCAAGGTGAGATTCTTAATTTCCATACGCATCTGACTACTCCCCACACCTACTCTGCTAATCCATGGAGTTGGCTGATCATGGGTCGCCCCACTGCGTTCTTTTACCAAGAGCCATCAACATGTGGTGCCACAAAGTGTTCGCAGGAAGTGCTGGCACTAGGCACGCCACTGCTCTGGTGGTCCGGCGTTATCGCAATCGCGATTACCTTTGGATACTGGATTGCGCGACGTGAGTGGCAGAGTGGGCTGTTGCTGCTCTCACTCGCTGCTGGATATCTGCCTTGGTTTCAATGGCAAAAGCGCACAGTCTTTACTTTTTATGTCATTGCTTTTGAACCATTTATCGTTCTCATCATTGTTTATGCACTCTCTAAATTCTTAGAGCCTGACAGATTTGGCTATAGCTCAAGGAGACGGAGAGTCGCTTCGTGGCTGTTTATAGGTGCTATCGCAGTTAATTTCTTGTACTTTTTCCCGCTCTTTACCGGAGGAATTACTTCATACTCTCACTGGTCATCCATGATGTGGTTTCCATCCTGGATTTAAACCACAGACTATTTATTCCAGTTATTGGTTGGCGGCTTGATCGCGAATTACCGCTGCTTGCTCGGCTAACTCCTGATCAAAGATCTCATCACGTGATTGAGTTTCAAGAGCTGCAATACGCTCTTGTTCTGCGCTCCATGCACCAGGCACTGTGAGGTCAATTGTGCGTTGGGAGTGAATTGCTTTCGGAGCAGTTGTGTATGTAGGTCGTGGCACTGCTACTGGTGACCAGGTTGCAGCTGTAATTGGTGCAAATGAATCTTCACGCGGAATGATTGTGATGGATTGAGACTCTACGCGCTCTGATAGTGGAATCCAATGATCTGTTGATTGCGTACCTGCAACATAACCGCGTGGTGAGAGCGAGATACGAGCTGAAGGATCGCGCTTAACTTCTGCTGCGCTAATTTGTGCCAGCGCCTTGAGGCGACGCTTCTTTAATTGTGCAGCAACTACTTGCCGGCGAATATGTACAAAATAAATTGCTGTCGCAGTAAGTGGAACGAGAGTGATCGCAAGTGGAAGAATTCCGGCAAGCGCACTGATTGCAACAGTAAAAGTGAGAAGCAGAAGTGACGTTGTAATTGTTTGGCGCTTGCGCAGTTCTCGAAGTTTTTTATCTGGATCAATTGCTTCTGGAATATTTGGAGTTGATGCAACTACTTTCATTGCACTCTTGTAACGCGCAGTTGCTCGACCCGACGTAGTGTCATGTTGTGACATCCAGCGAGGAACAAAGTAGGCACCCCACATCATGAGGATGATGAGATAAATCAAACCCGAGGCCATGGAATGAAACTGTAGGTCAGATATGGGTTAAATCGGTGGATTTGAGCGCATTTTGAGCCTAGCGAACTCTCAACTTAAAGATTAGGGTTTTCTGCGACGTACGTCAGGTGGTCGCGCCATTCTCCTGCGATATGTAAAAAGCGAGGACGCACTCCCTCAAAAACATATCCACTTTTCTGGGCGACTCGAGCCGATGCAGCATTCTCTGGACGAAGATTGATTTCGATTCGATGTAATTTCAGATCCGTGAAAGCGAACTCTGTTAGCGCGCGGACTGCTCGGGTGACATATCCCTTACTCGCAAATCGTTGATCGATCCAATAACCGATATGCGCACCACGGTAAGCGCCCATCACGATTCCACCCAAAGTGATTTGGCCAGCTAAGTAATCCACTCCATCAACCTGGATCCAAATTCCGAAAGCGAGCCCTCGACCTTGGCGCGCTTGGCGGTTGAGATGGCTCACCATTCCGTAAAAAGTTGGGAGGAGTTGGTCGGGATCTATAGGTGGTCTAGTCGCTTCCCACGGTGCGAGCCACTGTGCGTTGGCTGCTCGAACTCGATCCCATCGCGCTTTATCGCGGTAGCGCAAAGGTCGAAGCGTTATTTCACGATCCGTGATCTTTATAGGCCAGCCTTCGCGCATCGTGTGGCTGCGCTAACTGATTCGATCCAACACAAGCACATCAACCGCTTCGCCTACGAGGGCTCCGGGTGAATCTGCTGGAATTGCAATGAGTGCATGTGCATCAGAGAGGGTAAAGATCTCCCCTTGATGCGAGAGCGGCGTGACTGTGCGAGCGCCATTTTCATTAGCATCCGATAACGTGGCCCTGATGAGGGAAGTCTCCCCGATCGGAGATTCCACATTGGAAGTAATCCTCGCCTTGATGGTGGGGCGATAGATGCTGGAGGCTCCCAACATGCGCCTAATCATGGGGCGAATAAAGAGTTCGCATGAAAGGAAGGCAGAAACGGTATCTCCAGGAAGCGTGAGAACTGGGACCTTATCCTCACCAATCGTGCCGAAGTTATGGCGCGAGCTGCCCTCAAGTGATGGAATAACGCTGGTAATGCTCCCCATCTCGCGCAGAACGGCTTCGATTAACTCGACAGAGCCATCGTGACTTTCACCGCTAATAACCATCAAGTCGGCCCGCACTAGCTGGTCTTCAATGATCGCTTTGAGCTGGGCATGATTTTCGGGAATTGTGTGAACTCGATAACCCACCGCGCCAGCTTCTTTGACCGCTGTAGTCAGCAGCCAAGAATTAGTCTCAAACTCTTCCTCATCGCTTACCAACGGATGACCGGGCTCAACTAGATCATCTCCAGCTGAGATCACCACGACTCGTGGGTGCGGCTGGGTTGGCAGACGAGAAAGACCGATCGATGCTGCTAATCCAATCTGGGTGGAACGAATACGAGATCCCTTGCGAAGTACCAATCGTTCGCCGGCAAAAATATCCTCGGCCAAGGTCGCACCGTGTGCGTCGAGAAGTGGCATATCGAAGGCTTCTAGTGGGCGAGCAATCTCAAGGAGTGCTTCTGCCAAGGCTGAGACCGAAATAGCAGAAACAGATGCGGCATTGCCGCTTACTTGGGGTGCAACAACTTCCACATTCATAGTTGAACACTACTTGGCGTGCCTAGTAATAGCTCGCATTGATCGCTCCTCATAAATTAGGCTAACGATGTGAGCAACCAGTCGGACGCAAAAAATAAACTCCGCAAGGAGTTCCGAGCTGACCGCGCACTGCGCTTTACAGAAGAATCCTGGTTGCACGTCGCACAAACCAGCGAATTTCAGAGTGCCCAGATGATTGCAACATACATCGCATACGAATACGAGCCTCGGACAGATGATCTCAATGAGGAGCTTCTCGCGGCCGGAAAAGTTTTAGTTCTGCCACGCATGCTTCCAGATAAGGATCTTGAGTGGGTCCAGTGGTCTGGTTCGACACACAGGCTTCGAAAAAATGGGAAGGTTCTTGAGCCAATTGGCGACGCTATGGCTGATGAGAGTCAGATTGATTGCGTGATCGTTCCATCTCTTCGAGTAGATCGCAGTGGAACCCGAATGGGGCAAGGTGGCGGCTCCTACGATCGCGCCCTAGCACGATTAAGCGCTTGGAAGATCGGTTTAATCCATGCCGGCGAGCTCTCGAGTGAATTACTTCCGAGGCAAGAGCATGATCAGAAGCTCAACGCCGCTGCGACCCCAACTCTTATAACTCGTTTTTATCCCGAGCATTGAGTGATGCTAAGTACTTGTTGTACTTAGCCAACTCATCATCTACACCCATTGCTTCGGCACGATCTGCCGCTCGGTCGCTTCTCTTAGCCTCACGGGAATCATCTCGAACCCATTGAATGAAGGTGGCGATAAGCGCTATCAAAATTGGAATCTCACCCATGGCCCAACCAATCGCTCCACCCGAGTGCTGGTCTGCCAGCAAATTGGTGGCCCATGGCCGATTGAGCGAAGCGAAGTAGCCGCCATCTATCAACGTTGACGAAGACAACAGGGCTACAGAGAAGAAGGCATGGATCGCCATTGCTGCAAAGAGCATGATGATCCGCACAATATGGGGAATCTTCTTCGGGTTGGGGTCCACTCCGACAATGACGTAGAAGAAGAGATAACCAGCGAGCAAGAAGTGGAGATCCATAAAGAGATGCCCACTATGGCTCTGCATCAACTTTCCAAAGAGCGGCGTCATATAGAGAACAAAGAGTGAGCTATCAAAGAGCGCGAGCGCGATTATGGGATTGGTGATCACCATCGAGTAGCGAGAGTGAATTAGTGCAATGAGGGTGCCGCGAATTCCGCGCTCATCGGGAGTGCGACCCTGAGGCAAAGTGCGTAGAGCCAAAGTAATCGGTGCGCTGAGCACAAAGCCGATAGGAGCAATCATTCCCAACACCATGTGGGCGATCATGTGATCAGAGAAGGCAAAGTGGGCATAGACCCCAAGGCCACCACTCGTTGCGAAATCCACTGCCGCAACGGCCAGTGCAAATGAGACCGTGCGACCAACCGGCCACTTATCCCCTCGCTTGCTCAAGACTCTGACGCCTTTAATATAAAGCGCGGTAATAATTAACAGGAACCCAATCACTGTTCCGTCAGGTGACCATGCTGTAAATATGCGCGTGAGATTAGGCGCTGGTGGCATTGCGATTCCAGTAATTGCGATAGCCGGATTGCCTTCAAGTTTTAGGGCGCTTGGCGAAGTCGGAGGTGCGATACTGCTTAGCCAGCCTCCTAGTGCAACAGCAGCGATCATGACGACTGATTCGTTGATGAGCAGCCGGAGCACTTGCCGTGATCCGCTCATGGTTGATGCAATATATGAGCGATGCTTTGCACCGATGAGGACAAGCGCTACAAAGAGAACTATTTTGAGAATTACAAGGAGCCCATAAAGGGTCTGCCAACCAGCAACAAAATTAAGTCGAGTCCATGCATTGAGAACACCACTGATACCGACCACGATCGCAGACCACAATGCCAGCGAGCTAAAGCGCGGCAGTGCTCGTTCACGTGTAGCTGGGGCAACAACGATTAACCCGATGACGCCACCCACCCAGAGTGATGCAAAGAGCACATGGAAGAGCAGTGATCCGATCGCCAACCCATGGTTACCAGCATTGCTGGCGTGGCTCTGAAAAACGGGAGCGATGAGGGCAATGACGGTCAGGACGAGCGCGAAGTACGTACCACGTACTTTTGTCACACGCGTGAGGCCGATCAGAACAGCTACTCCAACAATTACTTGGAATAAGTAATCACGACCAAGACTCGATTGGGTGATGAAATCATGAATGGCACTAGTGCTAAATGCGGCCAAGAATCCGGAGCCAAGCAGATTGGCTAGTTCGAGCATAAAGCCACCAACAACCGTCACTGTCCAAATAGTTGTGGCAAGTACAGCTAATGAGCGAAGGCGGAGTGATTCTGTTGTGAGTGCACCCTTAACTTCTGTAACCAAAAATCCCATCGCATAGAGCACTCCTATAGCCGTCAGAAAACTGATGAGGTTGAGGTCTTTCACAATCGGAATCAAGGATGAGACCAAGCGATTGGAAGTCAGGGCGTGGTTGTGGGATGAGAGCGATGAGGCTACAAATAAGTGCATATGCGACCGGTATTACTCGCTACTCTTTTTGGTGCGTGGCGTGCTCTTCTTCTTCCTGCGCTTTTGACTGCGGCTTTCATTCCAAATCATTCGCGCATACCAAATAAGAAAGAGTGCAACTCCTGTTGCAATCACAAAAAGAACAATGATTGAGATATTGGCTGACGACGATGTGCCAGCGGCTTTCTTCGGAAGTTTTGTTGGCGTTGTGACTGTCGAAGTTGGTGTTGCGCTCGGCGAAGAAATTGCGGCCGGAGCATTAAAGAGAAATGTGAATGTTCCTGTGAGTGGAGCATCGGTCGCACTAAGAAGTGTGTACGCGACGGTGTAAATACCGGTTGCCGTCAGAGGCTTGAGTCCGACAACTGCTGTGGTGTCACTGATTGTGATGGAACCATCATCGACTTCTATGCCATTCGGGTCGGTCACTGTCAGAGTGTTGCCCTGATCAAGCAGACTGCCTGTAGCCGTCACCGAGACCGCATTTGGGGCAGTAGCTAGGACAGCGCCAACGGCAGGGGATGAAGAAGCGACCGCATTAGCAAAAGCAGAATCGGCGCCTAGGGCGAGGGAACCCAGGGCCAAGAGGCCAGTAAGACTCAGCAGGGCTACAAGCGAGGAGATCTTTGGCGAAGTACCCAGACGTTTGCTCACAGATGTAGACCCTTTCGGCGCAGATGGAGCCAGATGGAGAGCTCGATTAGAACCTATCCTCTCACTTCTTTACACTTAGGCCATGCCGACCTATCAATATGCCTGCGCGAAATGTGGCCACGCCTTTGAACTGGTCCAATCCTTCTCTGACGCCCCAATCACGGTCTGTCCAGAATGTGGTGGCGAGGTCCGTAAGGTCTACTCCAACGTGGGGATTGTCTTTAAAGGCTCTGGCTTCTACAAAACCGATTCCCGCCCAAGTAGCGGTGGATCTGAGTAACGACTCTCTATCCGAGATAACTACCCGTGATGGGGTGGCTTATCTGCAGCTATCTGCGCATCCCGAGAGTAAGAATCTTCATAATCACGCGGATCAGGCGTTGATTCATCGCTGGTCTTCACAGGGATGATTGGTTTTTGATCTTTGTCCTGTGAAGTCATGAAATAAGTGTAGCCCCGCTCAAGCAAGTTAGACTTGGTGAATGGATCTGATAGTTACCCTCCAGTGCAAAGACCAACCGGGCATTGTGCACTCAATGACCAGCGCGGTACTCGCTGCCGACGGCAACATAATCGAGAACCAACAATTCACCGATAGCGACACCGATCTATTCGTGATGCGCACTCGCTTTCAAACAACTCAGACTTTGGTTGAGGCCACCGCGGCTATCTCAACTGGCTTGGCCCATCTGCACCCAACGCTGCATATTCGCGAAACTCAAGTAAAGAAGCGCGCTTTGGTACTCGTCACCAAAGAGAGCCACTGCTTGCGCGATCTGATGTATCTCCACGAACTTGGCGAGCTACCTATCGAAATTCCAGCCGTGATGTCGAATCACGAAGACTTACGCGAGCTAGTCGAATCACATGGTCTGCCATTTATTTACCTCGGCACAGATAAGCAAGCTGCTGAAGCGATGATCCTTAAATTGATCGAAGCTGAAGATATCGATTTCGTCGTACTAGCTCGCTACATGCAGATTTTGACCCCAGAATTTTGCCGCGCACTCGATGGTCGCATCATCAACATTCACCACTCATTCTTGCCCGGCTTTAAAGGTAGCAAGCCGTATCACCAGGCCCACGCACGTGGCGTCAAGATCATCGGTGCGACGGCACACTTTGTCACAGCCGATCTCGATGAAGGCCCAATCATCGAACAAGATGTAGCGCATGTAACCCATAGCGCTCGCCCCGAAGATCTCGTTGCACTAGGACGCGATATTGAACGTCGCGTCCTGTCCAAGGCGGTCAAGCTGTACGCCGAAGATCGCATCTTCATCGTTGGAGATCGGACAGTCGTCTTTTAAAACCTGCTTTGTTGTGAGCCCGAGTCAATCATTTACATGGGTGAGACCCTCGTTTTACTCGCGTGAAACAAATGGGTCATAGACATGGGCGATGAAGGCGACAGCATTTCTTAACCCGCTCGATGAGTACCTCATCGATGGTGCCCCTCGCCCCGAACTGGCCCACCTCTGGCAAACCATTGCATCCGTCGGCCGCGCCGGCTTTATCTCCCACGCTAAGCAGCGCGATCTCTATCTATCGATGCAAGGCATCACCTTCACGCTCTCAGGAGTTGAACGCCCGCTCCCCGTCGATTTAATCCCCCGAATTATCGAAGTCCAAGAGTGGCAGCATCTGGAAGCCGGCATCAAACAGAGGATCACAGCCCTCGAAGCTTTTTTGGATGACGTGTACGGCGAACAACATTTATTTCGCGATCACATAGTTCCACAATCCCTTATTCAAAGTTCTGAGCATTACCATCGCGCAGCACATGGGATTAAACCTTCTAACGGAGTTCACATCCACGTGGCTGGTGTGGATCTTATTCGCGATCAACACGGAACACTTCGCGTCCTTGAAGATAACCTGCGTTCGCCTTCCGGTGTCTCCTATGTCATGGAAAACCGACGCACCATGGCTCACGTCGTGCCCGAACTCTTCAATGGATACTCCATTCGATCTGTCGATGAATATCCCAAGCGTCTTATCGCAGCGCTCATAGCTGCAGCGCCTGCTGGTGTCTCGCACCCAAACATTGTTGTGCTGACTCCTGGCGTTTTTAACTCCGCTCACTTCGAACACGCATTCCTTGCGCGACGGATGGGTGTCGAACTTGTCGAAGGCAGAGATCTTTACTGTCGAAATAACAAAGTATTTATGCGCACCACTCAAGGCTCAGAAGAGATTCACGTTATCTACCGACGAATCGATGATGATTTCCTCGATCCCGTTCACTTTAAACCTGACAGTCTTTTGGGAATTCCTGGAGTTCTCAATGCGGCTCGTGCAAACAACGTTTCTATTGCTAATGGAGTTGGCAATGGCGTTGCCGATGACAAAGCCTTGTACTCATATGTTCCAAAACTTATTGAGTACTACCTTAACGAGAAGGCAATACTTCCCAACGTTGATACCTACGACTTGCGAGATGACGATGTACTCCATGATGTTCTCTCGCGGCTGGATGAGCTCGTCATCAAACCTGTCGCAGGCTCCGGTGGATACGGAATCACAATCGGTCCGACAGCCACTAAAGAGCAATTAGCGATCGTTGCCGACGAAATTATCCTTAATCCGCGGGGTTGGATTGCCCAGCCACTGATTGCACTCTCCACCATCCCCACCATTCAAGATGATGGCTCACTCTCACCTCGCCATGTTGATCTTCGCCCCTTTGCTGTCAATGATGGCAAGGAGGTCTGGGTCCTTCCCGGTGGCTTAACACGCGTTGCTTTGGTTGAAGGAAATGTCGTAGTGAACTCAAGTCAAGGCGGCGGAAGTAAAGATACGTGGGTTCTTGCCGATGAGACTATCGATGAGAAAGAAGAAGTGGATCCTCCAGAACAAGACCTACAGAGCGATCCCCTAACACGAGAAATAGTTCCGCAAGAAATTGGCCCAGAGGTTCTGCCACCAAGTCGCATGCGACAACAGGAAGAACAACAACAACAGTTAGATGCGCCTCTGGTGGTGAAGCATGCTTAGTCGTTTAGCCGAATCTTCATTCTGGCTTGGACGATATCTCGAGCGCTCCGAGGGGCTAAGCCGACTTCTTGTTGAGTTCCACCAACTTCTCATTCAGGATCAACGTTCGCACATCGCTCGTGGTTGTGCGCTACTGACTCATGGATTAGGGCTAGAAACTAACTCATTTAATGCTCGGACTTTGGTAGAAGTCGTTTATGGTGATGAATCCAATCCATCGACTATCCGCGGAGCACTTCATGGAGTGCGCTCCAACGCCAGATCGATCCGCGACACACTCCCTTCCGATTTTTATGAATCAATCAATCGCCTGAATGTTGCTGCCGAAAATTTTGATGTTGCATCCCCAGGTCGCTCTCTCAAAGAGATCCTCGATCGCCTTGCCGTCTCTCATGGTATTTATGAATGGCTTGCGCCATCGGATGAGGCGTCACACTTCTTTGAACTAGGACGCAACCTTGAGCGTATGGACTTAGTCAGTCGACTATTGGCAATGGAGATTGAAAAGGAGTGGCGCGAACAAGGCCCTGCTACAACTCTGCGTGCGGTGGGTGGATTAAGCACGTTCTTACGGGCACGTGTCCCGCTGAGCGCCGATCGAGTTCGTGCCTTTCTTATTAAAGATGCTGCATTTCCTCGTTCACTCTCCGAAGCTGGTCGACGTGCCGAATCTGCTCTTAAAGAAATTGCGAAAATTAATGGTGCGCCATCAGAGTCCATGCTTCGCCCAATTGGCCTGCTTGGTAGTCAGATACATTTCATTAATGACGATCCCGATGAGATGGTTCGAATTATTACGGCGACACCGCACGCCGTTGAATCAACCTCGCTCGCAATCAAGGCGAATTTTTTCCGCCCAGTCGGCTCTATTGTTTGGAGCAATTAATGGCCTGGCGATTACACGTAGTTCACTCCACCGGTTTCCAATATGAATCTGAAGTCCTTGCCTCATTCAATGAGGCGCGTATGACGCCCATGAATGGTGAAGGTCAATATCTGATTCAGCACAAATTCAACGTCTCTCCTGCTGCATCACTCTTTGAGTACAGTGATTACTTTGAGACTCAGGTGAAAGCTTTTGATGTTCAGCTGCCTCACACGACTCTCAAGATTGTTGTCGACAGTATCGTTGAAACCCACGGACAAAAGCCAGAACCGGAAGAAATTTCTTGGGATAGTCTCAAGGGCGATCACTTCTTAGATCAATTCGATGAGTACCTGCACCATTCAAATCTTGTTGACGAATTTACGGCAGGGTTTGATTTAAGACAGCAGCAAACACCGTTGGGTGCCGTGACATATTTAAACTCAATCATGCGCGAGAAAATCACGTACACAGCAGGTGTAACTCATGTCTACTCTCCTGCATCAGAGGCATGGCACAAGGGTGCGGGCGTCTGTCAGGATTTCTCACACGTGTCGCTTTCAATCCTGCGTTCTGCTGGGATACCTGCTCGGTACATCTCAGGCTACCTCTACACCGGTGATGGAAATATCGGTGAGACAGTTATCGGTGAATCACATTCGTGGGTTGAGGCTTGGGTTGGACAATGGTTGCCATTTGATCCAACGAATGGTCGGCCCGTTGCAGAAGATCACGTTGTGGTTGCCAAAGGTCGCGACTATCACGACGTATCCCCGCTCAAAGGAATTTTTAGTGGCGGCGCTAGTCGAAAAACAGATGTCGTGGTCTCTCTCACGAGATTGAGTTAACGGCGGGGTTCCTGAAATGGTGTCCCAGATCGGAGTTGAACCGACGACCTACCGCTTAGGAGACATTCGCACATTTTCTACTCTCCAAGGTTTTCATGCGTAACTTGAGCGTAAATACATGAGCTTTTCGTCCAAGTTGTATCGTTTTGTGTCGCTTTTACTATGGCAAATCTATGGCAAAGCGAGGTCAAATCACGCTCAGAATTAGTCGGCATCGCTCCACTCTCCCGTAATCATGGCATTTCCCATAATTCTTCCTTCATCGAAAAAGCATAGGTCACTTTTGTG
>CAIKCJ010000044.1 GCA_903825945.1 uncultured Actinomycetes bacterium | reverse complement strand
CGCCGGTGGTGACATCGGCGGCAAGGCAAACCCCACTTGGAGCAAGACTAAAAAGATGGCGCTTGAGAGCTGCTCGCTCGAGTCATCAGGTAGGTTGCTTGATCGCGTGAGTAATTGCGCGACTAGATGGATGATGGCCCACTCGCGAAAGCGATGGACAGGATCCGGCTTATAGGGCGACTCTTCTTTATACTCTCCCTATGGAACCAACTTACGTAACTGGTAAGCCTAGGTTGTGGCTTCGCCTGGAAGGACTAGTGCTTCTTATCGGCTCATGATTATTTTTGCATGGCGAGCAGAGAGCAAATTAGTCATGGCTATTGGAATCATCTGGCTAGGACATATCGGTTGGGATAGATTCTTTGGATACGGCCTCAAGTATGACTCAGATTTCAAACACACTCACCTTGGGGATTTGAATAAAGGTAACCGATCTTCTTAAAGTCGTTTAGACTCCTGTAGAGTTCTCAAATGTTCAAACGCCTGGTTGGAGAATTTTTTGGCACAGGCTTACTTGTGGCAGCGGTCGTTGGTTCGGGTGCAATGGCACAGAATCTCACTCAAGATGTTGGAATAGAACTTCTCATAAATACAGTTTCCACTGTTCTGGCTCTAGGACTTCTTATCGAGTTATTTGTTCCGATTAGTGGCGCACATTTCAACCCCTTGGTGAGCGTGATCCAAGTAATTCGTCGAGAACTTTCCATATCCGAGGGCATTTTTTATGTGGTTGTACAATTCCTAGGAGCAATACTCGGAGTGATGCTCGCAAATCTCATGTTCTCTCATCCGGCAGTAGCTATCTCCCAACATTCTCGGACCGGAGATGCACTCTTGTTAGGCGAGGTTGTTGCCACAGCCGGCCTTATCTTTGTCATCTTCCACTCGATAAACCTTGGTAAATCAAAACTGATCCCGATTCTCGTCCCAGCTTGGATAGGGGCAGCTTATCTCTTCACCTCTTCGACATCTTTTGCCAACCCTGCGGTCACTTTGGCAAGAAGCTTCACCGATACCTTTCCAGGGATCAATATTTCATCGGTCCCAGATTTCGTTATTGCACAGTGCGCTGGAGCAGTAATTGGCTTTGGGTTAAGCATATTTTTCAATTCAGAGACGAGTAAACATGGGTAAGAGACCAACAGTCCTCTTTGTTTGTGTTCACAATGCAGGGCGTTCACAGATGGCGGCAGGCTTTATGCGTGAGCTTGGGGGAGATCGTGTTGAAGTTCTTTCTGCTGGATCAGCACCCAAGACTGAAATCAACCCCGTTGCTATTGCTGCAATGGCTGAGGTCGGTATTGATATTGCAAGCCAACAGCCAAAGATCCTTTCGACAGAGGCGGTTCTTCAATCTGACGCAGTGATCACAATGGGATGTGGAGATGCCTGTCCGTTCTATGCAGGAAAGCGTTATGAAGATTGGGTACTTGAAGATCCCGCAGGTCAAGACTTGGCGTTTGTTCGCAAAGTGAGGGATGAGATCAAAGTGCGAGTAGAGGCACTGCTTTCACAACTTCTCACCTAATCCGGCTTAGAGGGCGACTCTTCTTTTATACTTTTTAACCTAGATTCCCTACACATCTCTGGTAAGCCGAAGCTCTGGCAATCGGCATTATCTGGCTCGGCCATATTGGCTGGGATCGATTCTTCGGGTACGGTCTCAAACATGACACTGATTTCAAGCACACGCACTTGGGTGATCTAAAGAAACAGAAGTAGCCGATTCAATACCGGACACAACTCTTAGAATAAATGGCGGCTCAAAAGTTTGTGTAGGGTTTCATTATGAGTGCGACGCTCAATGGGCTTGGCGATGGCTGGTGGATGTTCTATGAAACTTTCTGGGCGTTGATCCTTGGCTTTTCTCTATCCGGCTTGATTCAAGCCTATATTTCGCGCAATCGAATGAAATCTCTTTTGGGCGACCATTCCGCTCCAGCGGTTGCACGCGCAACAATTTTTGGAATCATCTCTTCTTCATGTTCCTACGCAGCTAGCGGACTTGCAAATAGCCTTCATAAGAAAGGCGCAGACTTCACGGCGGCGATGATCTTTATGTTCGCGAGTACCAATCTCGTCATTGAACTCGGACTCGTATTGTTCGTCCTCATAGGTTGGCAATTTGCTGCTGCGGAATTTATAGGTGGCCTCATAATGATTGGACTGTTATGGGTGACATTGCCGCGGGTTACGCGAGGTTTGGTGGCTAATAATCGTGGGCTTGCAATGGCAGATGAAGAAGCCATCCCAAGTCAGCCATCAATTCGCGATGCGGCAGGATTTGCAATTGGTGATTATCGGATGATGCGCACCGAACTAATTATCGGTTTTATAGTTGCAGGACTGGCAACTCGTTTGGTACCGACACACGTATGGACATCTCTGTTCGTCAGCGGACACGGCTGGCTGACGCAGGCAGAGAATGCTCTGATAGGTCCAGTGATTGCCTGCATTAGCTTTGTTTGCAGCGTTGGCAACATTCCGCTGGCGGCAGCACTCTGGCATGCGGGGATTACATTTGGCGGAACAATCTCATTTATTTTTGCTGATCTTCTCTCATTGCCACTGATTCTTCTTTATCGCAAATATTTCGGAGTGCGATTAACGCGTCGTTTGGTATTTGTATTTTGGGGCGTGATATCCCTAAGTGGACTAATAACCGATCAAATTTTCTCTGCCCTCCATTGGATTCCAGTACGTCGCAGCGTTGTAGCTAACACTCATCATGTTGGACTCAATGCAACGACCATATTAAATGGATTCTCGCTTTGTTTGGTGGCCTTCATTATTTGGGCTTATAGACACAAACCAGGGGAGTCGAGTGATTTTGCTGTAGATCCCGTGTGCGCAATGCAGGTGCGAAAATCGGATGCAGCAGCTACTGCAAAAGTGAATGGTGTCGACTATTACTTCTGCATGGAAGGATGCAAAACTAGCTTTCTCGCACGTCAAAGGTAGAGGAGTCGGGGGAGTATGGCGCAGGTTCAAGAAGTAGGAGATGAATTAGTTCTAGAGCTCTCTTTTTGGGAGAAGCTCGGTGCGTTTCACGGTTCGCCTAGAGCGCCAAAGAGCGCCCTAATGTCGGTGGAAGAAATGCAGAATCCATGGAATCGAAAGGATGGCATGACGGGTGCTCGTGCACCAGGAACGGGAATGCCAGGTGTCATCATGCTTGGGACGTTGCGTAGATTTAAAGGCAAGGATTTCGCCGCCGTGTATCGTCGCCGAAAGACAATGGTCTATGTATTTAACAGTGGTCCGTTTCAACGTTGGATCGTGTCGGAGAAGTAGAGCGTTCGGACCCAAAATCCGAATGACCGCTATTCTTCAGAGGTGATCACAACTCGCGCTCTTGCTTCCCAAGATAAAGAACAGTGGCTCACGCTATGGCGTGGCTATATCGAGTTCTATAAAGCCAACCTACCCGAGGAGCAATTCGAACTCACCTGGTCACGATTACTCGATGAGGGCTATAACTCCTATGGCATCGTTGCGGAATCAGATGGAAAAGTCTTAGGCATCACCCATTACTCATTTCAAGCTTCCACATGGGCACCGAAGAATTACTGCTATCTAGAGGATCTCTTCGTTGCACCAAAATCACGTGGGCTAGGGCTAGGCCGTGCCTTGATTGATGCGGTTAAGGAAATTGCTGTGGCTGCGGGCTCAAGTCGGCTCTATTGGAACACAGATTCCACTAATGAAACCGCTCGAAAGCTCTATGACACATATGTGAATGAGTCAGGTAAAGTTCAGTACCGAATTACTCTTTAGCGCATCGGAGGATTGCCATGGCATTTGTGAGTACGTATCTAAATTTTCAGGGCAAGACCGAAGAAGCAATGAAGTTTTACGCTAAAGCATTCGGCACCGAATCAACTCTCAAAATTATGCACTTTTCAGATATGCCAGCAATGCCAGGTGCTCCAGCAATGCAGGAGAGCGACATGGGCTTCGTACTGCATGCCGAACTCCATATTCTTAATGATCACACTCTGATGGCCACCGACATGCTCGAATCCATGGGCCAACATGCAAAAATCGGAAACAACACCACTATTAGTCTTAATCTTGATTCACGCGATGAAGCAGATCGACTTTTTGCGATTTTTGCAGAAGGTTCAGAAGAAAAGGCTGGCATGTTGGATATGCCATTTGGTTATTGGGGTTGCGCGCTTGATAAATATGGCATCCGCTGGATGGTAAATGTTGCACCCGTGACGAACGCTGGGTAAATCATGGCTTCGGTAAAAAATAAACGCGTAGATGTATTTTTTAAAAATGAGAAGCGCTGGCCAGCGGAGCTCGAGGAGCTACGAGCAATCGCACTGACTACCGACCTCACCGAGGATCTGAAATGGATGCATCCTTGCTATACCTTAGATAATGCAAATGTCTTCTTGCTTCATGGATTTAAAGAGTATTGCGCTGTCCTATTCATGAAGGGCGTGCTTATGAAGGATCCCAAAGGGATCTTGATTCAGCAGACTGCCAACGTTCAAGCAGGCCGACAGATTCGATTCACATCGCTCGAGGAGATCATCAAGCTCAAAAAGACCATCAAGAGTTATATGAATGAAGCGATTGTCATCGAGGAATCCGGCGTACAGGTACCAGTGAAAAAATCGCAGGATTTTGAGGTTCCCCAAGAGATTGTCGCAAAACTCAAAAAACACCCTGGTCTATTGGCTGCTTTCAACAAACTTACTCCGGGCCGTCGTCGTGCTTATGTATTGCACTTCATGGCTAGCAAACAGGAAAAAACGGTGGATTCTCGTATCGAAAAGGCGCTCCCAGCAATTCTTAAGGGAAAAGGTCTCAACGAGTAATCGCCCTCGATTGACTGAAGAGCTGGGCTATAGCGTTTCGATAACGTTTGGATAACGTTTAGGCTCAAAACGGACATTTCCCTGTTCTTGCCCAAAGGCGCCCCCTAGGCTGACGCCACAACCCAAGAAAATCCCCATGGCTTTTTTTGGGCTTTTGCTTCAAATGTTTGTAAGCAAATGAAAACCTAATCATGTTCCTCTGAAAGGACACTGAATGAAGTTCACTTCTAAGAAGGTTCTCACAGGTGCTGTTGCAATCAGCGCACTTGTAGCAACAGCAATGCCAACAATGGCGTCAGCTGCTGGAACCGTTTCAAACGCAACATTCAACACAAGCTTCTCAACAATGGCTTCACTTAAGTCAGTTGCAGCAGCAGGCAAGGGCAGCATCGCTGTAATCCTTCCTGATACAAAGTCATCAGCTCGTTACACAGAGTTCGATGCTCCTTACTTGACCAAGGCTTTCACAGCTGCAGGCGTCAAGAAGTTCACAGTTCAGAACGCACAAGGTTCAGACACAACAATGTTCACAGATGCTCAAGCTGACATCTCAAAGGGTGCAAAGGTTCTTGTAATCGATCCAATCGATTCAACAACAGGTGCAGTTATTGAAGGTTACGCAAAGGCTCGCGGCGTTGCAGTGATCGACTACGACCGCCTAACACTTGGTGGCGCACGTTCATACTACGTTTCATTTGATAACACAGCAGTAGGAACTCTTATTGGTAAGGGTGAAGTTGCTTGCCAGGCTGCTTGGGGAGTAAAGAGCCCAGTTACATACATCTCTTACGGCTCACCAACAGATAACAACGCTACTTTGTTCGCAAAGGGTTACAACGCTGTTCTCTCAGCTGCTGGTTTCAACACAGCTGCAACAACATTGTCAGGCGACAAGCAGACCGTTCTTGAGAACGCTGGTACATGGGATGGCGCAACAGCTGCAAGCGATTTCGAAGCTGCATACGCTGCACACCCATCAATCAACTCTGCTGTAACACCTAACGACAACAACGCAGCAGGCATCATCACTTACCTCCAGGGCAAGGGTCTTACACCTAAGACATTCCCATTCACAGGTCAGGATGCATCACTCACAGGTTTCCAGAACGTAATCTCTGGCTACCAGTGCGGAACTGTTTACAAGCCAATCTGGCTTGAGGCACAGGCTGCAGCTGCTTTGGCTGTATACCTAAACGCTGGTCAAACACCTCCAGCAGGTATCATTAACGGAACAACAACCGATTCACTACAGAACGCTCCTGTTAAGTCATCACTTTTGACTGCTACATGGGTAACTGCAGATAAGGTTGAAGCAACAGTTGTTGCTGACAAGGTTATCGATCCTAAGATGCTATGTACTTCAACAGCTCCTTCAGTTGCTGGTTCAACACAGCCAACATTCGCTGCTGATTGTGCAACATACGGAATCAAGTAAAGGCTATATAATAAATAGATGACCACCACTCCCGAATCAGCTAACTCCCAAACCGGAAACGGTTCGGGAGTGGCGCCATCGAAAAAATCTGAACATCTTCTGAGCCTGCGTGGCATCGCTAAGCACTTTGGTGCTGTGCAGGCTTTGAAGCATGTTGACCTAGATATCCCAGCAGGCAAGGTCACTGCACTTATCGGCGACAATGGTGCCGGTAAATCCACCCTCATCAAGACCATCTCAGGAATCTGGGCGCCAACAGCTGGCGACGTTTTCTGGAATGGCGAGCAAGTAAAAGTGCATACCCCTGGTGATGCCTCATCTCTTGGAATCTCAACCGTGTACCAAGATCTCGCGCTCTGCGACAACCTCGATATCGTCCAGAATATGTATCTAGGCCACGAAGAGACTCGCGGAATTACACTCGATGAGATCGCTATGGAGCTCAATACAAAGAAGGTCCTTAAAGAACTTTCTGTGTCGACTGTTAAGTCAGTACGCCAGCTCGTCGGATCTCTCTCAGGTGGACAGCGTCAAGCTGTGGCCGTGGCACGTGCAGTTATGCGCGATACCCAGCTAGTCATCATGGACGAACCAACCGCTGCATTGGGTGTTTCACAAACCCATCAAGTTCTCGAACTTATTAAGAATCTTTCGGATCGCGGAATTGCTGTGATCGTGATTTCTCACAACCTCACCGATGTCTTTAAAGTCGCTGACCGTCTTGCGGTTATGCATCTTGGAACGCTCGTGAGCAGTGGAGACATTTCGCAGTACGACACCACTTCTGCAGTGGAGCTCATCACAACTGGTGAGTCTAAAGGCGCGCCTTCATCGCTCGCCTCGTCTCGCTAATTCCCGATCGGCGCGAACCCTCGCAGCCACAACGTGATTCTTCACTTGATTAGATATTGAAAGGTTTTTACATATGTCGAAAACTTCACCAGACTCCACCGAGTCGACTCCTCGCTTCACGGTAGGGGACTTGTTTAAGCGCTTACGCACTGGCAACAGTGGTCTCATTCCAATCCTTGTTGGTCTAGCAGCCCTCGTTGCTTACTTCGATATCCGCAGCCACGTATTCCTCTCAGCTGCGAACGTCACCAACCTCTTCATTCAAGCAACAGTATTTATTCTTCTTGGCATGGCCGAAATCTGGCTCTTGCTCCTAGGCGAGATCGACCTTTCTATTGGCTTCGTCGCTGGTATCGGCGCATCAACAGCCGTGATTTTGGTCGATAACAAGTATCACTGGCCTGTACTCGTCGTGCTCCCGCTGGCACTAGCAGTGACAACCCTTATTGGTATTTTGCACGGAACACTTGTTATCCGTCTGCGCCTACCATCCTTCGTGGTAACACTTGCTGGACAGCTTGGTTGGGCTGGCGTACTGATCTTCTTGATCGATCACCAGGGAACAGGCGGAGTTGTTTCACTTCACGAGAAGGTTCTCGCTGACCTCGTCAACGGAAACCTCACTCCAATGTGGACATGGATTGTCTCAGTTGGCGCCGTTCTACTTGCCGCAATTTTCATGATTCGTGGTCAAGCTAAGCGTCGTGCAGCTGGCCTTGAGTCAACCCCAATGGCGATTGTGGCTCTCAAGATCGGCTCACTCGTAATTGCAGCTCTCGTATTGGTCCTGATTTTCAATACAGACCGCGCAACATTTATCGTGCTTCACGGTATGCCTTTTGCTATCCCAATCGATATCTTCATCTTGCTTGCAGGTAGCTTCATTCTGAACAAGACCAAGGCCGGACGTTATATCTACGCAATTGGTGGAAACTCAGAAGCAGTTCGTCGCGCTGGTGTTAATGTAAACCGCTATCGCTTGCTCGCATTCGCTCTTGCAGGATTTACAGCCGGTATCGCTGGCCTGCTTTACGCTTCACGCCTCGGAGGTATCTCAGATGGTATTGATGGCGGAACGCTGGTCCTCTACGCAGTAGCAGCCGCTGTTATCGGCGGAACTAGCCTCTTCGGTGGCCGCGGAAAGATGATCCACGCTGTTATTGGTGGAGTCATCATCGCAACCATTTACAACGGAATGGCTTTGATCGGTATGTCAGCAGCAACCCAGTACATCGCAACAGCGCTTGTTCTGCTTGCAGCTGTAACTATTGACTCAGTTGCTCGCCGTGGAAATGGCACCACCCGCTAAGGATCACGATTATAGGAATAGGGTCAGAGTCCGCTCTGGCCCTATTTTTTATGCTGCTGCCTTCTATGGCGCAGGACTGCTCTGCGTGATTGCGGTATTTGAGGTACCCAGGATCAACACTCCAGCCAAGGTATGAAATGATCGTGCCATGATTATTGATGTCTGGGCTGATGTTGTCTGTCCGTGGTGTTTTATCGGCAAGCGCCGGCTGGAAAAGGCGCTGGCATCATTTGAGCGCCGCGATGAAATCACTATCAGACATCGTGCGTTTCAATTAGATCCAAACGCCAAAGGAACGCTTCCAACTAAAGATTTGCTTGCGAGCAAGTACAACGCTTCTCCCAGTCAGGTGAAAGAGATGCAAGCGAATGTTTGCGCGGTGGCAGATGGCGAAGGACTTTGTTATCAGCTCGATGAGACCCTCTCTGGAAATACATTTGATGCCCATCGCCTACTTCTGTGGTCTGCAACCCTTGGTAAGCAGGATGAACTTCTAGAGGCACTCTTCAGTGCATATTTTGAGAAATCTCGCCCCATCTTTAGCCATGCAGATCTGGTCGCCGTTGCTCTGACTGTTGGCATTGATGCCGACGTTATCGATGACATCTTGCGATCTGATCAGTACGCAGATGAGGTGATCGCCGACCGCAACTTGGCGACGCAACTTGGCGCAAATGGAGTCCCATTTTTTGTTCTGGATATGAAATATGGGATTTCTGGCGCCCAGCCGCTGGAAGCATTCACTGCAACCCTGAACCAAGCTTGGGAAGATTATCAAGCCGAACTGAAGTAACCTTCAGGCATGAGCCAGAAAATTGCGGTCGTAACCGGAGCTAGCAGCGGGATTGGGGCAGCGACAGCAATCGAGCTATCTCGAAATGGCTACACGGTTTTTGCTGCTGCTCGTAGAACTGAAAAGCTCGCAGCACTCGCCAATGAACACCCCAACATTGTTGCTTCGCAATTAGATATTACTGATCAAACTTCAGTTGATGCTTTTGTTGAATCTCTTAACGGGAAAGATATCGCGGTACTTGTTAACAATGCCGGTGGTGCATTTGATGCTATTTCAGTTGAGAATTCGGACCCCGAAATTTGGACTAAGACTTTCGAGGTCAATGTCGTCGGAACCGTTCGAATGGTGAAAGCCTGCTTGCCAAGCCTTAAGCATGGCGGCCATATTGTTATTGTGACATCGACTGCTGGATACGCCGCTTATGAAAATGGTGGTAGCTACGTGGCAGCCAAAGCTGCCGAAGTTTCGTTGGCACGAACCTTGCGCCTGGAGCTCAACGGTCTGCCAATTCGTATCACAGAGATTGCACCAGGAATGGTGAAGACTGAAGAATTCGCCAAAGTACGCCTCGGGGGAGATGCAGCTAAGGCAGAGAAGGTCTACGAGGGTGTTGCTTATCCATTGAGCGCAGAAGACATTGCGGAGTCCATTCGCTGGTCAGTCATGCTGCCTGCCCACGTCAATATTGACTCACTTGTAATCCGCCCGGTAGCCCAAGCTGCCAACCATAAAGTTCACCGCGT
Source organism: uncultured Actinomycetes bacterium (assembly GCA_903825945.1). Lineage (GTDB taxonomy): Bacteria > Actinomycetota > Actinomycetes > Nanopelagicales > Nanopelagicaceae > PALSA-747. The sequence continues at coordinate 25,251 of CAIKCJ010000044.1, read as the reverse complement.
CCTCTAGTCTGCGATAGCAGTCAGCACTAATATGTGATCATGGCTGCTAAAACTCCGCATGTAATTCACGACTCGGTTGCTTCGAAACTTCGCCGCATGAACCTTTATGCAGCGGTTCTTCACCTAGGGTCAGCAATCATTATTCTCACGCTGAGCAATGGTTATTCGATGCCAATTGTCGCCAGCTATATTCAAGGTGAACCTGGCTCAACTAATTACCAAATTGCAACACTTGGCCACTTGCCAATTGGACTGCTCTGCGCCCTCTTCCTCTTTTTAAGCTCGATTGCACACCTATGGGTAGCGTCCTATCGAGGCTTCCCACGTTATATCGATGACCTCTCCAACAATAGAAACATTGCTCGATGGGTCGAGTACTCGATCTCTTCATCGATCATGATTGTCTTGATCTCGGTGATTTGTTCTGTGAGAGACATCGTTACCTTAGCTGCACTCTTCTTCGTCAATGTCTCAATGATTCTCTTTGGTTGGCTTCAGGAAAAGTACGAAGTGCCCGGCGGTGGAATGCTCCCGTTCTGGTTTGGATGCATCGCCGGAGTCGTGCCATGGGCTGCCATTGTTTGGCTCTTGATCGCACCAGGAGAAGCTGGCTCTGCTCACGCCCCAGGATTTGTTTATGGCATCGTGGCATCGCTTTTCATCTTCTTTAACTGCTTTGCTCTCAATCAATACCTTCAATACAGGCAGATTGGTAAGTGGAAGAACTACCTTTACGGAGAGCGGATTTATATCGTGCTCAGCTTTGTCGCTAAGTCCGCACTTGCTTGGCAGATCTTCGCTGGTGTCCTAGCTCAGTCACATTAAGTCGTTAAACGACGACTAGTTGCGAATAATCAGATCGAGATACCAACTCTCTCGATCTGAAGGGTTGATTAACTCGGTTGTGAATTTCTTGTTTGCAATCGCCTGAACCTCTTGTGGGCTGTTAGCCGCCTTGTGTTCGAGTAATAGCCGGGTGAGTTCACCTCGGTATTTTTTAGACATATGGGTGATCGTAGAACGCACGCCTTCGCGTTCCTGAAAGACTCTTACTCCAACCGTTTTCTCGGGGTCAGGGTGCCAAACACCCGCATAGGTTGAGGAGCGAGAGTCAATGATGAGTTCTGGATTGAGTGCATCTAGAACGCTCGAGATTGCAGGTTTCCAGTACGAGCTTTTGAGCTTCGCTTTATATGGCGCAATTGGGTCATCTGGGCTGAGTACGCCGTAGAGCGCAGAGACAATCAAGAGCTCGTTTCGTCCACGCTTCTTCGCGGCTGTGCCGAGGCTCTGCCAATCAAGCGCCTGATAAAGAACCCCGGAGTAAACCTCTATTGCGGGGCTAGCGTGCGAATCTAAAATAGCCGAATCATGCGAAGTGATTGCCCTACGGCGTAAATCTGTGAGTTCTTTTGGGAAGCGCAGGAGTGACAAATCTAAAACCTTCTCGCCGCTGGCCTGATTTTTTCCTTCACTCGGAGGCAACAAGATCAACACGGGAGATAGGCTACTGCCATGAGCGATCTTTACACCGACCCTATTGGTACAGCCACTGTTGCTGCAGCAAAGCTAGCGCAGCTTACGGGCAAGCCACACCACGATGTAGCGCTGGTGATGGGCTCCGGTTGGGTCTCAGCCGCCGATGCTCTTGGAACCCCAACGCACGAGTTCCCAGCAACCTCGCTCCCAGGCTTTCTTGCTCCCACAGTTGAGGGACATGGTGGCCTTGTTCGGTCCTATGACCTGCAAGGAGCAAACGGCACGATTCGCGCCCTGGTCTTTCTGGGTCGAACCCACCTCTACGAGGGAAAAGGCGTGGAACCTGTTGTTCATGGAGTTCGCACGGCAGTTAAGGCTGGATGCAAGTTCGTAGTGCTGACAAATGCATGTGGTGGAATCAATCGTGAGTACAAAGTCGGGCAACCCGTGTTGATCCGTGACCATATTTCTATGACAGCTGTAAGTCCGTTAATCGGAGCTGATTTTGTAGACCTGACAGATCTTTATAGCAAGCGAATGAGAGCGATCTTGTATGAAGAAGATCCAACTCTTGCCGAAGGTGTCTACGTTCACTGGCGCGGCCCAGCGTATGAGACTCCAGCCGAGATTAATTTTCTGCGCACTGTAGGTGCCGATTTGGTCGGCATGTCCACCGTGCCCGAAGCAATCGCAGCTCATGCACTAGGCGCAGAGGTGCTTGGAATTTCCCTTGTCACCAACGCGGCTGCTGGCATCAGTGGTGAAAAACTCAGTCATCTAGAAGTTATGGCTGCTGGAAAAGCTGCTGCAGGCAAGATGGGTGATTTGCTGAGCAAGGTTTTGCACAAACTATGATCGACGAGAAGTTACGCACAGAAGTAGAGGCATGGATTGCGCTAGATCCAGATCTCGCAACTGCGGCAATACTTCGCTCATGGCTTAAATCAGAGAACGAGCCAGAAATCCGAGCCGCTTTTTCTGGCTTTTTACAATTTGGAACTGCAGGTCTGCGCGGAGCCGTAGGGCCAGGTCCCTCTCGCATGAATCGCGCAGTTGTTGGAAGGACCGCTGCGGGTATTGCCTCTTATATGAAAGCACGCGGGCTAACCTCAGTTGTAATTGGTCGAGATGCCCGGCATGGCTCGGAGGCATTTACCCAAGAGAGCGCAGAAATATTTTCTGGTGCAGGCTTGAAAGTTTATGTCCTACCCAGGCCGATGCCCACGCCAGTTTTAGCATTTGCAGTACGAGAGTTGGAAGTCGATGCGGGCGTGATGATCACAGCGAGCCACAACCCACGAGAAGACAATGGCTATAAGGTCTATCTTGGTGGAAACGTTGATGAGATTAATTACAACGGCTCTCAAATTATTGCTCCAACCGATGCGCTAATCTCGCAAGAAATTGCCAAAATTAATCATGTCCTGCCTCGGGGCACCGACTGGATTGATCTCGACGACGGGGTTTTCAATCGTTATGTAGCACAGACTGCAGCTTTAACCAATGAAGTATTCCCATCCACGGTTGTTTATACAGCCATGCATGGAGTCGGCACTGAGACCGTCCAAGCTGTATTTAGAGCAGCGGGATATCCAGATCCACTATTGGTCACTGAGCAATGTTCGCCAAACCCAGATTTTCCAACAGTAAAATTTCCAAACCCAGAAGAGCCCGGTGCTATTGATCTTGCTATCGCGCAGGCAAAAGATGTTGATGCAGATATTGTGATCGCAAATGATCCAGATGCCGATAGATGTGCATCGGCAATTAGGGATGGGGCAGCTGGCTGGCGAATGCTTCGAGGGGATGAGATTGGTGCAATTTTCGGTCAATACATCGCTACACGTATGGCGGAGCGTTTACAGGATAAGGCTTTTGCTAACTCAATCGTTTCTTCATCGTTGTTGCGCAAGATTTCCCATCGCCATGGAGTGCAATTCCAGGAGACTCTCACTGGGTTTAAGTGGCTCTCCAAAATTGAAAATTTGGCTTTTGGATATGAGGAAGCAATTGGATACTGCGTTGACCCAGCGATAGCGAATGACAAAGATGGTGTGAGCGCGGCCTTGATGCTGGCTCATATCGCGGGCGATTTGAAGGCCCGCGGATCGAGCGTTGGGCACTTTCTTGATGAGATTTGGGATCAGTACGGGTTTTATCGGACAGAGCAGATCTCGGTTCGAGTAAGCGAACTGTCGAAAATTGATGAAGTGATGGAGTCCCTTCGATCGGAAACTCCTAAACATATCGCCGGAATTGAAGTGCTTAAATTCGATGATTTAGAGCGTCCGAAAGATGGATTGCCTGCTACCAATGGGTTGCGTTTCTTCCTTGATGAAGGAGTGCGCATCATCATTCGCCCAAGCGGCACTGAGCCAAAAGTAAAGTGTTATGTGGAGATTGTGGTGCCCAGCGGCAGCAAGTCCGATCGCGCTATTGCCGAAACAATCCTTGCGCGGCTTACGCCTGAGTTGAGCCAGCTTCTGAACCAAAGCGAGCCACGAACTCTTCGAGCATCCCTTGCGTCCCACTTGCACCCGAACGGGTCACACCAGCATCCATAAAGGCCAGGAGCATATCCAAGGTTTTTACTCCACCAGCGCTCTTGACGTGAACCTTGGGGGAGACACTTGCACGCATGAGTTTTACATCTTCTAGCGTGGCACCTGTTGGCGCAAAGCCAGTTGAAGTTTTTACGTAGTGGCCCCCAGCTGCTTCAACGAGCTGACATGCCTTTACGATCTCATCCTTTGTTAGGTAGGCATTTTCAAGAATGACTTTGACGTGGTGGGGAGCAGCAGCTTGAACGACTGCGGCGATTTCGTCCTGCACATCTTGATACATACCCGACTTCATCCAGCCGATATTGATCACAACATCGATCTCGACAGCCCCATGAGCAACAGCGTCTTTAGTTTCAAAAACTTTGGTTGCCGTAGTACTTGATCCGTGCGGAAATCCAACGACTGTTCCTACTAATACATCGCTACCTTTGAGTTCGCCAGCGCAGAGCGCGACATCAGCAGGCTTGCAGCAGACCGAAGCGACGTCATACTTTTTTGCAACAGCACACCCTTCGATAACTTCGCTTCTGCTCATCTCTGGTCGGAGCAGAGCGTGATCGATTGTCTTAGCTACCTGGTGGAGCGTGTACGGAGATTTCTCACTCATGATCATCCTTTATTCAGCTGCTAATGCGGCATAGCCTGGGTTAATAATATTTTCAATAATTGCTTCACGCTCATCAAATGGGATAAAAGCACTCTTTAAAGAATTGACCGTGGCCAATTGCAAATCGCCAAGTGTCCATTGAGCAGAAGCAACGAGATGTTGCATCTCTTTGCTGACAGATGTATTGCTCATCAGGCGATTATCTGTATTGATAGTAATGCGAAAACCGAGATTTTTGAGAATGGTGATTGGGTGCGTGGCGTAATCCTTCGCTGCTCCTGTTTGGATATTCGATGTAGGGCAGAGTTCGAGCGCTATGCGACGGTCACGAACATAAGAAGCCAAACGACCTAGTTTGGGAACGCTGTGGCTAAAGTCGATATCTTCAATAATTCGCACACCGTGACCAATGCGATCGCTGCCGCACAATTGAATGGCCTGCCAAATCGATGCGGGGCCAAATGCCTCACCTGCGTGTATCGTGAAGTGAGCATTCTCTTGGCGAAGGTAATCAAATGCCTCGCTATAGTTTTTGGCAGGAAAGCCATCTTCTGGGCCGGCGATATCAAAACCAACCACATGCTGATCGCGAAACTGTACGACTTTGCGCGCGACCTCGTTGGCGAAATCATTTTGGCGAAGAGCGCAGAGAATCTGTTCTACTCGAATCGAAACTCCTTCCACCTTGGCATCCTGCATACCGAGTGCAAAACCTTCGGTGCTCGCTTCGATGACGCCATCTAGGTCGAGCTGATCGGTGACAAATAGTTCCGGTGCGCCGCGGATTTCAGCATAGACGACACCATCTCGAGCTAGATCGACGACTGCTTCGCGAGCCACCCTGATAATGGCTTCGCGGCTCTGCATTACCGCCACCGTGTGTTCGAACGTCTCGAGGTAGCGAACGAGTGATCCAGAATTAGCCGACTCCTCAAACCACGTAGCTAGTTCGATGGGGTCATGGGAAGGCAATCCGTCATAGCCAATCTCTTTAGCTAACTCGATGATTGTCTGCGGCCTTAAACCCCCGTCGAGGTGATCATGAAGCACAGCCTTGGGAGCGCGCTTAATCTGATCCGCCGTTGGTCTGTTTGTAAGTGACATATCTTGAGTTATCCCGTGATCTTTTCGAGGATGAGTGGCAAACGCTCTACCTTTTCTCCAGTGGATGAGATGCGCACGCAGTCGGCAAGCGCCTCAATAGCACGCTCAAACCTTTCAGGCTCATCTGTATGCAAGGTAAATAAAGGCTGACCGGCAGTAATCGTTTGGCCAGGTTTTGCATGAATTTCAATTCCTGCACCGGCCTGCACGCTCTCACCCAATCGTTCACGACCAGCTCCAAGTCTCCAGGCGGAGATACCAACATCGAGAGCGTTCATCTCAATAATTTCACCGCTCGCTGAAGCTTCAATGATGTGTTTCTCTTTAGCTATTGGCAGCGATGCATCTGGGTCGCCACCTTGAGCCTTGATCATTGCTCGCCATGTATCCATAGCTGCGCCATTTTTTAGTGCATCGGCAGGGTCGTGGAGAGGTTTAATGCCAGCAGCATCTAACATTTCACGGGCGAGTGTGATTGTCAGTTCGACAACATCGGCAGGTCCACCTCCTGCAAGCACTTCAACTGACTCCCGAACTTCAAGAGAATTACCTGCAGTTAATCCAAGCGGAACATCCATAGCGGTAACTAAAGCGCGAGTGGTTACGCCAGCTCGAGTTCCGAGCTGAACCATAATCTGCGCCAGTTCGCGTGCTTTCGCTGGGTCACTCATAAAGGCACCATTGCCAGTCTTGACGTCCAAAATAAGTGCGCCAGTTCCCTCGGCGATTTTCTTACTCATGATGCTAGAAGCAATCAGGGGGATCGATTCGACTGTTGATGTCACATCGCGCAATGCATAGAGCTTTTTATCTGCAGGCGCTAACCCTGGACCAGCTGCGCAAATAACTGCGCCACAACTCTGGATGACGTGGAGCATCTCCTCATTTGTTAGTGAAGCTCTCCAGCCGGGAATCGACTCCAACTTATCGAGAGTGCCTCCTGTATGTCCAAGTCCACGCCCGGATAGCTGTGGGACCGCGCCACCACACGCCGCTACCAATGGAGCAAGTGGGAGAGTGATCTTGTCGCCGACCCCGCCTGTGGAGTGTTTGTCGACAGTAGGTCGCGAGAGCATCGACCAATCCATCCGTTTGCCGCTATTGATCATGGCATCAGTCCAACGAGATATCTCGCGCATGTTCATGCCATTAAGCAAAATCGCCATAAGTAGTGCAGACATCTGTTCGTCGGCCACTGCTCCGCGCGTGTAGGCATCGATCACCCAGTCGATTTGTGGATCAGTTAATTCGTATTTGTCGCGCTTGGCAGCGATGATTTCGACTGCAGCAAATTGCTCGCTCATGAGAGGTGGCTTGGGCCAAATGCCCATGGAAGTAGTGCTGACATCGTAGAAACTCCATCCGTAGTCATAACAAGGAGCTCGTTGCCACCATGCTCGAATAACAATTGACGGCATCGGCCACACGGTGCCAAATAATTACCAGCACCATCTACGCATACGAAGGCAATCAAGCGACCGCCACCACTTGCAATAAGTTCGGAGACTAGGCCGCATTCAGCGCAGAGCGTGAGTCCATAGCTGGCATTTTCAACATTGCAGCCAGCGATCACTCGACCGTCATCTACAAGCGCTGCTACTCCAACTGGAAATTTGGAGTACGGAGCGTATGCCTTGTGCATCGCCAGCGTTGCAGCAGAGGTAAGTCCCTGCCAATCAATATCTGACGCTAAAGAGGCACTCATGCGTTACCGCCACGTTTGTATGGTGCACCATCGGCTGCAGGCGCACGAACTCTTCCAACGAATCCGCTGACAGCAATGATTGTGGCGATATAGGGAGCCATCAACATGAACTGACTTGGAATAGGTGTTCCCGTTATCGATAGAACACCTTGAAGGTTGTCGGCAAATCCAAAGAGAAGCGATGCTCCCACTGCGCCCCACGGACTCCAACGACCAAAGATCATGGCGGCCAAGGCGATAAAGCCCTCGCCGGCGGTCATCTCTTTACCAAAGGAGCCAACAGCGCCAACGGTAAAGTAAGCACCACCAAATCCAGCGATCATTCCAGCGATGATGACATTTTTGAAACGTAGACGATTGACGTTGATTCCAACGCTATCTGCAGCTGTTGGGTGCTCTCCAACCGCGCGAGTGCGCAAGCCCCACTTGGTCTTAAAGAGTGAGAGGTGGATGAAGATAACCGCTAAATACATGATGTAGACAATGATCGTCTGATCAAAAAATATAGGGCCCAAGATTGGAACCTTCCACAGTACCGGGATCTTGAGGGGTTGCAGAGTCGGTCCTGAGTTCCATGTACTTTGGTAAGGAATGAGCAGGCGCTTATAGAGAAAGTCAGTCAATCCATAAACCAATACATTGAGAACAAAGCCCAAGATGATCTGATCGATTGAATACTTGATGGCAAAAAGTGCAAGTAGAAATGAGATCATCGCGCCAGCAAAAGGTGCGATGAGGAGCCCCCACGTGGTGCTGTGAGTGAGGCTTGCGATCACGCCAGATGCGAATGCACCAGCAAGTAACTCACCTTCAATGGCAATGTTGACTACGCCGGAGCGTTCGCTCATGACGCCAGCCATCGAGCCAAAGATCAATGGAACCGAGAGTAGGAGACCGCCTTGGAGTAAACCTGTAAACGGAATAAATTTTCCGGCAGCAGCCCACGATAGGAAGGACATTAATAGCCCTGCGCTCGTAATCGCGCTAGCTACGCGAATCGTTTTACGGGCCCGAAATTGCATGTACGCAACGATGGATCCGAGCATCGCAATCCCTGCAAAGAGCTGAGATGCGCTCTTAGCTCCGATTACCCATTGATGGATCAAGATCCATTCTTTGTCGAGGATAAATCCGTAGGTGACGTTCCGTCCTGATGCTGGAATTAATCCAAATCCGATAAATGCGAGGAGTGAAAGTATTGCCATGGTGTAAACACCGCGACGTCGACGAAGTTCTGCAGCAGATAGGTTTTTCATGGTTATCCGTTCCATCCCTTCGAAACTAGCCCGCCAGCTGTTTTGAGGCTTTTCAATCTAAAGATTGATTTCACCACATCTGGCGCTGCGATAAAGAGAACTACGAGTGCCTGAATCACAAGAACGATATCGATCGGAGTATTTGTTTTGGCCTGCATAGCAGCTGCACCCGCACCGAGGGCTCCAAAGAGAAGTGAGGCAAGAACGGTTCCTAGGGGTTTTGCGCGTCCAAGCAACGCCACGGTGATCGCGTCAAAACCAAAGTTACCGGCGACACCAGATGTCAGCTGGAAGTTATCTCCAAGTACATGAACTGCGCCAGCTAGTCCTGCTAGCGCACCAGCAACGGCCATTGCGCTGGTCATAACAAACGGAACCGAGATGCCTGCCGTCTTTGATGCAAATGTATTGGCACCTGCAGCGCGGAATTTAAAGCCGATCGTGGTTCTATTAAGGAGCCACCAGACAAATACTGCAACAGCGAAAGCTACCAATATGCCAGCGTTGAGTCGGAAGTTGCTGCCAGCAAGAAGTGGCAGACGTGCCGATTGGAGAACAGGTGGAGCGATCGGATCGTTACGTCCTGGAATAAGAAATGTAGTCGTGCCCAATATCCATTGCAGGAAGTACAGGGCGATGTAGTTAAGCATGATTGTCACAATTACTTCATGAGCACCGGTACGGGCTTTGAGCAAGCCGACCATTCCACCCCAGATGCTGCCAAGGAGTGTTCCTGCCAGCGCAGCGACAACTAGATGGATGCCAATCGGCATATGAAAGTGGAATCCCACGTATGAGGCAGCCATTGCGCCAAAGATGAATTGGCCTTGAGCGCCGATATTAAATAAACCCGCTCGAAATGCCAGTGCTACTGACAATCCAGCGAGGATGAGGGGAGCGGCGCCTACTAAAGATTCTGATAGCGGGCCAAAAGCCAGATACCACTGATGTGGCTTTGCGAGCCCTGGATCAAAAATTGCTCCTTGAAAGAGCGCTAAATAAGCGTTTCCGGCCGAAGCCCCCGCCGCCTTGATGAATGCAATCGGATGGCTCGCCTTATGCAAAACATTTGAATCCGAGAGGGCAATAAGCAGACCTCCGAAAAACATCGACAGCGCAAATGCGAGAGCGGGCAGGATGAGTGCGCGAAGCGAGAAAGAGCGCAGAAGTGGTTTACGCATGTACGACACCTGCCATCAGTAGACCTAACTCTTGCGGGGTTACAGTGCTTGGAACAATTGCCAAAATTTCACCTCGGTACATCACAGCGACTCGGTCTGCGAGTGCGAGAACTTCATCCAGCTCGGTGCTAAAGAGAAGGACTGCGCGCCCCATGTCGCGTTCAGCCAAGATTCGCTCATGCACAAACTCGATAGAACCAACATCGAGTCCACGAGTTGGTTGCGATGCAACTATCAGGCGTACGGGACGGGAAAGTTCGCGAGCGAGAACAACCTTTTGCTTATTGCCCCCTGAAAGAGAGGAGATTGGATCATCAACTGATTGGAATCTGACATCAAAGAGTTTCGTATCTTCCTGCGCTTGCTCTTTGACTACCTTGGGATTCAAGTTGATCCCTTTGGCATAAGGAGCGCCATCATGTCGATCCAAGATCAGATTTTCGGCAATTGAGAAGGTAGAGATCAACCCATCGAGTTCGCGAGATTCGGGGACAAATGCGATTCCATCATCTAAGGCTCGCTTGACGCTCTTACCGACGATCTCATCATCACCCAACTTGATGGAGCCCTCGACGAATTCTTCGAGATTGATCATTGCTTGAGCGAGCTCGGACTGTCCGTTTCCTTGCACTCCAGCAATAGCGAGTACTTCTCCAGCTTTCACATCAAAGGAGACGTTTTTAACGATAGTGCGGCCAAAGTGATCTTTAATGGCTAGATCTTTAACGCTCAAAACTACCTCGCCAATAGGGTGAGCGGCCTTATCTGGATTAAGCACAACGTGGCGTCCCACCATGAGCGAGGCGAGCTCTTCTTGAGATGCAGATGGTTGCGCTGTTCCGACTACTTTTCCTCGCCGAATAATTGTGATTTTGTCAGCAACGATCTTCACTTCGCGAAGTTTGTGGGTAATGAAAATGATTGAAGTGCCTTTATCGGCAAGTTTCTGCATAATTTTGAGGAGTTCATCGGTCTCTTGAGGTGTTAAGACTGCAGTTGGTTCATCCAGAATAAGAACTTGGGCGTCATAAATGAGCGCGCGGATAATCTCAACGCGCTGCTGCACTCCTACAGGAAGATTTTCAACGAGATCATCAGGGTTGACTTCGAATCCAAATTCGTCTGATACGCGCTTAATATCGGCGCGGATTTGGTCAAGGTCAAGTGTTCCATTCCGCTTTGATTTTTCATGTCCCAAGATGATGTTCTCGGCGACTGTGAAGACAGGGACAAGCATGAAATGTTGGTGAACCATGCCGATTCCTGCTGCAAGTGCATCGCTGGGTTCATTAATCTCTTGAAGTGTGTCGTTTACATAAATTTCGCCAGCATCTGCCTTGAGGAGACCATAAACGATATTCATCAGCGTGGATTTGCCAGCGCCATTCTCGCCAAGAATTGCGTGAATCTCACCGCGTTCTACACGTAAATCGATCGAGTCGTTTGCTACTAGCGCGCCAAATGACTTGGTTATGCCGCGAAGTTCTAGTGACACTCGTTCCTCTTTCTGCAATTTTCTTGAATGGTCTTGAATGGTCTTGACTGGCGAAAAACTATCAAAAAAACCGAGAGAGCGAAGTACTCACTCTCTCGGTTTTTTTGCACTACCTAGGTAACTGGTTAGTTAGCTGAAACTGTGCCAGTAGCAATTGCCTTGCCGAGTGCACGTACAGCGTTCTGCAATGAGCCTGGAACCTTGGCTGCAAGGTCATGGTAACCAGCAAGGCCAGTTCCACCATTTGCAAGAGTTCCAACGTATGCAGCGTTGTTGAACTTTCCAGCAGCTTGATCCTTGATGACAGCTGCAACTGAAGCTCCGACACCCTTGAGTGCTGAGTTCAACCAGACGCCATGAAGTGCTGTTGGGTACAAACCATAAGCATCTGAGTCAACGCCAATGACGACTGACTTCTTTGATGCAGCAGCTTCTTGTGCTGAAGCGAGCTCTAGGCCACCAGCAACTGGGAACACAACGTCTGCACCTTGTTGTTCGAAGTTCTTTGTGATCTGAAGCGCCTTGTTCTGGCTTGAGAAGTCGCCAACGAATACGCCGGTCTTAGGATCTGCTGGATCCCAGCCAAGAACCTTGATTGTCTTCTTGTTGATCTTTGCGTAGTACGCAGCGCCCTTAGCAAAGCCATCCATGTAAATGGTGACTGGTGGAATATTAATTCCGCCGTATGTCGCAACAGTGCCAGTCTTTGAATATCCAGCAGCAAGGTAACCAGATAGGAACCCGACCTGATTTGTTGCGAATGTGAGACCACGAAGGTTTGCGATTGCCTTGCCGTTAACAAGACCTGGATCATCAACCTGTGCGAAGTTGATTGTTGGGTTCTTGACTGCAGCTGCATCGATAGCAGAGGTGATCAAGAAGCCAACGCCAATGATGAGGTTGCACTTGTTGTTAACAAGAGAATTCACTTCGCCTGTGTAGTCAGGGTTATTTGCATCGGCTACAACGTATGAAACATTAGCGAGTGACTTAACAGTCTGAGCGCCGGCCCAGGCTGAAGCGTTGAATGAGTGATCGTCGATGCCGCCGGTATCAAGTGCGAGACATACTTTAGGTGTTGCTGCTTGCGAGGCGGGTGCCAAAGCAAGGCCAGCAAAAGCGAGCGCTGCAGCTGCAACGACGCCTGTTACTTTAAGAGACTTCTTCAAGTTTCCTCCAGGTTTACTTAGTGAAATGGGCGTTAACACTTGGAACTCGTGCCCATCAGGCTCAGGGGCCTAGTGAGTACAACTTACTCAAGAAGCCCTAGTCAGCGACAGCCAGATACGGGTTCTTTGCGTTACATCTTGATTACGACCTCAAGTTGACCTTAAGAGTTAAGCGCAACACACCCCAAAAATTGGTTTAGTTAAAGAGATTAGATAGCTAAGAACCGCACTTACTTAAGGGTGCTTGCCAAGCCAATGTTGACCACGATTAAGCCAAGCAGGGTCCACCACTGAGAGGTTTTGATTGACTCTTGCTTTTGGTGCTTGAAGGCCAAAACTATGACGGCCACAAGGACCAGAAGCTTGACGGCAACTGTCCCCATGTTCAGGGCCCCATACTGAAGTGGATAGTGCTTGTGAAGGGCTGGATGAACTCCAGTAAGGACGAATCCTGCGACGAGGGCGGTAAGTCCGGCGTGAGTAAATCCCTTAGGAATCGCCTTTACGCTCTTGCCAGCCTGGCGTAGGAGCAAGAGGACCATCGCTGCTACCGCGAGGATGTGGATTGCCAAGAAAATATTCTGTGTAAGTTTCATGGGCAAAGCCTACCGATTGCTCCTATTAATTAATATGTCCGATTAATTAATATGTCCGAAATCTGAATATCTCTTAAATCGCCAAGCGCCCCCGACTGTTCTAGAGTGTCGAAATGGCCACCAGTGTGCGACGAAAGATGGCTAATCGATTTAGGGAAATTGTCTCGGGAAGTCCCGATGGCAGGCCTGATTGGGTAAAACTCATCGCAGCAGGCTCTGGGCCTGGGTTATTTGGTCCAGATAGTGCGGTCTGGCAAGTGCATGGGTGCATCGCCACATTAGTTGGGGGAGTGCGCGCACTACTACTGCAGGCCACCCATCCAGCTGCACTTACAGGGGTAAGTGAACATTCCAGATATGAGAGTGATCCTCTTGGTCGACTCGCCGGAACAGCGCGTTGGCTCACAATTACAACCTTCGGGTCCACTGAAGCCATCGCTAAAGAAGCGGCGCGAGTTAATGCAATGCACCAAAAAGTTTCTGGCAGCTTTCAATCGATGATCGGTGAAGAAACTAATTACCGCGCGAGTGATCCGCGCTATCTACTCTGGGTGCATTGTGCCTTTACCGATTCATTTCTGACTTCTCATTTAGCGTATGGGTATCCCATTGCTAAAGGTGCAGATGAATATGTTCGAGAGTGGAGCCAGAGCGCCATAGGGCTTGGCTTGAAAGCTGCCCCTCAATCAGTCCCGGAATTAAAAAGTACTATGGAGAGTTTTTTACGCGAAGATCTCGGCGCTCGACCGCAAACCGAGGAGGTAGTGAAATTTATTCTTAAGCCACCACTTGGCAAGGGTGCTTTGGTTTTTTACAAAGTTTTAGTCAATGGCGCGATCTACACATTGACACCAGAACAGAGAAATATTTTGGGTTTAAAGAAAGTCTCAGGAGTGTGGCATTGGGCGTGCTCAAAGGTGTTGCAGCTACTGAGTTGGGTCTTGGGAGCAGAGTCGCCTAGCCAGGAAGTTGCGCGCGAGAGAATTGCTCGGGGATAAGAAGTTTTAGGTTAAGCAGGGCTCTTTGCGCTGTAGAAGCGTCCGAGGAAGTCCTCTTTAAATTCAAAGAAATTGCCATCGATGATCGATTGGCGCATACGCTCTACTAAACGAACAATAAATCTCTCATTGTGAATAGTTGCTAAAGTGGCGGCGGACATCTCTTTTGCGCGAAATAGGTGGCTTACATAAGCGGCCGTGTAGTTGGCGCAGGTGTAACAATCGCAATTCGCATCTATCGGATTAAACGCGCGTGCATATCTTGCGTTGGTGAGATTGACACGACCATCTTCCGTGAAGACTGCGCTCGTTCGAGCCTGGCGAGATGGTGCAACGCAGTCGAAAGTATCTGCGCCATTTTCTACGCCGGTAAAGAGATCATCTGGTTCGCCGATTCCGAGGAGATGGCGCGGTTTGTTGCGTGGCAACTCCTCTGTCATCCAACCAACGATCGTTCCAAGTTCGGCTTTATTCAGCGCGCCACCTAGACCAAATCCATCAAATGAGATTCCATCTTCATCGAGTGCGCTGAGATCTTGCGCGGCCTTGCGACGAAGGTCCTCATATTGCGCGCCTTGGAGAACTCCGAAGAGCGCTTGATAAGGGCGATGAGATCGCTCCATCGTCAGTCTCCCATGTTCAACCAAACAACGCTTTGCCCATAGTCGAGTACGTTCAAGTGAACGCTCTTGATAACTTCTTGTGTTGTGCAACGTGGTGCACTCATCAAATGCGAAGATGATGTCAGCACCAAGTTGATGTTGGACCTGCATTGAAACTTCTGGAGTGAAGCGGTGCATCTGTCCATCGAGGTGAGATTTAAATGTCACGCCGTCATCATCAACGTGTGCTAATCGATCTTTACCCTCTGCAATTACTTCATCCGATCTGAAAGTTTCGGTATCCATGGCAATCACTTTTTTAAAGCCCACGCCGAGCGAGAGAACTTGGAACCCGCCGCTATCTGTGAAGGTTGGACCGCTCCAGTTCATAAACGAGCCCACACCACCAGCCTCATCGACGATCTCTGGACCTGGCTGCAGGTAGAGGTGATAGGCATTAGCCAAAATTGCTTGGGCACCGAGATCCTTCATGGATTCCGGAAGGACGGATTTAACGGTGGCCTTGGTTCCAACTGGGATAAAAGCTGGGGTCGCGATCACCCCATGGGGGGTCACAATCTCACCCGCTCGGCCTAGTCCTACCCCTTTATCGACGCCAGTGCCCCTAAATTCCAGGCTTACGGTCTCTGAAAAGGTGAATGACGTAGAGCTCATAGCCCAACTCTAAGGCCATTACTATTGAAATAAATGCGACAAATGGTGCAGGATGGTCCTACTTGTTAACCCTCACGTCATTACCTGTTCACCTTTCGGCCCCTTACCAGTGGCTCAAAGACCAGTCGGGTAAGAACGTACCTATAAAGGAGAACACATGAAGGCACGTTTCAATACGCGCTCAGCCGTTGCCCTCGTCTCGGCAGTTGCGTTCGCAGCTGTTGGTGCGCTTGCAGCCCCAGCGAATGCAGCGACACGCGACACTGCAATCGTTGTTGAGAGCAACACATTCACATCGTTCAACGGTGCAACACCGAACAACAACATTGTTATCAATCAAGATGTTTCATACCTCACGAACTCACCATTCTGGTACTACGACGACAAGCTCAACATCGTCCCTAACCCAGTAATTGGTTCATACAAGATTACAAAGAACGCTCCTGGCGATTTCGAAGTGACTTACACGGTTGCTCCAGGCCGCGTGTGGTCTGATGGAGTCCCAATCACAGCGATTGACCTGCTCCCATTCCACCTCACAGCAAGCTCTGCATACTTCAAGAAGGCTGGTCTTCCTGATCCAAACACTGCAGATACACCTGTCTGGGCTGGACTCAACTACGGCGGCGTATACGATCAATACATCGTTGGCCTACCAACCGTTAGCGCAGATCACATGAGCGCTACATTCAAGTACAGCACAGCTATTCCAGATCCAATCCTCAACGGACCATCTTCTCCAATGCCAGCTCACGTATACGAGCTTCTTGCAGCAGGTTCAAAGACACTTCCAACCGTTGCTGCTGGTTCAGCTGCTTCGAACAAGTTCTTGGCTGATTTCACCTCATACAACGCCGCAGCAATCAAGGCTATGGGCGCTGTATTTAGCACTGGTTTTGATACCACCACATTTGATAGCTCAAGCAATCCGCTGATTGCTGTCGGAAACGGCGCATATGTTGTGTCATCAATCGATGCAAACCAGATCAAGATGGTTGCTAACCCTAAGTACAACTCAGGTCCAGCACTATCTGGCATCACAACAATGGTCATCCAGCAGGGCATTGCCGATGGTTCACCATCAGCTCAGGCTCTAGCCAACAAGGACATCGATGTTTACCAGGGTCAACCAACAGCTGACACAGTTGCTCAATTGCACGCAATTAGCGGTGTCGATGTTTCAACAACATCATCATTGGCTTACGAGCACATTGAACTGCGCGTAGCGTCATCTGATGGAACTCCTTACACAGGCCCATTCGCAATGTCAGGTGGACAGAAGGCAGCAGATTTGCGTCAAGCATTCTTGCTCGCTTACCCACGTGAAGACATCGTCAACAAGCTGATCAAGCCAATCAACCCTTCAGCTACTGTTTTGGGATCAACTTGGACACTTCCAGGTAACCCAAGCTATGCAACGGTTGCTGCAGAAAACAACTCTGTTGGTTACTCATCAGGCACACAGGCATCACGTACTGCCAAGGCACTTGCTTTGGTCAAGAAGTGGTACCCAACTGCCGGTAACGGAACCACACCAATCTCAATCAACCTTCTCTGGGGTTCACCAGGAAACACACGTCGTGCATCTGAAGCAGCTTTGATTATTGCTGCTGAAGCACAAGCTGGTTTCAAGGTCACGGCACCAGCAACAGCTGGTTGGGGTGGAAAGCTCACAAGCTCTACCTACGATGCTCACTTCTTCATCTTCGATCAGACTGCTGTTCCACAAGATGCGCAAGCATGTGGCACTTTCCAGACTGGCGCAGGATCGAACTACACAGGTTATTCAAATGCCCGTGTAGATGCTGATTGCAAGAAGCTTCAGGCTAAGACACTTATACCTTCACAGGTACGTGTGCTCCAGGTTGATGCAGAGCGTCAGATCAACTCAGATGCCTTCTTCCTAGGTATCTTCCAGAACCCAACAGTGACAGCAGCGACAAGCACCCTCTCAGGTATTGTTCCAGCTCCACTATCGCCAACTCTCTTCTGGAACTTCTGGAAGTGGCACTTCTAACCAATTAACGTCCGGGGTCTGGAGCTCTCCTTAAGGTATTCTCCAGACTCCACAACGTTTGTTGAGTAGAACAGTTCAGTAAATTATTCAAGTGGTGGTACCGACTTGGTTCGGTGCCACCACTTTTTAAGTCAATCTTGCCCGCGTTGCAATTACTGCAGTAGCAGGCATAAAGGAGGCACGAAGAAGTGTTGGCCTATATCGGTCGTCGAATCAGCATTCTGATCGTGATCTTGTTCGGTTCGAGTTTCATTCTTTACAACTTAGCTGCGATCTCCGGAGACCCCCTTGAGGGCCTTCGCGGAAGCACTGACCCAAAGGTCAAAGTTGAGATAAATGCTCTCATCCACCAACTTCAACTCAACGTCCCACCTCCTGCTCGCTATTTCATCTGGCTTAAGCACCTCCTGACTGGAAATCTTGGTTTAACCCGAAGTGGCAACCCAGTCTCAACCGAACTGAGTCAAGCCATCCCCATCACGATCCGCCTCATCTTTATGGCGACGCTCATTGCCGTGATCCTAGGAATTGGTCTAGGTATCGTCTCTGCCTTGCGTCAATATTCTCGCTTTGACTACGCGATGACATTTGTTTCATTTCTCTTATATTCACTACCAATTTTCTGGGTAGCCGTACTTCTGAAGCAGTACTTGGCAATCAGTTTTAATAACTTTTTAGGGACTGCGACAATTGCTCCAGCATGGATCGCCGGCCTATCGATAGTTAGTGGCTTCTTCTGGGCTGCAGTTATTAGTGGAGATCGAAAGCGCGTCTTTACAATTTTCGGTATCTCTGGCGCAGCGACAGCTATCGTGCTCACGCTTCTCTCACTGACCAAGTGGTTCTCTCACCCTGGTTTAGGACCGATCATGATTGCCGCAATGGGCATAGGAATCGCATATGCGGTCACATTCCTTTCTACTGGTTTGGCAAATAAAGCCGCCCGCAATGCATCTTTGGCTGTAGTTGCACTTGGCGTAGTGCTTTATTTCCCAACGCAATATCTATTTAACAAATACCCAGGCGCCCTGACAGTCTTTCTACTTGCTTGCCTGACTGTTGGTTTGGCAGTGGGATGTGGGTATTACTTTGCAAAAGAAGATCGGCGCCCTGTCATCCGCACTTCGGTTATCACATCTTTGGTTATGGGAATCATTATTCTCATTGACAAGTTGATGAAGACATGGGTTCCTTACGTCAATACTGATGCTGTTAACAATCGCCCCATTCCAACAATCGGTGAATCAAACTCATTGTTGGCCCCAGGTCATTTCTGGTTTACCTTCTTGGATATTTTGCTCCACGTATTCCTTCCTACGATCGCACTAACGCTGATTTCGTTCGCAACCTACGTTCGTTATTCACGCGGTACGTTGTTGGAAGTTATGAACCAGGACTACATCCGTACGGCTCGAGCCAAGGGGTTGACTGAGCGCACTGTCATTATGCGACATGCATTTAGAAATACCTTGATTCCTTTGACCACGATTGTTGTTGTGGACTTCGCCGGCATCATCGGAGGCGCGATTATCACAGAGCGCGTCTTTGGCTGGCGGGGAATGGGAACTCTCTTTAATAACGCAATTACTAATTTCGATCTCACTCTGCTCATGGGAGTTTTCTTCGTGACATCGAGTTTGGCCGTCCTTGCTAATTTGGCTGCCGATCTCTTGTATTCCTATCTTGATCCTCGAATTCGGGTGGTAAGTAAATGAGCATTTTTACTCGCTTCAAGCGCAAGAGCGTCGATAACGATGCCAGCCAAGTTGATATTTTCAACAAGGAGACCGAAGGTCTAAGCCAGGGTCAAATTGTTCTGCGTCGATTCCTTCGACATCGCGGTGCAATCATCTCGCTTGGCGTTCTCTCTACCATTCTCGTATTTGTCTTCTCGGCGCTGGATTTCAAAATTGGTTTCCTGAAATACCACGGTTGGTGGAAGTACAACTACACCGAGCAGCCTGACTTGCGGACGCAGGGTTGTCCTCAGTATCTATCAGGCTGTCCGACACTGAGCATCAATCCATTTTCCAAGTCTTTCGGACTAGGCGATCACCCATTCGGCCAAGATGACATTGGGCGTGATTACTTCGCACTTGTGATGCGTGGCGCCCAACGTTCAATTCTGGTCATGTTCATCATCGGTATTGTCGGTGGAGTTATCGGAACAGTGATTGGAGCCATCTCTGGCTTTTATCGCGGAAAAGTCGATGCCATCTTGATGCGTTTCACAGATTTCATCATCACAATTCCATCCATCATTATCGGATCGGTTATTGGCTTCCACTTCGGCAATCTCGGAGCGACCTTCTTGGCTTTCTACTTAGGTCTCTTTGCCTGGACTGGACTTTCGCGTCTAGTTCGAGGCGAGTTCCTATCTTTGCGCGAACGTGAATTCGTCGATGCCGCCCGTGTAGCTGGAGCGAGTGATCGCCGAATTATTTTTAAGCACATCCTGCCAAACGCTGTTGGCGTGATCATCGTTTCTGTTACGTTGATTATGTCTGGAGCAATTTTGTTGGAAACTGGCTTGAGCTATCTGGGCTTTGGTGTCGTTTCGCCAGATGTATCACTCGGCTTGCTCATCAGCCAGTACCAAGATTCCTTTACAACGAGACCATGGCTCTTCTGGTATCCAGGTATCTTCATCATCATCATTGCGCTCTGCGTGAACTTCATTGGCGATGGTCTGCGCGATGCATTTGACCCGCGTCAACGCCGCAGAATTTCGCGTAAGGAACGCGCACAAGCAAAAGCGGTTTCTCTTGCCAAGCAGGGTGAGAACTAATGAATAACGTTAAGAACAATCGCAGCTATGGCGCTTGTGAGACCAATAATCAAGGGAGTGAACGCTTTGGAGTGCCAAGTGCTTCGCGCAGCAACGGTGTCACGACTTTTTGCTTGCCAGAGTGTGGCAATGTGGACGGCAGCTCCGCTGTCGGATTTTGGAGATCTAGCTGGTCGAATAAATCCCGTCTCACCACCAGCGATTCCACGCATCTCGGTTTCGTGAACGTTGCGAGCTCGATGGCGTCCAGGAGCAGGAGCTCCGTAAGCGTTGATCACTCGATCGCCAGAAGTAATCGTCATGCACCAGCGTGCATCAATATCATCGATATCACCCCAGGCAATGAAGTCATCGCTCAATGGGTTGGCAATCTCGATGCCCTCGCTACTGAAAACTACCTTTGGCTTGATGAAAGCTGCGTAGTTGGCGGCGCTCAGAGTCATGATCACCAAAGCAGTTGTCAGTATGTTTCTGATTCCACCTTCAATGAAGCTAGACCAGAGATAAAAGGCGCAGAAAATTTCCACCATCGCTGCGATGAAGTAATTGCCCCGAGCGCGGAACAACTCACTATTCACTCGGTCGCGTTTATTCGTCCTGCCCAGATCCTTCACGGTGACATCTTTCCACAAGTAAGCGAGGTACTTTAATGAGCGAGCCAGTTTTACGCGTCAAAGATTTCACAGTTGAGTTCTGGGTAGATGGAACGTGGTACCCGGCGGCTGTTGATATGAACTTCGACCTCTATCCCGGCAAGACTCTTGCGATCGTTGGAGAGTCAGGTTCTGGTAAATCAACTACTGCGATGGGCTTGATGAGCCTTCTTGCCTCTAATGCACGCACCTCGGGAAGTGTCCAGGTCAAGGGCGTAGAGATGCTTGGTGCATCACCTCGAGAACTGCAGAAGTTCCGCGGTAAAGAAGTTGCTTACATTTTCCAAGAGCCAATGACTGCACTTAATCCGGTCTACACAATTGGATTTCAGATTATCGAGACACTTCGTACTCACTTTGATATGGGTCCAACCCAGGCACGTGCTCGTGCCATCGAGCTCATCACACTGGTTGAAATCCCTGATCCAGAAAAGTCAGTCGATAAATATCCGCACCAACTCTCTGGTGGTCAGCGCCAACGAGCCATGATCGCTCAAGCACTTGCGTGCGATCCAGCGCTCTTGGTTGCAGATGAGCCAACAACTGCACTCGATGTGACAGTCCAGGCCGAAATTCTTGATCTCATGCGCGGGCTGCGGGACAAGATGAACTCCGCGATTTTGCTCATCACCCACGATATGGGCGTTGTGGCAGATATGGCCGATGACATCTTGGTTATGAAAAATGGTGTGGTCGTAGACCAAGGCAGCGCCGATGCGATCTTCAATCGACCTTCCCATCCATATACTCGCGAGCTTCTTGCTTCTGTCCCTAAATTGGGCAGCACTCAGATGCGTGAGCTTCCATACGCTACTGAATCAAAGCCAGTTCCAGTCCTTAAACTTGAGAACGTCACTATCGAATATCCAAAGCGTGGACGAATCCCAGCCTTCACCGCAGTTCGAGATTTCAATCTCGAGATCTATCCAGGAGAAATTGTTGGCCTTGTTGGCGAATCTGGTTCTGGTAAGACAACCGTGGGACGTGCATCTATTGGGCTAATTCCTATCAAGTCAGGAAAACTCGAAGTAGTAGGTCGCGATATCAGCGGCGCATCGATGAAGGAGCTCCGAGAGATTCGTCGCAATACGGGAATCGTTTTCCAAGATCCTGCAAGCTCGCTCAATCCTCGTTTGCCGATCGGTGAAAGCATTGGAGAGCCGCTCTTTCTGGCCAATATCGCCAAGGGCAAAGAACTCGATGCCAGAGTCGAAGAACTACTCAGCCAAGTAGAACTCCCAAAGAGCTATCGCAACCGTTATCCGCATGAACTATCGGGCGGCCAACGCCAACGCGTAGGTATTGCCCGCGCACTTGCACTCGCACCAGATATTTTGATCGCTGATGAACCTACTTCGGCCCTAGATGTCTCGGTCCAAGCACGCTTCCTAGAACTTCTGCAAGAGCTTCAGGCAGAACTTAAATTCGCATGTCTTTTCATCAGCCACGACTTGGCTGTTGTGGACATTTTGTGCCACCGCATTGCGGTTATGCAAAATGGCAATTTGGTGGAAGTTGGTTCACGCGATGCGATCTTGAAAAACCCTCAAGATCCATACACACAGCGACTACTTTCAGCGGTTCCAGTTCCAAACCCACAGGAGCAAAAGGCGCGTCGCGAAGCCCGCTTGGCTAGCAAGTAGCCCGTTTCGGGACTACTTGCTCGTTGTATCAGTTACCAGATTCGAACTCGCTGCGAGGGCGGCATGAATAGTGCGTCGCCCTCTTTGACATCAAAAGCTTCATAAAATGGATCAAAGTTTTTAACGATCTGATTGCAACGGAACTCATCAGGGGAGTGCGGATCGCTAGAAACACGACGACGAATCTCTTCTGGACGCTGTTTTCCGCACCATGTCTGCGCATAGCCGATAAACAACCGCTGGTAACCTGTAAAACCATCTAATACCGGCGCTGTACGGCCATTTAAGGCTATTTGATAGGCCTTGTAAGCGATTGTGAGGCCTCCGAGGTCTCCAATGTTCTCACCGATCGTTAAGGCGCCATTAACGTGCACATCAGGCGCATTTGCTGGATGTAGGGCGTCATATTGGTCAATGAGATTTTTGGTGCGCTTTTCGAATTCATCGCGGTCACTTTGTGACCACCAGTTCTCTAAGTTTCCATCCCCGTCGTATTTAGAACCTTGGTCATCAAAGCCGTGACCAATTTCGTGACCAATGACTGCGCCGATAGCGCCGTAATTGACGGCGTCATCTGCCTCTAGACCAAAGAATGGTGGCTGCAAAATTGCCGCCGGGAAGACGATCTCATTCATGCCCGGGTTGTAATAAGCGTTCACGGTTTGGGGGGTCATATGCCACTCGAGGCGATCGACCGGTGCTCCAATTTTGGCGAACTCGTACTCTTGGCCGAATTGTGAGATTGCAGCCAAATTCGCAATGAGGTCATCAGGAACGATGGTGAGCGAAGAGTAATCGCGCCATTTATCTGGATAACCAATCTTGGGGGTGAACTTGTCGAGTTTGATAAATGCCTTGGCTTTTGTCTCCTCGCTCATCCAATCCAGCGCTGCGATATCCACTCGATACGCTTCAATGAGATTGGCTACGAGTTCTTTCATGCGCGCCTTGGCAGCTTCTGGAAAATGGCGCTCGACATAGATCTGACCGATCGCTTCACCCATGGCCCCTTCAACCAAGCCCACGCCACGTTTCCAGCGCTCGCGTAGCTGTGGAATGCCGGAAAGAATCGTTCCGTAGAAAGCAAAATTTTGATTGACAAAATCACGGCTCAAATAAGAAGCGCTACCTGAAATCACATGCCAGGTAAGCCATGAAGCCCATGAGGAGCTATCAAACTCTGAGAGCATCGAAGAGAGCATCGAACTGATTCCTTGGAAATAAGAAGGCTCTGCAACGACCACATCCGCCAAGACATGTGCCGGCATCTTGCTTGCTGCCATCCAGAGTTTCCAGTCAAAGTTGGGGGTAAGTGTTTCTAGCTCTGCAAAGGAGTATTTGTTATATGTCAGTTCGGCATCGCGATCTTTTACTTGATCCCAATGATGGCTTGCTATCTGAGTTTCTAGTGCCAGTACGCGCTTTGCATGATCTTTAGCGCCGGGAATGTGAGCGAGCTCAAACATTTTTTCTATATGTCTAAGGAGCGCAGTTCTAATTGCTGCATATTCCTCTTCACGGTAGTAGGCCTCATCCGGAAGACTCAAGCCGCTCTGACCCATATATGTGATGTTGGTATCGGAGTCGTGCGCATCGGTTGAGATATATGTATAAAAAAGTCCGCCACTGCCACGTGACTCTAGGTCACCCATTGCCGCGAGCAATTCGGCAGCGCTGGAAACTGCCAATGCGCGTTCGATATCTGCCTGAATTGGAGTTATGCCCAGAGCTTGAATTCGCTCCTCATCCATAAATGAGCGATAGAGGTCGCCGATCTTTTGGGCGTTACTTCCTGGAGCCGCTGGGATTTTGGAGAGGTCTTCAATAATTGTCTTGACTTGTTCCTGGGCTTCTTCTCGAAGTCGATTGAAGTGGCCATCGGCGGCGCGATCGGCTGGAATTTCCTTGGTATCTAGCCAGAGCCCGTTGACGTATCGAAAGAGATCGTCTTGCGGCCTAATGTCGGATTTTATGTAATCGATAAAGATTCCACTTTTACCTGCGGCAGTATTACTTGATTGCGTCATAGTCCGCACTTTAATACATCACTCTGACACCCGTGTTGTAAGAGTGCGACCTTTGGGGCACTAATTCAACTTTCAACTAGTGTGGATTGGGCGTACCCTTGCCGTATGTCGACCAAGAAAAATGAACCAAGGTGGCTTGGTCCAAAAGAGCTTAAAGCTTGGCGCGCCTATATCCAGACCTGTCGCCGAATTTGGGATGCGATGGAGACGGATCTAGCTCCTCACGATCTCTCGCTCTCTGACTATGAGATCTTGGTGCTTCTATCTGAGGCTCCGGAGCGACAGATTCGGATGAGCGAACTTGCCGAATCTGCCCTCATCTCAAAATCTCGCCTTTCTCACCGCATTAAGGCGATGGAGAAGGCTGGTTGGGTAAGCCGAAAAGTCTGCGAAGAAGATAAGCGTGGTTCATTTGCTGTGATGACTGACAAGGGCTGGAAAGCGATTGTTAAGGCTGCGCCCGATCACGTGGAAAGCGTTCGCACAAGGTTTCTGGACCAACTAAGTGTTAAAGACCAGGAAGATCTGGCGCGAATATTTGAAAAAGTAAGCGCAGAACTTCGCAAGCAATTTAGCAAAGAGTGCGATTAACTTAAGACCAATTCTGAATTAGTTCTGCACTAATAAATCTGTATAAATAAAAAAGCCCGCCATTTTCATGGCGGGCTTTTCCAATGGGGATTTACTTCTTT
>CAIKCJ010000043.1 GCA_903825945.1 uncultured Actinomycetes bacterium | reverse complement strand
GGGTTTAAAGCTTCTGCGAAAACATCTGTGAAGTTCCTGAGGTTATTTATGGTGTTCACAGTGGCATAGTAAATAACTACAAAAAGTGCTTCAATAAGACAAGGCGAGAGGTTTAACTCTCCCGCCTTGAATACTTCACCGATTACGAAGTGGGCTCGTCGTTGCTGCGGCGAGCTTTTCGTTTTTCAACGTATTCCAAAACTAGCTTGGATATCGCCACAATAAACATGAGCCAATTTTCGATACCGTACATATAAACCTCCTTTCACTTTCTGCATTCCTTGGCAATCGCCAAGGAAGATCAAGGCGCTGGCCATTTGCATACTTGTGAAAGGGATTTACTGTTGAAAGAGCGGATTTAACGGAGCGGATTTAACGGGAGGTTCTGAGTTCCAGCGCGATCTCGGCCGCTTGTTTGCGAATTTCGGGAATCGCTGTGGTTTCGAAAGCTTCGCCGCTGCGCAATGGACCAATCGCAAAAACATTTGGATAGTCGATACCTCGAGCATCTTTTAAGCGACCGTTAGCGAGATCGACCGAGAGTCCAAGCCCGAGCGGGCCAGTGTTCGTCAGTTGGTTATCGATAAGGAAACGAGAGAGCGAATCATCGGCCTGCGATGTGCGACCAATACAAATCGCGAGCACATCACCCGTGATCTCTTCCCCACTATCTAGCAAAACTTTCACATCGTGATCGTTTGCATGCACGCCTGCCACGCGAACTGAGCGAACTTCGAGTCGTCCGCTTTCAATCTCGGTCTCAACGTGCGCCGCAACATCGGGTGCGATTCGGTGACGTCGGCGCGACCAGATAGAGCCATCGCTCTTGAGGAACTCTTCTTTCTCGGCTTCGGTAAATGCCCGCCACATCATCGCTGTCACGGGGCGAAGGCCATCGACTGCTTCGCGCCAATGTTCACCAGCACCAGCAAGATAAGCCCGCAGCTTCTCAAGTGTTTCAACATCAGCCAGAGCCGGTGCGAACGGTGTGATGCGGTTGCGAGTGTGCTGCTCCGGCAAATGGCCAGATCCAGATAAACCAATCACTCGATTTGCGGGTGAGCGCGCAAGATGTGAGAGCGCGATATCAATAAAGGTTAGGCCCGTACCAAAGCAGATCAAGGTCTGCGCTTCTGGTAGCTCGCTGCCACTCCAGACATCGAGAACGATGCGAGGGTTGGGTGGAGTGTTCTGCAGAAAATCCGGCACCTTTGCAGTGCCATGGCCCATCGCTAGTACTACGAAATCAAAATCTGCTACGTGACCGTTATCAAAGTGGGCGCGTGCTTTAGCGCCAGGAAGTAGTTCACTGACCTTAGCTTGGATATGCGTATAGCGATCTTCTGCGTAGAGCTCAAGCCGCTCGCGTAGATAACTGGAATAGATCGCACGAGGTTGGAAGGTGTAACCATCAACACCCCACCACTCTTGAAAATCTTCTGGGAGTTCGGCGATCGCGCTCATCTTGTCACTTGGAACATTAAGACGGTGCACAGTCTCACGCGTGGAATATGCAAGACCTTCACCTAATTGCGCGCGAGGTTCGGCAATCGTGATCACTGCATCAGAGTCGGTGCGAGCAATAGCAATTGCCGTAATAACACCAGATGCGCCGCCCCCAACAATAAGGAAGCGACGCATCGGTGTTGTAATTTTTATAACCTCTAGGACTTAGAGAGTTGCAAATCCAGCATCGAGCACGGCAAGAGCATCAGCAATAAGTGCATCGCTGATAACAAGTGGTGGCAAGAAACGGATGACGTTGCCGTATGTACCGGCCGAAAGAATGAAAACGCCATTTTCGGTGCAGTGCTTAAGAACCTTTGCGACTGCAGCCGCATCAGGTTCGATACCGCCCTTAGATCCTGGGATCACTACTTCGATAGCCAACATTGCGCCGCGACCACGAACTTCTGCGATCACTGGATATTTTGCTTGCAAAGCGCGCAAGCCATCGCCCAAAACCTGGCCGATATGTTGGGCACGAGCGATCAGACCTTCTTCTTCGATAGTTGCAATTGCACCAAGTGCTGCTGCGCAAGACACTGGGTTACCGCCAAATGTTCCACCAAGACCACCAGCATGGACGCTATCCATGATCTCCGCGCGAGCAGTTACGCCAGCGATTGGTAGTCCACCGCCCAAGCCCTTAGCTGTTGTGACCATGTCAGGAACAACGCCTTCGTGCTCCATCGCGAACATGTTGCCGGTGCGAGCAAAGCCGGTCTGGACTTCATCAGCAATGAAGACAATGCCGTTTTTGGTTGCATACTCGCAGAGTCCAGGCAAGAAACCTTTTGGCGGTGTGATAAATCCACCCTCGCCCTGAATTGGCTCGATCAAGATTGCTGCAACATTCTTTGCACCAATCTCTTTTTCAATCTTCTGTGTGATCATCTCGAGTGCATCTTCTGTGATGCTCTCCTTAGGACCGATCCAGCGAAGTTCGTATGGAAGTGGCATGCGATAAACCGCAGGAGCGAATGGGCCAAAGCCGTCGTTGTATGGCATGTTCTTTGAATTCAGTGCCATCGTGAGATTGGTGCGACCGTGGTAGGCATGCTCGAAGACAACGACAGCCGGACGCTTTGTGTAATGGCGCGCAATCTTGATTGCGTTCTCTACTGCTTCTGCGCCAGAGTTAGCGAGCATTGACTTCTTTTTATGTGTTCCCGGAGTCAAGCGATTGAGCGCTTCGCATACTTCGATGTAGTTGATGTATGGCGCAACTGTGAAACATGTGTGCGTGAATGCTTGCGCTTGCTCAATAACATTTTCGACAACGCGTGATGCAGTGTTACCTACGTTGGTTACTCCGATTCCAGAGCCCATGTCGATGATCTGATTGCCATCGATATCAACCATGATCGCATCATGAGTGCGCTCAATAACTGCAGGAAATGTAAGACCTAGTCCACCAGAAACAGCCTCTGCGCGACGTTGTAGCGCTTGTGTTGATTTTGGTCCTGGAATAGCAGTGACCAAGCGGCGTTCTTGAGTGATCTCGGTGGTTGTTGTCATGAGAAAATTGTAGGCTAATCGCGTGAGCCCACAGCCCCAGAATTCCTCTGCAGACGCCTCTGGCGTAAATAATTCTTTGAGAGATTCCGCACCTTTGCTCGACGCCTACCTCTCGTACTTCGAAGCTGTTCACCTTCCGTTTACTATTCCGGGCCACAAGCAGAAAGCCTCGCGCCTTGATGCTGGTCTTGGCGCAGTGGTTGATTCCGATACGCCTCTCTATGGTGGCTTGGATGAGATCAAGCTGACTCACGGCACCTTAAAAGTCGCCGAGAAGTTGGCGGCTACGTTGTGGGGTGCGGATTACGCACGCTTTTCAACGGGTGGTTCTACTCACGCTAACCAAGCAATTATTTTGGCACTGGGCAAGCCTGGTGATCGCGTTGCAGTCTCGCGCACCGCGCACCGCTCAGTCTTATCTGCGCTGGTGCTCGCAGATCTTGAACCAATCTGGATGACACCAGAGATCGATAGCGCCACAGGTATCCCAATCGGAATCAGTGTCGATGAGCTCGCGCGAGCGCTAGCGCAAAAACCGATTGCTGTATTGCTGACGGAGCCAGGTTATTTGGGAACGCTTTCTGATCTGCCGGCGCTAATTGCGGCGGCGCATGCGGTGAATGTTCCGGTGATCTGTGACGCAGCGTGGGGTGGGCACTTTGGATTTAGTGAAGCCCTGCCAGAACATTGTTTGCAGTTAGGAGCAGATGGGCTGATCACGAGCGTTCACAAAACACTGCCTGGCTATAGCGCTTCTGCACTCTTGCTTGCTCAAGGGCGTCTTCTTAATCTTGCGCGCATTGAACAATCTTTCGAAACAACTCACACAACTTCTCCTGCCGGGGCGCCGCTAGCATCTATCGATGGTGCGCGTGCGTTACTCCAGACTCGTGGGCCGCAATTGTTGGACGCACTTGTTGCGAATATCAATAATTTCAAAACACACATTCAATCTCATTTCGAGCAGCCAATTTTCCTCAGCGTCAGTGATTTCGCGCCGGGACGATTTGATCCAAGCAAGATTGTTCTGCGCGCTAATCAGCTCGGTGCATCAGGTGTAGCGATCGAAAATGAATTGATAGCAGCTGGTGTGCGGGTAGAGATGGCTGATAGCGATACCGTTGTATTCCTGGCAACGCTGGCCGATAACGCTGCAGACTTTGATCAACTCGCCGCGATCCTTATCCCAATCCTGCAAAAGCTTGCTACTACTCCACGTCCATCAGCGACATCACTCTCCTGGTCTGTTGTACCGACAGTAGGAACAACAATGCGCAGTGCCTATTTCGCTGATACCGAGATGGTTGCAGCAAAAGATGCTGCAGGACGAATCAGCGCCGACCTTATTGCGCCATACCCACCTGGAGTCGCGGTTGTTGCACCAGGAGAAATATTGACCCCAGAAATTCTTGAAGGTCTAGCAACTACAAAAGCAGCTGGAGTGCGTATCGCGTATGCGACCGATAGCAGCTTGGCGAGATATCGCGTCGTTAAGTAATTAGGCGTTGAGGTTAGACATCACATGCTTGATGCGTGTGTAATCTTCAAAGCCATACGCCGAAAGATCCTTGCCATAACCTGATTGCTTAAAGCCACCATGTGGCATCTCGGCAACCAAAGGAATGTGAGTGTTGATCCAGACGCAGCCAAAATCAAATGCCTTTGCCATTCGCATCGCACGGCCGTGATTTGAAGTCCACACTGATGATGCCAATCCGTAATTCACGCCATTGGCATACGCAACTGCTTGTGCTTCATCTTTGAATTTCTGAACTGTGATTACTGGTCCGAAGATTTCATTCTGCACCATCTCATCGTTTTGGGCTAGCCCAGCAACAACTGTTGGATTAAAGAAGTAACCAGGGCGGTCAACTTGGGTACCGCCAGCAACTATCTGTGCATGGCTAGGTGTGCGATCAATGAAGCCCTGCACGCGTGCTAGCTGCGACGCGTTATTTACTGGACCATATAAAACATCTTCTAGTGGTCCGCCAGTCTTAATTGCATCCTTTGCCTGTGCTGCAAGTAGCGCAACGAACTCATCGTAAACGCCTTCTTGAACCATTACGCGAGTGGCGGCGGTGCAATCTTGACCTGCGTTGAAATAACCAGCGATTGCAATCGCTTCTGCGGCAGCCTGCAAATCAGCATCATCAAAGACAACAACTGGCGCTTTGCCACCGAGTTCTAGGTGCACTCGCTTCAAATCATTTGCGGCGCTTTTAGCAACGTTCATACCTGCAGCAACTGAGCCAGTGATCGAGATCATCGCGGGCGTCTGGTGTTCGGCCAACATGCGACCTGTGTCCCGATTTCCGGTCACTACGTTAAATACACCGGTTGGCAAGAATTCGGCCATGATCTCGGCCATAAAGAGGGTGGATGCTGGTGTTGTGTCCGAAGGCTTGAGAACAACTGTGTTGCCCGCTGCGATTGCAGGAGCCCATTTCCAGACAGCCATCATCATGGGGTAGTTCCATGGCGTTACTTGGGCGCAGACACCAATTGGTTCGCGACGGATGAACGAAGTCATTCCACGCATGTATTCACCAGCAGATTTACCCTCTAAATTGCGTGCAGCTCCAGCGAAGAATCGAATCTGATCGACCATCGGTGGGAGCTCTTCGGAAGCGGTGAGCGCGATTGGCTTGCCTGTATTTTCACTCTCGATTGCGACCATCTCATCGCCACGAGCTTCGATGGCATCGGCGATTTTTAGAAGCGCGCGCTGGCGCTCAGATGGAGTGGAGTCGCGCCAATCGGTAAAGGCGTTGGCTGCAGCTTTCATCGCAACATCGACATCGGCAAGACCAGAGATAGGAGCGGTCGCATAAGCGGTGCCTGTCGCTGGGTTGATTACTTCACTCGTAGCGCCAGATTGGGAAGCTACGAATTTGCCGTCGATAAAGTTAGAGAAGTTTTTCATACCCCTACTCTAGAAGAGGCGAAGGGAATTTCAACGTTTTGGGGTGGTGAGCTTTACTCCAAGGAGATAAACCTTGCAGCCTAGGCAGTAGTCGAATGCGCTATTGAGAAAAGCCGCGAATATGCAGGCTGCGGTAGCGACCGTGAAGAGTGCCCACGTGTGGGTGAGTGCGCCAATTGTCGCCACAAGCACGAAACCGAATCCAACTAATTGCGCAAAGCGGGGTGGCTTGGAGCTTTCGAGTGGGGCAGGTCCTTTTAAGCGCGGCACAATAACTTTGCGATAAAAGATTCCGTAGGGACTCATTGGCATGCTGTAAAAAGCTGCGACTGTAAATACCGCTAACTGCCAAAAAATAAGAACATCAAGCCGAGTAAAGAGCGCGAATACTAAGACTGCTGTGGTAATCCCCGCGCTAAAGCGTGGACCACGTGCATCTATAAATTCTGGTTGTGACATTAAATTTTCTCCAACACTGCAACTACTTGACTCTTCTTAGGCGCACCGACCGCACGACCAATTTCTTGACCTTCTGAATTTAAGAAAATTGTTGTTGGCGTTTGATTAATGTGCAACCTACGTACCAATTCGAGATGTGATTCTGCATCGATTTCGATGTGAGTGATTCCGGGAAAACTTGGAACAACGTTCTCTAGAACTTGGCGAGTAGCGCGACATTGCGTGCAGAAGGCGGAAGAAAATTGCAAGAGTGTTGCGACGCTGCCTAATTCCTGACCGACTTCGTCGGCTGTGACCAAGGGATGGAAATTCTTCTTCTCCACAAACCGACCTTGTCGCTTTTTAGAGATGAAACCGACCGCGACTGCAGCAACTAGCGTTGCGACAAGTAGGGCCAGAGTTTTCATCTCTATATTTTGGCATCCGCGCCTAGAAGAACCTAAACGCGGATTATTTGCAGGAACTAACTACGGGCAAGAGGTCGATGCACACTTCGCTAGGAGGTTACTGAAGCTAGGAGGTTACTGAAGCCAAACCAAGGCAACGTGGCTTTGGGCCACCATTGGTATTTCCGTAGCGATGATACGTAATAGCTACCGACTGCTCTAAGAGCCAGCGAGCGATTTCAATATCGCCGCGTTGAGTGACGGGACGGATATCTACCGTGATTCCCTTCCTCAGAGCAGCTCCACGAGGTGCTTGTTCGCTTGAGAGCCAACGAATCTTGTACTTGGTGCGAGCCAAGAGCTCCTCGATGCTTTCACTCGAGGCTGCGCTCCACTCGACTGAAATACCAGTGAGCTGCGCTATGTATTTGATGAGTTCGATATCGGCACGTGATGTTGAGTCATCGACGCGAACCATCACTGGCGCCAGCGGCCTGCGATAGCGCTGGTAGTTCTTCTCAACATTGAGCCCGGTTGGATCAAGAGCTACCCCACCGACTTCGTGCCACCACTTATCTACCGACCACTTAGCGGCTTGGACATCAACCAGCGGTGCCCAATCGCGCAGTGTGTTGAGATAGTTAGGACCACCAGCCTTGGCGGTTGATCCCACACTTGATTTCTTCCAACCACCAAATGGTTGGCGCTGAACTATTGCGCCGGTGATACCGCGGTTGATGTAAAGATTTCCAGCCTGGACATTCTCTATCCAGTACTCGCACTCATCTGTGTCGAGTGAATGGATACCAGCTGTTAGACCAAAATCAGTTGCGTTCTGCCATTGGATAGCAGTTTTGAAATCTGGAGCAACCATGAGTGCAAGTACTGGACCAAACCACTCGTTGCGATGACTCCGCGAGCCAGGCTTCACTCCAACTTTCACACCAGGACGCCAGAGTTGTCCTGCAGCATCGAGAGGCATTGGTTCGACCAACCACGATTCGCCTTCATCGAGTGTGGTCAGCGCCCGCATTAACGCACCCTCAGGTTTCCTAATGACGGGACCGACTGATGTCCGAAATGCCCAACCTGGTCCAACTTTTAGCGATGTCACATCATCCACAAGCTGACGCAAGAATGCTGGATCTTTATAAATGCTCTCGACCACTATGCCAAGTGATGCGGCGCTACATTTTTGGCCCGCATGGCCAAAGGCGGATTGCACAAGATCTTTAACTGCAGCATCAATGTCGGCGCAAGCTGAGACGAGTAAGGAATTCTTTCCGGATGTTTCGGCGAGAAGATTAAGGTCCGGCTTCCAATCCGTGAACATCTGCGCAGTGTCGATAGATCCGGTGAGAATCACTGCGTTGATATCGGGGTGTGTGACTAGGTGTTTGCCTGATTGATCATCGCGGGTAGAGACAAATTGGAGCGCACTCTTTGGAATTCCAGCAGCCCAGAGCTGGTTGGCGAGCAGCCATGCGGTCGCAACCGTCTCTGGCGCAGACTTCAAAATAACAGTATTTCCCGCTGCTAGTGCAGCACAGATGCCACCAGCTGGGATTGCATAAGGGAAGTTCCAAGGCGGGATTACCAGCACAACTCCACACGCCTTCGAGTCATTGCCATCAACAGCATGCTCACCGTAATAACGGGCGAAGTCGATAGCT
The DNA here is from genome assembly GCA_903825945.1 of uncultured Actinomycetes bacterium. Taxonomy (GTDB): domain Bacteria; phylum Actinomycetota; class Actinomycetes; order Nanopelagicales; family Nanopelagicaceae; genus PALSA-747. The sequence goes on along the minus strand of CAIKCJ010000043.1, from coordinate 9,627 downwards.
TCGCTGACTTCTGGGTCTGCCTCTGAGACTGACTTTCCGGCGTCTCGAGCCATGGTTGCGATCGCGAGTGCGCGTTGTTCCTGCATCACTACTGCGGCCTTACAAAGAATTTCTCGGCGAGTAGCCGCTGGAGTATTACTCCACGAACCGATTGCACTACGAGCGACTTGCACTGCTTGATCGATCATTCCCGAGTCTGCTACTTGGTACTCGTACCAAATCTTTGCGTTATCTCCTGGATCACTTCCGTACTCTGGGGTGTTACCAGTGATCTGCGAACCAGCGATCACTAGTGGGATCTCTAGATACGCGTTTTTGATACGCGCGATTTCTTCGGTCACAGCAGCGACATATACAGGATCGGTTGGATCGCCCGCTGCCTGATTGTGGAAAGATGAGTAATCAACTGGATCTGGCACATGGCGACGTGAAGCAGTTGAGATTGTGTGACGCTCTAGGAGTGAACGATCAAAGCGAGCTTTCTGTTCTGCGAACTTAGCTGGATTGGTTCCGATTTCAAATGTTGCCTTGAGATAGTTTTCATCAGATGTGTTCTCATCTAGGCGGCGTACTAAATATGCAACAGCGGAGGCAAAATCATCTTTGTTGGTGACTGGCGTATAGAAGAGAACTTTGTGACCAGAGCGGGTAATGGCAAGTGCTTCTGCGTTGGCCATGCCTTCGAGCATTTCGATATCGATATGCTCGAGTACGCCGCGTGAACGAGCTACTTCAAGCGCCCACGTGAGGTGGAAAAGATTGTGAGAGGCAATTCCGATACGCACCGCATGTGAGTGCTCTGGGCGAAGCGCAGTATCTACTAGGCGCGAATAACTAGCGTCAACATCTGACTTTGAGCCATACGGGGCTGGACTATAGCCCTGTAGCTCGCCTTCGGCCTTCTCCATTGCCAAGTTGGCGCCTTTAACCAAACGGACCTTGATTGTGCCGCCAGCGATCTCCACACGCTTGAGCGAGAACTGCACTAGATCAGCGAAGGCCGCATGCGACTCAGGCAGATATGCCTGAAGAACAATTCCTGCATGCATGTGAAGGAACTCTGGTTCGCAGAGAACTCTCTTAAAGGCATCTACTGTGAGCGCGAGATCTTTAAACTCTTCCATATCCAAGTTGATGAATGTATGTGCGCTATCAGCCGTGAGGTAGATCAACCTGAGTTTTTCACAGACTGCTTCCAGCGAACCTTCGTGATCGATAATGATCATCTGGGCTACAACTGCAGAGAGCTTTACTGAAACGTAGTCGATCTCGGGGCGCGAAATCATCTCAATCAATCGGTCAAAACGTTGTGAAGCTTCATGGCTACCTAATACAGCTTCACCAAGAACGTTGATATTGAGTCGAATATTTTCCTTGCGACGCAGTTCTACATGCTTCGCTAAGTTGGCGGACTCTGCTGGCAAGATTAAATCCTTGGAAAGCGCACGCACACGTTGGTGAACAATTTTCACGATGAGCCCTGGAGTAAGGATCGCAACGAGGCGGATAAATTTGAGACCGAAGGCGTTGATCAGACCAAAACCCTTTGTGGATGCTTTACGTGCTGCCCCTGCAAAAATCTTGATTGCTTCGCGCGTGGAGTGAACACGCATCACTTCATCTGTCAGAGTGATAGTTACTTCGATTGCTTTAGGATCTTTAAACAAGCGACCCACTCGCTTGCGATTGGATTTTTCGCGGCGTGAACGCAAGGTATCGGAGGTAGCGATAAGCGCACGCGCTTGTTCGGCTGATACCGCTCCTAGGTCATCGATACTGGAATCTGTGGGCAATGAGGGCAATGAGGGCAATGAGGGCCGTGCGTGCATCGCGAATTCTCCTTGAGGACTTGAGTGCCAAGGTGCAAATATAACGAGGAGCAGCCACTAAAGTGCGTTCAATGAATTACGCACCTACTTCGCTTCGACGTCGTAGGACCTGGCTCACCTTCATTCTTGCTGCTGCAGTTCTGAGTGTTCCGTGCACCACGACTTTCGCGGCCTCCGCTTCACAACCCGCAGTCACTGCAACGCCTTCGGCACCTACGCAAACAACCCTCTCTCCCGTTGCCCCGCTACTTCCGGGCACTCCATCGCCTTTGAATCCAACTGGTCCTGGCGGGCGAATATTCGGGCTCGATATCAGCCGATACCAGCACAGCGCCACGACCCCAATTAATTTTGCGAAAATGATAAGCGCTGGAGTGAGCTTTCTTTGGATCAATGGTGGCAATACGTTAAGCGCCGCTGATTCGCTCGCAGCAAGTTATTACGAAGCTGATCGCCCGGCTGCACAAGCTCTAGGAATGTATACCGGCTTCTATTACTACGTTCACTTACCTAATAGCACCAAGAGATCAGTGATCATCGCGAATGCGGATAATCAAGCCAACAAGGTGATCAATCGGATTAACGCAGATGGCGGTCTTAATAATCTCGATATGCCCGTAGCGCTCGATATTGAATCGACCTGCACCAAGACAATAGTTTTTGGAATTTGTACCAAACATATGAGCACCGCAAATACTGTCGCGTGGGTGACGCAGTGGGTCAATGATCTGCGCGCAGCAACAGGTCGCAACCCTGTGATCTATTCATTTCTTTCGCTCCTTCACGGCTCACTCGGCGGCGCGAATTCCCTTGTGATTAATCCGCTCTGGGTCTCAACCGCGGGTATCAGCGCTAACGCTCCCGGCAGTCAGCCAGCTCAACGTAAAGGTGGATGCAGCACGAACCTGTGGACGTCGCAAAGCTGCACTATGCAATGGACGCTCTGGCAATATTCATCCGGCGGCAACGGGCGTACTTTTGGAATTCCTGCAGGCAATGTTGATCAAGATATTTTCGCAGGCAGCGCTACAGATTTCCTTAATTTTGCAGCTAGCGGCTTAGAAGCACCAGTGGTTCCACCAGTAATTTCTTCCAATGCCACACCTAACGGGTGACAAACTAGAGCAGAGCGAGCGCAGCAATACCTGCGTCATAACCCTTATCTTCCTTCGCGCCATCTCCACCGATGCGAGCAATTGCCTGAGCTAGGTCGTTACACATCAACACACCAAAACCCATTGGCTTTGAACGCGAGAGTTGAACATCCATGACTCCTTGGGTCACCCCGCTGCAGACATAATCAAAGTGCGGAGTCTCGCCCTTAAGAACCAAACCGACCACAACCGCGGCATCAAAGCCCGCATCCATTGCCTTTTGGGCTGCAAGCGGGAGCTCGAAAGACCCTGGAACATAGGAGATTTCATATGCAACGGAGTGTTCATCCATCGCCTTTACCGCGCCTTTAATCAAGGCTTCGCAGATATCTGTGTGCCAAGAAGCGCTGATAATTGCGACCTTCTTGCCCGCAGTGGGTGCAACTTTAACGAGCGGTGCTGAACCTGCCATGATCTCTCCTTAGTTGATCTCGAGTGAATGCTGCATGCGAATCTTTTTAGTTAAAAGATATTCGCGATTTTCTGGAGTGATGTGACTTCCCAAATGAATGGTCGTCACTGCAATCCCCTGGCTTGTGAGCGCCTGAGCTTTGATCGGATTGTTTGTTAGTAACGTGATCTGGTTGAGTCCCAAGTTCTTTACGATCTCAACGGCATATGACCATTCGCGCTCATCTGGTGCATGTCCAAGTTCAACGTTGGCATCGACAGTATCTCGTCCCGCATCTTGCAAAACATAGGCGGCAATCTTTTGCGCTAATCCGATTCCACGACCTTCATGATCTCGAAGGTAGATGATGTAACCGGCGCCTTTATCTTCAATCGCTGCAAAGCTGCGTGCGAGTTGGTCACCGCAATCGCAACGCTGGCTATCAAATGCATCGCCAGTCAAACATTCCGAGTGAAGGCGCAACAAAACATCATCTTTGGGTTGGCCATATTTAAGAATTGCATGCTCAACTCCGTTAGGAGATGTGTGAACTGCGATCTGCCAGTTGCCGGTGCTGCGTGGAAGTTTGGCCCATGAGTATGTCGGTGCTGGGGTTGGAGTAATTGTTAAACGAGGCGCTGCATAGTCAACGAGCTCTTGCATCGTGAATAGTGGGATTGAATGTTGGGCAGCAAAAGCAGCCAACTTGTCACCTCGCATCATCGAGCCGTCATCATTAACGAGCTCAGCAATTGCCGTGACAGGAGTAGCTCCGACCAACTGCGCCATCGCTACGCCCGCTTCGGTATGACCGCGACGGGCTGCAAGCCCAAGTGGATTGCCGACGAGCGGGAATACATGGCCAGGACGCGCGAAATCAGCGGGCTGTGCGGTGGCGCTAGCTAAGGCGTTGATTGTGTTGGCGCGCTCTTGGCCGCTAATTCCGGTGGTGTGGCCTTTAAGGAGATCGACGCTCACTGTGTACGCGGTCTTCTTCTCATCCTGATTGTTTTTCACCATTGCTGGCAGGCGTAGATTGTTAGCAATCTCTTGGGTGAGCGCTGCGCAGATCAGGCCAGATGAGTAACGCACCATGAATCCCAGTGATTCGGCAGTCGCCATTGCGCCCAGAAGCATGAGGTCGCCTTCGTTCTCGCGCGACTCGTCATCAGCGATGATGACAAATTTTCCTTGCTTAAATTGTTCTAACGCTTCTTCTAACGTCATTCGTTGCCTCGTTTCATCAAACGCTCAACATACTTAGCTAGGACATCGACTTCGATATTGACGCTATCGCCGACGCTGCGCGCATGAAGATTGGTTTTCTTGAGTGTCTCTGGAATCAACCAGACGGAAATTTGGTTTTTATCATCATCGAGTTGGCCGACCGTGAGAGATACTCCGTCGATACAGATCGAGCCTTGAGAATGGAGATATTTCATGAGGTGCGCGGGGATTGTGACATCTACTTGTTGCCATTTATCGCCAGGAACAATCGCTGCAATCTGGCCAACTCCATCGACGTGGCCTTGGACAATATGTCCACCTAATCGATCGGAAACTTTTGCAGCTAATTCCAGATTAACAAGCGAACCGATATCGAGTGAACCGAGTGATGAAAGTTTGAGAGTTTGGATCATGACATCGGCCGCGAAGTAATGGGGGGAATATTCCACCACGGTTAAACAAACCCCATTAACTGCAATTGAATCGCCTAGCTTCACATCGGTCAGGAAGCCTTCGACGTCGAAACGAAAAACCGCGCTATCGTCGCTGCGAGTGATTGCACCGACTTTTCCGACTGCCTGGATGAGTCCGGTAAACATTATTTGGCCACCTTACTTAAGACGCGTGCGTGAGTGAGGAGATCGTTGCCGATCAGGGAGTGCGAGATGAATTCGAGATCGTGACGATCTACAAGGGTTTTGGCCCCGAAATCACCAATAAACGAGGCGCCACTACCAAGCAGAGTTGGGGCTTGAATCAGGATAATTTCATCAATCAACCCTGCGCTAAAGAGCGCAGTTCCCAGGGTGCTTCCCGCTTCGACAAGCACCTGCTTAATTCCGCGTGCTCCTAAGTCGGTGGCCATCTGGTTCAGATCGCGGGAAGGGATATGAAGAGTTTCGGCACGAAAATCAAAGACTTTGAGTGAAGGATCTAGGGGCCTTTGTCCAACAATTACTCGTAATGGATTTTTCTGGACCAACTCATCGTGCGGAATCAGCTCTGGATCATCTGCAAGAACTGTTCCGCTGCCAACAAGAATTGCATCGCTCTGGCGACGAAGCGTGGTGACATATTCGCGAGCTGCATCACCGGTAATCCACTTAGAGCTGCCATCAGCGGCTGATGTTTTTCCATCAAGCGTTGCTGCAATTTTCCAGATAAAGAGTGGGCGCTTTTTTGCAATCACAGTGAGCCATGCGCGATTCACGAAGCGAGCCTCATCGGCCATGATGCCTTCGCATACTTCTACGCCAGCTGCTTCTAAACGCGCGCGACCACCAGCTGCAACGGGGTTAGGGTCTTGAATTGCAAAAACTACATTCTTAATACCGGCATCAATAATCGCTTGCGTGCATGGACCTGTCTTGCCGGTGTGATTGCACGGCTCAAGAGTCACAACGATGGTTGAGCCCTCGGGAATGCTCCTCGCGTTTTTGATCGCGACTACTTCTGCGTGGTCACCGCCAGCATGGAAACCTTCGGAGACAATATTTCCTTCTGCATCGATGATTACTGATCCAACTACTGGATTGGAGCCAGTGCTTCCTTGACCCAGGGCAGCCAAAACAATCGCACGTTTCATCGCGGCGTTGTAGTGAACGTTGGTAATGATTTCTAGCCTCCCGGTCGTGTAACCCCGGGGTGGATTGCGGACCATGCGAGAGCATGGAATAGCGCAATAAAGGTACGAGTTATCGCACCTTATAGCTCCCTCTCATCCAGACTTTAACTGTCGGTCTTGGAATTTCACCAAGTCCACCGTTAGTTGGCTACCAACGGGTCGCAGACTATAACTGCCGGTTCGGATTTACACCGACCCCGAGAACTAACTTAAGTATAACTTGCTGGAAGCAGCCGAGAAATTCAGAAATTCATGGCTAAAAGGCTCAGTGCAGGCGAATGATGTCGATGCAGGCCACGGCCAATAGGCCCAATACGGCGGCGTTCACACCACTTACTGCGCTGAGAAACCTTGCGTTGCGACTCCATTTCTTCCAGAAATATGTACCGCTGAGCATAAGGAGGCCACCGGGAAGAAATATGCCAAAGGTCGCCTCGAGCGCACCCAAGAAACCATGTGGTGCTTGTCCGCTCTTTGCGCCGATAAATGCAGCTAAAGCAAAAAGTGGCCCGGGCAATATTTGGGCAACCAAATATCCACTCGCAAAAATTCCACTCGCAATCAGATTAGTTGAAATCAGTCGGCTCTGTAATAGCGGCAGGATCACATGACCACCGCCAAATGCAAGTGAACCTACTTGAAGAAATGTTCCAAGCGTTTGCAAATGCCAATTCGAATGAGTGATGAGTAGTGGAGAAATCACAATGAGTGCAATCGCCAAGATAAAGAGAGTTAGTGCGGTCTTTCGGCCAATACCCTCTTTAGTGACATTAAATGATTGAACTTCGGATTTAATGAAAAGTGATCCGACAAATGCGGCTACAACCAAACCCGCGAGCTGTAAATAGCTATTAGAAATGAAGAGAAAGTAAATGAAAGCAACAACAGAAATCACTTGTTGCGGACGTTGGCGCGCAAATCGTTTGGTTAAACCGCCAAGGGCCTTTAGAACGATGAGCAAAATGCCAACTTTGATCACCCAGAGCAACCATGGGAGGCTTGTAATTCGCGTGACTGGCGCAAGGGATAGCGCGTACATAATCAAAAATGAGGGCAGCGTGAAACCCAGCCAGAATGCACATGCACCGAGTAGTCCGCCTAGCTCTGATCCAATCGCCACTCCCACCTGACTACTTGTGGGACCAGGCAAGAGCGATGCAAGGGAGACGAGAGCGCTAAATTCGGATTCGCTTATCTGCGAAGATTCTTGGACGAACTTTTTATCGAAAATTCGTAAGTGTCGAACCGGGCCGCCAAAACTTCGCAAACCCAACCAGAGCGCTTGGCCGAATATTCTCAACTGAGAGCGCGAGCGTGGCATTGCTCCATAGTAGCTGGACTACATTTCTTGGAGGTTCACACCAACACCTAAAGGAGTACGGTTGCGACATGAAGCGGCCAGGAAGAATCGCGCTCGTTGGGTCAGGTGAATATCTGCCCATCATGCAGGAGTTCGAGGCAAGCATGCTCGCGCTCGGACCATCTCGCAGGTACGTCCAACTTGCGACAGCCGCCGGTCGTGAAAGCAGCGAACGCCTAGCGCATTGGCAACGACTTGGCGCCGAACAAGCGGCGCGTATCGGCGCAGAGCAGATTTATCTACCGGTTTATACGAGCGAAGATGCGAAGCGTGAAGATTTAGCAGCACAGATCGAGGGCGCAGGATTGATCTATCTCAGTGGTGGTGATCCTCATTATTTAGCGCAAACGCTCATCGGTACACCCGTATGGGAGGCTATTGAAAGAAATTGGCGCGCTGGGACTTCACTCGCGGGTTGTAGCGCAGGTGCGATGGCGCTGGGTCCCGACATTCCAAATTTTCGAAAGATGAAGAGCGAGGGTTCGGCTGGACTCAATCTCGTGCCTCATATCCGCACAATCCCGCATTACAACAAATTTTTTAAGTGGATTCCCGATAGTGCTGCGGAATTGTTTCTCAAAGCACCAGAAGGAATCCAGATCGTCGGTATCGATGAGGACACGGCGATATTTAGCGATGACCTATCAACATGGATAGTTGCTGGAGTTGGTGGTGTCCATGTGCTCAACGGCGACCACTCTGGCAAGTATGGCCAAGACAGTTCAGTCGTAATCGAGTAACAACCGCAATTCCTTTGCGATTAACGTCTTGCGAGCAATTAAGACAAAATATCCTTGCTGGTAAATCGGCTGTAACTCAATGAGCCAAAGATCGCGATATAACAGAACTGAACAATGAGATTGTTTCCAAAAGAGCTCACCTCGAGTGGACTGCGAAGGAGGTCAGAGAAACCCAGCCAGTAATGACTTAAGAGATATGGGTGAATCACAGCAACCTGTGGCAAGGTATCTAAAATCTGCATCACAGTTGAGATCACTACGGTGTGCGCGACACGAAACCCTTGCATACTCTTCTATAGTGCCGGGCGCTCCTAATTGAATCACTCCGTTTAACCGTGGGGGGTCGCTTTGCTTTTGGATTTGGTATGGATTTGGTATGAGTTGATTGCCTACACCTGCAATTTAAGCGCACTAGAAAATGTCAGTAGTAGATGGAAGAATAGGTTTTGAATACAACTACATACGGAACTTACGCTCATTTCAGCAGATTCCGCTTTTCTAGATGAGTGGGCCCTGACGGGCTCGAACCGTCGACCCACGGATTAAAAGTACGTTGTTTCCTTATCCACCTTTGTCCTGCCTTGTTCAGTGAAGTCTACTCCACACGGGGGACATGCGAAAAGGTCGTTAAGGGGTCTTTTCGAGAAGGTTTAATTGCATCCAAGAACTGCATCCAACCCATACCTTGGACTAGTCCGTTGACTGGGGAACATATAAGTTCTTACTTTGTTTTTTTAGGCTACTGCTCAGCATCGTGCCACTTACCTATCCATACCATCTGGAGCTCATTCCGATACGAAGACGTTAAAGGGTGGGGGCACGCAAGAAAAGTAGTAAAGAAGTAAAGGCTTTGAGGGTGACATAAGAGCCACTTATGTTCATCAGTAACTTAAGGCCCGGTAGCGCAGCTGGTTAGCGCGCCGCCCTGTCACGGCGGAGGTCGCGGGTTCAAGTCCCGTCCGGGTCGCAAAGGTTTTGGTGTCGTACTTTTTAAGGGCCGATATCAGAACCTTGTTTGGCTTGGTAGCTCAGTTGGTACGAGCGAACGACTGAAAATCGTTAGGTCGCCGGTTCGATCCCGGCCCAAGCCACATTTAATTTCGCAATCGTTAAGGCTTAATTGCGTTGATAAGCCATCTAATCGGTTTAGTAGTTTTCCATATTGTTGAGTTCAAGAGTTCATCGCGTTGTTGGGTTAGTTCGTCGCGTTGTTGGGTTAGTTCGTCGCGTTGTTGGGTTAGTTCATCGCGTTGTTGGGTTAGTTCATCGCGTTGTTGGGTTAGTTCATCGCGTTGTTGGGTT
>CAIKCJ010000042.1 GCA_903825945.1 uncultured Actinomycetes bacterium | reverse complement strand
TGCCTCCTACTTTGCAATCGCGGTGATCTTCACGCGCGTAAGTTGGGAACGGAAACCTGAACGACGGCGGTAGCCAGTCTTATTCTTGTAACGAAGGATGTCGATCTTTGGACCCTTTGTCTCTTCTAGGATCTCGCCGGTGACCTTTGTTGCAGCCAATGTCTTCGCATCGGTTGTGACCGTTGCGCCATCAACGAGAAGAAGAGCAGGGAAATTTACAGATGCGCCAACCTTTGCGTTGATGCGATCAACGGTAATCGTGTCGCCAACAGCAACCTTTTCCTGACGGCCGCCAGCTTTAACAATCGCGTACACGGTAACTCCCTTTTTTATCAATCTAGTAAAGCTAGAAAGAACTTCTTGAACGGATGGATCGAGCCTTTTATGGCTAGAGGGTAAGGGTACGGATGAGCGGCCCCTTAGGTCAAACTGAGGTTTGACCTTAATGCGTAAGGCTCAAACTGAGGTTAAGAAGGAGTTATGACCCCGCTACTTACGGCCCGGCGGCGCTTTCTAGGGGCTGGCGAGCTTGGCTTTGAGGCCATCTCGGACTCCTTTGGGAGCGTGCGTAGTTCAGCAGAGGGTGATTCCTCATCAAATGTGGCCTCTCGGGCCTCGAGAATCTCCTCATCCTTGACGGCCGCATCTGCTGCAGCAGTCTCGCTTATCTCATCGTCGTAGTTCGTCGATGGCACATAGCGCTGGTCCATATCCTTATCGAGAGCGACCTTACGGACAGGCTCTGAATGGATGTGGATTCCACGTCCACCACATGATTCGCAGGTGGTTGAGAAAGCTTCGATCAGTCCTTGACCGACACGCTTACGCGTCATCTGAACAAGTCCGAGAGAGGTAACTTCGGCAACCTGATGCTTGGTGCGATCGCGTCCAAGACATTCAACTAAGCGGCGCAACACTTGGTCACGGTTTGATTCCAGAGCCATATCGATGAAGTCGATAACAATAATTCCGCCCATGTCGCGAAGACGCAATTGGCGGGCAATCTCTTCGGCTGCTTCGAGGTTGTTCTTGGTAACGGTCTCTTCAAGGTTGCCGCCCTTACCGATGAACTTACCTGTGTTCACGTCGATAACGATCATCGCTTCGGTGCGATCGATAACAAGTGAACCACCAGAAGGTAGGTACACCTTGCGGTCAAAAGCCTTAGCTAGCTGCTCTTCAATGCGATGCTCGACAAACATCTCACGCACGCCTGTCCACTTTTCAATCTTTGCAGTGAGCTCTGGCGCAATATGTCCAAGATAATTATTAATATCATCCCATGCTTGATCGCCCTGAACAACGAGGCGACGGAAATCTTCGTTAAAGATATCGCGAATAACGCGAACTGTGAGATCAGGTTCGCTATAAAGAAGTGATGGGGCAGATGTCGAAGGATTTTCTGCCTTCTCTTGGATATCTTCCCAATGGGCTTTGAGACGCAGTACATCGCGCTCGAGTTCTTCTTCACTCGCACCTTCTGATGCTGTGCGAACAATGACGCCAGCTTCTTCAGGAATGAGGTTTTTCAAAATTGACTTCAAGCGGCTGCGCTCTTGATCTGGAAGTCGGCGGCTAATACCGCTCATGGCTCCACCTGGAACATAAACAAGATAGCGACCAGGAAGCGAGATCTGACTTGTTAGGCGGGCACCCTTTTGGCCGATTGGATCTTTAGTTACTTGAACAAGGACAGATTGTCCTGTCTTGAGTACATTCTCGATCTTTCGGCTAGAACCTTCAGCGATGCCTGCAGCATCCCAGTTCACTTCACCTGCATAAAGAACTGCGTTACGTCCCTTGCCGATATCCACGAATGCGGCTTCCATTGATGGAAGTACGTTCTGAACACGACCTAGATAAACGTTGCCGACATAAGAAATATTGCTGTTTCGATTGACGTAGTGCTCAACCATGATCTTGTCTTCAAGCACTGCAATCTGAGTGCGATCACCAGTCTGGCGAACCAACATCTCACGATCTACCGATTCGCGACGCGCAAGAAATTCTGATTCGGTAATAATTGTTCCGCGGCGACGTGTGAAATCGCGGTTGCGATCGTTGCGGTCCCCACGGTCGTTACGATCCCCTCTGTCATTGCGGTCACGTCGATCATTTCGATTACGGTTATTGCGCGTACCGCGGTCGTTACGATCCCCGCGATCACTACGAGAAGATTCATCGCGAGTACGAGGTTCTCGAACCTTGACGACAACTGCTACGCCATCTTCATCAACGCTCTCACCTGGAGTTACGCCTTCACCGCGTGCGCGGCGACGACGACGTCGGCGATGTGTTGTGCCGTCTTCGTTTTCTTCACCCTCTTCATCAAAGACTGCGCCTGGATCGAGTTCTTCGCCATCTTCGCTGAGAGTTCCTTCAAAATTATCATCGTTTGCTGCACCTTCGGTGCTACCTGGGCGACGACGTCCACGTCCACCACGACGACGACGGCGACGCTGTGCCTGGCTCTCTGTTTCAGATGATGAGCCTTCATCACTTGCGGCACTTTGAGTTGATTCGTCTGCAGACTTATCCGAACTTTCAATTTTTTCATCGCTCGTTCTGGTGGCTGATTTTGCTGCACTCTTCTTGGCTGCGGTCTTCTTCGCTGGAGCGCTCGTAGCTGGTGCTTCTTGGAATAGCGGTACTGGAACCGGTGCTACAGCCTTCTTCGCGCGTACCGGTGCATCTTCTGTTGTTGGAACAGGTGCGACTGCCTTCTTGGCTGCGCGCTTAGCAACTGGCTTGCTCTCGGTAGGTTCTACGGCGGGGGCCTGCTCAACGACTTCTTGAGTTGGGGCAGAGTCTTTCTTTGCAGCAGATTTCGCTGGGCGCTTACGCGCTTTTTTTGGCTCGGGGGCCATAACTTAAATCCTCTTCTAACAAAACCATAAGGCCTACTTAGGGCCTTGTGATGGGCTTCGGTTGAAGCCATTTCCTAAAATCTTTGGTTACTCAAACTTCTTGGTACTTGATCCGATTTCGCGGCGGGCTAACCACGTGTGAGGCGGTGTCGCGCAGAAATCGTGCCCTCAAAGTATTGCAGATGGGGTGGCAATAACCAATTTGTGCGCGGTTGGTGTTGCTATCTCGAGCGTAAATGGACGTTTTGAAGCAGCCCAAAGCCAACCAAGGTTGCAAACATGCTTGAGCCGCCGTAAGAGATGAACGGCAGAGGAACGCCCGTCATGGGCATCAATCCCATGGCCATTCCAATATTTTCAAAGGTCTGAAATGCGAACCATCCAATCACGCCGACACAGACCAGTCGACCAAAGAGATCATTGGTTCGTTGGGCGATCAGGAAGGCGCGCCAGAAAAAGAGTCCAAAGAGAGCGATGATCAGCCCAGAACCCACAAATCCGGTCTCTTCTCCTGCCACAGTAAAAATGAAGTCAGTCTGTTGTTCTGGAACAAAGCGTCCGTTTGTTTGAGGACCCTCAAATAGCCCACGTCCAAGTACGCCACCTGAACCAATCGTGATTCTTGATTGACGAAGTTGATATCCACTTTGTTGAGGATCGGCAGATGGATTAATAAAGGATGAAAGTCGCTTCACTTGATACTCGCTCATGATTCCGACTTTGGCAGCACCAATAACTCCAATAACTGCGAAAAGTAGAAGTCCTGCAACCCATCGTGATTTTGCTCCCGAGACGGCAATAATTGCGATCATCGAGACGCCAATAATGATTGCGGTACCAAGATCGGGCTGCAACATAATGAGCCCCATAGGAACTGCCGAGATTGCAAGAGCTTTCAGTACATCTCTATCGCTCGGACCCGAATCTATATCTCCGTGTTCCGATAGCAGCATCGAGATTCCGAGGATAATGGAAATTTTTGCAACTTCTCCCGGTTGAATCTGGAACCCGCCGGGGAAAGTGATCCAAGCTCGTGCGCCATTGACCACGCTTCCAATACCAGGGATCGCAACAGCGATAAGGCCAAGCACTCCGAGCCCCCACAATATTGGCGTATACGCACGAAGTAGTCGGTAGTCAATCAATGTTGTTGCATAACCAAGCCCGATACCAATAACGATATTGATGATGTGGCGCTTGAGGTAATACTGAGGATCGAGACCTTGCGATGCAAACCAGGTGCGAGTGGCAGCCCATACCAAAATCGTTCCAATGAGAAGTAGCGCGACGACAGAGAATGTGAGCCAGCGATCAAAGCCAGCAACATTTTCCGTGATGCGACGCTTGCGCACACGTGGAGTAATCATCACCATGGCCGAACTCCTTTCTTCTCGCTCGTCTTCATTGTGACTTTTTTAAGCCTTCATTATGGCGCAACCACCGGAGTTACCGGTGCTGCATTCTTAGGATCTACCTTGGGAAGTCCACTCGGAGGTGCACCTGTTGGGAAGATAGCAACCTTTGGGTCAACTGTATTGCCTGTTACCCCGTAAATTGCAGAGTAAATATCTTTTACACCCACTGCAGCAATCGACGCTCCATAACCACCCTGGCTCACCATCATGACAACTGCGTACTCTGGCTCATTACTTGGGGCATAAGACGCGAACCACGATGTCGGATCCTTGGCGGTTCCGTTGGCATTGCGACCCTGCACCTGACCTGTACCGGTCTTGCCGCTTACCGCAATCGGGAAGGTAGCGAAAACTGGAGCAGCTGTTCCGTCCGTATCTACCTCGCGCAGCGCTGCATGCAAGAACGTCAGGTCACTTGATGAAGCAGGAATTTTTCCATTCACTACAGGTGAATACTCTTGCACAACTTTGCCATCTGGCTGCAAGATAGCTCGAGCTACCTGTGGTCGATACAAAGTGCCGCCATTTGCAATCGCTGCGTAGATATCCGTCATTTGGATCGGAGTCATCAATGTATCGCCTTGGCCAATAGCGAAGTTCACAGCATCACCTGCGCGCAACACATAACCATCTACGCAATCTTGCTTCGCGATTGCAATGAGATATGGAGTGAGATCTGACTTTCGTGCCAGTTTTGTGAAGTTGCAATAGAAATTCTTATTCGATTTGTAATACGCCAACTTCCATGCACGATCGGGCAATCGACCAGATGCTTCTGATGGAAGATCAATGCCCGTAGGCACTCCCACTCCAAATGCTTTTGCATTTTTGAAGAAAAAATCATTGGGGTTATTATGTGGGAAAAGTCCGCCATCTTTGACCCATTGGTCATAACCAATCTGGTACCAGATTGTGTCGCAAGAAACGGCGATTGCATGCTGCAAACTAAAGTGGCCCTGTACCGAGGTGTCATCGTTATGAAATTCCTGGTTACCGATTTTTAGGGAGTACGGGCAGTCATAATTTGCATTGAGGTTGTAGCCGGCGGACGAAGCGGCGACTACAGAAAGCGCTTTGAATGCAGAGGCAGGTGCGTACTCACCATCGGTGGCGCGAGAGAGAGCAGGGACGCCATCTGAAGCGCTAAACAGGGCTTGTGCCTGTGCGACAGTGAGTCCTTTCTGCCACATATTTGGGTCATAGGTTGGATAAGAGGCCAAGGCCAAAACTCGGCCTGTGTGCACATCCATAACTATTGCGGCGCCGGAGTCGGCGGCATTTCCCTGCGCGCGAGCGTTAAGGACGCTTGCCGCGAGAGCTTTTTCGGTAGCAGCCTGGAGGCGAGCATTGATATTGGTGACTAGATTATCGCCAGGCGTAGGGTCACTGTTCTTTGAAACGCTAGTTATGTTGCTCGTTCGATCCACGATCACAGTTTTGATTCCAGGGATACCTTCGAGGTATTTGTTGTATTGATACTCAAGCCCTGTCTGACCAATAGTTTCATTTTGGTAATACTGATTGTTGCCACTAGCAATATCAGCGCTAGTAACTGATCCCACATAACCCAAAAGGTGAGCTGCATTTTCACCAGCAAGTGCTGGGTAACTACGAATAGGCACAGGCGTTGCATTGACGCCTGGGTATTGATCTGCGTTCTCTAAAATCTTAAGAGCTTGCGCACTCGTTGCAACTTTTGTTAACGGAATTGGCTGGTAGAGAGTTCCATTCCAACATCCGGTGCGAGAGCCCAGAGGTAACTCTCCGCAGAGCCGTGTGCTTGTATAGACATCTGAGTAGTTCTTTACGAGCAAGGTTGCGACTTTCTGGAGGACACCAACACCCTTGTCTTTCATCTTGTCGATAACACTTCGATCGACGCTAATCACCATACCTGGACGATCCATGGCCATTGGCAACCCAGTGTCGTCCACAATCGCGCCACGAACAGCCGGATTGACGATATCTCGGCTTTGAATACTCAGAGCTGCATTTTGATACACCAGACCATCGGCGACTTGCAGATAGAAGAGGCGTCCAAGCATCGCAAGCAAGAGCGAAATAACAAGTACTTGCATAACAACTAGGTTGAGGCGAGAGCGGCTATTCATCAGCGCTCCCTAGAGGTAAGAGATGCCCTGCGGAAGTTCCTAAGGGCAGGCAGGAAAATAGGCGTAAAAATGATGGTCCACAATGCATTCGCGCAGACGATAACTATGTCGCGTCGGAAGGAGCCATTGCCCTCCCCCAGCAGAGTTCCAAATGCCAAGTAAGCCAGCAGTGCAACGCTCACAGCGAACGCAACAAAGAGGACAAATGTCAGCGGTGAAAGAGTGAGATCTGCAATTGATTCCTTGTTGGCCGCCACCATGTAACCAACGATTGTAAGAATTAAGGCCCACTGTCCAAATGGCGCGTTGGATGTTGGAGAAAGATCCAAGACAATTCCACCTAAGAAGCCCATCACGATTGCACCATTGTTATCTTCAAGCGCAATGAGAGCGATGGCAATAGCGAGATAGAGCGAGAAGCCAGCAATCGGAAAATGGATCAGCGAGACAACTGATTCTTGAACAATAAAGAGGACAAAAAAGAATCCGAGAGTTGCAAAAATTCTAGGAATACTCACGAGCGCTACTTAGTTCGGGTAGGAGTCGGGGTTGGTAACGACTTAGCAGCAGGTGATGCAGAAGGTGTACCAGGAACTGCGACACCTGTAGCAACCGGCGCTGGCGGCGCGGTGATATAGACAGTAACTATTGGCGCAGGTGTTGGGAGCAACGGTGTTGATGGCGCAGCTGATGGCGCGCTCAAGATGACCGATACAACTCCAAGATCATTGAGGTTGGCATATGACTTAACGTCACCACTTTGGGTAAGAGTAGAAGTGGTGTGATCTACCCAAGTCACTTGACCTACTGGGACTCCAGGAACAAATGGGTGATTGTTATCGCTGCCATTTGTCAGCAAGCTATCCCCAACCAAGATTGTTCCGGCAGGATCAAGCAGTTGTAGCGAGTAAGTATTGGTTCCTTGACCTTGCAGAATGCCGATGCTCTGACTTCGTGCAATTCGAACGCCTACCTTAAAATTTGGATCACTGATGAGTTGGACGATTGATGTTGAGCTGGTGACAGTTTTTACCAATCCAACAAGTCCATTGGCCGAGATAACGCTCATATCTGCTCTAATTCCAGAGCTACTGCCTTGATCGAGCGTGATTGTTTGAGAGAAAGTAGCGGCAGATCCGCGTCCGATAACTCGCGCTGCTACTACTTTATAGCTGCCTCTACCTGCTAGATCCAGAACGCCCTTTAATTGGGCGAGTTCACCTTTGGCATTTTGATCAAGAGTCAGGGCTGACTTGAGTTGAGCGTTTGCAATCTCGACTTGATCAAGTTCTGCTTTAGTTTTCCCAAAATTCTTTATATTGCTAAAAAAACGTCCGACCGGCGAGAAAATATCTGACACTGTTCTCTGGACTGGAGCAAGTGTGCTCTGCGTAACCGAACGCGAACCTTTAGTCAGACTAACTCCACGCAAATCTAGGGTGATAAAAAAGAGAGCTGTGACAAGAAGGATGACCAGCAACAATCGTGATCGATTATTACTTCCTCTTGCCACAGCGTTACCTCAACTTCTGTTTAATTAACTTCTGTTTAATTATTGTGCGTTATGTGTTAGCGACGTGGCTCAGAGATCAAAACCTTCTCGAGTGCTTCGAATTCTTCAACGCACTTG
Source organism: uncultured Actinomycetes bacterium (assembly GCA_903825945.1). Taxonomy (GTDB): domain Bacteria; phylum Actinomycetota; class Actinomycetes; order Nanopelagicales; family Nanopelagicaceae; genus PALSA-747. The sequence continues at coordinate 10,744 of CAIKCJ010000042.1, read as the reverse complement.
CCGGAACCTTCAGCGACTGCCTGTAGTGGGCGTTCGCAGATATGAACTGGCATTCCTGTTTCAATGCGTAGGCGCTCATCTAAGCCACGAAGAAGCGCTCCACCACCGGTGAGAACAATTCCACGATCCATAAGATCACTAGCAAGCTCAGGTGGAGTCTTGTCGAGCGTTGACTTCACCGCGTTAACGATCTGATTGACAGGTTCTTCTAAGGCCTTGCGAATATCTTCAGCTGATACCAAGATAGTTTTTGGAAGACCAGTGGCAAGATCGCGTCCGCGAATTTCAGCATCTGGCTCGCCAGGAAGGCGATAAGCCGAACCGATTGCCATCTTGATCTCTTCTGCGGTGCGCTCACCGAGAAGGAGTGAATATTCGCGCTTTACCCAATCAATAATTGCTTGATCAAGCTCATCTCCGCCAACGCGGATAGATAGCGCAGTAACAATTCCGCCAAGGGAAATAACAGCTACTTCTGTTGTTCCGCCGCCGATATCGACCACCATGTTGCCTGTTGGCTCATGAATTGGAAGTCCAGCACCAATAGCCGCAGCCATTGGCTCTTCAATGATGTAAACCTTGCGAGCCCCAGCGGCATATCCAGCGTCCTTCACGGCGCGCTGTTCAACTCCGGTGATGCCAGATGGCACGCAGACCACGATACGTGGCTTGGCCAAATAGCGACGACGGTGAACCTTCTGAATGAAGTAACGAAGCATGCGCTCTGTTGTGTCAAAGTCAGCGATAACGCCATCCTTGAGTGGACGAATAGCGACGATGTTTCCTGGCGTACGGCCGATCATGCGCTTAGCTTCGATACCGACAGCCAGAATGGCGCCTGTGTCTTGATTGATGGCCACAACTGATGGCTCGTTCAAAACGATGCCGCGTCCGCGTACGTAGACCAGCGTATTTGCCGTGCCTAGATCAACAGCCATATCGCGACCAATAAAGGACATGCGTGTCTGCTTTTTCTCTTTATTCGCGCTCTTCAAGATGTCACGCATCGTCATACCTCCGGGAAGTTAGTTCGGGAAAAAAATTGCAATTTCGCGAGCAGCAGATTCTGGTGAATCAGATCCATGCACCAAATTCTGAACAACACGCGTTCCTTGATCTGCACCAAGATCGCCACGAATGGTTCCAAGCTCTGCAGTTGTTGGATCTGTAGTTCCCGCAATCTTGCGGAAGCCTTCAATCACGCGATGTCCTTCGACAACCATCGCAACAATTGGACCAGACATCATGAACTCAAGGAGTGGTTCGTAAAAAGGTTTTCCGAGATGTTCTGCATAGTGCTTACCCAAAGTTTCAAGATCAGCATCCATCATCTTAAGCGAGACGACTCGGTAGCTCTTTCGCTCGATACGTGCGATTACTTCACCGATGAGGTTGCGTCGCACGCCATCAGGCTTGATCAAAACTAGGGTTTGTTCCATGCGGACATTGTATTAGCCCAACCTTATTTCTCGAATTCGGCCCGGATTCGCTCAGCTTTGGCCCCAAAGTACAAAGCACAGGCCCAGAGCAGCAGGAAGAGCCCGCCCACAAAGTACATGGCTGGAACTACAAAACCGTAAGCAATCATCAGAACCTGCCAGAGACTTCCCAGATATCTACCAGTCTTCTTCTTCATCAGCCCGGGGGTGAGAAGAAGGGCGATCGCCAGCGCGCCGCCAAGGGAGAGAGCCAGAGTGCCGTGATGATCCATCGCCAACAACAGGGCAAATCCCATGATCATCGCTTCAAATGCGAGAACTGCAGAACCTAAGACTCTCATTCCTCATCCCCCGCATCACTTTCATATCCAGAGATCTTTCGAACAATCGTGCGGGTCTGGCCAGCCGTCACAACCGAGCCGGTTACTACGACAGCAGAAATTCCTTCGCTCACTTGGTTGATCAACGTGCATTGCTCCATTGCATATGTGATTGCAGCTTGCAGGTCTGGTTCGCGATAAACACGATCGGCACCAAATACAGCGACTGCTTTTTCTAGAAGTACATCGGCTGGCATTGCACGATCGGAATAATTCTGTGTAACAACCAAGCGATCGATTACTGGTTCAAGTTCTGCAAGGAAACCATCGACATCCTTGTCGCCAAGTATCGCAAGGATTCCAAAGATGGATTCGAAATCAAATTCATTCTTGAGAGTATGAGCCAAAGCTTTTGCGCCATGCGGATTATGAGCCGCATCGACGATGACTGTTGGATCGCGATAGAGAACTTCAAGGCGTCCTGGTGAATCCACTGCGGCAAACCCACGGCGAACCACCTCTTCATCAAGCTTTACCCCAACAAATGCTTCAACTGCGGCAAGTGCTACAGCTGCATTTGTTGCTTGATGAGCGCCATATAAAGGAAGGTAGATATCGGTGTATTCACCGTGTACGCCATTGATAGCGAGCATCTGGCCGCCAACCGCAATATCCCGTTTGGCCACGGAAAACTCAACGCCTTCGCGATAAGGAATTGCTGACGTCTCAACGACGCGACTCGTTAATACTTTGGCAACGCTAACTGGTTGAGCAGCAAGTACAACATGTGATTCGGGCTTGATGATTCCGGCCTTGGTTGTGGCAATCTCTTCAATAGTGTCGCCGAGATACTCTGTGTGATCTAGGCCAATAGGAGTAATTACCGCGACTTCGCTGGCAATAACATTTGTTGCATCCCACTCACCACCCATGCCCGCTTCGATAATTGCGATATCAACCGGGTATTCGGCAAATGCAACAAAAGCGAGTGCGGTCATTGCTTCGAAGAACGAAATTGGATGAGGTTGTCGACTATCGATGAGATCGAGATACAAGGCAATGTCGTTATAGGTAGCGATCATTCCCTCGGGTGGGATTGGTAAGCCGTTGATTGAGATTCGCTCGAGAAAACTTTCTAGGTGCGGGCTTGTGAAACGTCCTGTGCGATATCCCAGCTCACGGAAGAGCGAATCAATCATGCGCGCTGTCGTGGTCTTGCCGTTGGTTCCTGCAATATGAATTGTTGGATACGAAAGTTGTGGACTTCCTAGCGCGTCACAGAGAGCCGCGATGCGATCCATTGATGGCTCAAGTTTGGTCTCAGGCCAGCGCTTGAGTAGCTCCTTCTCGATGATGTCGAGAACTACATAATCTTCTGGCGTCGTCATATGACCTTTATTCCGAGGTTATTGAGCAGGAAGTGCAGCAAGCGCTGCTTCGATACGGACGATATCTGCGGACGTAACTGCAGCACGTTCCCGAATTTCAGTGACAACTTCTAGCGGCGCTTTTGCCATGAAGCCTTCGTTCTCCAATTTGATCTTTGCAGTCGCTAGATCTTTCTGAGCAGTAGCGAGATCCTTTGAAAGTCGAGCACGTTCTGCCTTGATATCAATCGCTCCGGTGAGGTCGAATTCGATCATGGCTCCAGCTACTTCGATTTTGGCGCTGTAGTTGCCATCTGCTCTCTCGGTACGAACGATGAAGCGAATAGCATCTTCGTATGGAGCTAGCTCGCCCATACCGCTAAATGCAGCAACGATCTTTGCTGATGTTTTAATGCCTTGATCGTTTCGGAAGCGACGTATTTCGGTGATGATCTCTTGAATGTTAGTGACAACATGAATGGAATCTTCGCCCTGCAAAGTCGCGTCAGCAACTGGCCATGCAGCAGTAACGAGAGTCTCCCCGCCTGTCAGGTTGCACCAGAGTTGTTCAGTAATAAATGGCATTGATGGATGTAACAGACGTAATAGTTGATCGAGAACATGTCCCAATACACGCGCTGTTGCAGCTTTGTCCTCGCCCGCAAAGGTGGATTTAGTGAGTTCTAGGTACCAGTCGCAGAGATCATCCCAAGCAAAGTGATAAATCAACTCGGAAGCTTTAGCGAACTCAAAATTCTCGAGGTATTCATCTGCCTGAGCAATTGTTTCGTTGAGGCGAGTAAGAATCCATTGATCGATCTTGTTAAGGGAGTCGAACGCTGGAAGTGGGCCATCAACATTGGCACCGTTCATCATTGCGAAGCGCGATGCGTTCCATAATTTGGTTGCAAAATTGCGAGCTCCAGCAATCCACTCTTCAGCTAAAGCCTGATCTGCGCCAGGATTTGCACCGCGAGCAAGAGTAAATCGAAGAGCATCGGAGCCGTACTTATCCATGAATTCAATGGGATCGACCGAGTTGCCGCGAGACTTGGACATCTTCTTACCGAATCGATCGCGCACCAGTCCATGTAGTGCAATAGTTCCGAATGGTTGAACGCCATCCATCACAAATAGGCCCATCATCATCATGCGTGCTACCCAGAAAAATAAGATGTCATAACCTGTTACGAGAACACTCGTTGGATAGAACTTTTCAAGATCCGGAGTCTTCTCTGGCCAGCCAAGTGTTGAAAATGGCCACAGAGCAGATGAGAACCAAGTATCGAGAACATCGGGATCTTGGGTATAGCCAGCTGGCGGAACATCATTAGGGCCACAGACAACTACTTCATCATTCGGACCGTAATAAACAGGCAAGCGATGTCCCCACCAGAGTTGGCGAGAGATGCACCAGTCGTGCATGCCATCAACCCACTCAAAGTAACGTGGCGAAAGCTCTTCAGGTTCAATCTTTACTCGACCATCTCGAACTGCATCTCCTGCTGCTTTTGCTAGCGGCCCAACTTTGACGAACCATTGCTTTGATAAGCGTGGCTCAACGATTGTTTCGCAACGTTGGCAGTGACCCACTGAGTGCATGTAGGGGCGCTTCTCAGCTACGACACGGCCCTGTTTGCGCAACTCTTCGACAACTGCAACACGAGCGTCAAAGCGATCCATGCCATCGAACTGGGTGCCAGAGCCCTCCATCACTGCATGGATATTCATGATGATTGGCATTTCGATTCCGTGACGCATAGCCATCGTAAAGTCATTAGGGTCGTGAGCACCGGTTACTTTTACGGCGCCGGTTCCAAACTCTGGATCTACCAGCTCGTCAGCAATAATTGGGATTAAGCGGTTGGCCAGCGGTAGCAAAACTTCCTTGCCAATCATGTGCGAATAACGAGGATCATCAGGATGAACCGCTACTGCGCCATCACCAAGCATGGTCTCTGGGCGAGTTGTTGCAACAGTTATTTGCATATCGCCATCGCCGTAGCGAACAGAAAAAAATTCACCTGCGACATCGGAGTGCTCTACTTCGATATCTGACAGTGCAGTAAGGCAACGTGGGCACCAGTTGATGATGCGTTCGGCGCGATAAATCAGGTCAGCTTCATAGAGACGCTTAAAGATTTCTAGTACAGCTTTAGAGAGTCCCTCATCCATTGTGAATCGTTCGCGCGACCAATCAACGCTATCTCCCAAGCGCTTCATCTGATCGAGGATTGCTCCGCCAGATTCTTCTTTCCACTCCCAGACTTTCTCAACAAACTTTTCGCGACCTAGGTCATGGCGAGTCAGACCCTGAGCGGCTAGCTGCTTTTCAACAACATTCTGAGTAGCAATTCCGGCGTGATCCATTCCAGGAAGCCAGAGAGCCTCGAAGCCCTTCATTCGCTTCATGCGAATCAAAATATCTTGGAGGGTGTGATCCAGCGCGTGGCCGATATGCAAAACGCCTGTGACGTTAGGAGGTGGGATGACAATTGCGAAAGGTGGCTTCTCGGATTTGCTATCTGCTGTGAAGTAGCCGGCATCGAGCCATTTCTTATAGAGGGGTGCCTCGATCTCGCTCGGAGTGAAACTTGCAGCTAGTTCGGGACGCTCGCTCATAGGACGTTAGTCTAGATTAAAAAATCGGGGACAGAACTAGCTACTAAGCGCTCTTGTCGATCGAGGATTTATCTGACTTTCCCGCACGCTTAGGGCCGCTACCGCGATTGACGTAGGTCGGAGCAGCTTCTTTCATCACAGCCTCTGGCGTGATGATTACGCGCTCGATGTCGCTACGAGATGGCACTTCGTACATCACGGCGAGAAGGGTCTCTTCCATGATTGCGCGAAGTCCACGGGCACCAGTTCCACGCTTGATTGCTAGGTCAGCGATGCACTCAAGTGCTTCTTGGTTAAATTCAAGCTCAACGCCATCGAGATCAAAGAGGCGCTGATACTGCTTCACCAATGCATTCTTTGGCTCAGTCAGAATTTCCATAAGAGCTGGGCGATCAAGATTTTCAACGCTCGTCAAAATTGGCAAGCGGCCGATGAACTCAGGAATCATTCCAAACTTAAGGAGATCTTCTGGCATTACTTCGCCAAAGATATCGATCTTGTCGAGCTCTGCTTGGCTTTGAAGTGTGGCGTTAAATCCAACTCCGGCTTTGCCCTTGCGCCCTTCGATGATCTTCTCGAGTCCTGCGAATGCACCACCAACAATGAAGAGAATGTTTGTCGTATCGATCTGCAAGAACTCTTGATGTGGGTGCTTGCGACCTCCCTGAGGCGGAACTGATGCAACCGTTCCCTCAAGAATCTTAAGAAGTGCTTGCTGCACGCCTTCGCCTGAAACATCGCGTGTAATCGAAGGATTCTCGGATTTACGAGCAACCTTGTCGATCTCATCGATGTAGATGATTCCGGTCTCGGCCTTCTTGGTATCAAAATCAGCGGCTTGGATCAGCTTGAGCAGAATGTTCTCAACATCTTCTCCAACATAACCAGCTTCCGTGAGCGCGGTCGCATCGGCGATAGCGAATGGAACATTGAGCATACGCGCAAGGGTTTGTGCCAAAAGAGTTTTACCGCAACCAGTTGGTCCAAGAATAAGGATGTTCGATTTGGCAAGTTCGATGGAATCTTCGCGCTTTGATTCACCTGATTGAACGCGCTTGTAATGGTTATAGACGGCAACAGAGAGTGACTTCTTTGCGCGATCTTGACCTACAACGTACTGATCCAAAAATGAATAAATCTCTTGAGGCCTAGGGACTTCGGTCAGATCAAGTTGCGAGGTATCCGTAAGTTCTTCAATGATGATCTCGTTACAAAGATCGATGCACTCATCACAGATGTAGACACCGGGACCAGCAATGAGTTTTTTAACCTGCTTCTGTGTCTTGCCGCAGAAAGAACACTTAAGCAGATCGCCACTCTCGCCAATACGGGTTGTCATGGGATAAGCCTATGAGAAAAGACGAAAGCCTGGGTGGATTTTCCCACCCAGGCTGTTCGCTTACAGAGTAAATCAGCTTGTTATTTGGAAGCCTTACGAGATGCAAGAACTTGATCGATAATTCCATACTCCACTGCTTCTGCAGCGGTAAGGATCTTGTCACGTTCAATATCCTTGCTGATCTCTTCCACGCTCTTGTTGGAGTGCTTCGCAAGCATCTCTTCAAGGAGCGAACGCATGCGCAAGATTTCGCGTGCTTGGATTTCGATATCAGAGCCTTGGCCCTGACCCTCGCTATAAGGCTGATGAATCAAAACGCGTGCATGTTCGAGTGCCATGCGCTTGCCTTTTGCTCCACCAGCAAGAAGTACCGATGCTGCTGACGCAGCTTGGCCAAGACAAATTGTCATGACATCTGGACGAACAAATTGCATGGTGTCATAGATGGCAGTCAACGCGGTGAATGATCCACCAGGTGAGTTGATGTACATCATGATGTCGCGATCTGGATCCATAGATTCAAGCGTCAGGAGTTGTGCCATGACATCGTTTGCAACGGTGTCATCGATTCCCTGACCGACGAAAATGATGCGCTCTTCAAAGAGCTTTGTGTACGGATCTAAGCGCTTATAGCCATACGAAGTCTTCTCTTCGATAGTTGGAAGCACATAGCGGCTAGTGAATTCTGAGACGCGATTGATGTTCATGCTCATGCTGTTCCACCACTTCCTGAAACTTGACCTGCAGATCGAACGACGTGATCACAGAGGCCATAAGCCTGAGCTTCTTCAGCATCAAACCAACGGTCGCGATCTGAGTCGGCTGTGATGCGCTCAAGTGATTGACCTGAGTGATAAGCGATGAGTTCGGCCATACGCTTCTTGGTGAAAGCCATCTGCTCGGCTTGAATTTTGATATCGGTCGCTGTGCCACCAATGCCGCCAAGTGGTTGGTGCATCAAGATGCGTGCGTTAGGAAGCGCATAACGCTTGCCCTTTGCGCCAGCTGTTAACAAGAACTGACCCATAGAGGCCGCTAGACCCATTGCGACTGTGACTACATCGTTCTTGATGTATTGCATGGTGTCGTAGATAGCCATTCCCGCAGAGACTGAGCCTCCAGGTGAGTTGATATAAAGATAGATGTCCTTCTCTGGATCTTCTGCAGCAAGCAGAAGCATCTGAGCAGAGATTGCGTTCGCCATATTGTCTTCAACTTGTGAACCCATGAAGATGATGCGATCTTGGAGCAGGCGTTGATAGACCTGATCGTCTAACCCACCGCCAAATTGACCCGCTGAACGGGCTGCCTTGATATCCACTGCTCCTCCTGAAATTTGCTTGTTTTACCTGTATTGACCTTAACAATCTTTAAGGCCAAATGCTTCCGCAAATGAGGAACTTTTAGCTCGGGACTGTTCGCCCTGAGAGAAGTGTTATTCCTCGGTCTCCTCGGCGCTATCAGCACCATCAGCGCTATCAGCACCATCAATGACTGTTGGGGCCGCTGGGCGAAGTGCCTCGAGGTCAACAACCTTGCCGGACTTGGTAACAACCTTCACGCGACCAAGTACACCAGCCAACGCCTTTGCGCGACCAACTTCGGCAACCATGGTCTGGATCTGACCAGCTTCTGAAACTTCCTTGATGAATTGATCAGGAGTCATCTGGTAGCGAGCTGCTGCGCGGAAAAGATATTCGCTGAGCTCCTGCTCATTCACTGCAACATCTTCAGCGCTCACAATAGTGTCGAGCAGAATCTCTTGAGTGAGTTGCTTTGTTGTCTGCTCAGTTACTTCCTTGCGGTGTGCCTCATCTTCTAGGCGCCCTTCCCCTTCAAGGTGAGCATGTACTTCTTCTTCAATGAGATTTGTTGGGAGCGGAATTGTTACTGACTTGATGAGCTCTTCTAGCAATGTGTCGCGAGCATGTGAACCCTGCTCGAGCTGCTTCATGCGCTCAAGGCGAGTCTGAACATCGGCGCGAAGTTCTGCAAGAGTGTCGAACTCACTTGCAAGCTTTGCAAAAGAATCATCAAGCTCTGGAAGATCGCGATGCTTTACTGCCTTAACAGTGACATCAACATCTGCCTTTTCGCCTTCTGGCATTCCGACAAGAGTCGCTTCAAAACGCTTACTCTCATTCTTATCCAAACCGATCAAGGCCTCATCGAGTCCCTCAACCATGCTGTTTGAACCTACTTCGTAAGAAATATCGTTTGCTGTGCCACCATCAAGTGGTGCGCCGTTAATTGTTGCAACGAGATCGATAGTGACGAAGTCACCTGTCTCAACTTTCTTCTCAACAGTTGTGAGTGTTCCAAAACGAGCGCGAAGTGCATCAACCTGTGTTGCTACTTCTGTATCGTCAACGACAACATCGTCGACAGTAATTGTCATCTCTGAAAAATTAGGAAGTGTGATCTCTGGACGAACATCTACTTCGACAGTGAATGCAAGCTTCTCGTTATCAACCAACTCGGTGATATCTACATTTGGACGACCGATAGCAATGATGTTGTGCTCGGCCTTTGCTTGGCTATAGAAATCAGAGAGCGCTGAGTTAACTGCTTCATCCAAGATCGCACCGCGACCAAGACGTGCTTCGATCATCGCTGTAGGAACTTTGCCCTTACGGAAACCTGGAACATTGATGCGCTCACCAAGAACTTTGTAAGCATTTGCAATGTGAGGTTGTAGCTCTTCGAAAGTAACGTCGATTGTGAGCTTGGTACGAGTTTCAGTGAGTTTTTCTACGGCGCTTTTCACGAAGGCCCTTTCGAGAGATTTAATCTATGTACGAACATGGGTTGACTTACTGGTCGGGGCGGGGAGATTCGAACTCCCGGTCTCCTGCTCCCAAAGCAGGCGCGCTAGCCACTACGCTACGCCCCGTGGCGTAAGCAGGAAGTCTAAGGGGTCGAGTTCACATCTCCTAACCAAACCCGATACCTTTATCCCCTGCAGGTCGCCCTCCGCCTTGGCGGGGAGCACGAACGGGTCAGAGAAGGTGTCCGAAAGAACACCTCCCCAGCCCAATCCATGCGGGTGTAGCTCAATGGTAGAGCCCCAGCCTTCCAAGCTGGCCATGCCGGTTCGATCCCGGTCACCCGCTCCAGTCTTTACAGGAGCGAACCCACTAGTTGGGAAATGTAAGTCCCATTAGTTATCAATGCGTTGGTCGTGGTCTGCTCGCCGCTTGTCAAGGTCAAAATTAATTGTGATGTCGTTACAGCGCTTGACGCGTTAACTACGATTTTTGCGTAAGTGTCAGATTCGCTCTCGGTGCTTGAAAATCGGTCTGCCTGAGTTTGGGCGCAAAAGTATGTCATGCTGATAATCGGCGTTCCGCCAGTTGCCGAGGCACTTAATTTCAGAACTGGGCTTGAGTCGTATCCGGTGAGTATTGAGTTCAATAAAATATCAACAACATATATTTTTCCGGGAGAAAATGTTCCGAAGGCGCTTGAGTTTATGGATGCTTGTTCTGATCCACTTAGATTCGCAAATGAGATTACAGACGTTTGAACCTGCGAAGGCCCAGTTGCACCTTGTGCACCCGCTAACCCAATAGAACCGCTACTTCCAGTTGCACCGGTAGGGCCAGTTGCACCTTGCAAACCTTGCAAACCTTGCAGCCCTGTTAAACCTTCAGCACC
>CAIKCJ010000041.1 GCA_903825945.1 uncultured Actinomycetes bacterium | reverse complement strand
TGAAAGTTCTCTTACCTCAATCATGCTCCACCGCTTCTCTCTTGCTTATGTGGCGAGCCTACTCTGAATTGATCTGCTTGCTGCGAGTCTCCCTGTGATCGCTACGACAACTAGCGGGTTAGATTCGAAGGCATGGAAGATCGCTTTTGTGATGCCGGCGGGGATGAGCGTTAATGAGTTGCCTCACCCCAACAACGCTCGAGTCTCAGTGCGGGAGCTACCTGCACAAGAATGTGTGGCGCTCTCATTTAAGGGTCGAGCAAACGCTGAGCTCTGCAAGAAGCAAGAGGAACTTCTCCGATCTCTCGCCCGAAGTGCAGAGTTCTCATTGAGCGAGGAGACCCGCATTGCTCGATTTGATCCGCCTTTTAAACCAGGGTTCCTTCAATACAATGAGATTGTGATTCCTCTAAGTAAGTAGTTTTTGAATTCCCCCGACCTAGCAGTGTGAAAAGACTAAACCTTGGGCGTGTAACCCACTGGACAAGTAGGGTTTACCCCGAATGCACTTCGAAGAGAGAATCTGCGAGCAATTTTCCGGTCGTTATATTTCCCCATTGGCATAGCGTGCCAGATTTCCAAAAGTAAAGATAGGTAGCTCTCACTGGCTAACTATTGAAAGTTAGGCTTGTGCTTCTTTCTTTTCAAACGATTCAAAGCTCCATAGGTCAAGAGAATCTAGAGAAATTGGGTTGTAGCCGTTTTTCTCCAGCGCATCGATTAACTGGGTGCGATGTTCGATTGCGTGATAAACCGCCTCGGCCAGGATTGTAGAGCGCAAGTTCTGCCAACTCTTCTCGCCCTCAACGATTGTTAGATACTCATCAGGCAGATCCGCCTGCACAAGGATCATGCCATCGAATTCAGCGAGTAATTTCTTGAGTTTGTCGAGATCGGCCATGCTCTCTGGTTTTTTGATATCGCGCCACGGAGTTCCGGTAAGGCAATAGACATACCAATCCGAGCCTTCAACGATGTGTTGGAGCAAGCGGCCAGCGGTCCATTCTGGGTTAACGATAAAAGAACCAAGCGCTTGGTCAGGAAGTACTTGTACTGCCTCGTAGACGCGCTGATTGATCCATGCCATATGGCGAAGTAAACGGTGAGTAGTCGCTGACATCTTTAATCTAAATCCTTATTCCTATCCCTATTACTATCGCTATTCCTACTTGCTGATCTTAAAGGAGACCGAGACAGTGACTGTTACTATCTTTGGAATAGTGGTGGTGTCTTAGAGTCCGGTGCGGTGACTTGTACCGTCCCGTTGCTCATACTAAGAGTGTAGAACTTAATCGATTCTAATTTCACCATCGTTTGTTTGGAGATACACAGCAACAATTCCGGTGTCGCCATCGTTCTCTGCTGGATCAACCCAAATTACTTCTACTTCACCAATTGCTTGATCCACATTTTCGCCCGCATATTCGCGGATCTTCTCTTTGTCGCCAGCGAATTCAACTTTTGTAATTTTGGCAGAGGCTACGCCATCTTTAGATGGATGTTCTGCAGTGAGCCATTCGATAAAGAATGGAAGTTGCTTATCGTTCAAAATATCTGTAACGCCGATCTGCTTCCAGCGAAGATCTGTGCCATCTGGCTTCTTGCGATGGCCTTCTGCTGCTGGGCGACCAATGCGTGTTTCGATTGGAGCGATGTCATCTGTGCTCAGAACCCAGGTCAACCAACCGCCGCCTTCATTAGCGCGCTTTGATACAGCCTTACCGAATGCATTGCTATCTGTCGCTGGGTGATCAAGCGGGCAGACAACTTCGAGGTAATGGCCATTCTTAAGCGGCGCAGTGAAGTTACGGGTACCGAATCGCGGGTGAATGCCACCGTCTACGAATGTTGTTCCAAGAGTCGCGCCCAAGCGTTGGACGGTATCTGAGAGCTGATCATGAGAAGTCACATAAGAGACATGGTCTAAACGCATAAGGAAACAATACCTATTTCGCGCAGTACAAATTACCAGCGGGGGTTACACCCGAGAGCAAGTACATGTTCACTGCGTCATCTACACACGTGCTGCCGCGGTTGGCGCCCGTATGGCCATCGCCATTGAGGGTGATCAAAGTGGAGTCGATGAGATCTTTATTGAGTGCCTGGGCCCAGGCATACGGGGTGGCCGGATCTCGGGTCGTGCCGATCACCAGAAGTGGTGCCGACTTTAGGTGAGTCAGGGGTGGGGTGGTGACTGGGCTTACTCGCCAATAGTGACAAGCCAAGCCCGCGTAGGCCAGATACGGTCCAAAGAGAGGCGCGGTTTTGGCGTAATCCGCCGCATTTCTCTGGATTTGGGGGATGGTGCGCGGGTCTGGGAAATCTAGGCACGTGGTGATCTGGGAGATGTCATTCTGGTTAGAGGCATAGTGGCCATTGGGAAGGCGCTGGTCATAGTCATCGGCCATAGCCAACAACCCCGTCCCGTCGTTGTGGTTAATAGCCAGATCTAGCGCGCTTTTAAGTTGTGGCCATCCAGATGATGGGTCATAGAGCGCAGAAGCGATTGCTGTAATCGTGAGTGATTCGGTCAGGGTGCGGTTTTGTTTATTTGTTTTACTTGAGTTGGCTGGTTTTGTTGGCAGCGGAGTTTTGCGCGCTGTGGCCAAGAGCTGTTGTACCTGAGCTACTGAAAATTCTGGATTGGAAGATATAAATGATCGCAGCGCTGTGTCGAAGCCTTGTGCCTGGACTTCGTTTTGTTGGTTGACCGAGATGTTGGGGTCTACTGCGCCATCTAGAACCATACGGCCTGTGTTCTGTGGGAATAAAGCGGCATACAAAGTGCCCAGATATGTTCCGTAGGACTTGCCGATGTAATTCAATGTGGGTTGGTGAAGCAGTGCGCGCAAGATATCCATATCTTTTGCGCTCTCAAGTGTTGAGTAATGCGCCAGGTTAGGACCGACCTGATTCCAGCATTGATCTGCAAACATCTGAGCTTGTTGCTCAGATTGGGTGAGATCACTCGATGTTTGAATACTTCCGCCACCATCAAGGTAGGTGTCTTCTTGTGAATCTGTGAGACAACGAACTGGTTGTGAAAGGTTGACACCACGTGGATCAATGCCAACAATGTCGTAATTATCTTCGATTACTTTCGAGACAATCGTGTCGGCGTTATAGGCGTAATCAACACCGGAGCCACCTGGTCCCCCGGGGTTCACAAAGAGGTATCCGAGTTTTGTTTTATTACCAGTAGCTGGATGAACTAAAACTTGTAGTGTGAAGTTGCCGCCGTTGAGATTGTTGTAATCAATCGGCACTTGGTATGTGGTGCAAGAAAATCCGTTGTCACATGGCTGCCAATCAAGGCTCTGTGTCATGAATTTTTGCATTGTCCAATGCACTTTGGGTTTGAGCGCTTGGTAGGCAGCTTGGCCGCCGAAAGCAAGAGCTACGAGCAGGGATGAAACAGTGAGTGATACTAAGAAAATACGCAGTGGGCGTGGCTTTTTGGGTGGATAGATCGGGTCAAACTCAATGAAGTTATCGTTAATACTCATGCTAACTGCACCATCATTGCTTCTATAGCGAGAAGTGGCGCAGCGTTATGTGAAAGTTGGGTACGAGTTTTCATGATCACCTGCAATTTTCGCAGAGTTGTGTCGGGGCTCGTGGAGTTAGCCACAATCTCTACCTCTCGCTGCATGTCGCTGTTGATAAGTGCATCGCGGGGGGTATTGGACTGCACCATCAAGATATCGCGATAGAGCGTTGCGATATCGAGCAGGGCACGATCTAGGTAATCACGGACCATTCTGGTCTGACGAGATTTTTGTTCTCGCTCTAGCTCTTTGATCGCTTTGGCACCGCCAGCAACAACTCTCGTGCCTTGCTGTCCCCATGCTTCTTTAAGAGCGGCTAACTCCACATCGTTCTTCTTTTGCGCTTCTGCTTCGGCATCACGTTTGGCAGCATCAACCAACATACCCGCGCATTTAAATGCAGATGAGATATCTGTGATTGTTAGTGGGAGTTTGAGAATATCTGTGCGCCGAGTGCGAGCCTCTGGATTGTTCGCAAGATAGCGTGCGCGACCAATATGTCCTTGCGATGCACGCGCAGCGAGTTCGGCTGTAGCAGCAGGCACGAGTTCACTTTCCAGCAGGTTCTTCACTGCTGCGATAGAAGGCGTGCGCAGCGCGAGATTGCGGGTACGTGAGCGAATAGTTGGCAATACATCTGTGGTCGTTGGTGCGCAGAGCAACCAGACGGTGCGCAGACCTGGTTCTTCGATTGCTTTTAGCATCGCGTTTGCCGCAGACTCTGTCAGGCGATCTGCATCTTCCATCACGACTACTCGATATGTTGCAACAGATGGAGTCCACGAAGCGCGCGTGATGAGCTCGCGGACTTCATCGATCTTGATCGATAGGCCTTCGGTGCGGATTAGCTCGACATCGGCATGCGAGCCTTTAAGGGCGGTTAGGCAATCTGTGCAGGTGCCACATCCGCTTGATTTACAGACCAGGGCTGCTGCGAAAGCCAGAGCTGCGTTTGAGCGGCCACTTCCTGGGGGGCCCGTAAATAGCCAGGCATGAGTCATCGCCTGGGACTCGTCTTCACCTATCTTTGCCGCGGCAACGGCATCTTTAAGGATCTGAACAGAGTCTTCCTGGCCGATGAGTGAATCAAAGACGCTCATTACTTTATGGCGCGCGATTCATTAAGAGCTAACTGTGGGATGAGTGCGACGCGGCTAGCGATTTGTTGGCGAATCTCTTCTTTGCTCTGGGTGGCATCCACAACAAAGTAGCGATCAGGGTCAATCGCAGCGAGATTAAGGAATTCGCGGCGTACGCGTTCGTGGAACGCGAGTGGTTCTTGCTCGAGACGGTCAGCGCCGTTGAGTCGACCTAGACCAATCTCGGCTGGAACATCCATGATGATGGTGAGATTCGGAATCAGGCCATCAGTCGCCCATTTAGATAGGCGCGCGACCTCATTTGCTTGCATCACACGACCAGCACCTTGATAGGCGATAGAAGAATCGATGTAACGATCGCTAATAACAATTTCGCCACCCAGCAGCGCTGGCATGACTTTGTTGTGAACATGGTTGGCGCGATCCGCTGCATACAACAACGCTTCAGAACGTGGTGCAATATTCCCAGTTGCTGGATCGAGTAAAATTTTGCGAAGTTGGTTGCCTAGCTCTGTTCCGCCAGGTTCGCGGGTGAGCAGAACTTTTTCACCGCGCTCTTCTAGAAATGCTTTTAGGTATTTGGTTTGGGTAGATTTTCCTGAACCCTCGCCGCCTTCGAATGCAATGAAAATTCCGGTGTGTGTGCGTCCTGATTCGGAGACCAGCTCGCCACGTAGTGCAGCTAAAACATCGGTGAGGAAGGAAACGTTGGGACGATCTTTCATTCTCTTGTAAGAAATGATTCCGACAACGAGTCCGATAACGCCAGCGCCAAAGAGTGTGAAGGCAGCGCCGTCGTAATTGAGGTGATGCTTGTTAATTGTGAAACTATGGCGACCAATCGCAGCGGCAATAATTGGGGCGATTGCGAGCACTAAAACAAGTGAAATACGTATCAGAGACTGCACGAAGGCGAAGATGCGACCGCGCACATCATCAGCAACTTCCAGGCCGAGCATCGTAAATCCTGTTACCCACGACAACCCGGCGAATGCGCCAAGAAGGATTGTTACCAGCATCGCGAGCACGATATTTGAAACTAGGGCCAAGATAATCAAGAAGAATGAAGAGACAGTGAGTGAGGCACCGAAGATACGTCGGCGTGAGAATTGACCAAAGATCTTTGGTCCAAGCCAGATTCCGAGTGCAAGACCGGTGAAGACCGAACCGAAGAGAATTCCGTATGCAGCGTCACCAGCTTTGAGATCACCAACAAATGTTCGAGCAAGACCGATAACGGCACCTGCAGCGAAGAATGCTCCGAGCATTCCTAAGATTAGACCACTAATTACTTTGGAGCTAGAGACGAACTTAAAACCTTCGATCAGTGATTTACCAATGTTGTCATTGACGGCAGATTTGGAGCCGCCATCGCGAGGAATGTGTTGGAGTTTGAAGACCACCCACGCTGTATATAAAAATGAGAGAGCGTCGATATAGAGCGCAAGATCTGCGGTGGATGCATAACGCTTGGAAGTAAATGATGAGATCGCAGCTGCTACACCTGCTAGGACAGAGAACATCAGCGCAGCTACTGGAGCGCTGCCATAACTTGCGACCAGAGTCATCTGGTTAGCGTTTTCTAACTTATCTTTTGGAACTAAGTTAGGGACAGATGCTTCTTTAGCGGGCGACCAGAAGAGAGTGATTGATTCGACGATCACAGTCGCGGTGTACAACCAGATGTAGTTGTGAACGATCGGAATCGATGCGTAGAAACCAAAGCGCAGAATGTCGCAGACGATCATCAGGCGACGGCGATCGAAACGATCTGCGATTACGCCAGCGATAGGTCCGAGTAAGACCGCGGGGAGAAGGCGCACAATAAATACACCTGCGATAGCGAAGTTAGCTTTTTTGTAATTACCACCTGCTAGCTCGAGTGCGAGCGCAGTTGTGGCGAGCAAGCCCAGCCAATCTCCAAATGAGGAGAAGGCCATGGAGTACCAAAGGCGTCTAAAGGCCGGAATGGCTAAAACGCTTCGTGAATCCGTCTGCGCCGGGGCGCTGGGATACGGCAGAGCTTGAGACATAGGGGCAGTCTAAGGGTTGGCTACTTTGCCTTTCCCGGTGGCTGCTTTCTTCTTGGTCTTGGCTGCGCCTGTGGCTTTGACGACCTTAGAAGTCAGGGTAGGGGCGCTCTTTTTGCCTCGCGAGCCAGTTGATGCGGCCTTTTTGGCCCTTTTCTTGGTGGGGGCGCCCCCATTTTCGGCCTCCCAGGCGCGGCGGCCAGCCAAAAGCTCCATTCCGCGCTCAAGGGTCAGGAATTCGATGGTGTCGCCCTTGCGCAGGGTGGCATTGGTCGTACCGTCGGTGACATAGGCGCCGAATCGGCCATCCTTCACCAGAACCGCTTTCTGAGATTCAGGATCGATACCCAGGTCTTTGAGTGGAGGCTTTGCTACCCCGCGGCGGCGGAGCTTTGGTTGCTTATAGATCTCGATCGCTTCGGGAAGTTCGATGGTGAAGAGCTGGTCTTCTGAAGTCAGAGTCCGTGAATCTGCGCCGTGCATCAGGTATGGGCCGTAGCGACCATTTTGGACGGTGATCGGTGCATCTTCGTACACGCCGAGTGTGCGAGGCAGTGACATTAATTTGAGTGCATCATCGAGTGTGATCGTGTCAAGCGACATTGTGCTCAGCAGTGATGCCGTCTTCGGTTTTGGATCATCGTTCTTTTTGCGAGGCTTTTTTAGCTCGCCAGTTTTTTTATCGACCACCATCTCTGGTTCTGGTAATACTTGAGTGACATATGGACCGTAGCGTCCAGATTTTGCGATGAGTGGATATCCGGTTGCGGGCTCGATACCAAGTTCGCGCTCACCTGATGGTTTTGCTAAAAGTTCTAGTGCAACAGCGAGTGTGAGTTCATCTGGCGCCATATTTTGAGGGATGTTGGCAAACTTTCTGTTATCACCTTGTCCTTGTTGAACATATGCACCAAATTTGCCGACACGAATCTCAATGTCATCGCCAAGCTTCATGGTGTTGATCTGTTGGGCATCGATCGCACCTAGATCTTGTGAGAGCGCTTCTAGCCCAGGAACATCATCGTGTCCATAATAAAAATCATTGAGCCACTCCACGCGATCTGCTTCGCCGTGCGCGATCTTGTCAAGATCTTCTTCCATCGATGCTGTGAACTCATAATCAACAAGTTTTGCAAAATGCTGTTCGAGTAAGCCCGTAACACTAAATGCTAAGAATGTTGGGACTAGTGCGCGACCACGTTTGGCGACGTAGCCACGATCTTGGATAGTGCTGATGATTGATGCAAATGTAGAAGGGCGTCCGATTCCCAACTCTTCGAGCTTCTTCACCAGTGTTGGTTCGGTATAGCGCGCAGGTGGTTTGGTTTCGTGGCCTTCGCATGAATAACTCTTGACGGCCATCGCCTCACCCACAGCCATTGCTGGTAGGCGCTTTGAACTCTCATCGGTATCTTTTGAATCTTCTTCGGCGATATCTTCATACGCAGCTAAGAAGCCAGGGAAGGTTATGACGCTGCCATTAGCGCGGAAAATAGCGGCCTGGCCTGACTTGGTGGTGACATCAAAATCCACGCGCATCTGCATTTTCTTAGCATCAGCCATCTGTGATGCGATGGTGCGTTTCCAGATTAGGTCATAGAGCGCAAACTCATCGCGCGATAACTCTGGTGCTAACTCACCTGGAGTCTTAAAAATATCTCCTGCAGGACGAATTGCTTCGTGAGCTTCTTGTGCGTTCTTGGATTTGCCTTCATAGATCCGCGGGGTTGGTGGAACAAATTCTTTTCCATATAGACCAGCTGCTTGTTCACGCGCGGATGCAATCGCAGATTGCGAGAGCGTCACTGAGTCGGTACGCATATATGTGATGTAGCCATTTTCATACAACCGTTGCGCAACTCGCATTGTTATCTGCGAACCCCACCCAAGTCTTCCGCCAGCATCTTGTTGCATAGTTGATGTTGTAAATGGCGCCTTAGGTCGCTCGGTACGAGGTGACTCCTCTGTGCTCTTAACGATGAGTGAGCTCGACCCTAAACTTTGAGTGAGCTCGTTGGCGCTTGCTTCATCGAGCAAGAGAATATTTCCTGCGGATTTTTCTTTGAGTGCGCCCAGATCATCAAAATCATTTGTGGTCGCTACGCGTTTGCCATCTACTGAGAGTAAACGTGCCTTAAATCCCGCTGCACATTCGGCAGAAATATCCCACCATGATGATGAGATAAATGCCATGCGCTCACGTTCGCGCTCGACGATGAGACGAGTTGCTACCGACTGCACACGCCCGGCAGAGATTCGGGGCATGACTTTCTTCCACAAGACAGGTGAGAGGCGATAGCCATAGAGTCGATCGAGAACGCGACGAGTCTCTTGCGCGTCAACCAATCGATAATCTAAATCGCGTGTTTGGTTAGCTGCTTTTTTGATCGCATCTTCTGTAATTTCATGAAAAACCATGCGTCTAATAGGAATTTTGGGACGCAGCACCTCGATCAAGTGCCATGCGATCGCCTCGCCCTCGCGGTCCTCATCGGTAGCCAGAATGAGCTCGTCGGCGCCTTTCATGAGCGCCTTGAGTTCGGCAACCTTCTTCTTTTTATCAGGGTTGATCACATAGAGCGGGGCAAAGTCCTCTTCGATATTGACGCCCTCTTTGGCCCAGGCGACCTTCTTATATTCGGCCGGGATATCGGCGGCGCGTTGCGGCAGGTCTCGAATATGGCCGACCGAAGCCTCGACTACATAATCCGAGCCGAGAAAAGCACCGATCTTGCGCGCCTTCGCGGGGGATTCGACGATCACTAACTTCTTGCCCGGACTCATGCGCACACCATAACCGCATCACCCACCTGAACTACAAGTCCATGAAGTTGGTTGTGGTTTGTTCTGGAGTGGGCCGACTATCGGTACCCTTTCGGAATGAGCTTTATTAGCGTCACCACTGCACTGAACTCCAACTTCGCCCTGATCATTATTTTTGCGATCCTGGCACTTGAGACGGGGTTGCCTCTGATTATCGGCCTACCTGGCGACACCTTGCTGATCAGCGCGGGTCTCTTCGCCTCTGGCATTGGAGTGGAAGCAGGCCATCACCACCTCAACATCACCATTGTGGCGCTCGGTGCACCGATTGCGGCGATCATTGGTTCGCAATTTGGTCACTGGCTCGGTTGGAAATATGGCATTCGAATCTTTAGTCGTGAAGGATCTAAGTTCTTCGATCCGGGCAAGATCCGCTCAGCCGAAAAGTACATCACTAAATATGGGCAGGGGCGCGCGATCGTGCTTGGTCGCTTTATCCCAGTTATTCGTGGATTAATTAATCCACTCTCCGGCATCATTCGTGTTCCCTTTAAGAAGTTCGCGTTCTGGAATGTAGTCGGTGCAATCTTCTGGACCCAAATATTGATCTGGGGCGCATATGCGGCCGGAAATACCTTCGCTAACACAATCTCTAAATATCTTACCGACATCATTATTGTGATTGCCGGCATCACGGTGCTACCAATAATTTTCGAGGTATTTAAAGAATGGCGTACTCGCAAGCACCTCTCGTAGGGATCAGGTGCGACTTATCCACGCCAGACGATATTTGCTGGCTCCAAGCCTTGTGCAATTGACTTCAGTTGTGACTCCACTAGTTTCTTGCCGCGGGATTCAAAGGCAGTTGAATCACCACCAACATGGTGCCGCTGCATCGGTTATTGATTATCCAGAAAGCATCAAGCTACTTCGTGAAGCAACTTCGATTTATTTGCGACTTCCGCTAGAGAAATTACTGGA
>CAIKCJ010000040.1 GCA_903825945.1 uncultured Actinomycetes bacterium | reverse complement strand
TGTTCTGCTGTACCGTCACAATAATGTCTTTTTATCGACATTTATCACAACTTTGTGCTTAAAAAAGTCGATAAAATGCTTATCCTATTTAGTCACAATATGTAATTGTTGATTAATTTCTTTTATGCAAAAGTTATTATCGATTTATTTTTAAAAGTGTAAAGAGCTTTACCAACTCCACCTCGTTTATTTTGCGATACCGTCCAACACCGGTCTCCCCCAGCGTGATCGGACCAAAATCGGTACGTATCAAGCGAAGAACAGGAACCTCGTAGTGCTCGAAGATGCGGCGCACGATGTGGTATCGCCCTTCATGAATCGTGATCTCTACCCATGAATGTTTGGGGTTGACTTCACGAATTGTCTTTATAGTCAGAGCTCGGGCGAGACCATCCTCTAGGGCTACGCCCTTAAGAATTTCCGCGAGCTCTTCTTTAGTGAGAACCCCTTCGATCTCCACCAAATACTTCTTCACCATTCCATATGAAGGGTGGGTTGCTCTATGCGCCATGTCACCATCGTTAGTGAGAAGAATAAGTCCTTCACTCTCCTTATCGAGGCGGCCAACGTGGAAGAGTCTCTCATTACGATCCTTGAAGTAATCACCCAAATTTGGACGGTTTTCGGGGTCCGACATTGTGGACAAAACGCCCATTGGCTTATTGAATGCTAGATAAACTTTAGTCTTTACGGTAGCAATTGCCTCACCATCAACTTCAACTTTAGAGATTTCTGGATCAACTTTGCTACCAAGTTCTGTAATCTGGATTCCGTCTACGCTCACTCGGCCATCGAGGATCAATTGCTCACTCGCTCTGCGGCTAGCGATACCTGCGTCAGCTAAAACTTTCTGAAGGCGAACAAGCGCCATTGTGTAGTCCTTTCATCACGGCTTTTCGGCGTGGAGAGAAAAAGCTGTGTGCTCACAGTGAGCTCACGAGGACATAACTATAAACCCTCACTTGAGGTTTGGCTAATAAGCGGGAAACTAGTCGGTGAGAGTTGCCAGAACTTCATCTAGCCCATCAACATCGGGCAAGAATGGAGCGAGCGCAGGCAGGTCTTCCAGGCTGCGAATGCCGATCTTCTCGAGAAAGTAACTCGTTGTGCCATACAGAATGGCGCCTGAATCAGGCTCGGTTCCGCGCTCTTCGACTAGACCGCGAGTCAGCAGCGTCTTCATTACCGCTTCAACGTTCACGCCACGAATAGCTGAGACACGTGCACGCGAGACCGGCTGGCGATAAGCGATGACGGCCAATGTTTCTAACGCTGCCTGCGTAAGTCGAGATTGTTGGCCATCTAGGACAAATTTTTCGACCATGGCGGCCTGATCCGGGTGAGAGTAGAAACGCCATCCCCCAGCGATTTGACGCAACGTGAAGCCACGCCCCTGCTCTTCGTATCCAGCTGCAAGCTCTTTGAGAGCAGCAATCACCTCTTCTGTCGGCTTCTCGGTGATCTGGGCCAGTACCAACTCGGTAACAGGCTCATCGACAACCATCAAGATAGCCTCAAGGGCTTGATTAAGTTCAGGTTGAGACATTTAGACCTCACTTGTTTCAGGGTTTATTTCAGAATCGTCCTTCGGGTTGGCATCCATATCAGTCTGAGGCGCAGTATCGAACTCGTCGCTCACCTGCACCTCTCCAACAGCCTCCCCTGACCATGTGATCTGGAGTTCTCCAAGAGCCATCACTTGCTCAAAACGCAATACGCCCTCACGATAGAGCTCGAGCAGCGCCAAAAAGCGCGCCACAACGACAAGGGTCGAATCGGCATCCGAGATCAGCGTTCTAAAGCTCGAGCGGCCAGATTTGCGGAGCTGGTCGACCATCTTTGCCGCCTCTTCGGTCACGCTCACCAGTGGCCTATGAATATGTTCGACCGAGGGCGTCAGCGGCACTTTCGGGGTCATTGCGCGCTGGGCAATTTGGGCAAATCGCGCTGGGCCCACACCAATAAGGACTTCAGGAAGAAGCTGTGCAAAATGGGGTTCCATAGCCACCAGGCGTGGGAAAGACTTCTCGGCGATATCAATACGACCATGGAAGATCGCTGCGATTTCCTTAAAGGCTCGATATTGCAAGAGTCGTGCAAAGAGCAGATCTCTTGCCTCAAGCAGAGCAAGATCGCCCTCATCTTCAATTTCGCCAGATGGCAGCAAACGAGCTGCTTTGAGGTCTAGCAGGGTCGCAGCAACAACAAGGAATTCAGTGGTCTGATCTAGGTCCCAACCCGCCTCAGAGCCTTCTAAAGCGCGTATATAGGCTATGAAATCATCCGTTACGACACCAAGGGCAACTTCGGTGATATCCATTTTGTGACGAGAAATAAGCTGAAGTAGGAGGTCAAAGGGGCCATCGAAATTGGAGAGATGGACGGAGAATGCGCCCTCACTACCTTCTACAGGAATAACTTCACCTGGGGTTGTTGAGCTGAGAGCTGCTGGAGTCACATCCTCAACGGATGGGTTCTCGGTTGAGACATCCCCTAGCTCAGTCATGCGCTAAAGGTACACGTGTTACCTGTGTCTGTAGGTCATGCTTCCGGGCTTGCCAGATGTTGGCAGCCACCTCTAAAGTCCCGACATGGCCAATATCAATTCACAGGTTTCTCGCTTGGAAGATAAATCGACAAATCGAGACGACGAGCTGGCATCAACCGCCGTCATCCTCGGTCGCAGAGCTCTTGATTTCTCAGAACCAGTAGCCGCGCCAGCTGCCGCTCGCGCTCGTGTGATCTCGGTCGTTAACCAAAAAGGTGGCGTAGGTAAGACCACCACGACTATCAATCTAGGTGCTGCGCTCGCCGAACTTGGTCGTCGAGTACTCCTCATCGATTTCGATTCACAAGCCTCGATGACTACTGGCCTTGGCATCAAACCTTCCCAAATTAAAGAGCAGTACGGGTCGATCTGGTATCTCCTCAACGATTCAACCGCCAATGTCACTGACTTCATTTTGAAATCGAACGTACCTGGTCTTGATTTCATACGTGGCCATGGCGACTTGGCTGCAGCTGAAGCGGCATTTGTTACTGAGATAGCCAAGGAGCACAAGCTGCGCAAGATTCTCGCACCTGTCCTTGAGCTCTATGACGATATCTTGATCGACTGCTCACCATCACTTGGAACATTGACTGTGAACGCACTTACGGCATCTGATGGCGTGCTTATTCCAATGGAGTGCGAATACTTCGCCGTCTTGGGCCTCTCACTGGTGAAAGAGACAATCGGCAAGATTCAAGAACATACAAATCCTCATCTACGTATTGATGGAATTTTGGCAACGATGTTTGACCGTAAAACTGGCCACTCTCGCGATGTTCTCGAACTCATCGACAAAGAATTTCACGACGAGCTACTAGACACCATCATTGCTCGAACTGTGCGATTCTCGGAATCGACGGTAAAAGGTGAACCAATTACCTCTTATGCTCCAAGCTCTCCTGGGGCTCTCTCCTATCGTCGTCTTGCTCGTGAACTTATCTCTCGTGGGGGTGCCAATTGAGTCGTCGCGTCAGTCTTCCCGGAGCCGAAGAACTCTTTCGCCAGACAACAACTCTCAGCGCAGTACCATCTGCAGCTCCAACGCCAATAGAAGATCAACCACAGGCACCTATTCACTCGGCCACAAAGTCGGCTGTCAGGACTACGCCACGTCGTCGCGTCAATACATTCGATCGCTCCCCAAGTGGTCGCGAACGTCATGACGAAAAGATCACCGTTTATCTTTCACCTGAAGAGTTGTATGACCTTGAGCAGGCACGCTTAGCACTTCGAGGTGACCTTGGGTTAGCGGTAGATCGTGGTCGCATTGTTCGAGAATCTCTAGCAATCATTATCGCCGATCTTGAAGCTAAAGGCGATCAAAGCATTATCGCTCGCAGACTTCGCGGTCGTTAATTCCTACGCACCTGGAAAATATTTAAGCAATTAAATTTCTCGAGCTCTTGGGTGCGCACTTGCATAACTCTCTCGTAATTTATCTATAGTCACCAGCGTGTAGATCTGCGTGGTCGTGACAGATGAATGTCCGAGCAATTCTTGCACTACGCGAATATCTGCACCACCATCGAGTAAATGTGTGGCAAAGCTATGGCGCAATGAGTGTGGTGAAACGACATGGTCGATGCCAGCGCTCTTTGCGGCATCTCCCACTACCTTCCACATGCTCTGCCTTGTTAAGCGAGAACCGCGCGAATTCACAAATAAAGCGCTCTCGCTACGTAGTGCAGTGATCGGACGAATTCTCACGACGTACTGATCTATAGCGCTCTGTGCATATTTGCCGACTGGGACGATTCTGTCTTTTCCACCCTTACCGGAAAGCTTTACGGAGAGCACTTCTTCTCCGACCATCTTAGAGATATCCGAGAGATTGAGATCCACGATTTCAGAAATACGTGCGCCAGTTGCATAAAGCAATTCGACTATCGCGCGATTGCGAATCGAAAGTGGATCATCGCCACGAGACGTTGCATCAATCAGATCTGTCACTTCTTGAATACTTAACGCCTTTGGCAACCGTTTTGCGCTCTTTGGAGGCTTAAATTCTTTAATTGGATTAATGAGTCCAGCTTCTTTGCACGAGAACTCCATACAATTGCGAATTCCAACAACGGCCCGCGCAATCGAACTCTCTGACCTTTTTTGAGCTCTTAACGAAGCAACATACTCTTCAAGGCTCGCCGTGGTTGATTCGAGCAATTGAAGGTTGGCAAGCTCGAGAAAAGAGATATAACCACGCAGATCGCGCTCGTAAGCGCTTACTGTATGTGAGCTAAGCGCCCGTTCAACAATAAGAAAATTCAGATATTCCCGTAGCGCTGAATTACTTTCCTTCATTAGCTTTGATCGCTGCCGCTACTAGGCCACTAAATAGTGGATGCGCTTTGGTGGGACGCGATAGAAACTCAGGGTGAGCCTGTGTTCCCACGTAGAACGGGTGAATATCACGCGGAAGCTCAACAAACTCAACGAGGTGACCATCTGGTGAAAGTCCAGAGAAACGTAGCCCGGTCGCTGCGATTTTTTCGCGGTACGCGTTGTTAACTTCATAGCGATGGCGATGGCGTTCTTGAATGAGGTTTGATCCGTAGGTCTGCGCTACTACAGAGCCTTCTGCTAGCTGTGCTGGATATAGACCCAGACGCATGCTGCCACCCAGATCTGCTTTGCCTGCAACGATCTCCTCTTGGCTCGCCATGGTTGAAATCACTGGATCTGGAGTGTTTGGATCGAATTCCGCTGAGCTCGCGAGTGGGAGTCCGGCCATGTTTTGTGCCGCTTCGATCACCATGCATTGCAATCCAAGACAAAGCCCAAGAGTTGGAATCTTATGTTCGCGCGCATATTCCAGCGCTCCGACTTTTCCGCTGATTCCTCGAACGCCAAATCCTCCTGGAACGCAGATGGCATCGACGTCGGCCAATTGCGCTGCTGCACCTTCTGGTGTTTCGCATTCATCACTTGGTACCCATTTAATATTGACGCGGGCATCATTTGCGAAACCGCCTGCGCGAAGAGCCTCTGTCACCGAAAGATAGGCATCGGGCAGATCGATGTACTTACCGACAAGTGCAATTTTTACCTGATGCTTTGGATGGTGAACACGTTCGAGTAGATCGTTCCACTCTCCCCATACGACATCGCCACATTCAAGACCTAGACGCCTGACAACATAGCCATCCAAGCCTTCGCTATAAAGTACCTTAGGGATGTCGTAGATCGAAGGTGCGTCAACCGCTGCAACGACTGCCTCAAAATCCACATCGCACATTGCTGAAATTTTGCGCTTAACATTCTCTGGAATTTCACGATCTGATCGAATAACAATTGCATCAGGAGCAATACCAATTGCGCGCAACGCAGCAACGCTGTGCTGAGTTGGCTTAGTTTTCAACTCACCAGATGGACCGATATATGGAACAAGTGAGACGTGAAGGTAGAAGACATTTTCTCGGCCCACATCTTGGCGAATCTGACGAGCCGCCTCAAGAAATGGAAGTGACTCGATATCTCCTACAGTTCCACCTACTTCAGTAATGACCAAGTCGATATCAGGGCCGGCCATGGCGCGGATACGTTCTTTAATTTCATTTGTGATGTGTGGGATAACTTGGACGGTATCGCCCAGGTAATCACCGCGACGCTCCTTCGCGATCACGCTGGAATAAACCTGACCTGTTGTTACGTTTGCAAAGCCTTCGAGAGGGCGATCAAGGAAACGCTCGTAGTGACCCACGTCCAGATCAGTCTCGGCCCCGTCGTCGGTGACAAAAACTTCGCCGTGCTGAAAGGGGTTCATTGTGCCGGGATCAACGTTGATATACGGATCCAACTTTTGCATTGTGACTCGCACGCCTCGCGAACTCAATAGTCGACCAAGACTTGAGGCCGTTAGTCCCTTACCAAGACTTGAGGCAACTCCGCCGGTTACAAATAGATGCTTGGTCACGTGTTTTGAAGATGTATTGGTCACGGAGCGCAAACTTATCATTATTTCGCCTGTTAGTAGCTATTTCTGATCTATTTGGCGCCCTTCAGCACTATTTACTCGCCAGCGCCACCAGTTCTAGCAACTCTTGGGCGTGTTCTTGCGCGCTTTGCGAGCTTTCTTGCCCAGAAAGCATGCGGGCGATCTCCACCTTTCGTTCATCGGCACTCAAAACCATGATGTCGGAGTTGCTCACCGAGCCGCTTTCGCTCTTTTTTACCACCAGATGACTATCTGCCCATACCGCTACTTGAGCCAGGTGAGTTACGACAATGACCTGAGCCACCTGGGCTAGTTTTGCCAAACGCCGCCCTACCTCCATCGCTGCTTTTCCGCCAACACCCGCATCAACTTCATCGAAGACATAAGTTGGAAGCAGCGCACTTGAAGCTAGCACTACTTCAATCGCAAGCATCACTCTAGATAACTCGCCACCACTCGCACTTTTGCCTAGCGGTAGGAGCGCTGAACCCTCGTGACTCGCAAATCCCATCGAAACTTCATCAATTCCAGACACTGAATAGTTTTTTGAATCATCAGGATCACTTGTTGCTACTTCGAATGCAACTCGCGCATGAGGCATCGAGAGCGCGGCAAGTTCCTCGGTGATCTTCTTGGAAATTTCTGCCGCCGCCACTTGGCGCTTAGCGCTCAAACCACTGGCAAGCTTCTTGAGTTCCAAAAAATCATGGAACTCTTGCTTTGTAAGTTCATCGATGCGAGCACTGCCGCCTTCTAAATCTGCCAACCGATCGCTTATTCGATTTCCGCGATCAATAATTTCAGCGAACGCCGCAGCTCGATCACTGCCTACTCCATATTTTTTGATGAGTGAATTGATGGCCGCCTTGCGATTTTGGAGATAATCTAACTTGCCCGGATCCGCATCTAAATTGGCGAGATATCTCTGTAGCGCGCTTACCGAATCATTGAGCGCAAAAATCTCATCTGCAAACTTGACCGCGATTGCTTCAAGCTCAGCATCCTTTGCCGAAGCTTGGTGGAGCAGGCGGCTTGAAGAAGCCAAGATGGAGGCGAGGACTATCTCATCATTGTCGAGAAGATTGAGGGCCTGTGACACAGCCTGTTGCAGTTCATCGACACTCTCAAGACGAAGAAGCTCACTCTCAATCTCCTGCAAGTCTTCAATTCGAGGGGAAATCGCATTGAAAGCGCTTGAAAATTCTTTCAGCTTGCTGACTTCTTCCTCGCGAGTGGCTTCATCTCGCTTCAAGGCCACAATACGTTCCTGAAGTTTGCGGAACTCTAAATATTTCGCCTCATAGAGGCCTAGCTCGTTATCAATCGTTGCGAAGCGATCAAGCGCAGTACGAACATAGGCAGGTTTAGAGAGTCTTTGGGTGCTTGATTGTGCATGAACTTCTACTAATTCATTTGCCAGCTCTGCTGCTTTTGCGTTTGTGCTCGGCGCCCCACCAATCGAAATTCGAGATTTTCCATCACTAGTGATAGTTCGGGAGACGAGAAGTGAATTGCCATCAACACTCCCCCCATCTTCTTCAATTGCAGCAGTGAGAGAATCTTTAACGCCAAATAATCCTGCAACCATCAACCTATCTTCGCCAGTGCGCACACGCTCTGAATCACCTTTGCCGCCAAGAATGAGTGAGAGCGCCGTAAGCACCATGGTCTTACCAGCGCCAGTTTCTCCGGTAAGAACATTAAGACCGGGCGAAAGTGGAATATGCGCTGACTCGATAACTCCGAGGTTGCGAATTGATAGCTCTTCTAGCCCATAAAACGGTTCACTCACCGCGCCATCCCTCAATGGGTAACTTGAATTTTGCTACGAGACGATCGGTGAATACCGCCGACTCAACGTGGACGATTTCTACAGTTTTCTTGCCACGGTGAATCACAATTCGATCACCAATCATCAAATGAGTCTTTCTCATACCATCTGCTGAAATGAGTGCCTCGCGAGACTCGATATCGATCACAATAGTTGAGTACGGTGAAATTACCATTGGCCGGGAAAACAACGCGTGCGCTGCAAGTGGAAGCACAACGATCGCCTCGACTTCTGGCCACAACACAGGTCCTCCCGCAGAAAAGGCATAAGCGGTAGATCCTGTAGGCGTTGCACAAATTACGCCATCACAACCCCACCTGGAAAGTGGTCTATCATCAATCTGTAGAAATAACTCAACCATCTGGGCATGAGATCGCTCGACAGCAAACTCGTTAAGCGCCCAACCATTGGCTATAGCAACGCCATTGCGTTGAACTTCATACTCCAAAATAAGTCGCGCTTCTCCACGATAATTCTTCTCTGCCACATTTTTAGCTAGGACCGCAGCTGATGGGCGTTCGATTTCGGCCATAAAACCCACGTTGCCAAGATTGATACCCAGGATCGGAATAGTAGTTCCAAGTACTAATTCAGCGGCTCGTAAAATAGTTCCATCTCCACCGAGCACAATTGCAATCTCAAACTCTTTTGAGTCACGCACTCGCTGCGCACCTGGAATTCCACCAGGGAAATTTGTCAGAGATTCGATACCTAGCGCCGAGAGAGCTGGGATCAACTCTTGTGCAAA
This sequence comes from uncultured Actinomycetes bacterium, assembly GCA_903825945.1. Lineage (GTDB taxonomy): Bacteria > Actinomycetota > Actinomycetes > Nanopelagicales > Nanopelagicaceae > PALSA-747. The sequence continues at coordinate 1,775 of CAIKCJ010000040.1, read as the reverse complement.
GGCATACGCCTCCGGCTTCGTTGGGTGAACAACAAGTAGTGCTTTTCGGTGTAACGCGACTTCACTCATTATTGAGGTCCCATCTCGACAGCGCTATCAAGAGCTTCTTGTGAGAGCTCGGCGCTCCCACGTTTTAGCCAGAGGAAATACTCAACGTTGCCAGCGGGTCCCGGTAACGAACTTGCTACTACACCTAAGCAACCAATGCCCATGTCATACGCACAATCTGCCACCTCTTGAACAGCTTGTTTACGTAGCGCTGGATCACGAACTACTCCACCTGCGCCAAGCTTCTCTCGACCAACTTCAAATTGAGGCTTGACCATGACAAGAAAATCTGCAGAACTCTTAGAGACTGCAACGAGCGCCGGAAGTACCAGCGTCAAAGAAATAAAAGAAAGATCTGCAACGATAATCTCTGCTGGTTCCCCTATTTGTTCAACAGTTAAATGTCGAACATTGGTCCGATCTAAAATAGTTACACGTGGGTCTTGTTGAATCTCCCAGGCAAGTTGGCCATATCCGACATCAACAGCAACAACGTCTTTAACACCCCGCTTAAGCAGCACATCGGTAAAGCCACCTGTCGACGCTCCAGCATCAAGCGCACGTTTTCCTTCAACGCTTATCTGCGTGAAGTAATCAAGTGCCCCGGCCAGCTTATGCCCACCGCGAGAAACAAAATCATCTCTCTCACCCTGAATAACGATAGAAGTTTCTGCATCAACTTGCGAGGCAGGCTTACTTGCTGGAATACCGGTGACTAACACCATTCGTGACTCAATGAGATCGGCCGCATGATCACGTGAGCGCGCAAGACCGCGCCTCACTAGTTCAGCATCTAACCGAGTCTTCATAGAAATTTACTACCTTTCACGGACACACATGATGTATTCAAAAACTTTTGAAGCATTATTGAGTTGGTAAGGAATTACAGTCCATCAATCGAACGTAGAGCTTGCTCCAATTTTGCATGAATCTGATCGTAGGCGATGACGTGCTCGCCTAGTTCATGACCCTGAACGAGTGAGATTGCCTCACGGATCTCGGAAAGATCCACGCCACTGGGATTCGCTGAACTACTCACATTGCTCACATTACTCACATTGCTCACATTGCTCACATTGCTCATGGGAGAAACTTATCTACATTCTGCGCAACAGGCTCACTTCTATCTGCCAACGGCTTGCAAGTCCCTTAGGAGAGCTCCAAAACCGTCTATGGACACTGCCATCGATCTCCACCCATTGCCCAGGAGTAAGTTTGAGAGCCTGGCGCTTCTCACGGGGATTCCATGCAGCTAGTTCAAGGGAATCAACCTCGCGCTTGGCACCTCTTCGTCTTTTTCGATCGATAACAATTCGAAACTCAACGACCTCATCACCGCTTGGTAGGACCTTCGTCGTGGGCAGGCTCGATACGCAGCCAACTAAATGGACTTCATTAACACCATCGTGTGGCGGCGGATTTGATTTCATGGACCTAGTGTCATGACCTTGGGCAGGAACAACGAGAACCGAATCCTGCGCCTGTGCATGTGTCTCACGTGTGGAAAAGGACCAGTTTTGCAAAAAAAAATTGCCTTTGGAAAAAGACATAAAAAAAAAAGCGCCGCTACCGACATAAGCCGATAACTGGCGCTTTTTATAAATGATGTCCGGCGGCGATCTACTCTCCCACAAGGTCCCCCTTGCAGTACCATCGACGCTGAGAGGCTTAGCTTCCGGGTTCGGAATGGGACCGGGCGTTTCCCTCTCGCTATGGCCGCCGAAACT
>CAIKCJ010000039.1 GCA_903825945.1 uncultured Actinomycetes bacterium | reverse complement strand
GTCAGCGTGTGTCGAGCACTCGGTCTCTTACCTTCATCGCTTCCCGTCAATGCCAATGTTGTACGTTATTTAGCGATGCTCAGCCAAGAGCCGCTCAATCCTCCTAACGTAGGTGGTTGGCCCGCAGATGATGCGTGGATCAATATCTCCAGCGCTCAGACGCGCTTATCGTTCTCTCATTACATTCTGCAGAAAGCGGACTTAAGTTCGCTTGCAGCTATTGGCCCAACCGACGCACGTATTGATTTCCTGGCAGATATGTTGGGAGTAGCTGCGTGGTCAGATCGTACAAAGTCAGTATTGCGAACTGTTCTCAGTGATCCACAGCAACTGGTCTTAATTGCGATTAATTCGCCCGAGTATGTAGTGAACGCTTAGGAGATAGAGCAATGGATACGCTTTCACGTCGCAAGTTCTTACAAATGGTGGGCGGAGCCGGCGCAGGTACTGTGGCAACCCAACTCTCACTCGCCGATATTGTGCACGCGGGTCAAACTCGTCCGCTGCCAACCGGTACTCCTATTTTGGTAGTCGTCACACTTTATGGTGGCAACGATGGACTTAACACTGTAATCCCCCATACCGATCCGATTTATAAACAATCTCGCCCTGGAATTTATATTCCGGATAACCAGGTGATTCCACTCGATGCAGAGCTAGCACTCAATGGATCCATGACTGGATTTAAGAGTTTGTGGGATGCGGGGGATTTGGCGATTGTTCGCGGAGTTGGTTATCCCACTCCCGATCTCTCTCACTTCACCTCAATGGCGATTTGGCAGAGTGCGTCGCCTGATGAATCACAACGCACGGGTTGGATTGGTCGCTGGTTAGATACCCAACCACATGATCCGATGCATGCAATTGGTTTGGGTTCTGTTTTACCCCCATTGCTTGCTGGTGCAAAGGAAGTTGGGTCGGTATTACCGCTAGGTGGATTAGTGGTTCCTAATGTTGCAACATCGTATGAGTTAAGAAAACTTGGTGTTGTTGATCCAACAGACGGGCCACTACAAACAGCGGCTGCACAAGCGATGCACGACTTCTTAGGTTTGAGTAAGAATTTGACACCTATCCTGAAAATGCCAACTCCTGTTGCAGATACTCTGCCCACACAAGCTGGTGGTTCATTTGGTTCTGATTCTTCACTCTCACAACAACTAGATCTCGTTGCAAAATTAATCGCCGCAAATGCTCCAACGAAAGTCTGGGCAGTCTCATTAGGCGGCTTTGATACGCACGCTGATGAAGTCAAAGGCCAATCAGCGCTACTCGGCGCTGTCTCTAATAGCGTCACTCGATTTATCTCCCAGATGCATGGGACCAACCGCCAGAACGATGTGATTGTGCTTGTTTATAGCGAGTTTGGACGCAGGGTTGCGGCTAATGGAACCCAAGGCACAGATCACGGAACTGCTGGGCCAGTCTTTGTTATTGGTAATGGTGTTGATGGTGGCAAGTTCTATGGCGACCAACCATCACTCTCAAAACTAGTGAATGGTAATTTGGCTGTGACGACTGATTTCAGAGATGTCTACGCCACCATGATTGAAGATGTGCTTAAGGTTCCTGCGGCGCAGGTAATTCCCGGTTGGACTTCGAAGCTGCCTTTGCTGCTGGCGTAACTTTCATGAGAGCATCAACTTCGGTACGAAGTTTTGCCATCTCGATCGCCATATTTGCGACAGCCGACTCCAGCTCGATGATCCGTTTGATTCCTGCAAGATTGATGCCATCGCCGACGAGACGTTGAATATTGCGAAGTGAAGCAATGTCGCGAAGTGAATAACGTCGGCCTCGACCGGACGCGCGATCAGGTGAGACCAAACCCATGCGATCGTATTGGCGCAAAGTCTGGGGGTGCATTCCTGATAGCTCTGCAGCTACAGAGATGACATAGACGCCATCGTCATCGCCGACGGGTTGGTTCTCGTCTTGTGTGCTCATGCGCGTGAACGCTCTGCTAGATCTTTACGTGGACTTTCATCTTTGGTCGCTTCATGAAATTCTTCAAGCGCTTTCTTTGCTTTCGAATCCAAGCGTTGGGGAACGTTAACGTCGACAGTTATCAACATATCCCCGGTGTTGTGGTTGCGAGTAATACCGCGACCTTTGAGACGAAGCACTTTGCCGTTCTGTGTTCCTGGCGCAAGACGAACTTTCACTTCTTCACCGCTCAATGTAGGTACTGCAATATCTGCACCGAGAGCTGCTTCTGTAAATGTGACCGGAAGTGTCATCAGTAAGTTATCGCCATCGCGCGTATAAACCGGGTGCTTAGTGACATGGACAATTACATAGAGGTCGCCAGGTCCACCTTGGGCCATCTCACCACGGCCTTTAAGTTTGATTTTTGCGCCATCGTTAATTCCGGCTGGCACACGCGCGCTAATGGAGTTGCTGTTGACGCGCAGATTAATCTCGCGTCCAAAGATGGAATCACGAAACGAAATTGTGGTTTCGGTCTGAAGGTCTTGACCTCTGCGTGGTCCGCGACGTGCGCCGCCGCCGAAAAGATTGGCGAAAATATCGTTGGGGTCACCGCCGCCGAAAATGTCTTGGTGATTCGCGCCGCCCATTCCACCCGTTCCACCCATTCCACCCATGCGGCCGGAGGTGAGCGCTTCACGCATCTCTTCATATTCAGCGCGTTTTTTGGGATCAGATAAGACTTCATAGGCTTCTGATACTTCTTTGAAGCGATCCTCTAGCTTCTTATCACCCTTGGTTTTATCGGGATGCAGATCTTTTGCAAGCTTGCGATACGCCTTCTTTACAGCGCTGGCATCATCAGTTTTAGAGACGCCAAGGACCTTGTACAGGTCCTTCTCATATAAGTCCTTGGCGGCCATTTAATTATTTCCTTCGTTGCTTGTTGCTGGGTCAGTCACGATTACTTGAGCTGGGCGAATAACGCGCTCTTTAAACTTGTAACCTGGACGCAATACTTTGGTGACGAGAGTTTCATTTACTTCATCAGAAGTCTCGTGCATTAAAGCTTCATGGATATTTGGATCGAAAGAAACATGTGTCTCTTCAAATCGTGTGAGTCCAAGCTTTGATGTTGTGTTGGTGAGTTGATCGGCTACTGCCTTAAATCCACCAGTGAGTTCTCCATGTTGTGCAGCGCGATCAACATCATCGAGTGCTCCGAGGAACTGGGAAACCACCATCGCGCTCACTACTTCTGTAGCTTCAGCGCGTTCGCGATCAACTCGCTTGCGATAGTTTGCAAAGTCCGCTTGGAGGCGTTGGAGATCGAGTGTTAGATCATTGATTGGATCTGGTTGGAGCGCTTCTGCAACCGCATCAGAGAGCGCTTGTTCAGCGCTCTCGTCAGGGTTAACCGAATTCAGATTGTTATCAGTCATGGTTTCGCTTATGCCTCGTCAACAATCTCGGCATCTTCGACGTTATCGCCGTTTGATGCACTCTCTTCAGCAGCTTCGCCTTCTGGGTTAGCTGCATAGAGAGCAGCACCCATCTCTTGGCTCAGTGTTGAGACCTTCTCGGTCGCACTCTTGATTGCAGCAATATCTGCTCCAGCTAGTGCGCTCTTGAGATCTGCAAGTGCAACATCGACTTCGCTCTTCTTGGCAGCTGCATCACCTTGTGACAACTTCTCTTCGTTGTCCTTGATGAACTTCTCAGTCTGGTAGACAAGTGAGTCACCGATGTTACGAGCTTCTGCTTCTTCACGACGGGTCTTATCTTCCTCAGCATGTGCTTCGGCATCCTTGACCATGCGCTCGATCTCTTCCTTGGAGAGAGATGATCCGCCAGAGATTGTGATCTTCTGTTCCTTACCGGTACCTAGATCCTTGGCACCTACGTGCAAGATTCCGTTGGCATCGATATCGAATGTGACCTCAATTTGTGGCACTCCGCGTGGGGCTGGTGCAATTCCTTGGAGATCGAATTGACCCAGACGCTTGTTAGCAGAAGCCATCTCGCGCTCACCTTGGAAGACGTGGATCTGTACAGCTGGCTGATTGTCATCAGCAGTTGTGAAGATCTCAGAACGCTTTGTTGGGATTGTTGTGTTCTTCTCGATCAACTTTGTCATCACGCCACCTTTGGTTTCGATACCAAGTGATAGTGGTGTGACATCGAGGAGAAGAATGTCTTTTACTTCACCTTTAAGAACTCCGGCCTGCAAAGCTGCGCCGACTGCAACAACCTCATCTGGGTTAACACCCTTGTTAGGCTCCTTGCCGCCTGTGAGCTCGCGAACGAGATCAACAACAGCTGGCATACGAGTAGATCCACCAACAAGAACGACGTGGTCAATCTTGTCGATTGGGATACCAGCATCCTTGAGAACTGTTTGGAATGGGACCTTGCAACGTGCAAGCAAGTTGGCAGTCAGTGACTGGAACTGTGCGCGTGTGATTGTCTCGTCCAAGAATAATGGATTTTTCTCTGCATCAACAGTGATGTAAGGAAGGTTGATCGATGTCGAAGCAGAAGATGAAAGTTCGATCTTTGCTTTTTCCGCAGCTTCGCGTACGCGCTGCATCGCCATCTTATCCTTTGTTAAATCAATTCCATTTGCAGACTTGAATGTTGCAACAAGGTGATCAACAAGTGCTTGATCCCAATCATCTCCACCGAGGTGGTTATCACCGTTGGTTGCCTTAACTTCAATGACGCCTTCACCCATTTCAAGAAGTGATACGTCGAAAGTTCCGCCACCAAGATCGAAGACCAAGATTGTCTGTTCTTTGTCGCCCTTATCAAATCCATAAGCGAATGCAGCAGCTGTTGGCTCGTTAACGATACGTAGGACGTTAAGTCCTGCGATCTCGCCAGCTTCCTTTGTTGCTTGACGCTCTGAATCGTTGAAGTAAGCAGGCACTGTAATAACTGCATCAGTCACTGTGTCACCAAGGTATGCCTCGGCATCGCGCTTGAGCTTCATCAAGATACGAGCTGAAATCTCTTGTGGGGTGTACTTCTTGCCATCGATATCCCCGCCACCCTCTGGGAAGGTCCAGTTGGTACCCATGTGACGCTTCACGGAGCGGATCGTGCGATCGACATTTGTGACAGATTGACGCTTGGCGGTCTCGCCGACCAAGACTTCACCATTCTTCGCAAAGGCGACGATTGATGGGGTGGTGCGGGCGCCTTCGGCGTTGGCGATGACGGTTGGTTCGCCGCCTTCGAGCACGCTAACGCAGCTATTTGTTGTTCCTAGATCAATTCCTACGGCTTTAGCCATTATGAGCTCCTTCTATCCTGCCTTTTTAGGGCTTTACCCGTTTTACGTCTGGGTCTGACTGAATTCTCTCCCTTGAGTCCACGGCTGTCAAAAGATTGAGTCTTGGCGGCTCAAGTTCGAGTTATCTACAGAACACGGCTCTCTTCTCTTTTATTCCCGGCGGTCCCGGCGGTCCCAGCGCTGCGACATCCGCAGGCCCGATCCAGATTTGCGAGCTAAGGGGCAAATCTGGATCGGGTTGGGGCTAATAGATAGTCGTAAGGTTTTGGAGGAGCTGAGCTGCGACGTAACCGCCGACGAGACCGCCGATGTGTGCCTGCCAGGCGATTCCTGGAATTGCGAAAGTGATGGCGAGGTTGAGAACGATTAGACCAAGAACTTGGCGATAGTCCACACCCATGCGCTTACCTGTCACAAGCATGACGCCGAATAATCCAAAGATCATTCCCGATGCGCCGACGCAAGGCTCGTTAGTGGGTAATAACCAGAGTGCGGCGAATGATGATGCAACGAGTGAGACCGTGAGGAGTAGCGCGTATTTGGCGCGACCGTAATAGCGCTCGACGATATTACCCAATTGGAAGAAGGCCAACATATTGGAACCAAGGTGAAACCAGTTGGCGTGGGTGAGTGCGACTGTAAATACGCGCCACCATTCACCGGCAAATACGCCATGAAGTTGATTGTCGGGGAATACTGCTTTTTTAATCAGCAGTAGTTGATCTTGAAGACCGAGTGAACCCCAAGTAATTGTTGGTGTGTAAGCCGCAACAATATAAAAGCCAACGATAATAAAGATAAGAACTGTTGTTAACGAGTTCTTAAGCTTCATAGCCGCTGATGCTCTAAAGAGCTTATTCTGTAATAGTTACAGAGTTGACGGTGATTGGATCTAGTGGACGATCTCCTGCACCAGTCTTTGTGGTTTCGATTGCATCAACCACAGCTTGTGACGCTGCATCTTTCACTTCACCGAAGATTGAATGCTTGCGGTTAAGCCATGTTGTTGGAGCTGCAGTAATAAAGAATTGTGAACCGTTTGTGTTTGGTCCTGAGTTAGCCATTGCAAGTAGGTATGGCTTGTCGAACTGAAGGTCGCCGTGGAACTCATCGTCGAACTTGTAACCAGGTCCGCCTGTTCCTGTTCCTTGTGGGCATCCGCCTTGGATCATGAATCCGGCGATGACGCGGTGAAAGACTGTTCCGTTATAGAAATTCTCTTTGGCAAGCTTTACAAAGTTAGCAACAGTTTTTGGAGTGTGATCAGGGAAGAGCTCAATGATGATGTCGCCCTTTGATGTGTGGAGAGTTGCTTGTGTCATTGTTCGACCTTTCAGGTCAGTAGGTGTTTCTTAGATTGTTCTACTGTGTTACATAAAAGCTATCTAGGTAGTTGTGGAGCCTAGGAGGATCGAACTCCTGACCTCCTGCTTGCAAAGCAGGCGCTCTACCAAGTGAGCTAAGGCCCCGAATTTATTCACTTGTCTTACTGTCGTGCAGAATCCGAACCTTATCTGACCTCTGTCTTATCAACAAAAGCAGTGGAACGATTCCGTGGGCCTGGGAGGACTTGAACCTCCGACCTCTTCCTTATCAGGGAAGCGCTCTAACCAGGCTGAGCTACAGGCCCGCATTTGCACGCCTAACCGCAGGATCTTTTGAGGGATCTAGCGCTCAAGAATTCAAGTGCGAAGGGCCAAGGTTACCCGACTATTCCTGATCTCCCAAAATGGCTTCGTCCCCATCGGCGGCAGGCTCAGCAGCATCTGCTCCGGCTGCTGGCAAGGCATCTTTCACTTGGGTAATCGAAACGACTGAGGTACCAGCATCGAGGTTCACTAGGCGTACACCTAGGGTGTCGCGACTGGTTTCACGAATCTCTTCGACTGGGGTGCGCATGACAACTCCGCCGGATGTGATCGCAAGGATCTCATCGCCAGGTTGGACGATCATCGCCCCGACAAGGACTCCGCGGGAGCCTTCATCGATCTTTGCGGCTTTTACTCCGATGCCACCGCGAGCTTGTTCGCGATATTCCTTAAGCGGTGTGCGCTTGGCATAACCACCATCAGTTGCAGTGAAGACAAATTGATCATCGCTCGCACCATTGATCGCAGCCATTGTGAGTAGCTCGTCATCAGTACGGAACTTCATACCGATCACACCTGATGTTGCGCGACCCATCGCACGGATTGATTCATCGTTTGCGGCAAAGCGCAACGACATTCCGTTTTTGGAGACGAGAAGAATTTCGTCATCGTTAGATACCAAAGCAGATGAAACTACTTCGTCACCTTCTTTGAGGTTGATAGCAATCAATCCGCCAGAACGTGGGGAGTCATACTCTGAGAGTGGAGACTTCTTTACCATTCCTGAACGAGTTGCGATCACCAAGTATGAAGCGTCGGTATAAGTACGCAGTGAGATTACTTGTGCGATCGATTCATCTGGTTTGAATTCCAAGAGGTTAGCAACATGTTGTCCACGTGCATCGCGACCAGCATCAGGGAGCTCGTGCACCTTCAGGCGATAGACGCGACCTTTGTTGGTAAAGAAGAGCAACCAATCATGAGTCGATGCAATGAAGAAATGATCGACAAGATCATCTTGCTTAAGCGCCGCACCTTTAACGCCTTTACCGCCGCGACGTTGCGCACGATAGAGATCTGCACGAGTTCGCTTTGAGTAACCGCTTCGAGTGATTGTGACAACAACTTCTTGATCTGGAATGAGATCTTCAACAGAGAGATCTGATTCGGCTAGGATGATTTGTGTGCGACGTTCATCCGCATACTTCTCACCGAGCTCAAGTAGCTCTGTTTTAATGATTTCGCGCTGCTTTGCCTCGCTAGCCAAAATCTCGTTGAGAACGATGATTTCGGCCATCAATGTGTCGTACTCATCGTTGATCTTCTGTCGCTCGAGTGCAGCAATTCGACGCAGTTGCATATCCAAGATTGCATTCGCTTGGATCTCATCAACATTGAGCAGCTCCATCAGCCCAGTGCGAGCTTCTTCTGGAGTTTTGCTGGCGCGAATTAAGGCAATAACAGCGTCGAGTGCATCAAGTGCTTTGAGGTAACCGCGCAAGATATGAGCGCGCTTCTCGCGTTCGGCTAAGCGATAACGAGTGCGTCGAACAATAACTTCTACTTGGTGTTCGATGTAATAACGAATGAACTCGTCAAGGCGTAGCGTGCGAGGAACACCATCGACAAGTGCCAACATATTAGCGCCAAATGAATCTTGAAGTTGGGTCTGCTTATAAAGATTGTTGAGCACAACCTTGGGAGTTGCATCGTTGCGCAGAACAATCACAAGGCGTTGACCTAGACGTTCGTTACCTTCATCGCGCACATCTGCGATTCCCTTGATCTTGCCATCTTTAACTAGCTCGGCAATTTTAAGAGCTAGGTTGTCTGGGTTTACTTGGTAAGGAAGCTCGGTTACTACCAAGCAGGTGCGCTTATTGATCTCTTCGATCTCAACAACAGCGCGCATTGTGATTGATCCACGACCAGTGCGATATGCAGATTCGATTCCTTGGCGACCAACAATGAGTGCTTTTGTTGGGAAGTCAGGACCTTTAACAATTGTGAGAAGTTTTTCGAGAGTCTGCTCCGGTGTGGCATCTGGATTTTCAAGCGCCCACGCTGTGGCCGCGATAATTTCAGTGAGGTTGTGTGGTGGAATGTTTGTTGCCATTCCAACTGCAATACCCGCAGAACCATTAACGAGAAGATTTGGGAATCGGCTTGGCAGAACTGTTGGCTCTTGTGAGCGACCATCGTAGTTAGAGATGAAATCGACGGTATCTTCATCGATATCGCGCATCATCTCCATAGCCAAAGCAGCAAGTTTTGCTTCTGTGTAACGCATCGCGGCAGCAGGGTCGTTTCCTGGGCTACCGAAGTTGCCGTTACCGTCGATCAACGGATATCGAAGTGACCAGAACTGAGCCAATCGCACTACGGCGTCGTAAATGGCTGTGTCGCCGTGTGGGTGGTAATTACCCATAACGTCGCCGACGATACGAGAAGATTTGTAGTAGCCCTTATCTGGACGATATCCAGCATCGAACATTGCATAGAGAACGCGGCGATGAACTGGCTTAAGACCATCGCGAACATCTGGCAACGCGCGACCGACAATGACTGACATTGCATAGTCGAGATAGCTGCGCGCCATCTCAACTTGAAGATCTACAGTTTCGATCTTCTCTGTGGCCATACCTTCTTGAAAACGATCGTCCATTAGATATCCAAAAACCTTACATCTTTAGCGTTGCGTTGAATGAAGTTTCGGCGAAGTTCCACATCTTCACCCATAAGAACCGAGAAGAGATCGTCAGCTGCTGCAGCGTCATCGATAGTTACTTTGATGAGGACGCGGTGTGATGGATCCATTGTTGTATCCCACAACTCTTTGGCTGGCATCTCACCCAAACCTTTGAAACGCTGAATACCATCTTCTTTTGGAAGGCGCTTTCCTGCTTCTAGACCGAGTTTGATAAAACCATCGCGTTCACGATCGCTAAATGCGTATTGCACTGGCTCCTTGCCGCCCCACTTGAGTTTGTAGAGAGGTGGTTGTGCAAAATACACATATCCGTTTTCGATCAACGGACGCATGAAACGGAAGAGCAGTGTGAGGAGCAGTGTGCGAATGTGTTGTCCGTCGACATCAGCATCGGCCATCAAAATAATCTTGTGATAACGAAGTTTGGCTGCATCGAACTCATCGTGGATTCCTGTGCCAAGAGCGGTGATCAAAGCTTGGACTTCATTGTTTTGGAGAACGCGATCAATGCGTGCTTTCTCCACATTAAGGATTTTTCCTCTGATTGGTAGCACTGCTTGATAACGAGAGTCGCGTCCACCTTTTGTAGAACCACCAGCAGAGTCACCCTCGACGATATAGAGCTCGCACTTTTCTGGTTCGGTCCATTGGCAATCTGCGAGCTTTCCTGGCATTCCGCGTCCTTCAAGCAGACCCTTACGAGAGCGGCTTAAATCGCGGGCTTTACGGGCTGCTACACGTGCGGATGCTGCATCAATGCTCTTACGGACAATGTCTTTTCCTTCTCCAGGATTTTTTTCAAACCAAGCTGTGAGGAATTCATTCATTGCTTTTTGGGTAAATGATTTTGCTTCGGTGTTGCCAAGTTTAGTTTTTGTCTGGCCTTCAAATTGTGGTTCGCCAATTTTGATGGAGACGATTGCAGTTAATCCTTCGCGAACATCGTCACCGGTTAGGCGATCTTCCTTCTTTTTAATAAAGCCCCACTCTTCGCCAAATTTATTTACGATAGAGGTAAGAGCAGTTCGGAAACCTTCTTCATGTGTTCCACCTTCGCCAGTATTGATTGTGTTAGCGAATGTATAAACACTTTCGGAAAATCCAGTGTTCCACTGCATCGCAACTTCAAGCGACATCTTCTGGACTTTATCTTCGGCATCAAAAGCAATAATTGTTTTGTGTTGCTCACCCTTTGAAAGATTGAGGTGGCGCACGAAATCAACAATGCCGCCTTCGAAGTGATACGTGGCAGCGAGCGCATTTCCATTCTCATCCACGCGTCCTGGGCGATCATCGGTTAATGTGATGGTTAATCCTTTATTAAGAAAAGCCATCTCACGAAAACGAGTGGAAAGAGTCTCGTAACTAAAATCAGTTGTTTCAAAAATTTCTTTAGATGGCCAGAAGGTAACTGTTGTTCCTGTATTGGTAGCTGCATCACCTTTACGCACAGGCGCTTGTGGAACTCCGAGTTTGTACTCTTGATACCAATGTGAACCATCACGCTTCACATCAACAGAGAGATCTGTTGAGAGCGCATTGACAACTGAGATGCCTACGCCGTGCAAACCACCAGAGACTGAGTAACCACCATCTCCGAATTTTCCGCCGGCGTGAAGAACTGTAAGAACGATTTCGAGTGCTGGGCGTTTTTCGATTGGGTGAAGATCAACTGGAATTCCACGACCGTTATCTACAACGCGCACAGCTCCATCGGCCATTAAGGTCACATTGATCTCGTTGCAATATCCAGCCAGTGCTTCATCGACAGAGTTATCTACGACCTCATAGACGAGGTGGTGTAGGCCGCGCTCACCGGTCGAGCCGATATACATACCTGGGCGCTTGCGAACAGCATCGAGACCTTCAAGAACGGTGATATTGCTAGCGTTATATGAAGTCTCGGGCATTAGCTCGGGCTCCCTCTCTTGATAGGCGTTCAACCGCTGCGAGTGTCTAACCGCCTTAAATGGCCGTACAAGGCGATTTGGATCTCTCTAGGGCTTTATCCTAGTCATAACCACGCGCTAGAACCAGCCAAAAAAGCCGTCAGATTCTCATCTGGGGCGATTTGGGAGAGAAGTTGTAGGTGACTACTGCAATTAGGGTTAAATCTGGGCCATAAGAAAGCTGGCTGTGGATATCAGCCGTATGTGTCTCTCGGGCCTCGGGCATTTTTAATCGAGCGAATTCCTTTTTTCCAACTAGGCGCCTCTGGGCCAATTACTGCGATCTCTTCAACCAGAGCGCCTGGCGCTGATTGGGAGATTGTCTTTAACAGCTGGCTGGCGATCAGGGACATCTGGGTGGCCCAAGCTGTCGAGGTTGTTTGGATCGTGAGCAGTCCATCCATAAGTGAGACTGGGGTGGCATGGGTGGCAATCTCGGTGCCAACAACGGTTTTCCACTCTGTGAAAAGGGTGCCCTCGGCGATGCCTTGGCGCCAGTCGCGGGCGGCGACTAGCTCGCTCAGGACAGATTCGAGTTTTTGGGGGTCATCAACGCGGGTGCGGGTCTCTTCGGCGCTTTGGTTCTTACTTTTGCGGGAGTTGCTCCGCCATATTTTGTAGAGCTCGCGAGCGAAATCGTTTTTTGGCTCATTACCTGGAGTGGTGCTCATTAGGCCGCTCCGGTTGCGGGCTTGATGGCGCCGTTTTTCACTAAGTACGTTATGCCTGTTAGCTCTGGGGGTAGATCGGAGCCAACAGCAACTGTGATGAAGGTCTGCTCGGCGGAATTAGCCAGTGCCACTAGTTGGTCACGGCGTTCTTCATCCAACTCTGAAAAAACATCGTCCAAAATTAAAACTGGGGATGCGCCTTCGTTTTGAAGAAGTTGGTAAGACGCAAGTTTGAGGGACAAGGCGATCGACCATGATTCGCCATGGCTTGCGTAGCCCTTCACTAAATGGTCGCCGAGATGCAAAAGTAAATCATCGCGGTGCGGTCCAACCAATGTGAGTCCGCGATCCATCTCTTGATTTTTTATCTCTGCCATTTTTGCAAGAATAATTTCGGTGTTTGATTCCGGGCTAGATGTTGCGCCTTCGATACTTGATTTATAAACGATGCCCGCTGGTTTCTTTGGTGAAATTTCTTTGTAGACCTCAGAGAAAACCGGGGTGAATTCTTCTAGGACACTGAGGCGCGCTGCGATAATTTCGCCACCGTATTTCGCCACTTGATCATCCCATGACTGAAGTGATGAGTAATTGGAGCGTGATTTTAATAGCGAGTTGCGCTGACGCACCGCGCGCTCGTAATCCGAAATCACTCCTGCCATTCGGGGATTGCGAAGCGTAAGTAGTTGATCGATAAATCGGCGTCGCTCTGAAGGATCGCCTCGTACGAGATCTAAATCCTCTGGCGAGAAATACACACATTGCAGCAGACCGAAAAGCTCTTTTTGGGAACGGATCGGGTTTTGATTAATTCGCGCTCGGTTAGCTTTCTCGGAATTGATCTCTAACTCAACAAGGAGATCGCGTTCGCTGTTAGTAATTTTTGCGCGGACATATGCAGAGCTCTCGCCGAGTCGTACAAGTGGTTGATCACTTGATGCGCGGTGTGACGATAAGAAAGCCAAGTACATGATTGACTCGACGATGTTGGTTTTGCCTTCGCCGTTCTTCCCAAGAAATATGGTGATTCCTGGGGCGAGCGGGATTTCTAACTCACTGTAAGAACGGAAGTTCTTCAGCGATAAATGTGAAAGGTGCACACCAGTTAAGCGGTGTAACGCATCGGCATAAGCAGATACTTATATGACTCATCTTTCGCGCCATTAAGTTCGTGTTTGCCGCTGAGTACAGCTGGTTTGCTCGCACCAGTGAAATCGATCTGCACAAATGGTGTGCCGATTGCTTGAAGTCCATCGGTGAGATATGTTGGATTGAAGGCGATATTAATATCTTCGCCGTTGTACACAATCTCTAGCTCTTCTGTTGCTTGCGCTTCTTCACCAGCTCCAGCTTCGAGTTGGAGTGAGTTGTGAGAGAAGATTAAACGAAGTGGAACAGTCTTGTCGGTAACAAGTGCAACACGACGAACTGAATCTAAGAACGGTGCTACTTCAATAACTGCTTGTGCAACAGACTCTGACGGTAGTAAATGTTTGAATGGTGGGAACGTGCCATCGAGTGTTCGTGATGTCATTGTTTTTAACTCAGAAATAAATCCAATAAGTTTTTCATTGGCGCCAGTTGGTGATAGCGCGAGTGTTACTTGTGAATGTGTAGTGAGAGATTTGGCTGCATCTGACAATGTGCGAGCGCGCACCAATGTGTTTACTTCAATGTTGCCATCTTTTGCTTGCCATGTCAGTTCGCGAACAGCTAAGCGATAGCGATCAGTCGCTGCGAGTGTGATGTTATTTTTATTAATCTCGATATGTACGCCAGTAAGTGTTGGTAGAGAATCATCTTTACCAGCAGCGATCGCTACTTGATTAACGGCTGTTGTGAAGAGATCGCTAGCAATCAGGCCTGCGGTCTCTGGGAGCTCAGGCAGATTTGGGTACTCATTGACTGACAGTGTTGGGAGTGTGAATTTCGCTGAACCTGCCGTGACTAATACGCGGGTTCCATCTAAAACGAATGTAATTGGCTTGTTAGGAAGTGAACGTGCAATCTCAGCGAGTAAACGGCCAGGCACAAGAACTTTTCCTTTAGAGGCGATGTCGGCTTTCAGGATTGCTTTGGTCGACGTCTCTAGATCTGAACCTGTGAGTGTGATCGATGTATCGACGTCGATCATGATGCCGAGGAGCTCAGGTTTAATAGGGCGAGTAGAAAGACTGCGGGCAACCCAGTTAACGGCTTCGACTAGCTCGCCTGGTTCAACTACAAACTTCATGGTGCCGCCTCTTCTGCCGCGCCTGTTAGGGCACAAACAAGTCTAGATAGGTTTAGTTCTTCCTGTTAATTCTTAAAATCTATGTAATTAAAGGTATTAGTAGTAACCAGAGCGTTTTTATGTGGATAACCTCGAAAGTGCAGGTCAACCGCAGGTAACCTTTCTCTACACGTGTGGGTAACTGTGTGGAGAAGCGAGGTTAACCATTAATAAGGTTGAGCCACGAAGGGTTTTACCCACATAACCACACATATTCACAAAAGTTATCCCTCGCTTTACCTCAATTATCCCCAAGTTATCCACAGGTGCTAACTCTTAGCCTGGAGTTTGATCCGGTTAGTGAGCTCTGTGACCTGGTTGTAGATCGAACGGCGTTCTGCCATCAGTTGGCGAATCTTGCGATCAGCGTGCATGACGGTGGTGTGGTCGCGGCCGCCGAAAGTCTGCCCGATTTTAGGAAGGGAGAGCTCTGTGAGCTCTCGGCAGAGATACATGGCTATCTGACGAGCATTCACCAGCACCCGGCTTCTAGAGGTGCCACAGAGATCTTCTAACGTCAGGCTGAAGTAGGAGGCGGTCTGAGCCATGATGGTCGACGCGGTGATCTCTGGACCAGCTTGATCAGGAATCAGATCTTTCAAAACAATTTCAGCTAGCCCCATATCAACCGGTTGACGGTTGAGTGAAGCGAACGCTGTAACACGAATGAGTGCGCCTTCTAATTCGCGAATGTTGGATGAGATCTTAGAAGCGATGTACTCCAGAACATCATCCGGAGCATTTAATTTATCCTGCGCAGCTTTCTTACGAAGGATTGCAATACGCGTCTCAAGTTCAGGAGGTTGGATATCAGTAATAAGACCCCACTCGAAACGACTACGGAGTCGATCTTCGAGAGTTGTTAATTGTTTCGGTGGGCGATCACTTGAGATAACTATCTGTTTGTTCGCGTTGTATAACGTATTGAAGGTATGGAAGAACTCTTCTTGAGTACGTTCTTTATTTTCTAAAAACTGAATATCATCAACAAGCAATACATCTAGATCGCGATATCGACGTTGAAATACACTGGCTTTATCGTCACGGATCGAGTTAATGAAGTCGTTAGTAAATTCTTCTGATGAAACATAACGAACGCGAACACCGCCATACAGTTCTTTGGCGTAAGCACCAATCGCATGAAGCAAGTGAGTTTTACCAAGTCCAGACTCGCCATAAATAAAAAGCGGGTTGTATGCCTTCGCAGGTGCTTCCGCGACAGCAACAGCAGCTGCGTGTGCAAAGCGATTGGAAGCGCCGATAACAAAGGTTTCGAAGATATAACGCGGGTTGAGTTGTGATTGCTCAAGAGGTGCTTTGTTATCTGAGTCGCGACCAGTTCCACTTTTTACAAAACTTTGTGGTGTGAGTTCGGGAGTGGTCTCATCAACAATCTCTGCAGGAGTTGTGTCGATCTCTAAGTTCTCATCAACAGTTACAGCAATATTTATTTTCTGGCCAAGTTGGGCTGTGAGGATCTCATTCAAAGCGCTCTTAATACGGAGCTCGAGAAAGTCCTTAGCAAACTGGTTTGGGGTGTTGAGTAGGAGGGTGGCGCCACCTTCGTTTTGAAGTAGCCCCAGGGGTTTGGTGAGGGCGAGAAAGGCGCGATGCTGAGGAGACTCCCCGGCCATCGACTCGATGACGCTGCCCCACAAACCCACGAGGTCGACCTCTTCGAGAATTGCCATTCCTACACACCTATTCCATGTTATCCCCAAAGATATCCACAGCCTGTGGTCTAAACCCCAGATTGAGACTCTTCATTCGAGCCTTGCGCTCGATACAACCACCACAGAAGCAGCTGCCCTGTGGATAGAGGGCCAACTTAAATGGTTTCGAGCAGAAATACAAGTAGTTATCCACACATTAAAGGAATAAACAATGAATAAAGGAAAGAGTGACCAGCCTAGCGACCCCACAACCCTCAACCCCAGTTTGACCCTTGTCCACAGCCCCCGTAGCCTTCTCCTCTATCTGTGATGCGGGGCCACTCCTCCTTCAACTAGAAGAGTTCTAGAAAAGTTCTAGAAGAATAAGAGTGAGCCGATCAAAAGGGAGTTTTCATGAGCAAGCGCACATTTCAACCTAACAACCGTAAGCGTGCCAAGAAGCATGGTTTCCGTGCTCGTATGGCAACACGTGGTGGTCGTGCTGTTCTAGCATCCCGCCGCGCCAAGGGCCGCAAACTCATCTCTGCATAACTCGTGCTCTCGGCAAAGAATCGTTTGCGCACCAGCTCGGACTTTTCACACACCACCAAAACTGGGCATCGCGCTAGTTCACAACAGTTGGTTCTTTATTTTCTTCACCATGCAGATTTACCGGTCGAACCTCAACTCGGTCTTATTATCAGTAAAAGCATTGGCAACTCAGTCACTCGCCATACAGTGGCTCGCCAATTGCGCCATATAGCTCGCCAACATATCTCTACCTTCCCGCCACATACTCAAGTTGTTGTGCGCGTACTGAAGAAGAGTGAGAGTTATGTAGAAGATCTCACAGCGCTCATAGCGAAAGCTGTGAAGCGACTGACGGAGACTGGTGCCAACAAGTGAAGCTCATCCTTGTGGCCCCAATTAAGTTCTATCAAAAATGGATCTCGCCCAGCATGGCGCCACGATGCAAGTACTACCCATCGTGTTCGCAATATGCAGTGGATGCAATCAGTGCCTACGGCGTTAAAGGTGTAGTAATGGCTGCATGGCGTTTACTCCGTTGTAATCCATGGTCGCACGGTGGCGTTGATTACGCAGTCCCAAAACTTTCTTCATCACATACAACTAACGAGGTCCACGCATGAATACCATCCTAAAACCATTGTATTTCGCTATTTCTTGGGTGATGATCCAATTCCACACACTCTTTGGATTAATACTTGGTAAAAACCAGCACGAGAGTCTTAAGTGGACCCTTTCTATTGTTGGCTTAGTGATTTTGATTCGCGTCATTCTTATTCCATTGTTTGTGAAGCAGATCAAAGGCCAGCGCGCTATGACTGCTCTTCAACCAAAGATGAAAGAGATTCAGAAGAAATATAAAGACGATCGCCAAAAGCAATCAGAAGAGATGATGAAGCTCTACAAAGAGCACAAGACAAATCCACTCGCATCATGCTTCCCACTTCTTGCACAAGCGCCAATCTTCTTCGCACTCTTCCGTGTACTCAATGGTGTTGCTAGTGCGAATAAAGGCCACTACCTACCATCAATTTTCACAACAAAACTTCTCTCAACAGCGCATGAAGCTAAATTCCTTGGCGCGCCAATCGCAAACAGTTTCCTTAACCATCCAATCACTCCAGTGGGTGCAACAAAGCTTGTGACAATTGTGTTGATTGCATTTATGTCAGCGACAACATTCTCAACTCAACGCCAACTTATGGTTAAAGGAATGCCGAAGATGGAATCCGGCAATCCAATGGCGCAACAACAAAAAATTATGTTGTACGTCTTCCCAGTTATTTTTGCGATCTCTGGCGTGAACTTCCCAATCGGTGTTTTGATTTATTGGTCAACAACAAACTTGTGGACCTTCTTCCAGCAGCTCTATGTCATTAAGCGCAATCCAACTCCAGGTTCTCCAGCGTACGAGGAGCTCCTCAAGCGCCGTGCACTTGAAGGTGGAACCATGGATGCTGGGGCAGTTCTTGATGTTTCAGAGGCAGAGAAGCTTGAGAAGAAAGCCGAGCAGACAGCCGCTCGCCAACGAAATCAACCAAAAAAGAGAAAACCTAAGAAATAGGTACAAAAACGCATTAATCGGTACAAACTAGACATTTAACTTCATTTTACGCAAAAGGAGAGCATGATGAGCGGAACAGAGACAGTCGAGAACGCAGACGTTGTTGAGAAAAACGCACCAGAGAAGGTCAAAAAGAGCCTTATCTCTCGCCTAGAAGAAGAGGGTGATGTCGCAGCTGACTACCTAGAGGGACTTCTCGATATTGCTGACCTCGATGGAGATATCGATATTGATGTAGAGAATGACCGCGCCGCACTCGCTATTGCTGGTGGCAAGCTTCAACACCTTGTTGGCTCCCATGGTGAGGTACTCGATGCCCTGCAGGAGCTCACACGTCTCGCTGTCCAAACCAGCCTAGGTGAACGCTCACGCTTAATGCTCGATATTGATAACTTCCGTAGCTCTAAAAAGGAAGAGTTGGCAAAGTTGGCTCATGAAGTGGCAGAAGAGGTTAAGTCCACTGGCGAGTCAGTCAAACTCAAGCCGATGAATGCTTTTGAGCGCAAGGTTGTCCATGACACTATCCAAGAGATCGGTCTCACCAGTGAATCTGAGGGCGAAGAACCACATCGCTGCGTGGTAGTTCTACCCGCTTGAGTGTTTCACGTGAAACCTTGCTAGAAGGTTTCTTCCCCCAGACCGCCGAAAAGGCTGATCACTATGCCCAGATTCTTGCAACATGGGGGATTGAGCGCGGGCTAATTGGCCCACGAGAAGGCGACCGAATCTGGGATCGCCATATTGCCAACTGCCTGCCAATCACCACGATTATCCCAACACCGGCTAATCCAAATAAGCCTGATAAAGCCGTCACTGTTGCCGATATTGGCTCCGGAGCAGGGCTACCTGGAATTGTTATTGCTTTAGCCCGCCCTGATTTGAGCGTCACTCTCATAGAACCCCTCCAGCGCCGAGTCGATTTCCTACTCGAGGTCATTGCCGAGCTTGATCTTCCCATCGAAGTTATTCGAGGCAAGGCGGAGTCTGTAAAGAGATCTTTTGATGTCGTCACAGCCCGCGCGGTAGCACCGCTGCCAAAACTCTTGCCAATAAGTTGGAGTTTGGTAAAGCCCGGCGGAGCACTTATGGCGATGAAA
This sequence comes from uncultured Actinomycetes bacterium, assembly GCA_903825945.1. Classification (GTDB taxonomy): domain Bacteria; phylum Actinomycetota; class Actinomycetes; order Nanopelagicales; family Nanopelagicaceae; genus PALSA-747. The sequence continues at coordinate 42,956 of CAIKCJ010000039.1, read as the reverse complement.
GGGGAGTCGGCTCAAAGCGAGATCGATGAAACCGAGCCAATGAAGGGTTCAACGACCACCCTGCACGTGCTCAATCTCCCGGATTTCGATACCGCTCGGGTGATTGAAGTGAGAAAAGATGGGCTAAACACCCCGTAAAAGAGGGTTAAGATCTCCCTATGGATGGCGCGCCTGTTTCACGTGAAACAGAGGCGGTTCCCTCTCAAAATCTTCCAGAAACAACTACCGAAAAAAAGGTAGTGGGAGTTCGCCGACTTAAAGAAGCGATGCCTACCCCGACAAAAACACGAATTTTTACAGTCGCGAACCAAAAAGGTGGCGTTGGAAAGACGACCTCAGCGGTCAATATTGCAGCAGCGCTAGCTATGGGTGGGCTCAAAGTCCTTGTTATTGACTTAGATCCACAAGGAAATGCATGTACAGCGCTCGGCGCGGACCGAAATAAGACGCCAGGGATGTTCGAGGTCCTCGTTGATGAGGTGCCGTTAGCCCAAACTATTCAGAAAGTGCCTGGTTTTGCTGCGCTGGAGTGCGCACCCGCTAATAGAGAGTTGGCTGGAGCTGAGATAGCGATGGTCAGTTTTGTTGCCCGCGAAAGCATCCTGAAAAGTGCCTTGCTCGACTATATGAGCGAGCGGGAAGCAGCCGGAAATCGCTTGGATTACGTGATTATTGATTGCCCACCATCACTCGGACTTCTCACTATCAACGCACTTGCAGCAACCGAAGAAGTATTAGTCCCAATTCAGTGTGAGTACTACTCGCTCGAAGGTATCTCACTACTCATGGAAACCTTAGGCAAGATCCGAAAAGCGCTCAATCCATTGGTCCGCGTGAGCACCATCGTTCTGACAATGTTTGATTCACGTACTCGACTCGCTAATGATGTTGCTGATGATGTGCGCCGCCACTTCCCACAAGAGTTGATTGATATTCCTATCCCACGCGCAGTTCGAATCTCTGAAGCACCATCTTTTAATCAGACGGTAATGACCTATGACGCAAGTTCTCCCGGTGCGATCGCATATCTCGGTGTCGCTCGAGAGATTGCCGCGCGCGGAGTTGTTGGTGAAAGCGTCTCTCAAACCGAAGGAGTGAAGTATCCATGAGTGCTCGCAAAGGTGGCCTAGGCCGCGGATTAGATGCTCTTATTCCTACAACACCTGTCGGTGAAATCACTGACACTCATGGCGCAGTTGCTGGTGTCGGATTGGTTGTTGATATCAATTCGATTATCCCTAATAGTAAACAACCACGTACAGTCTTTGATGAAGAGTTGCTCGCAGAATTAGCAGCCTCAATCAAAGAAGTAGGTGTGATGCAACCGCCGGTTGTTCGCGATTTAAATAACGGTACCTATGAATTAATTATGGGTGAGCGTCGACTACGCGCTTCCAAATTAGCAGGGCTAACAACTATCCCTGTCATCATTCGTAACAGTAGTGATAATGAAATGTTGCGTGAAGCGCTGCTAGAAAATATTCATCGCAGCCAACTCAATCCACTTGAAGAGGGAGCTGCGTATCAAAATCTTCTTAACGATTTTGGATACACACATGATGAGTTAGCAACCAAAGTTGGTAAGTCTCGCTCCGCAGTAACAAACACACTTCGCCTTATGAACTTGCCAGCATCAGTGCAACGAAAAGTTGCTGCAGGTATTTTATCTGCCGGCCATGCACGCGCACTGCTCACACTTATTGATTCAGAAGAGATCGAATCGCTCGCTAATCGCATTGTCGCTGAAGGATTAAGCGTTCGAGCAGTTGAAGAAATTGTTGCGATGGGTAACAACTCAAAACGTGAAACAAAAGTTCGAGCAGCAGCCACTGTTTCGCCACGACTCAGAGAGATCAGCTCTCGTTTGGGCGACAAGTTAGATACATCAGTAAACGTCGAACTTGGAAAATCAAAAGGCAAGATCACTATTGAATTCGCAAACCTAGAAGATCTAGAGCGAATCACAGCACTGCTTAGCTGATTAGCTGCATATCCGATTAGCTGATCTGGCGATTTTCCATCTCGGTCTTAATTACTCCACCTAGTGCTTTGACGCCTTCACGGATGCGTTCAGGAGTTGGGTGGCAATAAGAAAGTCGCATCGACCACGAACCAAATCCATCGGCATAAAAAGCTGTGCCAGGGACGTATGCAACCTTCGCAACGATCGCCTTAGGCATAAGCGCAGTGGTATCGATCTCTGGCGGGAGTGTGACCCAAACATAAAATCCACCAGCTGGCTTGGTCCAGGTAGCACTCGCAGGGAAGTGTGCCTCAAGGGATTCAAGCATTGCATCACGACGGGCGCGATAGAGCTTGCAGAACGAGGCGATCTGATCGCGCCACGGTTGGTCAGCCAAGTAACCACTTATAGATAGCTGAGCAAAATTAGATGGACACAAGATTGAGCTCTCGGCCGCGATCACGAGCTTCTCTTTAAGAGATGGTGGAACTAACGCCCAACCAACACGAAATCCTGGCGCAATAGTTTTCGAGAATGATCCAAGATAAATAACATTTTCAGAGTCTTGAGAACGCATCGCATTTGGTGATGGCTTATCAAAACCGAGAAGACCATATGGATTATCTTCAACAATGAAGATCTTCTCTGATTGGCAGATCTCTAAAATCTCTGTGCGACGATCTGCAGGAAGTAGAACACCAGCAGGATTTTGATAGTTAGGGATCAGATACAAAAACTTAATTTGTTGGCCACTGGCGCGAACTGCTGCGATTGCTGCGCGAAGTGCTTCTGGGACCAGACCTTGGTCATCCATCTGAACATGCACCACATTGGCTTCGTACTGTTTAAATGTTCCAAGCGCTCCCACATATGAAGGAGCTTCAACCAAGACAACATCACCAGGGTTGATAAAAATACGAGAGATTAAATCGAGTGCTTGTTGCGATCCAGTGGTGACGATGACATCGTCTGGATGTGCGCGAATTCCTTCAAGCGCCATAACTTCACAGATTTGTTCGCGAAGGAATGGATGACCTTGGCCACTGCCATATTGCAGCGCCTCGGCTCCGTTTTCCAAAATAAGTTTGTTAACTACCCCAGCCATCATCTCCATAGGAAGAGCTGAAAGGTTAGGCATGCCGCCAGCCAATGAGACGATATCTGGGCGTGAGGCGACTGCGAAGAGAGAGCGAATTTCACTGGCGTGCATCAACGCAGCACGGTTGGCAAAACGCTCCGTGAGTTGTTGATCTGGACCGGTATGAAAACGAGTGATTTCGCTGGACATCAGGCAATTCTGCCACAAGCTCGTGCGGCCTCGAAGCGCTATTTCCTTGCTTATTACTTGCTAAATACTTGCGCTTATTTACGGAGCCCAGCGCTTCGAAGGTCAGCGACCTTCATTGTTCCTGTTTTAGCATCATTTTCAGCGCTCAAATAAAGACGCTGAATCGCGATCATAAGCGCCTCAACCAATGTTTCACGGAAATCTGGATCAGCCATTCGTTTGGCATCACCCGGGTGGGTGGCATAACCAAGGTCGATACGTACCGCTGGGGCTTTTGTCAGGCGTAAGAAATCCCAGGTCTTTGCATGAGTGCGACAATTAAGCAGATCTGTTCGCGCACATATCTCGCGCTGAACAAGAGTCGCAAACCGCTCTCCAACGATGGAGTGAACCCCGTGCGAGTCACTGCCGTAGTAATACGTGGCAACGCCGTGAGCGTTCTTGTTGCCGTAGTGATCTTGTTGCAACGAGACAATCAAATCTGGGTTCGATTTATTAGCGATGTCAATGCGATCGTGTTCATTGGGGTTCGATGCGCTACTGGCAGTGATGAATACATTCACACCGAGTGCAATAAGGCGACCTTCAAGACGATCTGCCAAATCTAAAATATCTGGAGTAGTTGCGGGGTCGATAACGACCACTTTATTTGCAAGTGCGGGACCTCGATCTGCACGCCGTACTTCCTCACGAAGGGCAACAGGAGTTCCACCAGAAACAATCTTCTTTAAGCGCATAAGAGAGATAATTGTTGCTGGACCACAACGGCCATCAACTTTTACGCCAACTGATTTCTGAAATTCTTTCACTGCACTTTCGGTAGCTGCGCCATAAATACCATCTACTCGGGCGCAGTTAAATCCCATCTCACTAAGCTCTGCTTGCAAGTGAGCAACATCGTCACCACGCATATATGGAGTCGCGAGAAAGAGTGTGCGATCACCTAATTTCCATCGAGCTTCTTCAAGGGAGCGAAGCGTGATGGCATCAACAATACCTGTAACACTCAACCCACGATTTTGTTGAAATGTTTTTACGGCATGAACAACAGTGGCATCAAATATTTCTGTCGGCCCTGTAAGTAAATCTAGACGAGCTAAAAAATCAGTGAGCTGCAAAACAAGATCGCCCGACTCACCTAGTGTGATGTCGGGCGTCATGTGAATTAGGAGTGAGATCTATTAAATGTATGCTTCAAGATCTTTAAGAAGCGCTGGCTTTGGCTTTGCGCCAACAATGCTCTTAACAACCTGTCCACCAACATAAACATTCATTGTTGGGATAGAGGTGATGCCGTACTTCATAGCGATAGAGGCTTCTTCATCAGTATTGAGCTTAACAATCTTGATCTTTCCAGCATGCTCAGCTGCGATCTCTTCAAGGATTGGACCGACGGCGCGGCATGGACCACACCACTCAGCCCAAAAATCAACAAGGACAGGAGTTGTGCTCTTTAGAACTACTTCATCGAAGGTAGCTGCTGTTACTGGCTGTGTAGCGCTCATAATCTTTCCGTTTCTATTCCTAGTGACACCATTCTAGTGTCCCATCAAAAAATTCTGCGCATCCAACGCAGCCTGACAGCCCGAACCAGCAGCTGTAATAGCCTGACGATAGGTATGGTCAACCAGGTCGCCACAGGCAAAAACACCCTTGAGGTTAGTGCGGGTGGAACGTCCTTCGACCTTCACATAACCCTCAGCATCTAGCTCAATTTGTCCCTTGATGAGTTCATTGCGAGGTAGGTGGCCAATGGCAACAAAGAGGCCAGTGAAATCACGTTCACTTTCAGTGCCATCGACAGTATTGCGAAGTTTAAGACCGGTGACTTTGTCAGCACCAAGAACATCGATGACATCGGTGTTCCATAAGAATTCAATCTTTGGATTGGCTTGCGCGCGCTCAACCATAATTTTTGAGGCACGGAGAGTATCGCGGCGATGGATGACAACAACTTTAGAAGCAAACTTTGTGAGGAATGTAGCTTCTTCCATTGCAGAATCTCCGCCACCTACAACAGCAATTACTTGATCTCTAAAAAAGAAACCATCGCATGTTGCGCACCATGAAACACCGCGGCCTGAAAGACGCTTCTCGTTCTCCAGCCCAATTTCTTTATACGCAGATCCAGTCGCCAAGATAACTGACTTAGCTTTGAGAGTATTACCACTGCCATCGACAAGAACTTTAATCTCGCCATCAAGTGACATTTCAACAATGTCATCAGTGACGAGCGTTGTACCAAAGCGCTTAGCTTGTTTGCGCATAGAGTCCATAAGATCTGGACCCATCACACCATCTGTGAATCCAGGAAAGTTTTCGACTTCGGTCGTGTTCATCAGCGCACCACCGGCGGTTACAGAACCTTCATAAAGAATAGGCTCTAGTTGGGCACGTGCTGCATAAATACCTGCGGTATATCCAGCAGGACCAGAACCAACAATGACGACTTCGTGAATCTTCTCGCTCATAACCAGAACACTACTCTCTACTTAGGACTTACTTCTCTTGAAGAAGAGACCAACTAAACCAGCCACTTCTTCAACCTTAAAGAGTTTGGCGAGGCCGATATAGCCAACACCACTAACCGCAAGAACAATGAAAAGTTTGATCGTATTCCCGCCAGGAATGTGGCCCATGACAAAGTAGAGCGGTATCCCAATACAGCTATAAATTGCCGCCAAGCGGGCATAAAGCCCTGAAACCTCGCCCAGGTGAATGCGGATCTCATATTTATGAAGCAGTCGTACGGTGGTAATTGCGCCTACGTAATAACTCAGGCTGAGCGCCGCAGCCAAACCGACTGTTACCCACTTAGCCGGAAGTGTGAGCGCGAATAGAACAGAGATTCCAGCCGCAACAATATTCATGATCGCATTACTCAAAACTTGGAGCTTGATGTTCTCAAATGAATTAAGACCACGTAAGGCAATTAAGTTGATGCTCAGTGGTAGTAATCCAAATGAGAAGCCCGCCAGAACTAATCCCAAATAATGCGCATCGTTGTTAGAAATACCAAAGAAGAGCGTGCGGCAGATAAGCGGACCAAAGAGTAAAAATGTGATTGCTGAAGGAACAATGATTATTCCGACAAGTCGAATCGCTTTAACAAGCTCATCATGAATCGAATCAAACTTCTTCTCGATTGCGTGGAGGGAAAGTTTAGGAAGAAGCGCTGTCACGACAGAAATAGTGATGACTGAATGTGGAAGCATGAAGATCAGGAATGCATTGTTGTATGGCGTGTAGCCGACACCTGTTGTGATGCCCGCCTTCACAGCTCGCTCAGCAGCACCGGTTGAAAGATTGACCGTCACCAAGTAGCTCAATTGTGAGATGGCGGCGAAAGCCAGAGTCCAAGATGCCAAGTGCAGCGATTTACGAAGTTCGGGATCGCGCCAATCAAAACGTGCTCGAATTTTGATCCGAGTCTCTCGAATGACTGGAATAAGGAACGCCACCTGCGCGATGAAGCCGGCTGTAGTTCCAATACCCAACCATGTAGCTTGGCTATTGGAGATCGTATTAACAGTCCAACCTTTGGAGGCATGCAAGTAATAACCAAAAACTCCAATAACAACAATGTTGTTAAGGACGGGAGCCCACATCATTGGTCCGAATTTGCCTTTGGCGTTTGCTACTTGACCCAACAAGGCAAAAATTCCCATGAAGAAGATTTGGGGCAAACACCAACGCATAAAGAGAACTGTTAAGTGAAACTCTGGCTTACCTACGTAAGAACTAGCGAATAGTCGAACGAGCAAAGGTGCGCCAAATACTGACACTAGGACTAAGGCGCCTAGGACCACGCAGGTAGCGGTCACTAAACGCGAGATAAATGCCGAACCCCCGTCACTATCTCGAGTGGCGCGCACAATCTGGGGAACAAAAACTGCAGTTAGTGCACCGCCAATAATAAGGTTATAAAGAATGTTGGGCATGGTGTTAGCAACGTTGTAGGTGTCGCCAAGTAGTGCGGTTCCAAGTACTGCAACTAAAAGTAGACCACGAATGAGGCCCGTAAGGCGCGAGGCAATCGTGCCGATTGCCATCGTTGTCGATGAACGAATAATCGAATGATCATGAGAACTCATTTGACTCTCCTTCTCATGCGTCGAATACTCTGTATGGTCGCTGCAAAGAAGAGAAGTATTGCGGCGCCCGTAGTGATCCATGTGGCTACAGGACTGATGATAGATAAAGTCAACGGATAGACAACGAGATCACCGAAGCGATGACCAGATAGTGTCGTGATCTGTACATTAAGCGTCGAACTACCAGATGAGTAGACGTGGATTGGCAGCAAAATCTGAATCTTTGATTTGGCTGGCAACTCTTCCCGGACAGATACAGGAACAGAGACTCGCGCATTTGAGGCATCAATCAAGAGTTCTACATTTACTGCAGTTGGAAAGCCATTGCTCAAAGTAATCGGGAGTTTTTGACGTGTTGATGTAACCGTGAACTTGCCGGGGCTTAGATGAATAAGTTGATTTTGAGCTATGGCAGCGTTTGTCAAATCGTTGATCAAATATTCGCGAACGGTAGCCGTGAGTCCAGGGTTAAGAACTTTGATGAGATCTAAACGATAAGTATCGATCGACTTAGGATCTATGTAAGCAGCTGTTAGTTCAAATATTTTTGAGTCGTATAACAAAGAATCAATATCCGCTTGTTTTACATAGAAATTGTTATTTGACCTATATTCATTAGCCTCCAAAACAGGGCGTCCCAAGAGCGCTGCAAGTCGACTTTGGGCTACTGCCAGCACATAGCTCTTGTCATGTGGAGATAAGCGATTTACCCAATATTCAGAGGGGTTTGCATAGGCCATCGCATAAACAGGATCGTTGACAGTGACAGCTTTCAATTTCGATAACCAGCTCTTAGCAGCGTCTTGCCCGACAGGTTTAGCGCTATTGAGGAGCGAGTATCCGTTGCTCATGGCAGTGACTTCTTCAACGAGCGCTGGATCGATTACCCAGATATGGCTTCCTGAACTCACGTTATAAATCGGAGCACCAAGTGATCCAGTTGGTAATAAATCGGTTGCTAGAGAATCATCAATAAATTTTCCATCAACTTGTTGGTGTGTAGGTTCTGTTAATGAAATTGTCTCTAGTGATGAGGGCGCCGCAGCGGTGGCAATCGGTATACAAAAAGGAGTGGAAATAAATAAAGCGGTCAGCGTTGTGAGAGCAATGAAAAAACGCTTCATGCCGTAATTTCACCTGACTTAGCAATCAATTTCTTTTCATCTGGATAAGCCAGCATCCCAACTATCTCTTCAAGTGGGAACCACCCCACATCATCAACTTCTGAGATCTGTGGTGCGAGCAAGCCACCTGTTTCGGTAAATAAGAAATGGTGAACGGTTTTGTGAATTCTTTTTCCACCAGCCATAAACCAAAAATCAATCACACCCAACTCGCGAGTGATTGTGCTTTCGATACCTGTCTCTTCGGCAACTTCGCGCACTGCCGCCATCTCTGGAGTTTCACCAGCTTCAATATGCCCCTTAGGAAGAGACCACAAAAGTCTTGTTCCGGTGGCATCTTTGAGATCGCGTCTGCCGATGAGGAGCCCCTTGGTGCCGCTCTGGTCGATCACTAATCCACCAGCGCTTACTTCATCCACGCGCTTGGCGTATGTGGAGCGAGTATTGGATTGGTTGCGTTGTTTTTGAGCAGGCTTAACCGAGTTCGGATCGTTTCTCTCTTGTGTTGGAGGGGTCGCCTGGCTCACCGGGCGTCGTCTGCGACGTTTCTTCCGTTTAGCTTCGCCACCCGCACCAGGTGCCGGGGTCATAAACCAAGGGTACTGCTCTAACCTTGGGGATGTGAGTACCCCTAAAGAATTAGCGTCAGTTTTGGCGCTGGCAGCGTTGGAAGAAAGGACGCCTGTCATCGCGTCTTTGGCGCAGGCGTACAAGGAAGCTGGCTTCACTTTGGCATTAGTGGGTGGCCCTGTCCGGGACGCGATTTTAGGTCGCCTCGGCAACGACTTGGATTTCACAACAAATGCGCGACCAGACGATTCCGTAAAAATCCTCAAAAAATGGGGCGAGGCAGTCTGGGAGACCGGGGCTGCTTTCGGGACTATTGCTGCAAAGAAACACGGCGCCAGCGTTGAGGTCACCACATATCGCTCCGAGAGTTATGACCCAGATTCCAGAAAACCATCAGTGGATTTTGGTAATTCCATTGAAGGAGATTTGGCTCGGCGCGATTTCACAGTGAATGCCATGGCGCTAGAGCTCACCGGTGCCACCCCAGAGTTCATTGATCTATTTAACGGAGCCGAAGATTTGGCCCGCAAAGTTCTGCGCACACCAGGCAAGGCGACAGATTCGTTTAGCGACGATCCCCTAAGAATGATGCGAGCTGGGCGATTCGCTGCCCAACTAGGTTTCACGTTGGACCCAGAGATCATCGATGCAATTAAGAGTATGAATGAACGCCTATCAATAATCTCTGCAGAACGCATCCGTGATGAATTTATTAAGACAATCATGTCTCCAAACCCAAGACTTGGACTTTCGGTATTTGTTGAATGTGGATTAGCTGATCACTTCATCCCCGAACTACCAAAACTCAAATTAGAGATTGATGAACACCATCACCACAAGGATGTTTACGAACACACGCTCACTGTTTTGGATCAAGCGATAGAACTTGAAGATCGTCTGGGTGGACCCAACTTAGTCATACGCCTCGCAGCACTCCTTCACGACATTGGAAAGCCTCGTACTCGCGAGCTAATTCCTGGTGGCGGAGTTTCATTCCATCATCATGAAGTTGTTGGCTCAAAAATGAGCAAAAAGCGACTCAAGGAGATGCGCTTTGATAGCCACACTGTTGATGATGTTTCACATCTGGTCTTCCTGCACTTGCGCTTCCACGGTTACGGAAGTGGTGAGTGGACCGACTCTGCTGTGCGTCGATATATCCGCGATGCCGGAGATCTTCTGATTCACCTGCACGTGCTCACGCGCGCTGATTGCACAACCCGCAATAAACGCAAAGCAGACCAACTTTCCGCGACCTACGACTCACTAGAAGTTCGTATCACAGAACTCAAAGAGCAAGAAGAGCTTGATCGCATTCGCCCTGATCTTGATGGTGCTGCAATCATGGAAATCCTTGGAATTAAGCCATCACCTCTTGTTGGTGAAGCTTATGCATTCTTACTCGAGCTACGAATGGAGCAGGGTCCCTTAGGTGCCGATCTTGCTAAGGAAGAGCTACTGAAGTGGGCGAGCGATAAAGAACTTGGAGTTGCGAAGTAGCCCAAGTGAAGTGGCAACATAAATAACAGAGACGAAAAGTGGAAGCAGAACTGATTTTCCGCTCGTAGGCAAGATCAACGCAGCGATGATGGCACCAGAGACAATCCCAGCATTCGTTGTAATGTCATAAAAAGCAAAGACGCGACCGCGAAATTCATCGGCAATCTGTGATTGAACTAGAGCATCGTTGGTGACTTTTACGGCTTGGCCACAAAGCCCCACAAAGAAAGCGACTGTGATGAGAACCCACTCGTGCGGATAAAGAGCGAAGATAAGTGCGAGCGGAGTTGGGGCCGCAAGCATGATCCGGATCCAGCGATGTCGTCCAAAGTAGTTCACAAAAAACGGAGTTATAAAGGAACCAATTCCGATTCCGACTCCAGCAACACCTAGAACGAAAGCGAATCGAGCAAGACCGGCATCTGGTTTGGTCGGTGGGTTAAAAGTGTTTCGCTCGAGCAAGAGACCCATCAATGTAAATGCAGTAAGGCCACCGCGCTGTACAGCAGTTGTGAGAATTCCACGCAGCGCATCTGGATGTCTCTTTAAAATATTAAGCCCTTCGCGGAGCTCGCGCCAACCACCTCGATCTTTTGTAATTTCGTGCTCCGCTGGACCAATTTCACTTTTACCTAAGCGCGAAGCAACAGCAGAGCTGGAGATATAACAGAGCGCGGCTAGTAGAACGACGAGTGCATCGGAAAAGTCGGTGGCATGATGGAAATCAAATACCTTCTTAAGCCCAATCCCTATTCCACCACCGATAACGACCCCAATGCTTCCACCAGTAACAGCTAGTGCGTTAGCCGAAATCAACTCATCTTGATGAACGACTAACGGCAACCCGGCAGACAATCCAGCCAAGATCAATCGATTGATTCCAAATGCAATCAACACTAAAAAGGTTAGCCAAACCCCGGTCTGACTCGAACTAACAAGCAGCGCGATTGCTAGGAGAACGAGGGCGCGTATCGCATTAGCAATAGCAACAGTTCTCTGCCGCGAAAACCGATCGAGAAAAATTCCTGCATAAGGCCCGATCAAGGAATAGGGAAGTAACACAACAGCGAATGCGGTCGCAGCTGAGACAGCGCTTGGTTGGCGTTCAGGCGAGAAGAGGACAAAGGAAGCCAAAGCAGACTGAAAAATTCCATCACCAATCTGGCCGCTCCAACGAGCGCCCAAAATCTCTGGCAGTCGAGTCTTGCGATGAAAGGGCCAGAGCTTGGTGTGAACCATGGTGCAAGCCTAGTTAGGTGAGCTATCAGTAACCAGTTATCGAACCCCACGTAAAAGGTTTATTCTTATTACTTATGTTAGGTATGTGGTCAAAGCGCGATGCGATTGATTATTCGCTCAAACGTCGCTCTGCCTTGGTCGCACTCTTTTCAGGGACAGTCTCAGCGCTTGATGCCTGCAATGCTGACCCATACCTCTTACGCGCCGCGAAATATCATGGTGAAGCTGTTGAGCGACTCTGTCCAGTTTGTCGCAAACAGAAGATGGTGGAACTTCGTTACGCCTTTGGTGATCAATTAGGGCAATACTCAGGCCGCATTAAGACTGAGGCCGAACTCGATGAGATGCAGACCCAATATGGCGAATTTCGTGTCTATATCGTCGAGGTTTGCATGGAGTGCGGATGGCATCACCTGATTTACTCATTCAAGCTAGGCGACGGCAAGTATCGAAAGCCACCTCGAAAAGTGAGAACTTTGGAAGATGAGGACTATCAAAAAGAGGTCAAACGCCTCTAATTTCACTCACTTCAAGGCTGCAGCGGTAACCTTTGCGAATGAAATCTCTCCTGCCTGAGCGCGTGCGCACCTGGATTATTAGGGGCGCAATCTTTGCTATCGGCGGCGGATTCGTTCTCGCTTCATATCTCTTTGTCTACTCCTATTACACAGTCAAAATTCCTGACGCCAATGCCTATGTAAATAGTCAAGCAACCGTCATCGAGTATGCAGATGGCAGTGAGATTGGTCGTGTCGGCGCAGAGGATCGCACGAGTGTCCCTTTAGCTGCGATTCCGATGAATGTGCGTCACGCAATCATGGCTGCAGAAGATAGAAACTTTTACTCAGAACATGCATTTAGCCCAACAGGAATTCTTCGCGCGCTTTATCACGATCTTCTTGGTGGTTCGCTGCAAGGTGGATCAACCATCACGCAGCAATATGCCAAGACTGCTTTCTTAACTCCACAGCGAAGCATTCAACGAAAGATTAAAGAGATTGTGATTGCGGTTAAGTTGGAGCAACAACTCTCCAAAGATCAAATCCTCGAGAACTACCTCAACACAATTTATTTCGGTCGTGGTGCTTATGGTGTTCAAACAGCGTCACAAGTTTTCTTCAATAAAGATGTTGGGCAGCTTTCTATCTCACAAGCAGCAGTTCTTGCCAGCGTGCTCAACGCTCCGGGTTATTACGACCCAGCTAACGGCCCTAGCTATCTCAAGCGACTAAAAGATCGCTGGAAATATGTGCTTGATGGAATGGTGAAAGCCCATTGGTTGACCGCTGCTAAAGAAGCGCGTATCTCATTCCCATACATCCAACCTCGCGTGAGTTCTGGTTCTCTTGCCGGCCCTAAGGGATATGTGGTCTCATGGATTGAGAACCAACTTCAAGGTCTAGGTTTCACACAAGACCAGTTGATGCAAGGTGGATTGATTGTTAAGACCACCCTGGTCAAGAAAGATCAGGAAGCGGCAGTAGATGCGGTTGCCAAGCACACACCTGCCGATCCGCAAGGAAACCTGCGTGTTGCACTGGTTTCAATAAAGCCAGGTACCGGTGAAGTTGTGGCTATGTACGGTGGTCAGGATTACCTCAAGAGCCAACTCAACAATGCGACTCAAGCGATCGCAGAAGCTGGCTCATCATTCAAACCATTTACGCTAGTTGCAGCGCTCCAACAAGGAATTTCTCTCCACTCAGTATGGAACGGAACATCGCCGCAAGTTTTCTTTGATCCAGGCTCGCAATCACCATACCCTGTCTTTAATTATGGCAACGAGCAATATCCGAATGTGAATTTACTCGATGCAACCGCTAACTCGGTCAACACCGTTTTCGTGCCGCTGGCAATCAAAGTCGGTCCGCAGAGCGTTATCGATGCGGCACACCTCGCGGGCATCCCTAGCTCTGTTGCGATGGTCGCATCACCATCTGTAACACTCGGTGTTGCTAGTCCGCACGTCATTGATGTTGCTAGCGCGTATGCAACATTTGCAGCTCAAGGAATTTATGCAAAGCCTTATATCGTGAGCGAAGTTCTTGGTAATAACCAAGGTGTGCTTTATCAAGCGCAGGAACAACCACAACAAGTATTCCCAAGTGATGTAATGGCTGATCTTACAACCGCACTCCAGACTGTTACCTCTCGCGGTACAGCTTCAGCAGCTGTAGCAGATCTCGGTCGTCCAAGCGCAGGTAAAACTGGTACCACTACCGACAACGCGAGTGCTTGGTTTAATGGATACACACCACAACTCGCAACAACTGTGGCGCTCTTCCGCGATAATGCATCGGAGTCACTCAATGGCATCGGTGGGCTTAATGCTGTTACAGGTGGATCATTCCCAGCGAAAATTTGGGATGTCTATACAAAGCAAGCGCTTGCAGGCGAACCGATTGCAGACTTCCCAGCACCTGCCAATATCGGTGGAACTGACCCAACGCCTATGCAGAACGCTGTTCCGACCTTGAGTCCATCACTTGCGGTCACCCCTACGCCAAAACCAGCGATTCCAACTAAGAAATCGGTTAAAAAGAAGTAATTCATGAAGGTCAGTTACACAGCTAAAGCGCTGCTACTGCTTACTGTGGTGATGGCTCTGTTTTCGTTTGTAAAGTTTGATCATTGTTATTCACACAGTTGGATGAGTCCAGATGAATATACACATGCGTGCTATTCAGATATTCCGGCGCTTTATGATGCACGCAATCTAGTCGATCATGTCTGGCCATATTCGAGCGCAACAAATGCGATCGAATATCCACCCATCATGGGCGTTGTTATGTGGGCTACTGCGCTTGTATCGCCGCACTCCATTCACGGATATTTCTTAGTTAATGTTTTTCTGATTGCGCTACTCTTCATTGCGAGCGCACTACTGATCGCAAAAATCAATCCGCGTTTCTGGTACCTCTTTCCAATTTGTCCAGCCGTTATTGGATCGCTCTATATAAATTGGGATATCTGGGCAGTGGCTTTAGTTCTCGGCAGTATTCTGCTTTTTGAAAGGCAGAGATATGAAGGGGGATATGGAGCTAGCGCGCTCTTACTTGGGCTTTCCATCGCAACAAAATTTTTCCCGATTATTTTACTTGCACCAATATTTATCATCTTCTACCGTCGCAAAGAGATCGCAAGTGGAGTCCGATATATCGCTCTTGCACTTGGCACATATGCGCTAATTAATCTTCCATTCGCACTCACCACACCAACAGGGTGGTGGCGCTTTTTCTCAATGAACTCTCATCGCCCAGCTGATTTTGGATCGCTTTGGTATGCGCTCCAACTCCTAGGGTGGTCTCCTAATAACATTAACGTGATGGCTGTGTTCTGCTTCATTGCGGCGATGGCTGTTTTCTGCATCTTCTTGCTGCGAATCAAATACACACCATCATTGGCGCAGGTCGCTTTCATAGCTGCTGCAATCTTTACTCTCACCAGCAAGGTCTACTCACCACAGTATGTTCTCTGGTTAGCCCCACTTGGCGTGATCGCACTGACTCGCAGATCTGATCGGAGCGCTTTCTGGATCTGGCAGGGATCCGAGCTGCTCTATCACCTAGCTATTTGGGAGTATTTGGCTACCTCCTCTGGCGGTGGGCGATTTGGGATCACTGGGGTCGCATATGCCTGGATCACCCTTGGTCGGATCGCGGCGACGGGGTATTTCGCCCTAAAAATCGGACAATCGGTACAAAATCCGTCGTTCGAGGAGGCATCCACACCCCTCATTAACTCCACAATTGGCTAATTTCCTCTTGGAGCGCGCCCAAGTTACCCTTAACCTTCCATCAAGGAAGTAGGCACCCGTCTACTTACGTCGATGGAGCTATAACCCTCCTGTCGTGGAAATACCACGACCGTTTAGTCCAGAGGAGGTGGGGTTAACGCATGCGTCATTATGAAATCATGGTCATTCTCGATCCTGAATTAGAAGAGCGCACAGTCCAACCAAGTCTTGATACTTATCTCAAGATCATCAAGGACAGTGGCGGCACAGTCAACAAGTTAGATATCTGGGGTCGTCGTCGTATGACCTTCGAAATCAACAAGAAGGCTGAAGGAATTTACGCTGTTGCTGATTTGAGCTGTGGCCCAGATGCGATCAAAGAACTCGATCGCCAACTCAATTTGAACGAAGCTGTGCTTCGCACAAAAGTAGTTCGTCCAGACGACACAATTTAAATTCATTAACGCATAAGAGAGTATAAAAATGGCAGCTGGAGATACAACGATCACAATGATCGGTAATTTGACCAACGATCCTGAACTTCGCTTCACACCATCTGGTGCTGCAGTCGCAAAGTTCACCGTTGCTTCAACACCTCGTTATCTCGATAAGGCAACGAACGAATGGAAAGATGGCGACAGCCTCTTTCTTAATTGCCAAATCTGGCGTCAGGCAGCAGAGAACGTTGCAGAATCGTTGACTCGCGGAATGCGCGTCATTGTTTCTGGTCGTTTAAAGCAGCGCTCTTATGAGACTAAAGAGGGCGAAAAGCGCACTGTATTTGAGGTGGAAGTTGATGAAGTAGGTCCATCACTTCGCAACGCCACCGCAAAGGTCACCAAGACAACTCGCGGTGCATCTGCAGGAGGCTTCTCGTCAGCTTCAGAGACTGTTTCTTCAGAAGATCCTTGGTCAGCTGCGCCAGTAGGCGGCGGTTGGGCAACGAGCGCTTCTGATGATCAGCCACCATTTTAATAATTAACTAACCAACCATTCCTGCCTAATGGCAGGGCACCCTAAAAAGGAGCACCACAGTGGGAGCAAGAAGTAATAAGACACTGAAGCCAAAGAAGACAGCACCAAAGATGTCTGCTGCGGCTCTCAAGAAGTTTAAGAAGAAGCCATGTTCTTTCTGTCAGCAGAAGGCTACTTATATTGACTATAAGGACATCGCAACACTGCGCAAGTTCATCTCTGATCGCGGCAAGATCCGCGCTCGTCGTGTAACTGGTGCATGTACCCAACATCAACGTGCAATTGCTGCCGCGGTTAAGAATTCCCGCGAAATGGCGCTATTGCCTTACACCTCAACAGCTCGCTAAGCGGATAAGGGAGAAGACAGATATGAAACTCATTCTTACTCGTGAAGTAAATGGCCTTGGCCAAGCTGGCGATGTTGTAACTGTTAAAGATGGTTACGCACGTAACTTCCTTCAACCTCGTGGATTTGCAATCGCATGGTCACTTGGTGGAGAGAAGCAGATCGAAGGCATCCGTCGTGCACGCACTGCACGCGAGATCCGCGATCTTGACCACGCACGCGAAATCAAAGCTTCACTCGAGAAGGCCCCAATTGTCGTTAAGGCAAAGGTTGGCGCAACAGGTTCACTCTTCGGTTCTGTAACCGATAAGGACTTGGTCAAGGCAATCAACACCGCTACAGGTGTTGCCATCGATCGCCATCACCTCAAGGCTCCAATCATGAAGAAGCTTGGCAACTACACAGCAAAGGTCACCCTTGCTGCATCTGTAGTCGCTGCGATCAACGTTCAGGTCGTCGCTGCTTAATCTCAACCTCACCTGATATCTCAGAATCTGAGATCGACGGAGATATCTTTATCCCCAACCCTGTTCACGAAAATGAGCGGGGTTGGGCGCTTTTATGGAGAAAACCAGCGCTCTTATCCCCAAACAATCCACACCCACGCTCAAGTTATCCCCAGTTACGGACTCGTAGTCCACAGCTTCACACACAGGGCAGCCGGGTAAAAATAGGCAATGTCAGCGCTCTCCACCAAAATTAGGGCATGAGCATCGCCGAACTCCCAAGCCGGGGCAGCAATAACACCCCTGCACGTGCGGTTGAGTTCGAACGTACCCCACCTCAAGATCTCGTTGCAGAACAGTCGGTTCTAGGCGGAATGCTTCTCTCGAAAGATGCAATCGCCGATGTTGTCGAAATAATTAAAGACCGCGACTTTTATCGCCCTGCACACGAACTTATCTATGACGCAATTCTTGATCTCTACGGCCGCGGCGATCCTGCCGATCCAGTAACAGTCGCTGCCGAACTCACGAAGCGTGGTGATATTGCGCGTGCAGGTGGCGCGCCATATCTCCACACACTCATCTCTTCTGTCCCTACTGCAGCAAACGCTGGTTACTACGCAAAGATCGTGCGCGATCGCGCAATTCTGCGTCGCCTTGTCGAAGCAGGCACAAAGATTGTCCAACTTGGTTATTCAGAAGAGGGCGATGTTGATGATGCAGTCAACACAGCTCAGGCTGAGGTTTATCAAGTAACAGAGAGTCGCATGTCAGAGGATTACATCCAGCTCTCAGAACTTTTGCCAGCCGCGCTCGATGAGATCGAAGCTATCTCAAGTGGCGTTGCACAAGAAGGTGTGAAGACAGGATTCAAAGATCTTGATTCGCTCACCAACGGTCTTCACCCAGGAAACATGATTGTTCTCGCTGCGCGTCCAGCTGTCGGTAAATCAACTCTCGGCCTAGATATCGCTCGTCATGCAGCTATTCAGAATCAAGATTGTTCTGTGATCTTCTCGCTCGAAATGTCTCGCTCAGAGATCACAATGCGCATGCTCTCAGCAGAAGCGCGAGTCGGACTTAATAACATTCGTTCGGGTTCTCTCTCGGATGATGAGTGGGGCCGATTAGCTAAGCGCATGGGCGAAATTTCTCAAGCCCCGCTCTTTATTGATGATTCACCAAATCTCTCATTGATGGAGATTCGCGCAAAAGCACGTCGCCTTAAGCAACGCCATAACCTCAAACTCATTGTGATTGATTACTTGCAGTTGATGACCTCGGGTAAAAAAGTCGAGAGCCGTCAACAAGAGGTCTCTGAATTTTCACGTAATCTCAAGCTCTTAGCTAAAGAGATTGGTGTTCCAATCATCGCGATCTCACAGCTCAACCGTGGTCCAGAGCAGCGCGCCGACAAGAAGCCAATGCTCTCGGATCTTCGTGAATCAGGATCGATTGAACAAGATGCCGACGTTGTTATCCTGCTTCATCGCGACGATATGTATGACAACCAAAATCGTTCTGGCGAGGCTGATCTCATTGTGGCCAAGCACCGTAATGGACAGACTCGCACCATTACCGTAGCGGCCCAACTTCACTTTGCTCGCTTTGCTGACTTAGCAGCACCATCGAATTTCTCCGGTGGCGCAAGCAGTGGTGGAGCTTCTGGTGGCAGCAGCGACGCTTTTATTCGTGACTAATTTCGTGACTAATTAAGCCATACTTAATCGATAGGCGTAAGTAGCCCGCTCTTAACATCATAAACAGCGCCCATCACTCGCACTCCTTGAGCCAAATATGGATTACTCTCCACGCGAATGACATCCTTGCGAAGAGATGCAAGCGGATCACTTGTTGTCTGGAAATCCAAACTACGAGTATCAATCCCAGACTTATCTAAAATTGCTTGATGAATTCCTGCTTCATCAGTGCTTGCCATTCGGCAATCGGTGTGCGGCATAACCAGCACACGATTTACTCCGAGTAGATGAGTTGCAAGTGCCAAAGTACGGAGCACATCTGATGTTACACGCGCTCCCGCGTTACGTAGAATTTTGGCATCGCCAGCGTGCATTCCAACGATCCGCAACGGATCGATACGCGAATCCATACAGGTCACGATCGCAAGACCCTTCATCGCTTGACCGGTGAGATTCTCCGATGTGAAATGGGAGACGAACTCTTTATTTGCTACGAGTAGATCATCAAATTTATCCATGGTCTTACTCCATCTCTGTCGCTTCGGTTGCAAGAAAACTTGAGATATAAATTCCAATGAGCACGATTGCTCCGCCCACTAGTTCAATCGTAGTAAGTCTCTCACGTAAGAAAATCCATCCCCAGATACCGGCCAGTACTGGCTCGAGCATTCCGATGATTGCAGTGACTTGTGCACTGAGGTGTTTAACGCCGATTAACACCGATGTGTAAGGAATGACAGTTCCAAAGAAGATGACAAAGAGAATCAGGCTCCAACCCGGCAGGTGATGGCCGGCTAACTTGCCATTGAGATCGATGGAGCGAGTGAAGATCGCAGTGGGGAATTTCCACCACGGTAGTGCGATCGCAAAAAGAAGGGCGGTGACCCCAAATCCCCAGATCGCCATGGCTTCACCCGTAAAGCGAGTGCTGAGCATGCGACCCATGAGGAAGTAGACGACCAGGCTTAAGGCATCAAGAAATGCGGCGATCAGTCCCGGGCCATTGAGGGTCAGACCCTCCCAAATTTGGGCAACCAGGAGGAGCCCAAGAAAGGCGCTGCCTAACCCCACCCACATGAGCGGGGCGATGGGCTGCTTTCGGAATATGCGCAGGTAGGCGACGATCCAAATCGGGGCCGTGAACTGAATAATGATCGCGATTCCCACATGTAAGTGCAGAATTGAGAAAAAGTAGAGGGATTGGACCGCAGCGATGCCAAAGGTGCCAAAAAGGAAGAGGGTAGGGATCTCTCGTCGGCTGACTTTGAGCTCACCGAGCCTTCCGCGCAGCGCCATATAGATAAGAAGAATGGCCCCAGCCCCGGTGGCGCGAATTTGGGTCAATCTCCAGGGAGAGAGCCCTGCCTCCATCACCCATTTGGCGACGATTCCGTTGATTGAGAAGAATAAAGCGGCTGCGCTCACCAGTAGTGATGCTTGAGCGCGGTGGTTTTTCACAGGCCGACCCTACCCGCTCCCGCACGCTGATAGGGTTTTACCGTGCTACTCAGTGATCGCGATATCGCCTCTCAAATTTCCGCTGGCCGCCTCAAGGTAGAGCCATTTCATGAAGCAATGATTCAGCCGTCCAGTGTGGACGTTCGCCTTGATCGCTTCTTCCGTGTCTTTGAGAACCACAAATATGAAGTGATCGATCCTTCCATTGAGCAATCAGAACTCACTCGCGAAGTGGCAGTTGGAGCGGATGAGTTTTTCATCCTGCACCCGGGCGAATTTGTTCTCGCAAGCACCTACGAAGTGATCACGCTTCCTGATGACATCGCAGGTCGCCTAGAAGGAAAGTCTTCTCTTGGGCGTCTGGGCTTACTTACTCACTCAACAGCTGGTTTTATCGATCCAGGATTTTCTGGTCACATCACTCTTGAGCTCTCTAATGTTGCCAACCTCCCTGTGAAGCTATTTCCGGGAATGAAAATCGGCCAACTTTGTCTCATCAAACTCTCATCTCCAGCCGAGCATCCTTACGGTTCTGCACAGTATGGTTCTAGATACCAGGGTCAACGTGGCCCAACGGCGAGCAAGTCTTGGCTCAATTTTCACAAGACAAACATCCAATAAAAATTAATAATTAGAAAGTCGGAGTAATTATGAACATCGTTGTTCTTGTTCTACTCGTCCTTGTTGTTCTTGCACTTCTAGCAGTGATGTCACGCAATCGTCTGGTGCGTCTTAACATCTCAGTAGATGAAGCATTTGCTCAGATCGAAGTACAACTCAAGCGCCGCTCCGACCTCATTCCCAATCTTGTCGAAACAGTCAAAGGCTATACAAATCACGAAGCCTCAACACTCGAGGCAGTCGTCGCTGCACGTGCAAAAGCAACTGCTGCAACCTCGGTCGCTGATGTCGCAGCTGCAGATGGCTCTGTTACACAAGCACTTCGTGGACTTCTTGCCGTTACCGAGAATTATCCCGATCTCAAAGCATCAGCTAATTTTTTAGCACTTCAAGAGGAGCTCTCTACAACAGAGAATAAAGTCTCATTTGCACGTCAGTTTTACAATGACAATGTGCGCTCGCTCAACCAAGCGATCAAGACATTTCCATCTAGCCTCTTTGTTAACTCAGCAAAGGTCTCTGCCCGACCATTTTACGAAGTGGAAGATCCGCAAGATCGCAAGGCTCCAACAGTTAAGTTTTAAGGCATATGGCTACAGCTGCTCGTAACTTCGACTTCAGAAAACTCCAAGCAGGCAACCGCCGCAAGTCCGGAGAGCTGCTCTTTGGCATGGGCATTATTGTCGGTGCTGTTGTGTGGGCGCTGATGACATATTTCGGTAAAGGCGGCATTGCAATCGTTCCCGTCGCAATCGGTGTCGCGCTGATCTCCGTCTGGGGTTCGTATTGGGCATCTGACAAGATTGTCCTAACAATGACAGGCGCAAAGCTCCTAGATGAAAATAAGAATAGACAGCTCTACGACTTAGTCTCCGAAGTTTGTGTTGCTGCTGGTCTGCCGCTTCCTAAAATTGCCATTGTTGAAGATGATGCCCCTAATGCCTTTGCAACCGGACGCGATCCAGAGCATGCAGTTATCGCATTTACTACCGGAATTCTTCGCCTTATGGACCGCGAAGAGTTGCAGGGAGTTGCCGCTCACGAAATGTCTCACGTAGCTAATCGCGACACACTCGTCTCTGCCATCGCAGCAACGACAGCTGGCGCGCTAGCTATCCTGACAGACTTCCTTATGCGCATCATGATTTTTGGTGGTGGAGAAAGGCGTGATGATCGTGATAATCAAAATCCAATCGCGCTTATAGGCTCAATCGTTGTCCTGATCTTGGCCCCAATCGCAGCAATGCTTTTACGTTTAGCAATCTCACGCAAGAGAGAAGCGCTGGCCGATCTCACTGCAGTTCAATTCACACGTAACCCAGCGGGACTTCGTCGCGCACTCGAAGCGTTGCAAGCTGACACAACTGTGGTGCAGCAACGCTCTACTTCTGTTGCGCATATCTGGATTGAATCTCCACTCGACAACAGCGCAACCTCCAAGCTATTTTCTACACACCCACCACTCAGTGAACGCATTGCAACACTTAAGGCTATGGAAGGTCTCTCATGAAGCGCAGCATCGCGGTACTCGTAGGATCACTTCTCATTCTTGGATCGAGCGCTTCGCTGGCGGCAACTCCTAAGCCGAGCTCTACATCGGGTTCTATGGCCGGTATGAATATGGCAGCTCCGACACCGCCGCCTATAACAGGAACCGCCGCGATTATGGGCGGAACTATCCTTGATGCGCCAATTCCAGCATCAATTCTTAACATTCCACTTGTTGATGCAAGTGGCAAGAGCTTCTCGCTTGCCTCACTCAAAGGCAAGACTGTTGTGCTCACAGACTTCTTCACTAGTTGCGACATGATCTGTCCAATGACCTCAGCAAATATGCGTGACATCGCAGCAGCAGTAAAGGCAGCGGGCAAGAGTTCTTCGATCGATGTTCTTGAACTAACTGTTGATCCTGCTCGTGACACCGTGGCTCGAATCAACGCATACCAAAATCTTTATGGCGGTGCGACATGGACCATGGCTACTGGAACACCTACCAACCTCAAGAATCTCTGGGCGTGGTTTGGTGTATATACCAAGCAGATTCCAAATGAAGATGGCTCTGCCGTGGATTGGCAGACCGGCAAAAAGATTGCTTACGATGTTGAGCACGATGATGTCGTCATGATTCTTGGACCTAATTCGCACTTCCGCTGGATTGACCTAGGTAATCCCGCAGTTGCTAATCCAAATCTTGTTCCTGCAAAACTGAAATCATTTTTAAGTTCGCAAGGCAAACTCAATCTCCTCACCCCTGCGCAGCCAGATTGGACTAATGCTGCAGTCTTTGGCGCACTCCAACAAATTTACGGACTTCACATTGGTCCTAAGATGAAGATGTGAAGCGATTTAGATTCCTTACGCCACTAGCGCTAGTTTTAGGACTTTTAACAGCCCCAGCAGCGCTAGCGCATACTGTTTTGATCGGATCAACACCGGCAGCAGGCTCAACCGTCGCGCAATTGCCCGAGCAGATCACTCTTACTTTTGCGAGCTCACTGTTAACGCTCGGTAGCGCATCGGTGAATCAGGTAGAAGTCACAGATCCCATGGAGCACGTGATTACCTCGAACGAGAACATTGTTCATGGTGCCATGCTGAGCAATGTGTTGACACCATCAATGGTTATGGCAGGTGCATACAACGTCGCATTTCGAGTAGCAGCGCAAGATGGACATATTTTGAACGGAAGTTTTATCTTTAACGTAGGTAGTGTAAAACCTGCGGCATCAGTACCTGTTCCACACTCTGGTCGCATCACGCTTAACGCCGATGCCAACGGCGCAGGCGTTCTAGATGGCGTTGGTTCAGCAACCGATAAGGCCCATGGTGATTTCACAATAGATTTTTCTCACGACACTTTCTGCTATCGCATAAGCACCGCTATAAAAGATGTCACCGCGGCTCACATTCACGCTGCGAGTCAGAAAAATATGACAGTCTCAGATGAGATCTTTTTTCCTCTTGAGTTGTCGAGCATCAACGCTAAAAATCCAGTCTGCCAGAGTGAACCTGCCGTATCACTAGCTACTCTTGCTCGAAATGCTGGAAATTACATTTTCATGTTGCACACAGAGCGATTTCCCGATGGTGACGTGGCCGGAGAGCTCCGTAGTTCACGCACATCCGATCCAGTCATTCATTCGGCTTCAGTCACAGCAGCGAAGATTGGTGGTGATTCGGCGATAGCTTTGAGCGTTACAAATCCTTCGTCAACACCAATTCTCATCACTGCTATCACGACCAGCACGGCTTCCACTTCAATGATTTTTTACGATGCGAATATGTGTCAAGGAAATAGCACCATGCACGCTCTTCCCAATGTGTCGATAGCTCCGGGCGCTATGACCGCGCTTGGCTATAAATATCAAGGTGCAATGCTGGGCCGTCTCACATCACCCTTCGTGATTGGCGCTCGGATTCCACTGACAGTTACATGGACCAATAATCAGGGGAGTACACATAAGCAGACCGTTGTGGCCACGGTGGTCGCTGCACCTAAAGGATTGAATTTCGGCATGAGCTCAATGTCCGGGATGTCGATGTAAAATATGCGTGTGAAAAAGAAACTTGTGAGCATCACTGCTGCCTTAATAATCACCATTGTAACTCCGGTTTTTGGCGCAACCATAAGCACTCCTCCAGCATCAGTGGGAACATCCACTCAAATCGCAGTTCCTGATGCGGTTTTGAATGCTAGCTTCACAGATGAGATGGGTATGACCCAATCGCTTGGTGCGCTTAAAGGTAAGACGGTACTTGTAGTACCGCTACTTACCTTGTGTGGAGATACATGCCCTTTTACATCCGCAAACATGGTTCAGATCCAAAGTAAGTTGGCCTCTGATCACGCATCGAATGTGGTGGTTGTAGGAGTATCAGTCGATCCATATCGTGACACCCAAAATCGAACCACGGCTTATCTAAAACTCATTAGCGCTAACTTCGATATTTGGACTCCAAGGGGAGTTACAGCTACTCCTGGATTTACAAAACAAGAGCAGGCTTCAAAGAACCCAGTCGGATCTGGTGACACAAATTCAAATCTCACAGCTCTCGAAAAATTCTTTGGTTGGACAGTTCAAGTGGTGCCACAAGGAAATCCACCATCAAACGATTGGCTTGCTCCATTTAAGCCACTCACCTACGACATCAATCACTCAGATGGATTCTGGATTATTGATCCAACAGAGCACGTTCGCTTTGTGAGCGGGACACAACCTGCATTTACAGGAACTCTCTCCAAAACCCTGGCAACATTTATGGGATACAAGAGCAACATCTATAAGAATCCTGTGTACAAAGGCGGATGGACTAGCGCAGAAGTACTACAGGCGCTCTCCTTTGTAGATCAAGTCAAGTACTAGTCACCGAGAATCGGGAAATGGAGTGTGAACGTCGCTCCATTTCCTGGCTCTGAAGCCACAGAAACACTGCCCCCATGGGCTTTCATAATGGCATCCACAATTGAGAGCCCGAGACCACTACCTTCTCCAGCGCTGCGTGCGCGTGAAGGATCTGAGCGGAAGAAGCGTTCGAAAATTCGAGGTTGATCCTCAACTGGCAATCCAGGACCACTATCTGCGACGCAAATTGTAGTTTCGTTATCACCTACGTGCGCTGAAACAATAATCGGAGTTCCGGCCGGTGTGTGTGTTCGTGCATTAGCTAGAAGATTTGCAACCGCTTGGTGAATGCGCTTGCTATCACCCAAAACAAATATCTCATCGCTCTCGCCGCCCGTATTTATGGTGATTGTGTGGCTAGGACCAGCAGCACGAGCCGATGCAACCGACTCTTCAATTAAGTTTTTAATATCAACCGGCTCTTTAACAAGCGGTCTAGCCTCATCGGAACGAGCAAGAAAGAGTAGGTCCTCTACGAGTGAGCCCATACGTATCGACTCTTTCTCAATACGACCAATAAGTTCCTTCGTCTTTTCTACACCCTCAACAGCGCCTTGACGATGGAGCTCGGCAAATCCGCGGATTGCAGTAAGCGGAGTCCGAAGTTCGTGTGATGCATCGGCAACAAATCGACGAAGCTTTGTTTCGGAGTTCGCTTTTGCATTGAAGGAGTCTTCAATACGACCCAACATGGTATTGAGCGAATGAGATAAACGACCAACTTCAGTGTTTGGTTTGCTGGCAGGCAAACGTGCGGAGAGATCTCCTGCAGCAATTGCAGCAGCCGTGCCTTCGACGTCGAGTAGTGGCTTAAGACTTATCTGAATGACATACCGAGAGATCAGGCCGATAAGTAGAAGAACGATGAGTGCGATAAATAGGAAGAGCCAACCCAATTCTTGCAGAGTGCGATTGACGCTATCGAGCGAGACCGAGACAATGAAAGATCCAACTCCGGTTGGGAGTGCTAATGCAATTGCGCGAGTTGCAGGATTGTTCTTTGTGGCAGCGAAAGTAAATGGCTTGCCTTTCGTCGCATTAACCTGATCAATAGTCATGCCAGTAAAGGTGGTTGGAGTTGTGGCGCTGGTGATATCTCCACCAAGTTGTCCCATGACATTTCCCTGCGCATCTAGCAGCGTCACTGCAGTTGCGGTTGGGACTCCACGGAGTGGACGAACTACGCGAAATGGCGAGTTTGGATCCTCAGTATTATTTTGCGCTTCAGAGTTTGGATCGATACCAGCTCGAGCCAACCTATTGATAGAACCCATAGCAACACCCTTGAGTTGGGTATCAACTTGGTTCACAAGAAAAGATTTAAGTTCGGTATTAGCCGCAAAATCCGATGCGCCTATACCAAGAGCAGCTACAAGCATGATGGCTAGTAGCAAGCGGCTGCGAAGACTCCACTGCGAAGGATGCATGAGCGTCATACCTAAACGTATCGCGAATTACTTGCCTGATGGAATGCGCATGCGGTAACCAACGCCACGCACAGTGTGAATAAGAGCGGGCTCGTAGATATCAATCTTCTTACGCAGGTAAGAGACATAGGTTTCCACGATGCCAGCATCACCCCGGAAGTCGTACTGCCAGACATGATCGAGAATCTGAGATTTGCTGACTACTCGATCCGCATTAATCATGAGATAGCGAAGCAAGAGAAATTCTGTAGGGGATAGGTCAATGAGATGACCCGCACGTCGTACCTCGTGAGTTGCTTCATCGAGCTCTAGATCTGCAAAACGAATTTTCTCGTCATCAACAGTGGATTCCACTGCGCCGATGCGACGCAACAGTGCGCGCAAACGGGCGACCAATTCTTCGAGTGAGAAAGGTTTGGTTACATAGTCATCGCCACCAATGGTCAGACCAGCGATCTTGTCATCGACAGCATCCTTTGCAGTCAGAAAGAGGACGCCAACGCTATGTCCATCCTGACGAAGTTGGCGGCATACTTCAAAACCATCTTGATCGGGCAGCATGACATCGAGAATGAGTGCATGAGGCTTGAACTCTTCAGCGATGGTCAGCGCTTCAGATCCGGTAGCGGCGGTGCGAACATCAAATCCAACAAAGCGAAGACTGGTTGCGATGAGATCACTGATGGAACTCTCATCATCGACTACAAGAATTCTCTGCTGACTTGCAGAGGGAGTAGTTGTTGCGGTTGCTGGAGTGCTCATAGGAGGATCATGGATGAGAACCCTGAAGGTTTCCTGAGAATGGACAGAAGTTTTCCACAGTGTTTATCCACGATGTGGAGAATTACATCGCTGTAATTCGAGTGATTTATGGCTGAGTTAGCGCCATTTGGTGGCGAGCGTGAATCCAGCTGCAATAAAGCCGAATCCGATCACCATGTTCCATGCTCCGATATGAGGAACTGGGTATTTGGTGGTTGAGACGTAGAAAATCACAATCCAGATCAAGCCGGCGATGAAGGCTGCGACCATGAGGGGTGCAAGCCAAGCCGGGCTCTCTTTGCGAGATTGGCCAAGATGAGCGAACTCGTCGACAATCTGGACGGATTCCTTCTTCTTGCGCACACGTGATTTAGGCATGTGCAGAGAATACACCAGTTGATCCCAGCTAGATATGCCTCTCCTGGTTGGATATTCCTGGCTAAAGTTTGAGGATGGGCGCCACTCGTATCTTGGTCGTAGATAACTACGACTCTTTTGTCTACAACTTGGTGCAATATTTGGGCCAACTAGGCGCGGATGTCACGGTCATGCGTAATGATGAGGTGAGCGTTGATAATGCCAAGAACTTTGATGGCGTTCTGATCTCCCCAGGTCCCGGAACCCCCGAGGGCGCTGGAGCCAGTATTGAGCTCATCCACTTCTGCGCCGAACATCAGATTCCACTCTTTGGCGTCTGTCTTGGACATCAAGCAATCGGTGTCGCATTTGGCGCAACTGTTGATCGCGCCCCCGAACTACTCCACGGAAAAACTTCCCTTGTTCATCACAATGGCCATGGGTTGATGAGCCAGATTCCATCACCGTTTGTGGCTACTCGATATCACTCCCTAGCAATCGTTCCAGAGACGTTGCCTGATGTTTTGGAAGTAACCGGCAAGACTGAGAGCGGAATCGTCATGTCAGTCGAGCATAAAACTCTGCCTATATCGGGAGTTCAATTCCATCCTGAATCTGTTCTGACAGAACATGGTTTCACGATGCTTGCCAACTGGTTGGCTCGATGTGGAGATGCCGATGCGCTCGCCAAATCTGTTGGGCTTGCACCCGTGGTGAACCGCGGTTAATGAATTCTCATTACTCCTAATTGTTGGGCGAATTTGGATTTGTATTAACGGTAATCGTTACTGACGAGCCAATTGATTGAGTTGTTCCACCTACCGGTGCTTGAGCCAACACAACGTTGCTGGCCTGAGTGGGATCCCACGCTTGCGCGGTCTTCACCAAAAAGCCTGCTTGAGTAAGTTGCGTAATCGCTTCAACATTGGAGAATCCAACCATCGAAGGAACTTGCAAATTACCGCTAGCAATTTCTAGAACAACGCCACTTCCCGCCGCCAAAATACTTCCCGCACTTGGTGTAACTGCCAACACTGTTCCTGGTTGTTCATTGGAATCGGTGGCAACAGTTTGAGTGATTACTAGCCCCGCAGCCGTCAGTGCATTGCGGGCATCATTGAGTGAAAGACCTACCAAATTGGCTGGGATCGTTGTATTACCCGGACCATCAGAGATGGTGATTGTGACACTCGTACCCGCGAGAACACGCGTTGCAGCCAGTGGTAATTCGCTAGAAACTCGATCTTTTGGAATACGTGAGTCTGGCGCATGTTGAATGTTAATTGTGTAGTTAGGCAACAACGCTTTAGCTTCATCGAGCGTGAGGCCAACTACATTTGGCAACTCCACGGTTGGAAGGTTCTTAGAGCTGCCGTGAATAAAGTAAGCAGATCCCAGAGCCGCAACAAGAACTATTGCTGCCGCAATTGCATAAGACTTACGCGGACGAACTTTGCGTAGCTTTGTTGTTACTTGCTCGCCGCGAATAGCTCGCTTGAGATCATCAAGCATCGCTCCTGCATCTTGATAACGATCCGCCGGATCTTTGCAGAGCGCCACTTGCATAATTTTGACTAAGTTGGGATCAAGCGAGGGATCAAACTCCGATGGAGAAATCAGTGGAGCCGATACATGTTGAAAAGCGATCGAGACTGGAGTGTCGCCAATAAATGGTGGGCGCCCAACGAGCAGTTCGTACATGAGCGCACCTACAGAATAGATGTCACTGCGTCGATCCGCACTCTCTCCAGTTGCTTGTTCGGGTGAAAGGTATTGAGCCGTACCAACAACGTTCCACGTATTGGTCATGGTTGCGCCGATGTCATCCATCGCGCGTGCAATTCCAAAGTCCATAACCTTTACCTGGCCACTATCGGTAATCATGATATTTCCAGGCTTTACATCACGATGAACAATCGATTTGTGATGTGAATATTCAAGAGCCTCAAGAACTTCAACGATAATCTTCAAGGCTTCTGCTTGATCTAAACGTTCACCTGATTGCAAAATCTCGCGCAGTGTGTGGCCGTTGACGAGCTCCATCACTATGTAGGAATCACTTCCATCAACGCCAGAGTCATAGACTGCGACAATTCCTGGGTAACTCAATCCTCCGGCTGCCAGTGCTTCTTTTTTAAAACGTCCAACAAATGCTGGATCACGCGCTAAGTCGCTGCGCAGAATCTTGACTGCAACCTTGCGATTAAGGCGTGAATCAGTCGCTTCGTAAACATCGGCCATTCCGCCGGTGCCAATCATGGGACCTATTTCGTAGCGGTTATTGAAAGTGCGCTTCACTTATTCTCACCTGCCGCACCAATGAGATGGGAATGAGCTGCGTCTTGGTCATCAATAATCTCGACCCACAGAACGGTGACATTATCTGGAGCACCTTTTTCCAGAACTGCGCTCACAAGGGTGTCCACCACATCTTCATTTTTGTTGCGTTTGATAATTGTTGCGATCTCGTGGTCGGAGAGAATGTTGGTCAAGCCATCACTGCAGAGCAGAAAGCGATCGCCAACTGCCGCGGGATACACACTTAAAACTGGATCAATCTTGCCGTCACCCATAAGAGCTTGAGTGAGCATTGATCGTTGGGGGTGGTCGACAACCTCTTCTGGCGTGAGTCGTCCTTGATCTAAAAGTTCTTGCATCACAGTGTGGTCGTAGCTCAGCTGCGTAATCTTCTTGCCACTCCACTTGTAACAACGGGAATCACCAATATGTAATAGCTCAACAACGCCTGTCCCAAGATGGAGCGCTGTGAGAGTTGTTCCCATCCCGGTAAGCATCGGTTCCGCGGATACACGCGCTGAAATTTTGTGATCAATCGAGAAAGAGATGTTCATCAAAAGATCTTCGCGAGAAGCTTCATCGACGGCAGGATCTGAGAGAACGCCAATGAGGTCGTGCAATGTAGCGATAGCTATCTCAGAAGCGACTTCGCCGCCAGCATGGCCACCCATTCCATCCGCAACGGCCACAACTCGGCTTGAGATAAGGGCGGAGTCCTCATTACCTTCGCGCACCAAGCCAACATCGCTACGAGCGATGGTTGAAAAGCGCGGAGTCATGGTTTTAGCCTAATGGGAGCAGCCTCAAGTCAGATAGTCTTGGGTAGTGAGTACAAGTCCAGCCACCGCCAAATACGCCTACCTTGGGCCCGCGGGGACTTTTACCGAAGCAGCGCTGCGAGGTATTACCAGCGCTAACGACCAACTCACTCCTTTTTCAACCGTGACTGCTGCACTCGATGCAGTTCGTAGCGGTGAATTCGAGCGCGCGCTCGTACCTATCGAAAATTCAGTCGAAGGCGTTGTTGCCCGAACACTCGATGAGCTAGCTACAGGTTTTCCTTTAGTTATCACCGCCGAAACCACAATTCCGGTCAGTTTCAGCTTAATGGTGAGCCCGCAGCGTGCGGGTCAGGCCATCGAGCGAGTGGCAACCCATCCACATGCCGAATCTCAATGTCGCGCATTTATCGCACGCGAGTTGCCTGGAGTCGAGGTCGTGACAACTCCTTCTACAGCAGCGGCCGCAGAAGGAATTAATAACGGAAACTGGGATGCAGCAATTGCATCGCAGAACGCTGCCGAGAAGTATGGGCTGCATGTAGTTGCAAGCGATATCGGTGACAATCCTGGCGCAGTAACTCGCTTTGTATTAGTTGAGCGTCCGGGGACCACCCCACCAGCAACTGGCTTTGATCGCACCTCTTTAGTGGCATATATCGGCATGGATCATGCTGGCGCGCTTCTAGAAATTCTGACCGAGTTTGCCAAGAATGACGTGAACCTGACATTTATCCAAAGCCGTCCAACCGGTCGAGAACTTGGTCATTATCACTTCATTATTGATGTCGAGGGCCACCTGGCAGATCAGTCAGTAAAAAATTCCATCGAAGGCCTTCGGGCTATCTGTGAAGATATTCGCATCCTTGGGTCATACCCGCGCACAAGTAAAAACATTCAAGCAGAAGAGAAAAGGTAGGCTGGAACCGTGATTGACCTCAAGGTACTTCGTGAAGATCCAGAGCGTGTACGTCTCTCCCAAAAAGTACGTGGCGAGAATCCAGAGCTTGTCGATCAACTCCTCGTCGCAGACACCTCACGCCGCGAAGCTATTACTGCATTTGAAGCTCTTCGCGCTGAGCAAAATCTCCTCTCAAAATCTGTTGGCGCAGCCAAAGGTGAGGAGAAGGCAGCAATTCTTGAGAAAGCTAAAGAATTATCTGCTCGCGTAAAAGCTGCGGATAGCGCTCGTGCTGAAGCAGAGAGTGCTGCGGACGCTTTACTTCTTCAGATTCACAACCTCATTGATCCAGAAGCTCCTGTTGGTGGCGAAGAAGATTTTGTTGTTCTTGAACACATCGGGACACCGCGAGATTTCACAGCCGAAGGTTTTGAGCCAAAAGATCATGTCGAAATCGGCAAGATTCTCAAGGCAATTGATACAGAACGTGGAGCAAAAGTCTCTGGCTCTCGTTTTTATTACCTTACTGGTCCTGGTGCACTTCTGGAGTTTGCTCTCGTTAATTATGCAATTGCATCTGCAACAAAAGCTGGATTCACTCCAGTTATTCCACCTGTTCTCGTAAAGCCTGCAGCGATGGAAGGAACCGGATTCCTTGGACAAGCAGCAGAGAATGTTTTCCATTTAGAGGAAGATGATTTCTATCTCGTGGGAACCAGTGAAGTTCCACTCGCTGCGTATCACATGGATGAAATTGTTGATTCACTTCCACTTCGTTATGCGGGCTATTCATCATGCTTCCGTCGCGAAGCTGGTACGTATGGCAAAGACACACGTGGAATCATCCGCGTTCATCAATTTGATAAAGTCGAAATGTTTACATTCTGCAAGCCTGAAGATGCACTTGCAGAACATAAGCGTCTTCTCCAATGGGAGAAAGACTTTATGAATGCAATGGAAATTCCTTATCGCGTAATTGATGTTGCCTCTGGTGATCTCGGTGCATCTGCCATTCGCAAGTTTGATATCGAGGCGTGGATCCCTACTCAGAACGCGTATCGAGAAGTCACAAGTACCTCTAATTGCACTGAATTTCAGGCTCGCCGCCTCAATATTCGCTACCGTGATGAAGAAGGCACCAAGCCGGTGGCAACTCTCAACGGAACACTTGTTGCGATTCCACGGATGATTGTTGCGATTCTAGAAAATCATCAACAACCAGATGGATCGGTACGCGTTCCTGCAGCCCTTCGTCCATTCTTAGGAGTCGACACATTACTTCCAGCATAAATATTCCTGGCGTTCGACCAAAACTTATTGCGACAGATCTCGACGGAACAATCGTTCCTCATTTTGGTGCGATAAATCCTCGGACAATCGCAGCATTTACTGCAGCTCGTGATGCGGGAATCGAAATATTTTTTGTCACCGGTCGCCCACCACGTTGGATGGGAGAGATCAAAGACGCTTTCGGGTTTGGGAACGCGATTTGTGCAAATGGTGCAATGCATTACGACTTGTTGAATGAGACAATTCTTGAACAATGGTTGATGCCAGTTTCAGAACAACTAGCAGTCGTAAATATTTTACGCGAAGCAATTCCACCAGTTTCATTTGCCGTCGAATATCGCGGTGAATTTCACCGTGAAGTCGCTTACGTCCCGCGTTGGGATGTTGGATTTGATAATGTCGGTGTTGCAAAGATCGAAGAGAAAATAACGGAGCCTGCATACAAGATGTTGGCACGTTGTTCTGGATATGAATTCACTTCAGACCAGATGCTCGAAATTGCTCAACGTTCTATCGGTCATCTGGCAACAATTACGCACTCCAATTCAGGCGAATCACTCCTCGAAATTTCTGCGGTGGATGTCAGCAAGGGTGCGACGCTTGCAAAGCTGGCCGCTCGACTTGGTCTGAGTTCGGCCGATTGCGTCACATTTGGCGACAACCCCAACGATTTTTCGATGCTCGATTGGGCCGACCGTTCTTGGGCTATCAAAGGTGGTCACGCCGATGCCCCTCGATATGCCAAGTTTGTGGCCGATCCCGTAGAAGAAGATGGTGTAGCTGCAGTCATCGAAGCGCTGCTCGAATTGCCTCAAAAGCACTCCAACCCGTAAGGTTCTCCACGGAGGGCTCGCATAGCGGCCGAGTGCACCGGTCTTGAAAACCGGCAAGGGAAACCTTCGTGGGTTCAAATCCCACGCCCTCCGCCATAGTTTTAGGATTTTTATGCCTGAGCCCCGATTGTGAGGGCAATTTTGTGGGGGATTTCACCATTCTCGAATAGACCCTTATCTAGCGTGAAAGCCTTGCATTTAGCACACTTCATCCATGGCTATTGATAGTGATACTAAGACCTCAAAGACTGGAGTCTTCTCGCAAGGTCGCGCGAAGCTCGCTGCCCGCACATATCGCACCGATAAGTGGTGGATCCAACCTGCGATTACTGCAGGAGTTCTATTCCTCTTTATTGTGTACGCGACTTACCGTGCATTTGAAAACGGAAAGTATTTTGCAGCGCCTCTGATCTCTCCTTTCTATTCTCCATGCCTTGCACAAAACTGTGTGAAAGGTTCAACATCCTTCGTCGGTACCTTCTTTGGCACCTGGCATGTATTCGGGATGACGGTCTCACCATCACTCTTTATTTTGATCTTCCCACTCGCGTTCCGCATGACCTGCTACTACTACCGTAAGTCTTACTACCGCTCATTCTGGATGTCACCACCAGCATGCGCAGTTGCTGAGCCACACAAGAAGTACACGGGTGAGACACGCGCACCACTTATTATTCAAAATGGACACCGTTACGCTTTTTATGCTGGTCTGGTTCTCAACGTATTTCTTACCATCGATGCAGTTCAAGCATTTAGAAATGCACAAGGCCAATGGGGTCACATGTCAGTTGGTACCTTGGTGCTCACAGCTAACGCATCATTCCTATGGCTGTACTCAGCGTCATGTCACACATGTCGTCACACAATCGGTGGACGTCTGCGCAACTTCTCAGCTCACCCAATTCGCTACAAGTTGTGGGGTTGGGTCTCTGTTCTTAACCACAAGCATCAAGAGTTCGCATGGATCTCACTCTTTGGTGTTGCATTCGCAGATTTCTACGTCCGCCAAGTTTCTGGTGGCTCAATCCGCAACCTTTACTTCTTCTAGGTCACAAGGGATATTAAATTTATTATGAGCAATCAACTAGAGCGTTATAAATACGACGTAGTTATCATCGGTGCTGGTGGAGCTGGACTTCGTGCTGCCGTAGAGGCTCGCGAGGCAGGACTCTCTGTTGCGATCGTCTGTAAGTCATTGTTTGGTAAGGCCCACACGGTTATGGCCGAAGGTGGCGTTGCTGCATCAATGGGTAACGTGAACGAGAGCGATAACTGGATGGTTCACTTCCGCGACACAATGCGCGGCGGCAAATTCCTCAATAACTATCGCATGGCAGAGCTTCACGCTAAAGAAGCACCAGAGCGCGTATGGGAACTGGAAGTATGGGGCGCTCTCTTTGACCGCACCAAAGAAGGAAAGATTTCACAACGTAACTTCGGTGGACACGAATATCCACGCCTTGCTCACGTTGGAGATCGCACTGGTCTAGAACTCATTCGCACCATGCAACAGCGCATCGTTGCACTGCAACAAAAAGATGGTCGTGACCATGGTGATGCAGAGAAGTTCATCAAAGTATTTGCAGAAGTAACAATTACCGAGATCCTTAAGGAAAACGGAAAAGTTTCTGGTGCATATGGCTATCGTCGCGAAAACGGCGAAGAAATTATGTTTGAAGCTCCAGCAGTTATTCTTGCAACTGGTGGCG
The DNA here is from genome assembly GCA_903825945.1 of uncultured Actinomycetes bacterium. Lineage (GTDB taxonomy): Bacteria > Actinomycetota > Actinomycetes > Nanopelagicales > Nanopelagicaceae > PALSA-747. The sequence goes on along the minus strand of CAIKCJ010000039.1, from coordinate 7,137 downwards.
CTGGTAAAACATTTAAAATTACCTCAAACTCTTGGGAAGGAACCGGTGACGGTCACGCGCTAGCTCTCAAAGCCGGCGGACATCTCATCGATATGGAGTTCTTCCAATTCCACCCAACGGGCATGGTCTGGCCTCCTTCAGTTCGCGGATTGCTCGTCACCGAATCAGTACGTGGTGACGGCGGAGTTCTCACAAACAGTGAAGGCAAGCGCTTCATGTTTGATTACATCCCAGATGTATTTAAAGATAAGTATGCAGATAACGAGGCAGAAGCTGATCGTTGGTACACAGATCAAGCTAATAACCGCCGCCCACCTGAGTTATTGCCACGCGATGAAGTTGCGCGTGCTATTAACTCTGAGATCAAAGCAGGACGCGGCACCGAACACGGTGGCGTTTACCTTGATGTCTCAAAGCGACTTCCTGCAGATGTTATTAAGAAGAAGCTTCCATCTATGTGGCATCAGTTCTACGAACTTGCTGGCGTAGATATCACCAAAGAAGCCATGGAAGTTGGTCCAACCTGTCACTACGTAATGGGTGGCGCATGGGTTGAACCAGATACAGCGGCAGTCATCGATGTTCCTGGATTATTTGCTGCTGGCGAGTGCGCTGGCGGCATGCATGGCTCCAATCGCTTGGGCGGCAACTCGCTCTCAGACCTATTGGTCTTTGGTCGTCGCGCAGGTCTAGGCGCCGTCGAATATGTGAAGTCCAACGGAGCTAACCCAGTTACAGATGGCTCAGTCGTGGCTGCAGCTGCGAAGATCGAAGCGCCATTTAACAACCCTGGTAGCGAAAACCCTTATGCCCTTCACCACGAACTCCAGGAGACAGCGCATAATTTGGTCGGAATCATCCGCACCAAGGCAGAGCTGGAGGAGGCAATCGCAAAGATTGCTGACCTTCGTGCCCGTGCCAAGAACATTGGAGTAAGCGGCGGTCGTCAATTCAACCCTGGGTTCCACCTCACTTTCGATCTAGACAACATGCTCTTGATCGCAGAAGCTGCAGCTAAGTCCGCACTCATTCGTGAGGAGTCTCGCGGCGGTCATACTCGTGAAGACTTCCCAAAGATGAGTCCAACGTGGCGTCAGGTCAACAACATCACGACCTGGAATGGCTCTTCAATTGCGGTCGAACAGAAGCACCTTCCAGATCTCACCAAGGAGCTCTTCGGTCTCTTTGATATCCACGAGTTAGAGAAGTACATGACATCAGATGAATTGTCACAATCGAGAGGCGGTTCCAACTAATGGCACGCACAATGAAACTTCGCATTTTCCGCGGTAACTCCAAGGATGGTGGACTTCAGGACGTTAGCGTTGAGGCCAACGAGGGTGAAGTCATTCTCGATGTTATTCACCGCGTCCAAGCAGAACAGATTGGCGATCTTGCAGTTCGCTGGAACTGCAAAGCTGGTAAGTGCGGTTCTTGCTCAGTAGAGATTAACGGAAAGCCACGTTTGGCTTGTATGACACAAGTTGCTTCATTTGATGAGGCAGAGACAGTTACCATCACGCCTCTACGCGCATTCCCTGTCATCAAAGATCTCGTCACTGACGTCTCCTTCAACTACAAAAAGGCGATGGAAGTTCGTGCCTATGAGCCACCTGCCGACCTCAAGCCAGGTGAAGCTCGTATGCAGCAGATCGACGTTGAGCGTTCGCAAGAGTTCCGTAAGTGCATCGAGTGCTTCTTATGCCAGAACACATGCCACGTTATTCGTGACCATGAAGAGAATAAGAAGTCATTTGCAGGCCCACGCTTCTTTATTCGCTTGGCTGAACTCGATATGCACCCACTTGATACTCTGCGCAATCGCAAGCAATCCGCGCAAGAAGAGCATGGTCTTGGAATGTGTAACATCACAAAGTGTTGCACCGAGGTCTGCCCAGAGCACATCCGTATTACAGACAACGCAATCATTCCTATGAAAGAGCGCGTTGTTGATGTGAAATACGATCCACTTCGTTGGTTGGGCTCAGTTATTCGCAAGCGCGAGGGCATCAACTAAAAATGAGAATTTTTATCCGCTGGGGCATTTTGGCCCTAGCGGTCTGGGCGGCTACAGCGCTGATCCCAGGAATAAAAGTTCATGGCGGAGCTTGGAGCTATCTCTGGGTAGCTCTGCTCTTCTCAGTCATCAATACCGTCTTAGGTTCACTCATTAAAATCTTGACTCTTTCTGCAGTCATTTTAAGCGCAGGACTCTTCCTGTGGGTGATCAATGCTGCAATGCTTGAACTCACTGCCCACTGGAGTAAGTCGCTGACCATCACATCGTTCTGGTCTGCTCTCTTTGCCTCAGCAATTATTAGCGCTATTACAAGCGTCGGACAGAAGATCTCGCTTCGTACCCGCAATAATTAGCTCCATGAGCGGCACAAATCAACGAGAGATTAAACAGGTCGGACTTGTTGCTCTCGGTGGCGTCATAGGCTCTTTAAGTCGATGGGGATTTTCACTTTTCATACCGAACCATGATTTTGCGTGGGGAACACTCGCCGTTAACTACATCGGTTCAATCATCCTTACAGCTCTGGTAGTCCACATCAAACATCATCCAGACCCACAGTGGTGGTGGCGCCCAGCCATGGGCACTGGATTCTGCGGCGGATTTACGACCTACTCCGCTTTCGCACTCAAACTCAATCAATATCTTGATGCCAAAAACATTCACTCATTGCTTGAGTACTCCATCGCCTCGTTAGTTGGAACCTTCATCTTTGTCTACATCACTTATGAAATTGCAGATGCTAGGTGGAGTAAAAAGTGAGAGAGCTTCTTATTTCACTCGGTGCAGGAGTCGGCGCCCCGGCTCGATATCTCGTAGACAAACACCTCAAGAAATTGCATTCGGTCAACCTACCGATTGAAACCCTGCTCATAAATATTGTGGGCTCCTTTGTCCTGGGCTTCACTGTCCATCGATCCGCAGACATTGGCTATCTCATGGGTACAGGATTCGCTGGTGCCTTCACTACATGGTCAACGTTCATGGTTGAGGTTCACGATCTATTTCAAAGACGCAAGCAATTACGCGCTCTGGCCTATCTTGCGCTTACCTTGGCTCTTGGAATTGCAGCGGCAGCGCTCGGTAATTCGATCAAGTAGCGAAATCTAGCTTCTGGAAATATTAGACATCCAGACTTCGATTTCATCAGGGTGACTTGGCAGTGAACGGCTGAGTACCTGACATCCATTCTTAGTGACGAGGATGTCATCCTCAATACGAATACCTATGCCCCGATATTCGACAGGAAACAGCTCATCATCCTCATGGATATAGAGGCCTGGCTCTACTGTGAAAATCATTCCTTCTGCGATCAAACCCTCGCGATAGTTCTCTTCACGTGCTTTGGCGCAATCATGAACATCCAAGCCGAGCATGTGGCAGGTTCCATGAACCGTCCAACGGCGATGGAATCCAGCGTCCGGCTTCAGGGATTCTTCGGCACTCACAGGAAGAACGCCAAGCTCTTCGAGCCCCTTGGCCAGCACTTCCTGGGCGGCTTGGTGAATAGCAGCAAATGGAACCCCTGGCCTAATCGCTGCAAATCCTGCGCGCTGAGCTTCGTAGACCAACATATAAAGCTTGCGCTGTTCCGCGGTGAATTTTCCATTGACTGGAAGTGTGCGCGTGATATCCGCGGTGTAATAAGAATCCATTTCGACACCAGCATCGATCAAAATCAAATCGCCATTACGTACAGCGCCATCATTTCGGATCCAGTGGAGAATACAAGCATGAGATCCTGAAGCAGCGATGGTGTCATACCCCAAGTCGTTTCCTTCTAGGCGAGCACGCCCAAAGAAAGCTGATTCGATAATGCGCTCACCACGCGCAACAGATGTTGCAGCAGGAAGTGCACGAACACAATCAACAAAACCACGGCTCGTTGCATCAACAGCTTTTTGCATCTCACTAATCTCGTAAGAATCTTTTATCAAGCGCATCTCGTCTAAGGTCGTAGCAAGTTTCTTTTCGCGCTTCTTGCGTTTTTCGATCTGCTTATCTATCTTTTGATCTGCACCGCTAAGAACAATCGTCTCTATTGAATCAGCGAGTACGTGGCTGATGTCGGCGATATCTCGTGTCGTAATGCCATATTTGGTCTCAGTCTCTTCCAACGTCATGCGACGACCGATCCAAAATTCGCCATGCCTTCTATCTGTGAAAAATCCATCACTTTGTCGATCAGAACGAGGGTGAACAAAAAGTATGGCTTTATGCCCATCTTTATCAGGGTTATTTGGGTTATCTGGCTCCAAGACAAAGACAGAGTCAGGCACTAAATCGTCGGAGAGGATTCCCGTTATCCAGGAAAAGGCAGAATGGGCGCGAAAACGATAGTCGGTGTCATTGCTACGAACTTTTAAACGCCCTGCAGGTATTACGACACGGATCCCTGGATAGAGCGCAGAGAGTTTGGCTTGGCGAGCGTGTGCGAATGGCACAACTGCTTCGCGCTTAATATTGGTTAGGAGCGATGGCGCCCACCCCTGCTTGATAAATTCCGTCATTCCGTTGGCCACAGGAACATCATGGGAGGCCTTGCCTTGATCGGAAAGGCTGGCACCGGAGTTGTTGCTCATACTTCCTAGAGTACTCGCAATATAGTCACTACGCTTTAAGCATGACAACACATCTGCGTTGGGGATTTCTCGGTACGGGTTGGATCGCACAGACAGTTGCGGAAGATTTTGAGATAGCAGGGATTCCGATTCACGCTGTAGGCGCACGCGAAATATCTAGCGCTGAAATTTTTGGCGATCGATTCAACGTTCCTAACCGCCACCAGGGTTATGAATCTCTGGTCAACGATCCTGAAGTCGACATCATTTACGTTACGACAATCCACCCGCTCCACCACAAGCATGCAATGTTGGCTTTGAGTGCGGGCAAGCATGTTCTCGTCGAAAAACCTTTTACCATTAATGCTCGAGAGGCTAAAGAAATTGCTGATCTTGCTCGTGCAAAAAATCTATTTGCGATGGAAGCTATGTGGTCCAGGTTCCTTCCATCTATGGATGCAATATTTGAGGTTATTAATTCAGGTCAGCTAGGAGATATCCGAGCCGTGATAGCTGATCACAGCCAATATCTCCCTCATGTTGCTCGACTAACGGAGCCCGAACTTGGAGGAGGTGCTCTGTTGGACCTTGGAATTTATCCAATTTCATTTGCGCACCGAATTCTCGGAACTCCACAATCGATCACAGCTAGAGCGACCCTTACTGACAAAAAAGTTGATTCGATGACATCGATGATTTTTGAATACCAGAGTGGTGCTCACGCAACACTGACTACCTGTTCTGTTGCAGCTGGCCCAGTCACTGCTACGGTATTAGGCACTGAAGGAAGAATAGAAATTGATAGAGATTTCTATGGCCAGACATCTTTTAAGGTAATCGATAAGCGCGGTGAAATTACAGATTCTTACAACCACAAGATTTTGGGTAATGGCCGCCAGTATCAGGCCCTGCATGCGCAAAAGTGCATAGCGTCAGGACTTACCTCTAGTCCCGTAATGAGTATCGAAGAGACAGTGGAAATTATGGAAGTGATGGACGCAGTTCGCGCCCAAACTGGGGTCAGATACCCAACCGAGTAGGCACCAGCGCGGTGGCATAGAATTGGGCATATGCGCCCAGAATTTCACTTCACGCCTGCCACTAACTGGATGAACGATCCCAACGGATTGCTCTATTACAAAGGGCTTTTTCATATTTTTTATCAATATAACCCAGAAGGCGATCAGTGGGGTCACATGTCATGGGGGCATGCAACAAGTAGCGATCTGTTGACTTGGACAGAGCTACCAGTAGCTATCCGAGACGATGAGCGCGCCATGATTTTCTCTGGCAGTGCGGTTGTAGATCATCAGAATTCTTCAGGTTTTGGCTCCATCGAGAATCCTCCGATGGTTGCCATCTATACAGAACACCAAGAAGAACATCAGGCCCAGGGACTCGCATACAGTCTTGATGAGGGAATTACTTGGACCAAGTATGCAAACAATCCCGTACTTGATCTCAATAAAAAAGATTTCCGTGATCCTAAAGTAACCTGGGATAGCGCTCGCCAGCATTGGCTTATGGCTGTTGCTTTGCCACAAGAATTCATCATTCAGTTCTATAAGTCAGATGATCTCAAGAGCTGGACACATTTAAGTAACTTCGGTCCAGTTGGCGCCGTCGGTGGAATTTGGGAATGCCCTGATCTCTTTGAACTCGAAGTAGATGGCACCACTAAATGGGTTTTGATTGTCAGTTTGAATCCAGGTGGACCTGTTGGCGGATCTGCAACCCAGTATTTCATTGGTGATTTTGATGGCATGACATTTGCACAAACTGAATATCTTGATGAGATTAAGTGGATTGATTTTGGTGCTGACTACTACGCAGCTGTTTCATTTAACGATGCTCCAGATAATCGTCGCATCATGATTGGGTGGATGAGCAATTGGGATTATGCGAAATTTATTGATGCCAATCCATATCGTGGTCAGATGAGCTTGCCACGCGAGATCAGCCTAGAAAAGATCGACGGTCAGATTGAATTAATTCAAAAGCCCGTGCGCGAAGCCTCTCACTTGTTGCGCAATATCGAGATCACAAATGATCCGATAGTTATTGCTGGTGGGATAAAGATTGGTTTCGACCCTGCTACCCAAAGTGTCTATGTGGATCGCAGCATGAGCTCCATCAATAGCGCCGTACACAGCGTGCCCGTTAAGGCATCGAATGGTGTGGCCCCGGCTCAATTGGTAGTGGATAGGGGCTCTTTAGAGCTATTTATCGATGGTGGGCGCCAAGTAATTACCGACCTATTTCTGTTGTAAACTCGCCTCACACTTGGAGACGTCGCATAGCCCGGTCGAGTGCGCCTCACTGCTAATGAGGTTCAAAATAAATCTCCCTCTGGGGCGACATTCAATAATGAACGGGATCACGATCCCTTTCAAACGAAATGCATCTGTAATTGAAGCCGGGACGAGGGCAATAATAAAAATGAGTGGAGTACAGCTCTCACTAAGTGACTGGGGAAATCTGCGCGCGAGGGAACTTTTTGAATCTGTTGATAAATGGCGAGACCGCGAATACATACCGGTAAAAGAATGGGAAGAGTAC
>CAIKCJ010000038.1 GCA_903825945.1 uncultured Actinomycetes bacterium | reverse complement strand
GGCTTTCTGCACTACCTATCACGCAACAGATGCCACCTATGCCAAGAAGATCTGGTACTGGACGACACCTACCACAAGTTGCCTTGATGGTCGCGGAAATATCTGCACCGACTATGCAGCGTGGACTCAAGCTTGGACATCTATAAAAGGTTAGCCAGGTAACTGGTCCACCATTTAAAAGATAACTGTGAGAAACAACCGCATCAACACCTGGCTCTATCGCCACAAAGGAGCACGGGCGGCGCTTTTACTAGCGTTGCCCGTGCTCTGGTTGGCGGTCGCCTATTTAGGCTCACTCGCAGTAATGCTCGTCTCCAGTCTCTGGAGCGTTGATTCATTCACCGGTAATACCGTCCATTCCTTCTCTTTCACTAACTTCCACACCCTACTCACGCAGCGGGTCTACGGCACCATCGCCATTCGCTCCATCACCGTTGCAGTGGCTGTGACCGTGATCGACGGACTGCTCGCAATTCCTATCGCGCTCTTCATCTCCAAAGTCCTCAAACCCAAATTTAGAAGCGTTGTCATCGCCCTCGTTCTTGTTCCGCTCTGGGCCAGTTATCTCGTTAAGACTTATGCCTGGCGCAGCATGTTCTCTGATGGGGGAGTCATCTCTTGGGCGCTGAAGCCCTTTGGCATCCACGGCCCCGGCTTTGGCTTAACCGCAACCACCATCACACTGGCTTACCTGTGGCTGCCCTACATGATCCTTCCCATCTACGCCGGTCTCGATCGACTTCCCAATACCCTGCTCGAAGCTTCGAGCGACCTAGGCGCATCAGCACGCACCACATTCACTTCAATTATTCTTCCCATTATCTACCCGGCGATCATCGCGGGATCGATCTTCACCTTTTCGCTCTCACTCGGTGATTACATCGTCGTCAAGATCGTAGGCGGCACCACCCAACTAGTCGCCAATGTCATCGCCGATAATGTTGGTACCGCCGGCAACCTTCCATTCGCAGCTGCAATGGCCCTGCTCCCCATCGGCACCATCTTGGGTTACTTATTCGTCGTTCGCCGCTCTGGCGCATTGGAGAACTTCTAATGTACCTATCCCGCCGCGCCAAGATCCTGCTGGCATCACTTACCTTTGGAACACTCAGTTTTATTTACATCCCACTTTTCGTGGTTGCGCTCAACTCCTTTAACCCATCGCGCTCATTCTCGTGGCCACCACAATCACTCTCCACGGTCTGGTGGGGTCGCCTTACCGAAAGCAACGGCGTACTTCCCGCCATCGCTTCCTCAATCAAAGTGGGACTCGGTGCCACCGCAATCGCATTAATCCTGGGCACTTGTATCGCTTTTGCGGTCTCGCGCTATTCCTTCTACGGCAAGAACACACTCTCACTGCTCGTCATATTCCCCATCGCACTTCCCGGCATCATCACGGGAATTGCTCTCAACACAACATTCCACACCTTCTTAGATCCACTCAACAAACAACTAGCTCTCTGGACCGTTGTAGTCGGTCACGCCACCTTCTGTATCGTGGTTGTTTACAACAATGTCTTAGCCCGTCTGCGTCGCTTGGGCCAAAGTCTCGAAGAAGCATCACAAGATTTGGGCGCAAATATCTTCCAAACTTTCCGTTACATCACATTCCCACTTGTGCGTTCCGCACTTGTCGCAGGTGGCTTACTTGCCTTCGCGCTCTCCTTCGACGAGATCGTCGTGACTACATTTACCGCTGGCCCTGGCACCGAAACCCTGCCGCAGTGGATATTTAATAATCTATTCCGGCCAAACCAAGCCCCGATTGTCAACGTGGTTGCAACAATGCTGATCGTGCTCTTTATCTTCCCGGTCTGGCTCAGCCAGCGTATTTCACAAGATGGATCGGCGGGCGGAAGACTTTAATTAGTGAACAGATACCTGAACTCGTCGGTTCAAAGCCCGACCAGCCGCCGTTGCATTTGAAGCAGCAGATGTCACCACAGCTTTTGCAGCAACAATTACTTTCACCTTGGCATTGCCAAGTTTTGATCTCAGATAAGTCG
>CAIKCJ010000037.1 GCA_903825945.1 uncultured Actinomycetes bacterium | reverse complement strand
GGAATGGTTCGCGATGAACATACTTTGCAAGCAAAGACCTATGCCAATCGTCTGCCACAAGATTTGCACAACCATGAATGCTTTGTTCTTGATCCGATGTTGGCAACCGGCGGAACTCTCATCTCAGCAATTCATTACCTCATCGATTTAGGCGCAACAGATATCACCATGATCTGCATCCTCTCTTCGCCTGAAGGCGTCGCTGCACTTGAGAAAGAATTTGAAGGAACAAGCGCAAATCTAACTTTGGTGACAGCGGCTCTTGATGAGAAATTAAATGAAAAGGGTTACATCATCCCCGGTCTCGGAGATGCTGGCGATCGACTTTACGGAGTTGTGTAATGGCTTCAACCAGTCCTGGTTATGCAATAACGATCCGCGTTGATGGTCCACCATCAGCTCAACCTGTTGCAGAGATCACCGCAGCGATTACCGCAGCAGGTGCATCCATCACAGCGCTCGACGTCGTTGAGTCTTTTATTGACCGAGTAACGATTGACGTTTCGTGTGACGCCCACGATAGCGAACATGCTGAACGCATTACCGCCGCCATCTCCGAAAATCCATTGCTCACAGTTCGCAAGGTGAGTGATCGAACATTTTTGCTCCATCTCGGTGGAAAAATTGAAGTGACCTCAAAAGTTCCACTTAAGACGCGTGATGATCTTTCGCGCGCGTACACACCTGGCGTCGCACGTATCTCGCAAGCAATTGCAGCAGATCCTTCTGATGCACGCCGCTTAACCATTAAGCGCAACACAGTCGCTGTAGTCACAGATGGCTCCGCGGTTCTGGGTCTTGGAAATATCGGACCTGCTGCCGCCCTTCCCGTCATGGAAGGTAAAGCAGCTCTCTTCAAGCGCTTTGCAGATGTAGATGCTTGGCCGGTCTGTCTTGATACCCAAGATGTTGATGAGATTGTTCGAACCGTTCAAATTATCGCTCCGGTATACGGTGGCATTAACTTAGAAGATATCTCTGCTCCACGTTGCTTTGAGGTAGAACGAAGGCTCCGCGAGCTCCTTGATATTCCAGTTTTCCATGATGATCAACATGGAACTGCGATCGTCGTGCTCGCTGCGATTTCAAATGCCCTCAAATTTGTGAAGAAGAATCTCGCTGATAGCAAGATTGTGATGAGTGGTGCTGGAGCTGCTGGAACTGCCGTTGCACGCCTGCTTGTTGCTAGCGGAGCGAAGCACATCATTGGTTTTGATAAAGACGGACTAGTTCACGAAACTAAACCCGGTGATGATGTCATGCGCACCTGGTTTGTAGATAACTGTGACCCAGGTGAATTTCGTGGGAGTTTGTCTGATGCCATGGTTGGAGCAGATATCTTCATCGGAGTTAGCGCACCTAATGTCTTGACTGAATCCGATGTCGCATCAATGGCTCCCGGCTCAATTGTCTTTGCGCTTGCAAACCCAGAGCCTGAAATTGATCCCGTAATCGCGCGCAAGTATGCAGCGGTAGTTGCTACAGGTCGTAGTGATCATCCCAACCAGATCAACAACGTTCTGGCCTTCCCGGGAATTTTCCGCGGTTTGCTCGATGGTCGAATTCACAAAATCACGGACAAGATGTTGGTGGCCGCCGCGAATGCAATCGCTGATTGTGTAAGTAGCGACCAACTCAATGCCAACTTTATCGTCCCTAGCGTTTTCGATCCTCGCGTGGTCACATCAGTAGCTGCTGCAGTTCGAGCATCTGCTAATTAATCTTTATCTCGTTAAGAAACTATCGAAGGAGTTCAGATGAGAAGCTTCCCAACCAATTTCTTGTGGGGGGCGGCAACAGCTGCCTACCAAGTTGAAGGCGCTGCAGCTGAAGATGGTCGCGGCCTTTCTATCTGGGATACCTTCTCTCACACTCCCGGCAAGACCGATAATGGCGATAGCGGTGATGTGGCATGCGATATGTACCACCGTTACCCAGCAGATATCGAGATTATGCATGGCCTTGGAATCAAGGGTTACCGACTTTCGATCTCATGGTCCCGCCTCTTTCCAGATGGCGATGAGGTTCGCGAAGAGCGCGGCTTTGCCTTTTATGACAATTTAATTAATAACTTACTCGCGCAAGGTATTACTCCGTACATCACTCTTTATCACTGGGATCTTCCGCAAGCTCTGGAAGATAAGGGTGGCTGGCGTAGCCGCGAGACAGTTGCCGCCTTTGGAAAATATGCAGCAGCAGTCGCAGCGCACTTTGGTGATCGCGTAAAGCACTTTGCCCCAATTAACGAACCTTGGTGCGTAGCCTGGCTCGGACATGGTCTCGGCGTGCATGCTCCAGGAATCTCTGATCGCGCGACCGCATTCAAGGTCGCTCATCACACTGTGATCGCACATGCGACCGCTGTTAATGCCATGCGCGCTGTCCGTAGCGACCTGAAAATTGGTCCAGTCCTCAATCAAGCGAACTACCCTGCCGATGATCCAAGTGATCCAGTTCAGGCCCACGCTTCTGCAATCCTCGATGCGGTCCAGAATCGTTGGTGGATGGATGCGATTTTCTACGGCAAGTACCCAGAGATTTTGGTCGAAGAGTTCGGCTCTGAATTTCTAGATGCCATCTTGCCTGGCGATATGGAGCTGGCTCAGACTCCCAACGATTGGCTCGGGATTAACTACTACTTCGATACCCGCGTTGGAGCTAGTGATTCTGCCAAAACCGTCGAATTCGATAATTCAGCGCTCCTTGGCCTCACGATTGACTCCACTCCGGTCGGAGAGTTAACCGATATGGGATGGCCGATCACCCCCGCAGGACTTTCTGGCATGTTGGTTCGCTGGCATAAGGAGTTCGGAGAGCGCCTTCCTCAAATCTTCATCACTGAGAACGGCTGTGCCTACCCGGATGGCCCAGATCAGAACGGCAAGATCAACGACCAGCGCCGTATCTCATACCTTGATAAGCACTTGAATGCTCTTCTTGATGCAATCGCTCAAGGTGTAAATATCGGCGGTTACTTCCAATGGTCTTTGCTCGACAATTTCGAGTGGTCCCTGGGCTACCAGAAGCGATTTGGAATTGTTCATGTGGATTACAACACACAGAAGAGAACGCCAAAAGAGTCTGCTCACTGGTACTCAGAGGTCATAAAGGCCAACGCCCTCTAAGCAAGCTTCAAGCCCGTTGTTATCAAATTGTTATTGATTTACGCCTATTTTTAGCCTTTTTTAGGCTGCTCTGACTAGGTCATGCGGGCACACGCCTCATACACTTTACCCACACCGCGGGTATCAATCTTCATGGGGAGGTTGGACCGCGATAACCCCTTAAGGAATATATATAGAT
>CAIKCJ010000036.1 GCA_903825945.1 uncultured Actinomycetes bacterium | reverse complement strand
GCGCGGTGGTCTCTTACACCGCCGTTTCACCCTTACCTCGGCAAGCCGAGGCGGTCATTTTCTGTGGCACTTTCCCGCGGGTCGCCCCGGGTGGCTGTTAGCCATCACTTTGCTCTGCGGAGTCCGGACTTTCCTCGGTACCCCTAATAAAAGGCATAACGCGATGACCCAGACGACTCTTCAGTGGACTGAGAATACCCCGCCCTGGACTACAACCCCAGTCCTGAGCGTGGGTAAGATTCGGATCCTCACCCATCAGAGGAGAATCCGTGAAGTCCACAAAGAAATATGCATTTGCGGCGGTAGTCGTTGCTGGCGCACTTGCTTTCGCACAAACACCGTCATTCGCAGCATCATCTGCTGCATCACTACTTCCAGCGAGCGTTAAGAAGGCTGGAGTGCTCACCGTCGGTACCGACACCACATATGCACCAAACGAATACTTGGATGCAAATGGCAAGGCAATCGGCTGGGAGATCGACTTGTTCAATGCAGTTGCTGCAGACCTCGGCGTCAAGGCTAACTTCGTAAGCGCTAACTTCGACACCATCATCCCTGCTGTTAAGGGTGGAAAGTACGACGTTGGTCTTTCATCATTCACAGATACAAAGGTTCGCGAAGCTCAAGTTGATTTTGCTAACTACTACGTTGCAGGAACCCAATGGGCTTCACTCGCAGGCAAGAAGGCTGTTGACCCAAACAACGCTTGCGGTCTTACAGTTTCAGCTCAGACAGGTAGCACCGAAGTCGATGACCTCACCGCTAAGTCTGCTGCATGCGTGAAGGCTGGCAAGAAGCCAATCACAACACTTTCATTCGATGATCAGAATCAAGCAACAAACGCCGTCCAACTCGGTCGCGCTCAAGCTCTATCTGCTGACTCACCTGTAACAGAAGATGCAGTACACCGCAGCGCTGGCAAGTTGCAGCTCGATGGCGCAATCTACGGATCTGCACCATACGGTCTTGCTACAGCCAAGGGTTCTACTCTGGTCAAGGCAATTGCTGCTGCACTCACCGATCTTTACAAGAACGGTACCTACGGCAAGATCCTTGCTAAGTGGGGCGTAACACCAGGCGCTGTTAAGTCATTCACTGTTGATGGCGCAATCAACTAAAACCGCAATTAAGGCAGTGCCGCTGCGCCACCCATTACGGTGGGCAGCGGCCCTGTACCTTGTACTAGTCGCAGCCGCATTTATTGTCGATGCATCTCATCGCAGCGCTTACGACTGGAAATCCTTTAACAAGTACATCTTTGATGCACGCGTTTTTAAGGCGGCGGGCGTAACTCTCTCCCTCACCGTCATTGCGATGTTCTTTGCGATCCTTTTGGGAATTGCGCTGGCTGTTATGCGCCGCTCGCCCAATCCGGTTTTTCGCAATGTCTCCTGGATATTTATCTGGATCTTCCGCGGAACACCCGTCTACGTACAACTCGTTTTCTGGGGTCTGCTCTCCACCATCTACCACTCATTTTTTATCGGTATCCCCGACATTCACTTTGGACACGTTTATCTAGGCCTGCACTTTGCTATTAGTCAGACAGCATCGCTGTACTGGCTGGCCATCATCGGCCTCTCGCTTAACGAAGCTGCGTATATGGCAGAGATTGTCCGCGCAGGCCTTCTCTCGGTCGACAACGGACAAGAAGAAGCCGCCAAGTCTCTGGGCATGAGCTGGTGGACCACAATGCGTTTCATTGTCATCCCTCAAGCGATGCGCATCATTATTCCCCCAACGGGCAATGAAATCGTATCGATGCTTAAGACCACATCCCTTGTTACTGCGGTGCCACTCGTGACCGATCTTTATGCACGTACACGAAACATTTCAGATGAGATCTACAACCCGATCCCACTTTTGATGGTTGCTTGTGCGTGGTACCTCTTCTTCACCACGATTCTCATGTTCGCTCAATACTTTATTGAGAAGCGATTTGCGCGTGGTCATAGCCCAATGATTGGAGTTCAATCTTGAGTAAAGACCTAATGGTGAGTGCACACGAGATTCATAAGTCCTTTGGATCCAACGAAGTGCTTAAGGGAATTACACTCGAAGTTAAGCGCGGGGAAGTCATGTGCTTAATAGGACCTTCTGGTTCGGGTAAATCCACATTTCTGCGCTGCATCAATCACCTAGAGAAGATCGATGCCGGTCGACTTAGTGTCGATGGCGTCATCATTGGTTATCGCGAGCAGCACGGCAAGCTCTATGAATTAAAACCATCCGAGGCTGCAAAGCAACGCAGTGGGATCGGCATGGTCTTCCAGAAATTCAATCTCTTCCCTCATATGACAGCCCTAGACAATGTTATTTCTGGCATGGTCCGAGTTCAGAAGATCGATAAGGATACTGCGACCAAAGAGGGCAAAGCTTTGCTAGAGCGCGTGGGTCTAGCCGATAAGGCCGACCACTACCCCGCTCACCTTTCGGGTGGCCAACAACAACGTGTGGCAATCGCTCGCTCACTGGCGATGAAGCCAAAATTAATGCTCTTTGATGAACCAACTTCCGCACTAGACCCTGAGCTCGTTGGCGAAGTGCTCGATGTCATGAAGGGGCTGGCTCAGTCAGGCATGACCATGGTTGTGGTCACACACGAGATGGGCTTTGCACGCGAAGTCGCTGACTCACTGGTCTTCATGGATAACGGAGTTGTCGTTGAGGCCGGAGATCCGACAGACGTGCTTGGCAATCCGCAGCACGAACGCACCAAGGGCTTCCTCTCTAAAGTTATCTAACTAATTGCTTGCTGCTCTAGCTGCTTCAATTTTTGCGGTCGTGAGATGAGGCGAAGCGAAGATCGCCATAAAAATTCCAAGTATCCCTGCTGCCAACATTGGTAGGCGAAGCGAGAGTGTGCGCGAGAAGTGATGAAGTGCGATACTCACAAGTCCACCGCCAAATAGTGCGCCTATAGGTTGTGTGCCCAGGCCAAAGAATCGATATGCGCTATTGACCCGACCAAGTAAATGGTCAGGAATAATTTCCTGACGAAGGGTCACGGTCACCACGTTCCAACAGATGGCTGCGAACATTTCGACCACACCCAGCAACCAGGCAATTTCCCAATGAGTCGTAAACGCCATAATCAAAGAGATCGACGGATTAACCACCAGTGCAAAAGCTAGAATTTTTCCGCGGCCAATTCTCTTGGTGAGTTTAGGGCCGAAAATTCCACCAAGCGTTCCGCCGACAGCTGCGCCAGTAACAAGCAATCCGTAGGTAAAGACGGTGGTGTGAAGGTCTTCTTGTGCAAAAAGAATAAATACCGAGAAGAAGATCGAGCTAATAAAGTTGAAAAATCCGAGGATTATGGCAAGATCTCGCAAAAATTTGTTGTGCCAAAGCCAGGTCAAGCCTTCTTTAATCTCACGCCTAAAATCGGGAACCGACTCTGACTTGGCCTGCGAGCGAATAAGTGAGGAGGCAATCAGGCCAAGCAAACCGGCAGAACCAAAGAAGCTTGTTGCATCAAAAAGCAACGGAGCGAAAACGCTTAAGCCAAGAAGGAGTGAAGCCAGTGGTGGACCCAGAAAATTTTCGGTTACCGATTCTGCACTCCATAGCCGACCATTGGCTTTCTCAAGGAGTGGACCTTCCACAATCATGGGGACAAAAGTCTGTGATGCCCCATTGCCAAGCACTCCTCCGCATGAGAGCAGAAAGGAGGCGACAAGCAGCAAACCATAAAGAGCAAAATTGGTGTGGATTTTTACACCTGCCAGATGTGAAGTCAGCAGGTGAAGATGTGAGCGCTCCACTAAAAGCGCCAACGCAACGATTGCCGTAATTACGCCTCGAAAAATATCCGTACAGATGATAACTGTGCGCCGCGCAAAGCGATCTATAAGTACTCCAGCAGGCAGACTAAAAAGTAACCATGGGAGGGTCGACATCAATCCAATAAGGGAGAGCAACAGAGGTGAGCGCGTGAGAGAAGATGCCACCCATGGATACGCCACGGCCGCAACACCATTACCGAGATTGGAAAGTGCGCCAGCGGCAAAAACTTTCTGAAAGGAGCTAGGCAGCTTCTCGGTGCTCATGTGCGCTCTTTACAGGCTACTAGTTGATTACTAATTGACCAGATGAGCGAGTAATTCATCGCTCGTCACTACCCACGCTTGGGCTGGAAATACTTTCTCGGTGAGAACCTCGTGAATCTGTGGATCTGCATCAAGGCAGAGATCTTTAATGACAAAAATACGAAAATCTTTATCTGCTGCATCACGAACAGTTGAGAGGACTACTCCACGTGTTGCAATTCCACTGATGATAATTGTCTTTACTCCACGCGCCTTAAGTTGCTCATAAAGATCGGTGGTCGAAAATCCACCGTAGCGAACTTTGCGAACAACGATCTCGCCAGGCAGCGGTGCTAATTCAGGAACAATCTGGCTTTCGGGAGCATCTGCAGGAAAGCGGCGAGCGGCGGCCATTGGTCCAAAAGCCTTATTTTCTTCTGGAACTGCAGCGTAATCTTCTTCATTAAATCCAACTCGGATGAATCCAACACTCAGGCCAAGAGTACGTGCACGCTCCAAAACTACTGCGGCTTTACGGATCATCTCTGGGGCAGTATCTGGATAGTTGGCAACAATCCCAACCTGGTAATCGCCATAGATGAGTGCAGTTGTTTGTGGGTCGATTGCTGGAAGTTGATCGCTCATTAAGGCTCCTAAGAGATATGCGAACGCTCGCTCAAGCCTTTGAGCGCTCGAAGGCCGTCAGATGGCCAAACGGCCACCGTTGTAATACTGCAAGGCAAAATATCAACGTGGTACATGCTTTCAAGTGAGGCTTGCATCGCGATCGCAGCAAGTCCACGAATCACAATATTGTGTGTGACAACGCAAATTTTCTTACCTGGATACTGCAGGACTAAATCATTGAGCCCAGCTTCTGCGCGTGAAGCCACCTCTGCATAGGACTCTCCGCCTGGAACTCGATAGGACGTAGATGAAAGCCAAGCGCTCCACTCATCGGGGAATTGTTCTTTAACCTCAGAAGGAGTTAGCCCTTCCCACTTTCCAAAATCACATTCATACCATTGGTCATCAAAGATCACATCAAGGCCAGTCGCATCACTGACTTCTTTAGCGGTCATTGTTGTACGCAGCAAAGGTGAGGCAATCAAAATATCTGGCTTGCGCGCAGCGATCTCCTTGGAGACAGCCTGTGCTTGAGCTATTCCCTTATCGGTCAGCGCTGGATCCATTGCGCCGATTCCCGAGAATCTACGCGATGGCGTAAGGACTGTCTCGCCATGGCGGACGAACATAATGGTTGTTGGGGTCTCATCGCTTACTAAACGCTCAGTGAGAAAGTTGAGTTGTGGTTTGCCAGTAAGACCCGCTCCCGCAGCTGCGCCATCAAGTGCCTTATTTGCCAACCGGTCTGCATGCGAGTTCTCTTCGCGAGGGATCCACGAAAAACTGACCCGGGACATATCGTGGGCATCACGAGCTTGGCGAGCCAGTTCGCGCATATCGGGATGCTTAATCTGCCAACGGCCAGACATCTGCTCCACTACTAACTTGGAATCCATCGCGACAGTAACGGTTGCTTGTGGATCTAATTCGTGGACTTTCTGCAGTCCTGCAATGAGTCCCCTGTACTCGGCGACATTGTTTGATGCAATTCCGATCGCTTCAAAGAGCTCAGCAATAACTTTGCCATCTTCGCTAACTACGGCGCCATAACCTGCGGGGCCAGGATTGCCGCGCGATCCACCGTCAGCAGTTATGTGAAAAGTGCGAGCCATTGTTAGGCACGGACCAAAATTCGACGACACTCTTCACAACGTAAAACCTCGTCTGCTGCAAGAGTCTTGATGCGTTCCATTTCGATTGCGTTGATAGCTAAATTGCAACCTTTGCAATCGTTGCCAACCAAGAGTGCAGCTCCAACTCCATGCGCCGAGCTACGGATTTTTTCATAGAGCTCAAGAAGTGGTGTATCAATTTTTGGTACGAGTGCGGCGCGCTCGATTTTGCTGGATTCAATCTCTTTGTTGATCTCGCTCGTTGCACTTTCTAAACGCGTATTTAATTCTTGCTCAAGCTGCTTCAAGCCAACCTGATCATTGAGTAGCTCATTGACGCGCTTTTGGACTGACTCATGCTTTTCCATGATCTCAAGCTCGCCATCTTCAAGCTCTGCTTTTCGCTTAGCAAGTGAAGCGAGTTCGTGTTGGAGTTGTTCAAGTTCTTTGGGTGTAGCACTTCCCGATGCAAGACGGGCTTCATCTTTAGCCATTCGATCGCTGACTTGCTCGACCTCTACTTCACTACGGCGAAGTTCGATTGCAACGTCGGCTAACTCGGTTTCAATGACAGCTAGCTCGACTGCAGTATTTTCTAGGCGCTTATGAATAGCGAGGATCTGCTCGCGCTCTGGGAGTTTTGCCAGGCGGATGCCAGCATGATCTATAGCGCTATCTATAAGTTGGAGATCAATCAGCAGATTCTGATCTTCGGGAAGTGCCTTCATGGCCAGCCTCCCATCTCTTGAATTGTCAGGATACCTAATGGTGGGCAGTGAGGGTTTCGAACCCCCGACATCTTCGGTGTAAACGAAGCGCTCTACCGCTGAGCTAACCGCCCCAGTAATTGGGTTGTAGTTGGGTCTAGATTGGGTATTGAGTTTTACGTACTGGCGCACTCTACTAGTAAGAGTGCGCCTGACCAAAAAATCGTGCTTATCGTGAGTATCGAGCGTGAAAGCAGCGATTACAGGGCAGCGAGCGCAGCCTTGTAATCGGCAGAATCGCGAGCTTCGCCGATTCCATGGATAACCTGCCAGCTCAAGATGCCTTCTTTATTGACGATAAAGGTGCCTCGAATAGCGCAGCCACGAACCTCATCAAAGACACCGTAAGCCTGGGCTGTAGCGCCATGTGGCCAGAAGTCAGAGAGAACAGAGAACTTATAGTTTTCTTGATCTGCAAAAACCTTTTGCGTGAACATTGAGTCACATGAGATTGCTAGGAGTTCTGCGTTGTCGTTCTGGAATGAACCTAGATCATCGCGAAGTGAACAGAGTTCGCCGGTGCAGATGCCTGTAAATGAGAATGGGTAAAAAGTAATGATGACGTTCTTTTTGCCCTTGAATGAAGAGAGGGAGACGCTCTCACCGAATTGGTTATTGAGTGTGAAATCTGGGGCTACTTGGCCGATAGTTAGAGTCATGGCTCAAGGATACTTCTAAGCCCGAATTACTTCTTGCCAGCTTTTCTAGCCACCAACTTGGTTGCACTCCACCCTGGAGCTGCCAGGAAAGTCACTGTCTGAGTCAGCCCAGCTGTAGGGGCAGCATCTTGAATATCGCTGGGTTCAACATGTCCAGTTGCCCCTGCCTTGGGGGTTAAGAGCCAGATAGGGCCACTCTCGCTCAAGTAGGTCAGGGCATCGACCAGGTCATCAACGAGATCACCATCACCGTCTCGCCACCAAAGAATGACCGCATCTACAACTTCATCCGCGTCGTATCCAAGTAAAGAGTGTCCACTGGCCACTTCTAGGGCGGCGTGCAACTGGTCGTCACAGTCGGAGTCGAAACCAAGCTCCAAAATCAGCTCTCCCGGAGAAATCCCCATCCGATCGATAGTTGCCGTGACCCCGTGAGGCGTTGCCATCATGGGAGTAGTCCACACAGGTTTGAGTGAGAAATCAACCCCTTAAACGTGAATAAACTATGGGCATGAGCAATAACTTCGAAGATCAGGGCCGCCTCATCGATCAGCTGGTCGATACCGATCCGCAAGAGACCACAGAGTGGAAGCAATCACTCGATGCCGTCATTGCCGCGGCTGGCCCGGTTCGAGCTCGCTACCTCATGCTCTCACTGCTTCAACGAGCACAGCAGCAAAATCTTGGCGTCTCAGAACTTCGCACCACCGACTACATCAACACCATTCCATCAGCAACAGAGCCTGAGTTCTCTGGCGATGAAGCGATCGAACGTCGTATTCGCGCAATGATGCGTTGGAATGCAGCGATTATGGTTCATCGTGCTCAACGTCCTGGCATCGGAGTTGGCGGCCACATCTCTACCTATGCATCTTCGGCATCGCTCTATGAGGTTGGCTTCAACCATTTCTTCCGCGGCAAAGATCATCCAGGCGGCGGCGATCAGATCTTCTTCCAAGGACACGCCAGCCCTGGAATGTATGCACGTGCTTTCATGGAAGGTCGCCTGACTGAACACCAGATGGATGGCTTCCGTCAAGAACTCTCACACGATGGTGGCGGACTATCGTCTTATCCGCATCCACGTTTGATGCCAGATTTTTGGCAATTCCCAACAGTCTCTATGGGTCTGGGTCCAATCAACGCGATTTATCAAGCTCGCTTCAATCGTTATCTGCATGGTCGCGGAATTAAAGACACGAGCGATCAGAATGTATGGGCATTTCTTGGCGATGGTGAATGCGATGAGCCAGAGACTCTTGGCGCCATTAGTCTTGCTGCGCGTGAGAAACTCGACAACCTAACATTTGTCATTAACTGCAACTTGCAACGCCTGGATGGACCAGTTCGCGGTAACGGAAAAATTATTCAGGAACTCGAATCAATCTTTGGTGGCGCGGGTTGGAATGTCGTCAAAGTTGTCTGGGGTCGCGAGTGGGATGAGCTTCTTGCTAAGGACACCGAAGGTGCACTCGTTGATTTGATGAATCGCACTACTGATGGTGATTACCAGACATTTAAGGCAGAGAGCGGCGCATACGTGCGCGAGCATTTCTTTGGTCGCGATCCACGAACTGCGGCGATGGTTGCTGACTGGAGCGATGAGAAGATTTGGGCGCTTAAGCGCGGCGGGCATGACTATCGCAAAGTCTTTGCTGCTTATAAAGCTGCCACAGAGCGCAATGGTAAGCCAACGGTGATTCTTGCAAAGACAATTAAGGGTTGGACACTTGGCTCGCACTTTGAGGCACGTAACGCCACTCACCAGATGAAGAAGATGACACACGAGGATCTCATTAAGTTCCGCGACACTCTTCAAATCCCAATTCCTGATTCTGAGATCGATGCGAAAGTTCCACCGTACTACCACCCTGGCGTTGACTCACCTGAGTACAAGTACATGATGGAACGACGTCGCGAACTTGGTGGATCAGTTCCATCTCGCCGCAAAGTCTCTACACCTTTGATCCAACCTCCAATCGAAAGCTTCGACTCTGTGAAGCGTGGATCTGGACAACAAGAAGTCGCGACAACAATGGCGTTTGTTCGCCTGCTCAAGGATCTCATCAAGGATCCAAATATTGGTCCACGTATTGTTCCGATCATTCCTGACGAAGCTCGCACCTTCGGAATGGATAGCTTGTTCCCAAGCCTCAAGATCTACTCACCTCATGGTCAGACCTACACATCTGTCGATCATGAGCTGATGCTCTCCTACAAGGAGTCGACATCTGGTGTGATCTTGCATGAAGGTATTAACGAAGCTGGATCAGTTGCCTCATTTACGGCAGTTGGCTCTTCGTACTCAACGCATGATCAGCCTATGATTCCGATCTACATTTTCTACTCCATGTTCGGATTCCAGCGCACTGGCGATGCCTTTTGGGCAGCTGCCGATCAATTGGTCCGCGGCTTTGTAATAGGCGCAACTGCCGGTCGCACAACGCTCAATGGCGAAGGTCTTCAGCATGAAGATGGCCATTCACATCTTCTTGTATCAACTAACCCAGCTGTTGTCGCTTACGATCCAGCATTTGGTTACGAAGTTGGACATATCGTTCGCGATGGTTTGCGTCGTATGTACGGAGAGAATAGTGAGAACGTTTATTACTACCTCACCGTTTACAACGAGCCGTATATGCAGCCAGCAGAGCCAGAAAATCTCGATGTTGATGGACTTCTCAAGGGCATCTACCTCTACTCCCCCGCCCCTAAGGCCAAGAAGACAGTCCAACTCCTTGCATCTGGTGTTGGCGTCAACTGGGCGGTAGCCGCGCAGAAATTGCTCGAAGAAGATTGGGGCATCAGCGCCAACGTCTGGTCAGTGACCTCTTGGAACGAACTTCGTCGGGATGGGCTTGAGACCGATCGTCATAATCTGCTCAACCCAGAAGATCAGAAGAGCGCATACATCACCAAGAAGCTCAAAGGCTTTGACGGCCCAGTAATTGCTGTCAGCGACTTCATGCGATCAGTTCAAGACCAGATCGCTCCATGGGTAAAGCAGCCGTTCTACTCACTTGGAACAGATGGCTTTGGAATGTCAGATACTCGCGGAGCACTTCGTCGCCACTTCAAGGTTGATGCAGAGTCGATTGCGATTGCTGCACTTGCCCAGCTTGCCGAACTCGGTGAAGTGAAGAGCAAGGTTGTTAAAGAAGCGATCGAGAAGTATCAGATTAATGATGTAAAAGCAGCTGATCCTGGAAACACAGAGGGCGCTGGTTAATTAATCCCAAGAAGTTAGTTAGGAACCTTGGATCTCTTTAGATCCAAGGTTCGGGAAAAAAGCTACAGCTACCATCATGATTCCCGGAATAATCAGCGCTGTGGTGATCGATGAATTATCAACAACCCATGAAATAACGAGCTTCACGAGAAGTGAAAAAATGGTGATGATAATTCCCAATTGAGCGACGACGACGCCACCAGGCAGTGACGATCGACGACTAGCAATTTGGGTAATAGTTCCGGCCATAAACGAGCCACCTAGCCCCCCGATCAGGAACCCAAGTGCTTCGCAGGTGAATGAGATCGCAAAGCTATGCGGGACAAGGGCTTTGGCGCTTTGCAGAAGCAGAATGAAACCAATTCCTCCAATTGAGGTAAAGCGCTTGATCCAAAAGTCTTCAGAACGAATTTTTACAAGGCGATGAACAATCAGACGTCCCACAATCATGCCAACCATAAAAAGTAGATAAGGCAAGATACTCAGAGTCGTACTTGCTTTGATCTCCTGGTGCGCGACAAGTGTCGCCCAGTCATTTGTCGAAAATTCAACCATCACCGCGCAGAGAAATGCGATACCTATCAGCTTGTCCTCCAAGAACATGTGCCAGAGGGCTTTGACTTTAATGGCTGAGTTGGGATCGTGCTCCGTAGAACCTTTTATTAGTACGGGCGTAAGCCGCACCGTCGAGTAAACGGTACCCACCCAACAAAGAAACATGAGAGTGTCAATATGCCAAGCGAATGAGACATGAGCTGTGACTGCGACCGCAATCGCTACAGTTAATAAGGTGCCAATCGACCAGACGCCGTGAAGTCGAGGCAAAATTAATTCGCCGCTATCCGCCTGACGTTTCAGGGCTTGATCGTGAATTGCAATGTTGTGAGCATTGAATGCAAAGCCCAAAATCATGTTAATCAGCACATAGATAAGCGGTGAATGGATATGTGGAATCATCGCAATTGTCGCGAATGTTAGCGAGCCTGTTGCCAATACAACTGGTTTAACTCCGATTTTGTGAACGAGTTGGCCTACGGTGAAAAATGAAAGCATTGCACCTACCGCACCAAGGCTGACAAGTACTCCATATGTTCCATCGTTGACATGCAGATCGCTTTTTAGGTCTGGAGTTCTGGCTGCGATTGCCAAAATGGCGAGACCAAAGAAGAAGAATAGATTGCGCTGATATCGAGCTTCTAGCTTTGGTGCAAGGAGCGTTGGATCAATCAAAAGAGTGCGCTCGCCAACTTCTGCCGAGCTTTTGCGAGCAGCGGATCTGCTGGATCTACCAAAGTAAAGAGCGAGACAAGATGTTCTCGTGCGAACTTGCGTTCATCACCGGCAGTGAGCTTGACTGCTCCGATAAGGCGAGTAAATGCGGCTTCGTAATTACCCTGAGCTACTTCGATATCTGCAGCCTGAGTTGCAAGGTGCGTATTGCTTGGATCGGCGGCGGCGGCCGGTAGCACGATTGCTGAATCCAAACCTTCTATTCGAGCTAACAGGGTGACCTGAGCTAGTCCTAGCTGAGCCAAATTATTTCCAGGTACGCGATTGAGCCAAGCCTCATAGGCTTTCTTCGCGCCAGCATAATCTGAGGCTTCTAGCGCTTCTAAAGCCGCAAGCTCTTCTGGCTCTAACTTCTCTTCTACTTCCGCAACAGCTTCATCGGCGCCACTTGCCGCGGCTGCGCCGACTCCGATTCCACGCTCGGCTGCCAACGCAACAACGCGATCAACAACCAGCCGAAGCTGCTCTGGACTTGGCAGTGTTTCAAAGAGCGGAACAAGTTGCTCGCCTATTAAGGCAATCGCAAATGGAACTGTTGGGATCTGGAGTGCTTTAACAACGGCATACTCCATATCCACGTTGAGATTTCCGAGGAGCCATGGCGCATCTGGGCCGAGCTGCGCAATCTCATCGAAGAGCGCTCCAAGTTCCGCCATCGCTTCGAGGGAGGGCTTACTTTTTGAGGACCAGCACACAATGATGACCGGGATCTGGTTAGATGCTGGAAGGAACTCTTCCATCAAGTTTTTCTGTGTTACAGGAATTCCCTGGATGGCATCCGCTGAGACAGGATTCTTGAGTGCTCCTAAATCAAATGCAGCTCCAAAATTAGTTGGCATACTCATGTCCAGACCTCGGCATCTTTATGCTCATAACGCTCTTGCACATTTGCTCCGTACTGATTTCGGTAAGGCAAGATCGTTTTGATGTAATCCTCAGTGGCAATTGTCAGACCAGGATCTCCGCCAGCTTTTTCACCCAAATACCAACGATGCTCCAAAATCTCATGGAACATTTGTGCTGGCTCCACTCGACCTTGGAGTTCCTTAGGAATCATATTCATCACGCGCTGATAGGTTTCAAGCAACCAGCGTCTGGCACTATCTTCGATCGGAGGTAGTGGTTTTTTCTCACGGCCACGGAAGCGATCAAATGAAGCAAGTAGGCGCTTGGCTTGTAGCTCTTCCGCATGTATACCCATCAATTCCCAGAGACGGCTCTGGTGGTAGCCAGCAGCCACAAGCTTTGGAGTGAATTTGAGGGCGCCTTTATCTCCATCGAGAGTTACCTCGACTTCTTCCACCGCAAAACCAAGATCCTGAACCGAGCGCATAGCTTTCTCAACTGCATGTCGATCTGATGGATCCAAGATCTGTGGCTCTTTAAGCATCTGCCACAAACGGCGGTAGCGTTTAATGACTCCATCGGCGGCGCGAATTGGATCCATACCTGGATGCAAGACTCCGGCTATCGCTAGATCTTCGAGTTCGGCGGCGACGTTGAAATGTGCAATATCTAAATCATGTTCGCGTTGGCCATTACTTAAGTGTGTTTGAAATTCACCAGTCTCGGCATCAACAAGGTAGGCCGCATACTCGTTCGCATCTCGGCGGAACAAGGTATTTGATAGCGAACAATCACCCCACCAGAATCCGAGCAAGTGCAATCGTACGAGCAAGAGCGCGAGCGCATTTGCCATAGTTGTGATCTCGTGTGGAGTGACATCGCCACTCATGATGACTCGATAAGGTAGTGAGTATGGAAGGTAGCGCGTGACGATTGCGACGGGCAGAGGGTTGGCTCGATCATCGAGCCTGCCATCCACGATTGCGACGGGCTCAACACATGGTGCGCTTCGATGATTGAGCTCGCGAAGAATTTCGTATTCCTTTTTGGCAAAGACTTCGACAGTCTCTTTAACTGCAAAAACTTCCCGCTCGGTCTCCCCTGTACGGATCAGCCGAACTACGTGACGTGAGATGCCCCGCATTGAGGTCAGACCTGGATCCTCTGGCCAGTCTTCCAGCGGCTTGCGCCAAGGCATATGAGAGAGCGAGAGCATCTCTTCGCTCAATCCCGTAATTCTTAGCTCGCCCATGCCCATATCCTCTCGTATTCGAGCACAAATTGCGTATCATCAAACTATGGCGCTCAAGAAACCTTCACTTCATTTCGGCACTAAGTCACCGGCCGCTGCAGAATCCTTGGGGCAGAGCGGTATGCCTTTGGATCGAGCCCACCCCTTCTATTTTGGCTTCCTAGCTGCCGCGGGCGGAGTGATCTCAATTACCTTGCTCAAGGCACTGGCGAGCGCTAGTCAAGTCTTTGTCCTGATCGTCATCTCCCTCTTCCTGGCTGCAGGACTAAACCCTGCCGTGGAGTTCTTTCGCAGACGCGGTTTAGCTCGCA
Organism: uncultured Actinomycetes bacterium; assembly: GCA_903825945.1. Taxonomy (GTDB): domain Bacteria; phylum Actinomycetota; class Actinomycetes; order Nanopelagicales; family Nanopelagicaceae; genus PALSA-747. The sequence continues at coordinate 6,708 of CAIKCJ010000036.1, read as the reverse complement.
AATACGCTGTCCTGGTCGTGATCGGCTGTGTAGTCGCATTTGTTGGCCTCTTTGCGGCAGTTGTGATCCCGCCGGTCATCAAACAACTCGACTTGCTCGTTCGAAATGCCCCAGACCTCATCTCGAATCTGAAAAACAATCCGACTCTTGCCAAACTCAATACGCACTACGGGATCATCGACAGTATTCAAAAGAAGGTCGCTTCATCGATTCACAATGGCCAATTCGTCATCACCGCTTTTGGCGGTGTGATTGGTGTAGGCAAGGCCGTTTTGTCGGGGGCTATCGCGACCCTAACAATCATGGTCTTAACACTCTATTTCTTGGCCTCATTGCCTGCAGTGACATCGACGGCTTACCGCTTTGTGCCGCTGAGCCGCCGTGATCGCGTCTCGAGAATTACCGATGCCATCGTGCGACGTATTGGCAGTTTCGTCAGCGGTCAGGCTACCGTTGCATTCATAGCTGCCGTCTTCGCACTTACTCTTGCTCTTGTACTGCGAATCCCCTACCCACAGGCTGTCGCATTATTGGTCTTTATCTGTGGACTAATTCCACTCGTTGGTCATATCTTGGGATGCACAGCATTCACGTTGGTAGCGCTGACCAAATCACCTACAAGTGCGATTGTGGTGCTCTGTCTTTACATCGCTTACGTCCAGTTGGAAAACTATTACATCATGCCGCGCATCATGCGCCGATCACTATCTATTCCTGGACTTGTCACGATCATCTCTGCACTCATAGGCGTGAGCCTTCTTGGCATTGTCGGTGGCATACTTGCTGTGCCTATTGCGGCAGCAGTACTGCTTATTCTCGACGAGGTCGTCTTTCCTAAAGCTGAGGTGAGTTAAAGTTCGGTAGGAAGTGGCAGCCGTTCTGGTGCGATGATCGCAGTGATCTCACTCAGAATTCGATAGACGTACGGCTCTCCAACCCACAAATGCTTTGCTCCAGCAATCGGATTGAGATTGATCGACGGAAATGATGCAAAGCGCTCAACGGCCTGGGTCGGATTGAGGTACTCATCATGCTCTGGAATAAATGCATGAACTGGACGTGGATCTTTCTCCCAAAATTCAAGATCGCTGCCCTGAGTGCGTTGCAGTGGTGGGCTCAAAAGAATCAATCCCTTGATGCGAGCATCTTTGGCATATCGAAGCGCTAAATCTGTACCGAATGACCAACCAATAATCCAAAGATCTTTGACAGCCAGTTCATCGAAACAAAAATTTATAGCGGCCAAGACGTCAGCCTGCTCGGCTTCGCCGTTGTCAAAAACGCCTTCGGATGTCCCGGCTTCGCTGGTGGTACCGCGAGTATTAAAACGAATGATCTCGATCCCGGCCATCGCCGGCAATCGGTTAGAAGCCTTCTTGTAGATGTGGCTATCCATCATTCCCCCACCACTTGGGTTGGGGTGTAGGCAGAGCAACGAAGCCGTTGTGGCGTCGATTGGCGAAGCTAGTTCGCCGATGAGTCGAAGCCCATCACTCGTGAGAAATGAAAAGGGGCGACGATTGGCCGGCAAAACGCTACTTGGACGTATTAACTCTTGCACAAAATAAGTTTAGTCTTACTTCATGAGCACGCCAGCAACCCACCCCGAAATCATCTCCTACTCACCTCGAACTGGCCTTGAGATCGGCAGATACCGCGACTCTTCAGCTGCCGACGTGGAGCAAGCGGTAGCGCGAGCTCGTGTCGGAGCGACGAGTTGGCAGTCAATTGGTTTTAGCGGCCGCAAAGAAGTGCTTCGACGTTGGGCTGCTCTTATTGCTTCGCGAATCGATGAGATCGCACAACTCATCAGCGAAGAGACTGGAAAACCGCTGAGCGATTCATACCTGGAAATCTCCCTCACGCTCTCTCATCTCACCTGGGCTGCAAAGAAGGCGAGCCGCTACCTGCGCACTTCTCATCGCGCCCCGGGAATTCTTGTCGCCAATATGTCCGCACAGGTCCACCATGTTCCCTTCGGAGTAGTGGGTGTTCTCGGTCCCTGGAACTACCCAATTTTTACTCCTATGGGTTCAATTGCGTATGCCTTAGCAGCTGGCAACACTGTTGTTTTCAAGCCGAGTGAGTTTACGCCCGGTGTTGGACATTGGCTTGGAGAAACTTTTAACGAGGTCGCACCAAACGCTAATGTATTTTTTGTCGTCACTGGCGGCCCGCAGACAGGTGTTGCGCTCACTCAAGCATCAATCGACAAGTTGGCTTTCACTGGATCGAGCGCTACTGCCAAGAAAGTCGCGGCGACATGTGCCAATCGCATGATTCCAGTGGTGTTGGAGTGCGGCGGCACAGATCCGGCGATTATCGACAAGGATGCTGATCTTTCAAAAGCGGTCGAGAGCGTTCTTTGGGGCGCAATGTCTAATGGCGGACAGACATGTATTGGTATCGAGCGCGTCTATGTACATGAAGACGTTGCTGATGCGTTTGTTGCCGAGATAACCAAACAAGCTTCAACTCTGCAAGCAGGTGTAGATTACGGCCCCTCAACTATGCCAGCCCAGCTCAAGGTAATTGATTCGCATATCAAAGATGCCGCTACTCGCGGTGCTACTTTTGTTGTAGGTAGCGTGGACTCCGTCCAGCCACCATATGTGGAGCCAACCATCATGATCGATATTCCAGAAGATAGTCTGGCTGTCGCTGAAGAAACCTTTGGACCCACTCTCACAATTAATCGCGTAGCTACTATGAGTGAAGCAATTCAACGAGCAAACGTAAGTAAATATGGACTTGGCGCATCCGTGTGGTCAAAGAAGAGCGGCAAGGCGATCGCGGCACAATTGCAATGTGGAATGGTTTCTATCAATTCCGTTATTGCTTTTGCAGGTGTATCTACCCTTCCTTTTGGCGGGACCAAGGACAGCGGCTACGGAAGAATCCATGGCCCTGAAGGTTTACGAGAGTTTACGTATCCACGTTCTGTGGTTCGCCCAATTTTCGATCTGCCTATGTCGTTTACAACTTTCAAGAGAAAGCCTTCGACCGATCGACTTCTCAAGAAAGTAACAACGCTTCTTAATCGTTAAAAACGTGGCGCGTTTCTGCTGCGTTCGGTATTCGGGCGGCGATGGTCTTTCTTTGTCCAACATGCGGTATGCCAATGGCGACGCGAATCAATATCGTCATCCATCCAGGCAACGATATGTGGAGTTGCAGTAGGGATTAATTGATCGCAGCCTGGGCATCTATAGGGCTTATTCGAACTCGATCCGGTTATTTTCCGAACTGTGTAGATTCCTTCGGTATGTTCTTCAATGCTCGCAAATGATGTCTCAGGGTCACGCTCGGGCTCCTGACGGCCACCACGGCCTCGAGCTTTAGGGTGATTTCTACGCGGACTCACCCCCTTATTCTCTCGCATTTGTACTTCAGGATTAACCTTTCCCAGCACCTATACGGCAAAATACTTTCATGGTTTGCAAGTGGCGGTATGCAGCAATTCTGCTCACCGCTGCCCTGCTCGCTCCGGGAACGTCGAGTTTTGCTTCGACTCCAACTCCTAAACCACACGCATTGGTTAAGAAATTGGTGACAAAAAAGCCGGTTCCCTTGGCCGCAAAAAAGTCCGGCACTGCCAAACTCAGCGCTACTAAGCCCGGCACCAAAAAGATTATCGGCAAGAAAGTAACGAAAGTAATTTCGCCTAATAAAACGACCAAGACCGTCATCCACCATTATTACTACCGCCCTCGGCCACGCATTGGCGTACCCCCTGCACCCGCCCCTCATTGGCCACCAACTGGATTTGTTTCGGCTAGCGGTGTCTATGCACGAATTCCTACTGGACAAGAGTTGGTCAGTATCCTCTCCACAAGCAAGGATCCTTCGGCGTCAGTAAATGAGTGTGCTCCGGACCCAAACAATCCATCGCTTCAGGCAGTTGCATGCGGCGCGATTCTTGCAGCATCCCAAAATGGATGTTCTTGGTGGGAAGTAAATTCAACACTGAATGGTCCTGATCCAAGTAATCCGGCGAACATCATTGCACTCGGATCACTACGGACACTCTCCGCGGGAACTGCTGCGCATAGTGTGAGCACAATAATTTTGGTAAGCGGTGTGCCGTTGGGTAATGCCATGAAATTCACCAACATAACTGCTAAGTGTTGGCTCACTCAGACTGATGAAACAGTCCCAAGTGACACATTCACGCCGGCGCCTGGTGTTGATATCAGCCTCGCGCCAACTCCAACACCGACACCTTCAACAAGCCAGAGTGGGTCTACATCTAGCGCTCTGCCTTCGATTGAACCTTCGGCAACTCCTGCTCCAGCCAATTCAAGCACTTCAAACACTTCAAGCACGTCAAACTAAAGTAATTAGCGATTAGCCCCAGGCACCCAGAGAACATCACCAATCTCTTTATTGGTTGTACGAGCGAGAACAAAGAGCAGATCTGATAGCCGATTGAGGTATTTGGCAGTCAATGGATTAACGCCTGCACCAAATGAGTGAATCGCATGCCAGGTTGAGCGCTCGGCGCGACGCACAACAGTGCGCGAAACGTGCAAGAGTGAAGCGGCCGGCGTGCCTGATGGCAGCACAAAAGAGCGAAGAGGTTCTAGTGACTCGTTATAAAAATCGATTTGCTCTTCTAAGTACGTCACTTGGGTTTCAAGGACGCGAAGAGGTTCGTGAGTTGGGTTATCGATAACTGGCGTGCAGAGATCGGCACCAACATCAAAGAGATCGTTTTGAATCCGCACCAGGAGCTTGGTCATCGCTTCGTCGGTGATGCCTCCGAGCGAGAGCACAACGCCAAGGCTCGAGTTCGCTTCATCAACATCAGCATACGCTTCAAGTCGCGGATCATTTTTCGACGTACGGCTCATATCTCCTAAAGAAGTTGTGCCATCGTCGCCAGTTTTTGTGTAGATACGCGTCAGATTAACCATGAGATCAGCCTATTGGAGCAGGTACGATCAGACCAGTTAAACTAGGCCATTCCGAAGCCCACACGAGTCGAAAGTAGGACCATGACCGAGAGTTCAACCGCTCTTCGCATAGTCGGTCCCGCGCGCCTGGTCGGCGAAGTGAGCGTCACTGGCGCCAAGAATTCTGCGCTCAAATTGATGGCAGCATCCCTGCTCGCCCCGGGCAAAAACACTCTACGCAATATCCCGGATATCGCCGATGTGGGAATCATGTCCGAACTCTTACGCCGTCTTGGCTGCGTTGTTGATTTTGATCCAGCGACCAACGTGATGACCATTGAAGTCCCCCAGACTCCAGGACATATTGCCGAGTATGACTTGGTCCGCAAAATGCGCGCTTCAATCAATGTATTGGGACCGCTACTGACGCGTGTACATCAAGCAGAGATCTCTTTACCTGGCGGCGATGCCATTGGCTCTCGCGGTTTAGATTTTCATATTGCCGGTCTTGAAGCGATGGGCGCCGTGATCACCTTCGAGCACGGATTCATCATCGCTACCGCGCCAGAAGGGTTGCACGGCGCAGAGATCGAACTTAAATTCCCAAGTGTTGGCGCTACCGAGAACATCATGACTGCGGCTGTACTAGCGAGCGGCACAACAATTATTCATAACGTAGCGCGCGAACCAGACATCATCGATCTTGGCGAGTACTTGATTAAGATGGGCGCCCAGATTGAAGGTCTCGGTTCTCCAACTATTACGGTCCATGGCGTGAAAGAACTCCACGCTGCCGATCACTCCACACTTCCCGATCGCATCGTGACCGGAACATGGGCATTTGCTGCGGCAATGACCCAAGGAGATATCACCATCAAAGGTGGTCGAGCAGATCACCTCGAGATTCCGCTAGATAAGTTGGTTGCTGCTGGCGCAGTCATTACTTCCACTCCTGATGGATTTCGAGTGAAGATGGACCAACGTCCGGTCGCCGTAGATGTGGCAACACTTCCCTACCCTGGATTTCCAACTGATCTGCAACCGATGGCAATCTCACTCAATGCGATTGCCACAGGCAGTGCAATTGTGACTGAGAATGTATTTGAAGCTCGATTCATGTTCGTTAATGAATTGCAACGCTTAGGCGCTAACATCACCGTAGATGGCCACCACGCTGCGATTTCAGGCAAAGAGCAGCTCTCAGGCGCTCCCGTACTGGCTACAGATATTCGCGCAGGCGCAGGACTTGTTTTAGCTGCCCTCTGCAGTGAAGGCGTAACCATCGTAGAAGATGCATTTCATATCGAGCGCGGATATCCGAACTTTGCTCAAGACCTATGCGCGCTAGGTGCGCAGGTCGAGGTTATATAAAAAACGGCCCCATCCGAAGATGAGGCCGAGCTTAAATTTATTAGAACTACTTAACGATCTCTTCACCGAGTACAGATACGCGATCCTTATTGACGGAGATGAATCCACCAGCCATATTGAAATCTGATGTGTTGCCATCCGAAGTCTTTACAGTGATGATTCCAGGAACAAGTACTCCAAGGAGTGAGATGTGTCCTGGCATGATTCCGATGTCGCCATCAAGTGTGCGTGCAGAAACCATTGTGGCCTCACCCGACCAGACGCGCTTTTCGGGTGAGACTACTTCAACGGTAAGTGTGGCCATCAGGTTATGCCTTAGCCAACTCTGCTGCCTTAGCTTCTACATCTTGTAGGCCGCCGCACATAAAGAATGCCTGCTCTGGAACGTGATCGTACTTTCCATCAGCGAGAGCTTCGAATGCTTCGATTGTCTCTGATAGAG
>CAIKCJ010000035.1 GCA_903825945.1 uncultured Actinomycetes bacterium | reverse complement strand
TGGTGGCTCATCGACTGTCGCGATTCCAAAACCAAGTTCAGCGCTTCGAACAGCAACAGGAACTAAATCTTTTTGAATTACCCCAGAAGCGTATGCAGCAGCAGTTTTCTCTTGAGACCTCAATGCATAACGATCTGCACGCTCTTTTGTCAGGTGTGGAAATTTATCGTGGAGCCGTTCAGCAGTGGATCCCATAGCGAGCGCATCTTGGTCAACAAGTTTTTCTGCAAGATAACGAGGGTTTGGATCCATGCCATCACCAATCGGATGGTTTCCCATGTGTTCAACTCCGCCTGCGATAGCAATCTCATATGCACCCGATGCGATTGCTCCCGCAAGAGTTGTCACAGATGTCATCGCACCAGCACACCATCTATCGACAGAGTAGCCCGGAACGGTGTTTGGAATTCCAGCGAGCAAGGATGCGCTTCGGCCGATATTCATTCCCTGATCACCAGTCTGAGTTGCTGCTGCAATAGCAACATCATCGATAGCTGATGGTGAGAGTTGGGGATTGCGCTCAAGAAGCCCCCGCAAGACGCGGACCATAATGTCATCGGCGCGAGTGTTGACGTAGAGACTTCCGGATTTTCCAAAGGGAGAGCGGACTGCATCCACCAAGACCGGCTGGCTATCTCCCAGAGATTGCATATGTGAGCGCGACATGAAACGACCTTCCCTTGCTACGTACTGGAAGGTTACTCGTCAGTAATGAAAAAGGGAATTACTTCGTGACGGGAGTTTTGACGGGAGCAGCGCCCTGTGGGCCACGCAAAGAAGCGGTAAATGGCTTCAAGGTGAAGAAAAGGTATGTCGCAACGAAGGTCCAATTGAGCCACAAGCCGCGCGGTACAAGTCCAAAGGATTGAAGATCCAGAATCCCCTTATGAAGGACGCTGCTTGCAACAATGATGAGGGCAATTCCGCTGTAGGTAAAGAACTTACTGAGGTTTAATTTTACAGAACGCTTGTATACAAGGATTCCCAGCGTAATCGAGGTGATGAGTCCTGCGATTAATCCGATTGTTGGTGCTGCATTTGATCCAACTGTCTTAAAACTTGCATATAAAAAGAGTGATGTTTCAAGTCCCTCGCGAGCAACGCTGAGAAAAGCAGTGGAAATCAAGCCAAAAGTACCGAGTGCAACAGCTTGATCCATTTTCGAATGCAACTCTTTGCTGATGTTTCGAGCAGTCTTCTTCATCCAAAAAACCATCCACGTCACCAGTGTTACTGCTCCAATGGAAGTAACGCCTGCAAAGAATTCTTCTCCCGATGGGGAGAGCTCATGGGAGGTAAAGGAGAGAAATGCTCCAAAGCCGAGGCTGAGTGCGATTGCAAGGGTGACACCTGCCCAAATGGATGGAAGCGCATTTCGGCGTCCCGTCTTTGCCACATAGGCAAGCAAGATTCCAACAATGAGTGAGGCCTCAAGGCCCTCTCGAATGGCAATCAGGAAGGTGTTCAACACAGGATGAGCCTATGGCTAGCTTTGGTAATTACGCAACTCTTATGTTGCGTAATTCGTCACACCCGATGAGGCTTTACGCCTGATCTGCAGGCGTTGCCGGTGCCTCATCTACCTCAGGCTCTGGGCTTACAAGGGGTTCGCGCTGGAGAAGGGGCTCCATAAGCAGTTCTGCGAGCTGATTGACCTGCCATGGACGGGCGCCGCCTTCTGTCAGAGCACTTCTGATGTAGTCAGCAAGGTCTCCATCGACGGGAGGGTTGTGCCAGACCAATTTTCTAAGGGCATCGGGGGAGATCAAGTTCTCAACGGGCATCGACAGCTCCTGCGCTCGCTGGATGACTGCGGCTCGGGCATGCGTTA
>CAIKCJ010000034.1 GCA_903825945.1 uncultured Actinomycetes bacterium | reverse complement strand
GTGCGCTTGAAGGGATTCGAACCCCTAACCTTCTGATCCGTAGTCAGATGCTCTATCCGTTGAGCTACAAGCGCAGGTACTGCGAGGGCTGATTCTACCTAAGGCACCAGAGTTCTCATAATCTGTTCCAGAACAGCTATACCTCAAGAAATCATGAGCAAATAAGGCTTATTTGCCCATTTCTAATAGCTTTTCAATCGAAGTCTCCTTGAGACGAGGCTTGCCTAGCGCCTCACCTGCAGCAACCTCTGCAGCATTGATCATTGTCCAAGAAGCTTGATCCACAATCTGAACTCCGGCTGGAATAAAGGAAGTGATATCAAAATCAGGTCGAGCCTGCTCTGGAAGATCTGAAATGAGTAGCTTCACGACATCAGAGGCATCGCTCTTGTTGGTGCCAATGACACCGGAAGGACCTCGCTTGGCCCAACCAACTGTATAGATATTGGTGCCAAGTACACGGCCTTCTTCATTATCAATTTTGCCATTGTGAAAATAGATGCCGTTGATCTGCGCTGCTTCATACCCAATCGCCGAGATAACGAGGTTTGCTTTTATTGAGTAAGTCTTACCAGTATCGATGACTTTGCCATCTTTGATTTCATTAATCCCAAATACAATTTCCTCGACTTTGCCATCTCCTCTAAATTCTTTAGGAGCGGCTAGGAAGTGAAATTCCATCTCGCGATCGTGTCCTGAATGAGGATGTTCTGATATCAAGCGCCATGCTTCGAGATTTGATGCTAAGTGCTTCTCGATTTCGCCCGCATCTTCAGCACGGATGTGCGCTGCTTCAACTTCTTCTTTCGAGATGACGACATCTGTATTTTCTAATTTTGGAAGATCACGTAGCTCTGGCGCAGTAAAGGCAGCATGCTCGGGTCCGCGACGGCCGGCGATATACACTTTACGGATCGTGCTGTCGTGCAGTGCAATAAGTGCAGCGCTAGCAGTGTCAGTTGAATCTAGCTCCGAAGGATCAATCGCCAAAATTCGTGCGCAATCCATCGCGACATTTCCTGCACCGATAACAACTGCAGTCGTGCCATCAAGCGGGACATCAAGTGAAGCAAAGTCAGGATGGCCGTTATACCAAGGAACGAATTGAGCGGCAGATAACGATCCAGGAAGATCTTCGCCTGGAATACCAAGTTTCTTTCCGATGGCAGAGCCTGTGCACATAATGACAGCGTCGTAGCGAGCGCAGAGTTCTTCGATATCTATATCTTTCCCAATTTCGACATTGCCAAAGAGGCGGAAATTAGGCTCGCTGGCTACTTTCTCAAAGACCTTTGCAACAGTTTTGATCTTTGGGTGGTCTGGTGCCACGCCACTTCGAACCAGTCCCCACATCGTTGGCAGGCGTTCAAACATATCGATACTAAAACTGAGCTCTTCGCTCTGCGAGTTTTGAAGTGCTTGTGCTGTGAAATACCCGGCCGGACCAGCTCCAACAATGGCAATTTTGTACTGTGGCACATCTACCTCTTCTAGTAATTTAGGCGAATTTTAGCGCGGTTTTAGAATGCGAAATCTGAGATCGAATGGGTGGTCTTGTTCGCAAATATCTTCTCTGCGCCGTTCATCCGCAAGGTCACTTGACCTTTTCCAAAGATCTCAACAACCTTGGTATCCAAATCAAAGCTGATGCCCGTGTGCTCATCAATCCCCAGAATCCCCGTATTTTTTTCAAGGAGTGATTCGAGTACTTCCATACGACGTTGTCCAATAAAGCAGAAGCGAGTGTCGTGAGTTCCGCCTTGGGTATTGTTGTAGTGAGCTACAACCGAGGCACGAATTCCGGTTGCTTTCTCTAAAATATTTAAACCATCTAGCCAAAATGGTGCATCGCCTACTTTGTACATTTCATAGACAGGCATGGTCTTAGCTCCAAGAGTCATTGCTGCAGCTGAAGCCATAACGATGGTTCCACGTTCTAGTACCTGGTGGAATTTCTCACTGGCACCACTGCTCGCCCACGCTTTAAGTGCATAGGTAGGACTGCCAGGACCAGAGAAGAGCCAATCGGCTTTCTCTATCTCTGTAAGAGCGGTAGTTGCATCTTCGAAATCGCTTCGAAAATGAACATCGTTAATGGGATATCCAACGTTCTTCTCGAAGTAGCCCAAAATCCGCTCGGTCATCTCGTTGGCATTTTCTTGAAAGCCATAGGGAGTATCAAGATTGATTCGATAAGAACTCTTACCGAGCTCCTTGAGAATATTCTGGTGAGGCGTCACCATAGCGGGACTGTTTTCGCCAGAGCCCATCAAAACGAGCTTTCTTGCCATGATTTCACTTCTCTCCGTCGAGTACTGGGAGAGTTTACTAAGTTCGCTGCTGCAAACGCCTGTTGAAACAAGAGCGGAGACGAGAGGATTTGAACCTCCGAGGCCTTTTAACGGGCCTACCTCATTAGCAGTGAGGGAATGAGGTTCGTCCTAAGCCCTGTCTACGCTTACTTAGCCAATTTTCTGAATAACTACGCACTTATTCCTCGCAGAAGCGCATGCTG
>CAIKCJ010000033.1 GCA_903825945.1 uncultured Actinomycetes bacterium | reverse complement strand
TTAAGGACTTCAACGTTCAAGCAGAGAGATTGCATTTCCTTAACAAGTACCTTGAATGACTCAGGGATACCTGGCTCAGGAATGTTCTCGCCCTTCACGATCGCTTCGTAAACCTTTACGCGACCAAGCACGTCATCAGATTTGATGGTGAGCAACTCTTGGAGTGTGTAAGCAGCTCCATAAGCTTCAAGTGCCCAAACTTCCATCTCACCAAAGCGCTGACCACCGAATTGAGCCTTACCGCCCAATGGTTGTTGAGTAATCATTGAGTAAGGACCTGTTGAACGTGCGTGAATCTTGTCGTCTACCAAGTGGTGGAGCTTCAAGATGTACATGTATCCAACTGTGATTGGTTGCTTGTAAGGCTCTCCAGTACGGCCGTCGAATAGACGAGCCTTTCCTTCTGGGCCGACCAAGGTCAATCCATCTGCGGTCTTATGTGTTGATCCGAGGAGACCAATGAGTTCGTCTTCCTTCGCACCATCGAATACTGGTGTAGCTACCTTGGATCCTGGAGCGACATCGGCATAGCCGTGTGCGCGCAGATCCTTCTGCCAATCTTCATCACCCTCAAGTTTCCAACCGGCCTTTGCAGCCCAGCCGAGGTGAACTTCAAGAACCTGGCCGACGTTCATACGACCTGGAACACCAAGTGGGTTCAAGATGATGTCGACTGGAGTTCCATCTTCAAGGAATGGCATATCTTCTTGAGGAAGAATCTTTGAGATAACACCCTTGTTACCATGGCGGCCAGCAAGCTTGTCACCATCTTGGATCTTGCGCTTTTGCGCAACATAAACGCGAACAACTTGGTTCACGCCAGCTGGTAGCTCGTAATCTTCTGAGTCAGCAATAGAGACTCCGATGACCTTGCCTGATTCACCGTGTGGAACCTTGAGTGAGGTATCGCGAACTTCGCGAGCCTTCTCACCGAAGATTGCACGGAGCAAGCGCTCTTCTGGTGTGAGTTCGGTTTCTCCCTTAGGAGTTACCTTTCCAACCAAGATATCGCCTGGGACAACATCGGCGCCCACGCGAATGATTCCGCGATCATCAAGATCGGCGAGAACTTCTTCTGAAACGTTAGGGATGTCGCGAGTGATCTCCTCGGGTCCAAGCTTGGTATCGCGTGCATCGACTTCGTACTCCTCGATGTGAATCGAAGTAAGAACGTCATCTTGCACAAGACGCTGGGAAAGGATGATCGCATCTTCGTAGTTGTGACCTTCCCATGACATAAATGCCACGAGCAAGTTCTTACCAAGAGCCATCTCACCCTTATCGGTGCTTGGGCCGTCTGCAATAACTTGTCCAACATCGACCTTGTCACCTTGAGAAACAACCACTTTCTGGTTGCGGCTGGTGCCTTGGTTTGAGCGAACGAACTTCTCGAAGAAGTAATGCTCTGTTGTTCCGTCATCGTTCATTACGGTGACTTCATCAGATTGAACATCGGTGACAACACCAGGCTTGCGCGCAAGTGTTACATCGCCCGCATCAACAGCTGCACGGAACTCCATGCCGGTACCAACAAATGGTGCCTCTGCGCGAAGTAGTGGAACTGCCTGACGCATCATGTTTGATCCCATGAGGGCGCGGTTAGCATCATCGTGCTCCAAGAATGGAATCATTGCTGTTGCAACAGAAACCATCTGGCGTGGAGAAACATCCATGTAATCAACTTCATCAGCAAGGATGTATTCAACTTCTCCGCCGCGGCGACGTACGAGTACGCGCTCTTCAGCGAAGTGGCTATCAGAAGTAAGTGGCGCGTTGGCCTGAGCAATGATGTGCTCATCTTCTTCATCAGCTGTGAGGTAGTCGATCTGATCTGTGACCTTGCCCTTAGCGACCTTGCGATAAGGAGTCTCGATAAATCCGAATGGAGTTACGCGAGCATAGGTAGCGAGAGATCCGATCAAACCAATGTTTGGACCTTCAGGAGTTTCAATTGGGCACATACGTCCGTAGTGCGATGGGTGCACGTCACGAACTTCGAAGCCAGCGCGCTCACGAGAGAGACCGCCGGGTCCAAGCGCTGAAAGACGACGCTTGTGAGTCATGCCAGAAAGTGGGTTGGTCTGATCCATGAACTGTGAGAGTTGAGATGTTCCGAAGAACTCCTTGATTGATGCAACAACCGGACGGATGTTGATCAATGTCTGAGGAGTAATTGCTTCTACATCTTGTGTTGTCATGCGCTCACGAACTACGCGCTCCATACGTGAAAGACCAGTACGAACTTGGTTCTGGATCAATTCACCGACGGTACGTAGACGACGGTTACCGAAGTGATCGATATCGTCTGTCTCAACACGGACCTGCTTGCCGTATTCCATAAGAGCTTCACCCGCATGGAGCGAGACGAGGTACTTGATGGTTGCGACGATATCTTCAATGTTAAGAAGACCCTTTGATAGCTCTAATTCTAGACCGAGCTTTTTGTTGACCTTAAAACGGCCAACCTTTGCAAGGTCATAACGCTTAGGGTTGAAGTAAAGATTCTCAATGAGGTTCTGAGCTGCTTCCTTCGTTGGTGGCTCACCTGGACGAAGCTTGCGGTAGATATCAAGGAGCGCTTCATCTTGAGTCTTGACGTTATCTTTTTCAAGAGTCGCGCGGATTGATTCAAACTCACCGAATTGCTCAAGGATCTGCTCTTCTGTCCAGCCAAGTGCCTTCAGGAAGATGGTGACAGATTGCTTACGCTTGCGGTCGATACGGACGCCAACAAGATCCTTCTTATCAACTTCAAATTCCAACCAAGCACCTCGGCTTGGGATGATCTTTGCAGTCAAGATGTCCTTGTCAGATGCCTTCTCGATTGTGCGTTCGAAATAAACGCCAGGAGAACGAACGATCTGTGAAACAACTACGCGCTCTGTTCCGTTGATAACGAATGTTCCGCGAGGTGTCATCAATGGGAAATCGCCCATGAATACGGTCTGAGACTTGATTTCGCCAGTCTCGTTATTTGTGAATTCTGCTGTGACGAAGAGTGGAGCGCTGTAGGTCATATCGCGGTCTTTGCACTCTGCGATTGTTGCCTTCGGAGGCTCGAAGCGGTGATCGCGGAAAGAAAGGCTCATCTTTCCCTGGAAGTCTTCGATTGGAGAGATCTCTTCGAAGATTTCTTCTAGACCAGATTGCTTAGGGACTTCACCGCGGCCGGACTTTTCTGCAACTTCCAGGCGAGCGCGCCACAAGTCATTACCAAGCAACCAATCAACACTGTCTAGCTGTAGTGAGAGGAGATTTGGGACTTCGAGGGGTTCGCGGATCTTTGCAAATGAGACTCGTGCAGGGGCATGTGATTTTGACTTCGCGGCCAAGGTTCCTCCAGATGCGTGGGTCTTGCGTGCAGGTCTACTAAAAGGTCGCGGCCGCTATATGCCTAACCTTGAAGGTTGAACAGTCTTAGGTAAATCTTGTGAAAGATCGAAGGGTCAGGGTACC
>CAIKCJ010000032.1 GCA_903825945.1 uncultured Actinomycetes bacterium | reverse complement strand
CTTCATACCTCTCTGGAAGTTCTTCAACCGTTCCAGCAATGGAAGCCATCTCTTCAAGGGTGTTTGAGTCTCTTTTGGTAAGTGCTGTGCGCAACTTTTTTTCCACGTCACGTTTAGTTTTTCCAGTGATTGTTCGTCTATGTCCGTTCGCGTCGGGATACTGGGCTCTAAATCGCCCTTCCGTCTTTGCATACCAAACTGTGCCTTCACCATTACTGCGTCTTGTTGCCATTTTGTACTCCTGCTCTGGTTGGGGTTGTCCCAGCAGGATTACGGTGTCAAAGTTACGGAGTTCTGTAAGCCTAAACTCCAACGGACTTTATAGAGTCCAAGGATGACTTTCTGAGTCAATTGCATCCAAGAACTGCATCCAGAATTGATGATTCGATGTAAAAGCACACTCAACTGCGCATTTCATGCGCTAAATGAGTGGGCCCTGTCGGGCTCGAACCGACGACCCACGGATTAAAAGTCCGTTGCTCTACCGACTGAGCTAAAGGCCCCACTGCGCGTTTTAAGCGCGAGCCCGCAGTCTATACGAATCTGAAAGGGTCGGCTGACCTAGAAAAAGTACCCATTTAGTACCCATTATTAGGCCAAATCAGTAAGCACTTCCACAATGGCAATAATTGCACTCAGACAGAAGAAAAGCGCCGAGGTATCTAGCCCCGGCGCTATCTAAATGCTTTGCGAACTACTTCTTCTTAGCCTTCTTAGCCTTCTTAGCAGCAGCTTTATGGGTCACCTTTGTGGTGGTCATTGCTTCTGAATTTTGGGTTGCTGCAGACTCTGACATCTCATGTTTTGCAGTGCCTTCTGCTGCACCTGCGGCACCTGTGATGTGTGGCTTTGGTGTCGCTGTTGCTGCGAATGCGCTTGTAGCTGAAACGCTCATCGCCGCTGAAATCAATAGCGCTAGGGATACTTTTTTCACTTTTTACTCCTCTTAATAGAATTTCGAATACCTAAATTTTAGCGCAGAGGGCGAAATCCGCATTTCTCAGACATGATCCGAACTCACATTTAAAGTGAAACGTCCGCACATTGCTCTAAAAGAACCCTATTGTTGAATCGACCAGCGGGCGTCGACACTGACAGTTACGGACTGAGTTCCTAAGTTGATCTGAGTTTCAGTATTTGCTGATGCCTTCATAGCCATTAGTGGGAAAGGCGAAATTGACGATGGTTGCTCGGTAACAAAAATGATTGAACCTAGTTTCACACCCAGCGACGATGCATATGTGAGAGCTTTTGATTTAGCTGCAGCGATTGCAGCCGCTTCTGCTAATGAATCTGCATGAGTTGGATCCACAATAAATGGAGTAGCACCATTGATGGCGACATGATTTCCACCAGCTTTGGTCACTGCATCGATGAGTGCACCAGCGCTCTTGGTGTTACGAACCGTTACATCAAGACTCTGAGTTGCTTGATAGCCAGTAAGTTTCTGAATGTTGTTGTCATAAGAGTAGACCGCGTTAGTAACGATCGAAGTTGTGGTGATGTCCGAAGCTGCAATTGAATACTTGGTGAGCGCAGAGCGTACTTTTGAAGCAGCGTTAGCAGCCTGGGATGTGGCTTGTTCATTTGAAGCCGCAGTCGCCGAAATACTAATCGGCAGATCCAGGGCATCGGGAGAAACTTTCTCAGTTCCGCTAGCCTGCACGTCGACATAGCGATCGGTGCTAAAGACAGATGAGGCAGTGGTTGTGACTGCTTGCTGAACTTTGTCGTTAGGTCGTAGGACGAGGGCGGTTGCGAAGAAACCGATTAAAGCGATGGCTGTGAAACTTGCGACATAGATTGCTTTCGACTCAATGCGACTCATATTTTCCTACTCTCTTCATATGAGTCTAACAGCCGACTTATTGCCTATATGCGAATGTTAATTTGGGATAAGCGGAATTGAACTGAAATCAGATTAGGAGGCTGGGAAAGTAATCCGAATTCCCAGCCCTCCTAGAGAAGAGTTCGCAACACTGAATGAGCCATCGTGCGCCTTAACAATTGCTTGAATAATGCTCATACCTAAGCCAGAACCACCAGTAGTTCGTGCTCGAGATTTATCAAACCTTGTAAAGATCCGGGATGTCACAAGTGATTCTGGAAGACCAGGACCGCCGTCGCCCACCATGAGTTCAACTCGATTTCGCGTGCTGGTGAGGCGTATTTCAACTGGAGCATCCGCGGGTGTGTGCTGGCGGATGTTGGCAAATATATTGGCAAGCATCTGAGTGAGTAATCCTTGGTCCCCCTGGATTTGGATACCTGATGCCACATCCGCAGAGAGTGTGCGGCTCGGAGATAAATCTTGCATGGTGCGAATCTGTTCTTCTAACATTGCTGAGAAATCCACGCTCTGCTTATGCGAAATTGGCCATTCACCTAACTCTGCCAGCAGAAGTATCTCCCTGATGAGCGTCTCCATCCTTATGATTTCGCTCTCGCTCTTAGCTAAGTACTTAGCGCTTGTCTGCTTATCTTCCGCTCTCTGCGCGAGTTCGAAGTATCCTTTGATGACAGTGAGCGGTGTGCGCAGTTCGTGAGAGGCATCCCCCAAGAACTCTTGCATACTCTCACTCTGTTTGCGAAGGGCAATGTTGAGTTCGTTCAGTTTGAGGTCATTGCGGAAGAAAATATACGTAGTAAAAATACCCAAAAGATCAATCACAATAATGAAGACCACAAGATCTTTGGCGAGCAACCCAACACTTTTGTTTATGTCTGCCGTTGATTCGGCCATCACGAGGTACTCGTCATTTGGTAGCTCGAATGTTCGCATTCGCATCTGATTACTAATGTTCACTGGGTGATAGTCGGCTGAAATAACTTGGCTAAGCGTTGGCCGCGTTAGAAAGTCTTGGCCACCGAAGGTGAGTGTGTTGAAATCATTGGTGTTCGTAATGTATGCAGCGGTTACGGGAAGGACTGATACTTGAGCAAGGTACTGCATCACCGATAGTGGATCTTGCTGCGTGTGATCAAGCACGGTGATTTTTGCTTGTAGAGATTGATCAATCCGCCCGATTTCGGTTGAGCGGTACTTTGCAATCGCAAAAAAACCGATTGAGGATGTTGCAATGGTGAGGACGACAAACATCAGCGCGGTCAGCCGGAGCGAGAGCTTCATTGCTTATCTACAATCTGAAAGCCGATGCCTCGGATCGTTTTTATGCCTTCCCAGTTGTCGCGATGCAGTTTTTTACGCAGGTAGGAAATGTAGGTCTCTACAACCGAAGACTTAATATCAAAGTCATAACCCCACACGACCTTAAGTAAGGCCTCCTTTTTCACGACCTTGTTCTTATTTTCTACTAGGTACT
The DNA here is from genome assembly GCA_903825945.1 of uncultured Actinomycetes bacterium. Classification (GTDB taxonomy): domain Bacteria; phylum Actinomycetota; class Actinomycetes; order Nanopelagicales; family Nanopelagicaceae; genus PALSA-747. Next base: position 2,695 of record CAIKCJ010000032.1, on the reverse strand, counting down.
CCAGCAATGAAAATTCGGTTGGAGAGAGCTCGATTACGTCCTCTCGAAAAGTGACCCGATGTTGCTCGAGGTCGATGGAAATGGGCCCACATTTGAGAAGCTGGGGTTCGGAGCTTTCAAGAGTGCGGCGCAGAATCGATTTAACTCGCAGTACGAGTTCTTCGATTCCAAAAGGTTTGGTTACGTAGTCATCTGCACCACTTCGCAAACCGGTTGTGACATCGCTTCTGTCGTTGCGAGCACTGAGCATAAGCGCAGGAATCGTATTCTTCTCTTCCCGCAATTTCTCCAGGAGCGTGAATCCATCCATTTTCGGCATGGAAACGTCAAGAATCATCAAATCGAAATCACTTACCCGAAGGAGCCCCAGCGCCTCTAGCCCATCACTTGCCGTTGTCACATGGAATGACTCAAGGTGCAGGACATCGGAAATCAGTTCGCGGACCCCGTTTTCGTCATCGACGACCAAAATGCGAGGCTGCTTCATATTGAGCAACTCTATTGGGGGCCGCTTAAATCAGCATAGTCCTGGCAGTCTTTTCACAAGGTTCTCACAAAGAGTCACTGCATGATTAAGGCATGAGAAGAGCACAACGTGCAGGACTAGCAACTCTCGCCATCGCGGCAACGTTATTTACGGTTCCAGCTTCTTTCGCTGACACCACCAACACAGCACCAGTAACGTCAACTGCACCAGCAGCTCCATCAACGCCTGGCGCCAACTCTGTAAGCGCTGCAGCTAAAGCTACTTACAAAGCTACTTACAAAGCTGCTTACAAAGCTGCAATGGCTAAGTACCGCACCGCACTTCAGGCATGGCAAGCTGATCGCCAGCAAGCAATAGCTACCTACACAACAGCGATGGATTCTTATCGTGCAGCGCTCTCAACAGACCAAGCATCACGCCTGAGAATCAATACAACTTTCCGATCCGCACTTGATGCAGCTCGTGCTGCTTACCAGAGTGCGATCGCAGGAACACCAACAGCGGCCGCCAAGAGCGCTGCGCTGGCTGCACGTCAGAGCGCGGTAACTGCTGCAACAACTGCTCGAGCTGCTGCAATCGCTGCTCTTCCACCACTCACCAAGCCAGTAGCGCCAGTAATTCCGCCTAAGCCAGTAGCGCCAACAAAACCTTAACTACCTGGTGTCGCACGCGTGTGAGGGACTCTCGCGCGACACATAATCTGAACCCACTCGATGACCCCATGGATTCGAGTGGGTTTTTTATTGCTCCACGTGGGCTGCACGTTGCAAGCGATCGCGAATTGCAGCCGCTAATCCATCTCCGCCTGGTTGAAGTACAACGACAATCTCAAGCCCTTTTTCATCGGCTAACCGCAAGGCTGCGTATAGATCGCGCGCATATTGTTCGATGGTAAATGGCGAAGCCAATCGAATGACGCCATCAGGTGTGGGGATTTGATCTGGTGCGATCAATCCATCTCCCGCAACCGCGATGACATCTAATAACACTTTTGCTTTTGGTTGGTAATGAGAATCCAAAGTGCCAGATGCTTTTATTGACGATGGATTTTTGTAGAGCGCTTCAAGCCCAGTGCTCTCTTGAATCATTTCTGCAGTAACCGCGCCAAGTCGCAAAATCATTGGTGCATCACCAGTGCAATCAATAATTGTGGATTCAACTCCCACTAAACATTGGCCACCATCAAGGATGAGATCCCCGTCAGCAAGATACTCACCAATTTCCTCACTGACGGCCTGCGCACTTGTAGGTGAAACTGCACCGAAGCGATTTGCAGATGGCGCCGCAATTCCCTTGCCACCAGCTTTCACAAATTCATTGAGTAAAGCGAGCGCAATCGGTTGTGCCGGTACTCGCAATCCAACTGTCTCTTGTCCGCCAGTAATGAAATCTTCCGCAAGCTCTGATCGCTTAAGAACTAACGTCATCGGGCCCGGCCAGAAATCGCGTGCGAGTGTGATCGCATATGCCGGAATATCTTGAGCCCACTGCCCCATTAGATCGATCGATGGAATGTGCACAATGAGCGGGTGGTCGGCAGGACGTCCTTTGGTTGAGTAAATACGAGCTACCGCCTGTACGTTCTGTGCATCAGCTCCAAGGCCATAGACAGTTTCGGTCGGGAAAGCGACTAAATGTCCGGCCAGGAGTACTTGGGCGGCCTGACTGACCGTCCCTGCGTCGCATTTAGAGATGAAGGGCGTGGCGCCGTTGGGGGTGCTCATGGATACATTCTCGCAGTTTTGGTGCTGGGTGAAGACTCCGATACCCTTAGCCTTCGCTTCTTGAAGTCCCCATCGTCTAGAGGCCTAGGACATCGCCCTTTCACGGCGGTAACACGGGTTCGAACCCCGTTGGGGGCACTCTCACCTAGGTGGGGCTCGCTCGGCAGATAACCGAGAGAGAAAGAAACGAACTCACTTCGGTGAGAGCTTGGCGCTCAAGTCATCCCATAACGGGGGCACTTGAGAAAGTGTTCAGAACTTCGGTTTTGGATAGCTAGGCCCAGTAGCGCAGTTGGTTAGCGCGCCGCCCTGTCACGGCGGAGGTCGCGGGTTCAAGTCCCGTCTGGGTCGCGGTTGTTTTATTTGGCCAGTAAGACTGGCTCGGTAGCTCAGTTGGGACGAGCGCGCGATTGAAGATCGTGAGGTCGACAGTTCGATCCTGTCCCGAGCCACTCTAGTTTTACCCCGCATCTGTTCCACAACG
>CAIKCJ010000031.1 GCA_903825945.1 uncultured Actinomycetes bacterium | reverse complement strand
GGTGTCTGTTGAACCTAAAGTGAGTTCTTGCATCCACGCAATTGTTGCTCCGCCACGAAGCGCCGCTGCAACATTGTCAGGGTGTCCTTCAAGTTCGGTAGCAATCATCATGATGTCATCATCAGACATATATTCCTCACCGCCAAGAACAAGTTCTCGCGCAAGTGCTAATCCGCCAACGATTGCGGATGATGATGAACCCAAGCCACGTCCATGCGGTGTGACGTTGAGAGCGCGAAGAGCTAAGCCTTTTGGCTTCTGCCCCATGTGCTCAAAGCCGCGCATCATCGCCTTGATCACTAAATGGTTTTTATCGCGCTTAACTTCGTCGGCACCTTCACCGCTGACATCTACATCGAAGGTTGCATCATCCAAGATTTGAGCTGCATACCGATCGCGAATATCTAACGCCAATGCAAATGTGTCAAAGCCTGCACCTAAATTGGCGCTACTAGCCGGCACACTGACTTGTGCCAGCTGCGCTTTAAACGTTAGACGATTGGTTGCCATAACTCTCAGGCGTATCCTTTACTTCAGACCCATAGCAGCTGCTGCTGCCGTAAGGTCTACCGGAATGACAGTTGGTGCGGCAGCGCCATCAAGAATCCAACCGACATCCTTAAGGCCATTGCCAGTAACAGTGATGACAATCTTCTTACCCTTTGGGAGTTGTCCTTGCGCTTGCTTCTTGATCAGGCCTGCAATTCCGGCTGCCGATGATGGCTCCACGAAGACACCTTCGCGAGCTGCAACTAAGCGATACGCGCTCAAAATTTCTTCGTCAGTGACGCTATCAATCAAGCCACCTGAGCTGTCACGAGCATCAACCGCCTGCTCCCATGAAGCTGGATTGCCGATTCGGATAGCTGTTGCAATGGTTTCAGGCTCGCTCACTACCTGATTGAGAACAATCGGCGCAGCTCCCGCAGCTTGGAATCCCCACATCTGCGGCAACTTAGTTGAGATGCGATCCTTGTTGTACTCCTTGTAGCCCTTCCAATAGGCAGTGATGTTTCCTGCATTACCTACTGGCAGGACATGCAAATCTGGTGCATCGCCCAAAAGATCGACAACTTCAAAAGCTGCGGTCTTTTGTCCTTCGATACGGAATGGATTCACGGAGTTCACGAGCGCCACTGGATAGTTGTCAGCGAGATCGCGAGCGAGTGTTAAGCAGTCATCAAAATTTCCATCAACTTGAAGGAGCGTTGCGCCATGCGCGATCGCCTGAGCCAACTTACCCATTGCAATTTTGCCTTGAGGAACAAGTACGACTGGGACCATTCCAGCTTTCGTTGCGTATGCAGCTGCAGAGGCAGAAGTGTTTCCGGTGGACGCGCAGATAACAGCTTTTGCGCCATCTTCTGCAGCCTTTGAGATCGCCATAGTCATTCCGCGATCCTTAAATGAACCTGTTGGGTTAGCACCTTCGACTTTGAGCCAAATATCGTTGCCGAGCATCTCTGAGAGGACGCCTGCGTGAACGAGCGGGGTGCCACCTTCACGGAGCGAGATGATTGGGGTCTTAGAAGAAACTGGAAGGCGATCAAAATATTCTTCGATCACTCCGCGCCACTGATGTGCACCGCTCTGACTCTTCTGCTTCTTGTCGAATAGACCCATTACAAAACTCCTTCAACGCGGATAACACTGACAACTTTTTGAACAACATCAAGGTTGCGCAGATCCTTCACTGTGTTGGCTAGGGAATCTTCGCGAGCGACGTGTGTGAGCACGACCAGCTCTGCATCGGCGCCACGACCTTCTTGTCGAACAGTCATGATCGAAACCTCGTTCTTAGCGACAGTGCTTGCTACAGAAGCGAGCACGCCAGGGACATCTGCAACATCCATACGAATCAAATAACGAGTGCGGCTCACACCTAGTGGTGCAATATCGAGATCCGCATAGTCAGTCTCGGTAGGTCCAAGTGAACCTTCATTGCGGTTACGGGCAACCGCCACGAGATCACCCAAAATAGCTGAAGCTGTTGGGGTTCCACCTGCGCCACGACCATAGAACATCAACTCGCCAGCTGATTCGCACTTCACGAATACGGCGTTGAAAGATTCGCGCACTGCTGCAAGTGGGTGGGTTACAGGAATCATCGTTGGGTGGACGCGAACTGAGATTGTCTCTTCGTCGCTGCCATGAAGTTCATTCGCTTCTGCAATCGCAAGGAGCTTGATAACAAAGCCCATAGCTTTTGCAACGCTGACATCATCTGCTGTTATCGAGCGAATACCCTCGCGGTAAACATCTTCATCAGTTACCTGAGTGTGGAATGCCAAACCAGCCAAGATTGCTGCTTTAGCTGCAGCATCAAAACCATCGACATCGGCGGTTGGATCTGCTTCTGCATAACCCAATTCCTGAGCCTCGTGCAGAGCTTCTTCAAAGCTCGCTCCTGCTTCGTGCATGCGAGTCAAGATGTAGTTTGTTGTTCCGTTAATAATTCCCATCACGCGCTCGACGTGATCACCAACCAAACTTTCGGCAAGTGGACGCAAAATTGGAATTGCGCCGGCCACTGCGGCTTCATAATAGAAATCAACGTCAGCCAAATCTGATGCGTGAAATAGCTCTGCGCCGTGTTTTGCGAGTAGCGCCTTATTGGCAGTAACAACTGCCTTGCCATTTTCCATGGCTTTGAGGATGAGGGTACGAGCTGGCTCGATTCCGCCCATGACCTCGATAATCAAATCAATATTTGGATCACTGACGACTGAATCTGCATCGTCGGTAAGGAGTGTGCGGTCAATGCCAGGGCGATCACTCTTGAGCTCGCGAACAGCAACGCGAGTGATAACAAGGCCCGCGCCCGAACGAGCAGCAAGGTCATCTTGGTTTGCGATCATCAAGCGGAAAACTTCAGCGCCAACATGGCCAGCACCGAGCAGACCGACGCGTAGTACGCGATCGTTGCTCATCGGTTCACATCCTCATTCTTGGCCGCTATGGCCGGTAAGTCTTAACTAAGTATCCGGAGAAGTATCTCAAAGAATGTTAGATATCCAACGCCAATAAATCCTCGTGGCTCTCACGGCGGACTATTACGCGGGCTTTTCCGTCGATAACAGCCACCACAGCTGGGCGTGGAATATGGTTGTAATTGCTCGCCATTGAGCGCCCATATGCACCAGTTGCGGGGATAGCCAAAAGATCACCGGGTCCGCAATCTGCCGCCAAATCAATTGCGCGGATAACAATGTCGCCACTTTCGCAATGCTTCCCAACAACGCGGGTATTAACCGTTGGGGCATCACTGCTGCGGTTGGCCATGATTGCGTGATATTCGGCGTCATAGAGCGCTGGGCGAATATTGTCTGACATTCCACCATCGACCGAGACATAGCGACGAATTGCGCCATCATCCAGAGTGACATCCTTGGTGGTGCCTACTGTGTAAAGAGTGGTGGTGGTCGGACCAACGATTGCGCGACCAGGTTCAATCGAGATCAATGGCACGGCCAAGCCGTGGGCAGCGCATTGGGCCTTCACGACTGCAGCTAGCTCGGTAAGAACATCTGCTGGAACCAGGGTCTCCTGATCGGGTAGGTATGCAATGCCGTATCCCCCACCAAGATCTAGCTCAGGCAATTCTTTTTTATGTTCATCACGATACTGCGCAAGGAGTGCAATCAACTTATGTGCAGCAGCAGCAAATCCTTCTGAGTTAAAAATTTGGGATCCAATATGTGAGTGGAAACCTGCCAGTTCCAAACTCTCGTATGAGGAGACTTCTGCGATCGCTTTCCATGCAGCTCCACTAGCTATCGAGAATCCAAACTTCACATCTTCGTGAGCAGTCGAAATGAATTCGTGAGTGTGTGCTTCAACGCCAGGAGTGAGTCTTAAAAATACTCGCTGGGTTTTAGCTAGCTCTTTTGCGATCGCACCTACGCGATCAATCTCCATAAAGGAATCGATCACGATGGTCGCAACACCAGCTTCTATCGCACTACGGATCTCTGACTCGGATTTGTTGTTGCCATGCATCTCAACGCGAGACATTGGGAAATTTGCTGCCTTTGCAACCGCTAATTCACCACCGGTACAAACATCTAAGCCGATTCCGACAACATCGAGCCAGCGAGTGATCTCTTTGCAGAGAAAAGATTTTCCTGCGTAGTAAACAGTTCCGGCGCGATCACCAAAAGCGCTTTGGAGTGCATCGCGCCACGCGCTTGCGCGATCGAAGAAATCTGCTTCATCGACAACAAATAGCGGAGTACCAAATTCAGACGCGAGTTGGGCTGCGCTTACTCCCCCGATCATCAAATGACCTGGTGTGAAATTCGAGTGGGTCGAAAATACTTTCGATGAAAATTCGCTCATGGCTACATCTTCTCCGGTGCCTCTACGCCCAACAGCCCTAGCGCGTTAGCGACCACTTGCGCGGTTGCCTGGCAGAGAGTTGCGCGCGCACTATGCAGATCCGAGGCAGGCTCATCGCCCATAGGAAGGACGCGACAATCAGCGTAGAAACGATGATAAACAGCGGCTAATTCTTCGACATAGCGAGCGATGCGGTGTGGTTCGCGCAGCTGAGCAGCGTGGGCGAGCATCCGAGGAAATTCTGCGAGTGAGCCCATGAGTTCGCGTTCACGCTCGTGCACCAGTAGTTCTGGCTTAAATACCGAGGCACCATAAGCAATGCCAAGATCGGCAGCATTGCGTAACACGGCACAAATGCGTGCGTGTGCATACTGAACATAATAGACAGGGTTTTCATTGGTGCGACTACGCAGTAAATCAACATCCATCACCATCGGAGTCTCTACTGGATAGCGAATGAGGGTGTAGCGAGCAGCATCTACGCCAACTTTTTCAACCAACTCTTCGAGCGTAATAATTGTGCCGGCGCGCTTAGAGAGTTTGATCTCCTCGCCGCCTTCCATAATTTTTACGAGCTGTCCGATCAAGACATCAATGTTGTACTCAGGGTCATCACCCGCACACGCTGCAATTGCTTTGAGGCGATTGACGTACCCATGGTGATCCGCACCGAGCATGTAGATCAGAACATCAAATCCGCGCTCTCGCTTGCTGATGTAATAAGCAGAGTCCGATGCAAAATATGCATGAGCACCATCTGATTTGATCATGACGCGATCTTTATCGTCACCAAAATCTGTTGTACGAAGCCAGGTCGCACCACCATCCATGAATACATGGCCTTGTTCCTTGAGGCGATCTAAGCAGTGATTGAAGAAATTGTTTTCGTACAAACTTTTCTCTGAGAACCAAATATCAAAATGCGTTCTAAAAGTTTCAAGCACTGATTGTTGTTGGGCCAACTGCAGCGCATAACCGGCGTCGCGAAATGCTGCTGTACCTGCTGCCTCATCGAGCCCTACGTACTCTGGGTGTTGCGCCACAATGTCGGTTGCCAAATCCTGAATATAGCCGCCGTGGTATCCGTTTTCCGGAGTGGGTTGTCCAAGAGCTGCTGCGCGCAATGATGCACCGAAGAGATCCATCTGATTGCCGCGATCATTGATATAAAACTCGCGTGTGACTTTTGCACCAGCTGCGCTGAGCAAGCGTCCAAGCGCATCGCCCACAGCCGCCCATCGGGTATGACCAAGGTGAAGAGGGCCAGTTGGGTTGGCGCTGATAAATTCCAAATTAATAGAGACGCCGTCTAGAACCTTGCCGTGACCGAATTTCTCTCCAGCGCTGAGGATCGCAGCGACAATCTCAGCCTGACTTGCGGTATCTAGGGTCAGATTAAGGAATCCAGGTCCTGCAATCTCAACGGCTTTGAGAACCCCTTTGAGTGAAGCATCGGCTTCTAGGTGCTTTTGAATAGCGAGCGCAACGTTGCGAGGTGGCAGCCCAGCCGGTTTGGCTAAAGCGAGCGCAACAGAGGTCGAATAGTCCCCATGATCTCGATTTTTCGGACGATCGAGTGTGATGGCATCGGGCAAGGTGACTGCGCTTGGGAGCTCACCTGACTCGACCATGGCAGCCAGGGCGCGCAGAATCGAGACTCCTAGCTCGTCTTGAATAGAAAGCTCGCTCACAGGCGTAAGAGTATCGGGGTCAGTGATACTTACGCTCCGATTAGGCCTGTAGAGCGCTCGGTTTGGTTAAGTAGCTCTTCACCGATTACCCTTACCCCTGTTCTACTGCAGCTCGTTTACGCAGTAACACTCCAGCGGGAGTGGTGAAATGGCAGACACGCAGGTCTTAGGAACCTGTGTCTTCGGACGTGTGGGTTCAAGTCCCACCTCCCGCACTCGGGTTTCCCCCCTTAGAATTGCGCCATGAGCGATAAAAAATTCCTATCTTGGATTGGCTTTAAGAGCGCCGAGAGCAAGCCTGGCAATTCATCAGAGGGCTCAGAATCGTCTCTCGAGCGGATCCGTCAACTAGAGGCACAGCTTGCTGATCTTCGCGCGCGCCGTGACATCACCAGTCTGACCAAAGAAGAGTTTGAAATCCTCGCCACAGAGACTGCGATGAATCTCATTAAGACTGCGCAGAGCCGCGAAGCCAAAGCAGCTGCAATCGCATCCAAGGCCATGAACGATGCAACTCGCTCAGCCAGTGCCGCAATTAATGATGCTCAGCTCAAAGTGAAAGAACTTCTCGGTGGCGCAGAATCACGCGCTCGCAAGGCACTCACCGCGGCAGAGGCTCAAGCAGAAGAAGCAATGGCGCAAGCACAATCTCGTATCGAAAGTTTGACTGAAGCAAAGCGCAGGGAAGCTGCAGCCACAACCGCAACTGCAAAGCGCGAAGCAGAACGCATGGTCAGTGAAGCAACATCTGAGATCGCAAACTTCCGCGGATGGCTGGGAACTGCAATTTCTGAGACTGAGCGCTTGCATCGCATCCAAGCCCAATCACTTAATGCAGCCGAAGAAGCAATTAAGCAGACTCGTTCGCGCCTCAATGAAGCTTTCGAGCGCCTAGAAAAACTTGGTGCTCATATTTCAAGCAACCTCACCGAGGACAATCGGCCGACCACTCCAACTTTCACTCCAGCTAGCGCTGCAAAGAAATCTGCACCGAAGCCAACTGCAAAGCCTGCTGCTAAACCTGCAACTAAGCCAGTAGCTAAACCTGTAGTGAAACCTGTAGTGAAGAAATCCGCTCCCGCGGCACGCAAAGGCAAGCAAACCAAGCGTAAGTAATGAGTCAAACGCAATCAGTTACACCTCAACCCACTCACAAATCGGGCTACATTCCGTCAATTGATGGTTTGCGTGCGATTGCGGTTGTTGCCGTAATTCTTTATCACCTCAACATCACATGGATCCCTGGTGGCTTCCTTGGAGTCGATCTCTTCTTTTGTATCAGCGGATATGTGATCACTCGCCAACTCTTAGATTCTGTCGCAGCTAAGGGCGGGCTCGATCTTCGCGAGTTTTATATCGCGCGCGCTAGACGGCTTATTCCGGCGCTTTTTTTCATGCTTATCGGAACTTCCATCATCATCGCGCTTTGGGCTCCAGATTCGGTACATCGCTTTGTCGCAGACCTGCCATACGTACTGACAGGAACTGAGAACTGGCACCTTGTCGCTATCCATCAGGATTATTTCTCAAGTATTGGTCGCGCACCACTATTGCAACACACCTGGTCGCTGGCGGTCGAGGCTCAGTTTTATCTCATCTGGCCGCTGGTCATCCTGCTTGTCTTGAAATATTTCGGGAAGGCACGAGTAGCAGTTGCCTCGCTGATCATTGCTGCTAGCTCCGGTATCGCTCTTTTTATCTTTTCCCTCTCACTTGATTCGCATGGCTCAGCAGTTATTGCCGATCGTATTGGGCATATATATTTCGGAACCGACACTCACTCACTCGGACTTTTTCTAGGAGCCACCCTCGCTGTGAGTTGGGTGCCAGCAAATCTTCATAAAGAAATTTCACAACGTGCGCAAGATTTTATCGATGGCATTGGAGTCATTGGGCTTCTAGGTTTGCTCGCAACCTTTCTCTTCATTAATGAGAACAACTCGGCCCAATATCAACTAGCTTTTCCATTGGCTGCGATTTTTGGATGCGCGACAATCGTCTCTCTCGTACATCCTGCTTCACGCTTTGCTCCTCTCATCGGCTCAAAACCTCTTCTTTGGATTGGCCAACGCTCGTACGCCATTTATTTGTGGCACTGGGTTATCTTTCAAGTAACACGTCCCACAGCAGATCTGGCAGGCAAAATCTGGGCAATTGATATCGCCCGCGTACTACTCGTTATTGCGCTAGCTGATATTTCGTTGCGGTTTATCGAAGTGCCTATTCGGCGAGGAGCGCTAGCCAACTGGATACGTGGTCGTCGCTATCGACGCAAAAGTGTGCAACGTCGCGAACGCGCACTACTCACAACCACTCCCCTTGTTCTTGTTGGTCTGGTGATTGCTGGCTCACTTGTTGCAGAGCATCGCGATCACTCTAACCTCATCAACAACCTCGCTACAGAACAAACAGTGAGCTCTTATAGCGGCAACAAATCCGTATCTGGACTTTGGGTTACGGGTGATTCGATCATTCTTGGTTCAAAGACAAAACTTGCGGCACGCTACACACTGGCCGAGATCAACGCCCGGGTAGGACGGCAGATCGGTGAACTTATCCAGGTTGTTGAGCAGGATAAGACCGGACTCGAACACGATCCTGTGGTCCTAGATCTGGGAAATAACAATCACCTAACAAGCGATGATGTCACCACGCTTTTTAACCTGCTCAAGGATCAACCAAAAATGGTGGTGGTCAATACTGCGGTACCTCGAACATATCGACTTGATAATGATCGAATTATTAAGCAAGTCATCGCCAGCTACCCGAATGCAACTCTGGTGGACTGGAATGCGATCTCCAATGGCCATCCAGAATATTTTGGACCTGATGGCGTACATCTGAGTGACCAAGGCAGCACCGTCTATGTTGATGCGATTATCTCCGCTTTAAGCAGCCAGTAGCCTGCGACTCATCCTCGCGCTCCCATAAAAAAACCCCCCAGATTTCTCCGGGGGCAATTTCGATGGGTCAGATATTACGAATACTGACCTTTTATTCGGGTCAGATATTACGAATACTGACCAGGAAGTCCGAAGACCTTCCCAGCAACAACGCTTCCATCTGAATACACAGCAGAAACCTTGAATGAATCCCAACCCGATGTAGAACCCTTTGTGATGTTGAGCGAGAGCTGGGTTGAAGGAACAGTTGCGATTAGCTTAAACGCACCGCCGTTTGCAGCAACCTCTACGTTATAGCTAGTTAAGCCCTGAGCACCTGATGGTGCTGCCCAGAAAATAGTTGCGCCAGTTGATGTGTAGTGAGCAACAATTCCGACTGGAGCTAGATCAGTAGCTGAAGCAGCGGTGGTGGAAGTCATCGCGCTTGCTGAAGCTGGGGCCGATGTTGCTGGCGCAGCTGATGTCGATGAAGCCGCACTCTGCGTGCTTGCCGCAGTAGTAGAAGCCGATGCGCTTGCTGAAGCTGAAGATGTAGTTGATGTGCTGCTCGATGAGTTGTGGTTGCGAGCAACAACGATCAGAGCGAGGAGAACGACGCCCACGATCACTGCGAAGACAACGCGAGCAGATGAACGTGAATTGCTATCACGAACAACTGGTTGTGAAGGAATTGCGCTTGGTGCCGCAGGGGTTGCTGTAACAGCTTTTGGAGCAGGAGTTGTTGAAACTGAGGTTACAGTTGTTGTGCGCGCACCCGTCGATGGGACTGGTGGAATAACAATGCGAGCATCGCTGGATACTGCAGCGCTCTTTTTTGCAACGGACTTCTTAGCTGTGGCTTTCTTGGTTGCAGATTTCTTAACGGTGCTCTTTTTTGCAACGGACTTCTTAGCGACACTCTTTTTAGCAACAGCTTTTTTCGCAGGAGCTTTCTTGGCTGCTACTTTCTTAGCCGCGCTCTTTTTTGCAACAGCTTTCTTGGCTACTGCTTTTTTAGCTACAACTTTCTTTGCTGCCGCTTTTTTAGCAGGAGCTTTCTTGGCGGTTTTCTTAGCCGTGCTCTTTTTTACTGCCACAGGTACTCTCCTAAAGATTCGGTGTTCTATTGCGAAATTGTACGTGCAAGAACGCTGGGAATAGCGAAAATAGTACCTTAGATGAGTTCTTTGATTTGCGGCAATATCTTCGCTAGCGCTTGGCCTCGATGGCTGATTCGGTCTTTGGTCTGCGAATCCATCTGGGCCGTCGTTAGCTCATAACCCGTTGGCCTAAAGATTGGGTCGTAGCCAAAACCATTTGTGCCGATGGGCTGGTCAATAATCTCCCCCGCTATATCCGCCTCATGAACGATCTCGCGACCCTGCTGCAGGTGATCAGCAGGAAAAACAAGCGCAACAGAGCAGACAAATCGGGCAGATCGATCGACTCGACCGAGTTGGGATTGGGATTGGGATTGGGATTGGGATTGGGACAAGGCATCGAGTTCGCGTAGTTGGGCAAGAACTTTGGAGGTATTTGCTTGGTCATCGCCATGAACACCAGACCATCTTGCGGAGTAAATGCCTGGATCTCCCCCAAGCGCATCCACGCAGAGTCCGCTGTCATCTGCCAATGCAGGCAGCCCTGTGAACTGTGCAATCGCTCGAGCTTTGAGCAGTGAGTTCTCGGCGAAGGTGCTGCCAGTTTCTTCAACATCGGGCATATCCGGGAAATCTTTGAGCCCCAAGACGTCGATCTCGAGATTGGCGCTTTGTAGTAAGCGCTCAAACTCTTTGATCTTGCCTAAATTTTGAGTCGCAAGGACGAGCTGCTTTTTCTTTTCCATGTGAAAGCTGAAGGTGAGTTAAGCCAGGGCCGCTTTTTGGATAGTGGTCAGCTCTGCGCAACCAGCTACACCAAGATCGAGCAATTGATTAAGTAGCGCGCGATCAAATGGAACACCTTCAGCGGTTCCCTGGACCTCGACGAAGTTTCCAGAACCCGTGCAGACAATATTCATATCTGTATCAGCATCAACATCTTCGACATATGCAAGATCAAGCATCGGAACGCCCTTGATAATTCCAACACTTACCGCCGCTACAGAATCACGAAGTGGCGTACGACCCTCAAGAACATGTCCTTGTTTCTTTGCCCAAGAGATCGCATCAGCGAGTGCAACGTAAGCGCCGGTGATTGCCGCTGTTCGGGTTCCGCCATCGGCCTGAAGAACATCGCAGTCGATAACGATTGTGTTCTCGCCCAGTGCTTTAGTGTCAACGATTGCTCGCAGCGAACGTCCAATTAAGCGTGAAATCTCCTGCGTGCGACCACCGAGCTTGCCTTTGACGCTCTCTCGATCAGAGCGTGTGTGAGTGGCACGCGGCAACATTGCGTACTCACTTGTGACCCAACCTTCGCCCTTGCCTACCAGCCAACGAGGCACTCCAGGGGTAAATGATGCGACGCAGAGCACGCGGGTCTTGCCGAACTCAACCAAGACCGAGCCTTCGGCGTTATCAAGCCAATTGCGAGTAATTTTTATCTCGCGAAGTGAATCTGCTTTGCGACCATCGTGACGTGAGCTCATTCGGTAATTCCCTTTCGTACTTCGGTGACTTCTGGTCCCAAAAATCTTCGGGCTAGTTGGGCAAAACTTTGGGCATCGCCAGTAGCAATGAATTGGTGTACTGGCTTGCCATCAGTATTGAGTAAATCTTTTTCGACGAGTGCACGATACAGATCTTTAGCAGTCTCTTCGGCGCTTGAGACGAGTGAGACTTGATCGCCCATGACGTAGGAGATCACACCCGTAAGGAGCGGGTAATGCGTACATCCCAAGACCAATGTGTCGATATCGGCATCAATAAGTGTCTGCAGGTACTGATGTGCAAGATCAGTGATCGCTTTACCTGATGTTTCACCGCGCTCCACGAATTCTACGAAACGTGGCGCAGCAATCGATGTGATTGTCAGTTGTGGAGCTGCTGCAAATGCATCGAGATAAGCCCCGCTTTCGATTGTTGCGTTTGTGCCGATCACTCCAACTTTGCCACTTCTGGTGGCTGAGACAGCTCGGCGCGCAGCCGGCTGGATTACTTCGATCACTGGAATGTCATAGCGCTCGCGAGCATCGCGGAGCATCGCGGAGCTGGCCGTATTGCACGCAATCACGATTGCTTTAACTCCGGCGGCTACCAGCTCATCCATAATTTCAAGAGCAAATGCGCGAACTTCTGCTAGCGGCCGAGGGCCATATGGGCCACGAGCCGTATCGCCAACATACATAATCGATTCACCTGGGAGCTGATCAATAATTGCTCGAGCAACCGTCAATCCGCCAACGCCAGAATCAAAGACACCAATTGGCGCGCTTGTATTTTTACTATTGGACACAGGCTAAGGCTACTCGCTGTGGCTCTCGGCGATGACGAAGGACATCCGGGCTAGCAAATCCCTCATTTCTTGCCCATCTTCTTGCCCATCTTCTTGCATGGTTAATTATTGAGTCAGCAACTCGAGCAGACTCTCCTGCAGCCAACCCAACCAGAAATAGACGGCATAGATCGACTTTTGCGGGTCCGAGTCAGGCAGCGACTCGAATACATCGTGGCTTTCTTCATTGATATCGAGGCGGACCGAGAGCGCAAGACGAAGATCATTGATAGCCATAAGCCAGAGTTCGGCGTCGATGTCATCAACAATGCCTGCTTGCTCCAGATCAACCATCTCGCTCAGAGCTTCTCGCACCGCACGTAGTGTGCGTTGTTTGTTACCGCGCAAAGTTGGCTCTGTAAAACGACGAAAATCTGCGGCCGCTTCTGGATCCGCGTATGCATTCGGTAGTAACCGCATAAGCACAGGATCTTCTGGTGGCGCTATCTCTTCAGGCGCCGCCTTCAATTGTGACATGAGTTGCGCAAACGGATCGTTCTCATCGTAGTGATGATGAAAGTCTCCTTCTCCTAAAAGTTCTAGAAGCTGCTCAACGAGGTTGATCAATATATGTGCTTCATCAATCGTGAGGTCGAGTGAGTAGACATCTCCGTCGCGAATAAATTCAGACATCTCTAACCCTGGTCATCTCGAGCGAGTGTTGCCCAGAGTCCGTGATCATGTAGGCGCTGAACATCGCGTTCCATCTCTTCGCGAGTTCCAGATGAGACAACAGCGCGACCATTGTTGTGAACTTGCATCATAAGATCATGCGCTTTCTCTTTCGAGAAACCGAAAAGTTTAATAAAGACAAAAGTCACATAAGACATGAGATTAACTGGATCATCCCAAACAATTGTGATCCACGGCTTGTCGAACATCGCGGAAATATCTAATTCAGTGTGAGTGAGTGTATCTGTTGACATCTACTCCCCCTTTTTATTTCTCTGGATATCTCCTACTTCCGGCCTTGGAGGCGAGAATTCCTACCGCACAACTACTGTAACAAAACTTGTCTGTGTCGCAGCAAATGTCGAATCTGCAGGTGTCGAAATGTTGAATGTGTAAAAGCCTGGCTGCGTTTCGATAGTGGTGAATGAGAAGTTGCCATTGGCGTCAGTAGTAGCGCTCTGTGTCGGAGCCGCCAAACCACTGGGGTTGGATGGGTTATTGAGTGTCACGGCAATGCCTGCACTCTGGGGTTGAACCTGCCCGGAGATAGTAAAACTCTCACCTCGCCGCACCGTTGAGGGAATGGTCCAACCAATCACTCTGTTTATGCCAACGGAGATCGGGTTGGAATCGCCCTCCACTCGCTGCCACGAACCATCGCTGATCACGCGAAGTGTCGTGCTTCCGCCGAGCAGTACTGGCAATGCGTATGTTCCGCTATTTCCAGTGGCTCCATCCATCACTGTGCTCCACGTGCCTGCACTATTTTTGAATTGCAGATGTACGGGAACTCCGACAACTGGCGTCTTATCCGGCAACGTGAATGTTCCAGTCAGTAGCAATGGAGTTCCGATTGAGAGCGTTGAACCAGTGGGTACTTCTGTGCCGGAAGGCGAGATCGCAGATGTGGTGCTTGGAGGAACTATCGTTGGATTAAGCAGATCTACATTAGCAATGACTTGATCAGGCGCTATAGATGTTGCAACAGTTCGCACTGAAGTTACGGCGGTGGCGTCTTCCATTCCAAAGGTCCACTCAGAAATTCCACCCAAGCGATATTGCCCGACAAGATTTGCACGTAGAGTGAAGCTCTGTTGATCTTGATACCAGACTGTTCTTGTTGCTGTACATGTGGTGAGAGTTCCATCAGCGGTAGTGCCGTTGTAAACCTTTTGGTAGTTGAATGTTGATTCGCCGTACTTGGCGTTGAAGGTTGGTGTCGCGCCATATGTATTGGCAAGATTGCTGACATCATGCATAACAAACGTTGATACAACTCCAGGTGCAACAGTCTTGAGGTAATTGACTGGTAGCGATGGGCAAGTGCCGGTAACTGCTGTGACCCAATCGCGACCATAGCCTGGAATACCTATATAGACCTTAGAAGCGGGCATGACTGAGATCGCATATGTCACGGCATCGGTAGTCCAACCAATAGGTCCGATTGGGCCTGGAGAGGATGTGGAGTAGTCATAAGCCATGATGTGAAGCTGATCAATCATTGAGGCTACCTGCGCCCAGGCATATTGGTAATAACCCTTTTTGCCGGAGGTTGGATTAAATAGTGGTGGTGTTGTAATCGATAACAATTTATTTTGAGCATGCAGCGCAGTGGAAAGATCTGAAATAAATTGCACCCAGCGAGTCTGCGTGGTGGGCCAGGTTGAGAGTGGATCAACGTATGCAAAATTTTCGAAATCTAAATCAATACCGTCAAAATTATTATCCATTACTAATTTCATAATTGTCGCAACAACATTTGCACGCGAGGTTGGGCTTGCTAGAAGATTAGAAAGGACCATTGATGTCGCTTTTCCGGTCTTGGGATCGATATCGGTTCCATCTGTAATAGTCGGGATTATTTTGAAACCCGCTCCCCGCAACACCGATAGCGGTTGGCTCATCGGCACACTTGGATTGGCAGGTGTATAGAGATCTTGGACTGTGTTCTGATCTTTAAGCGTGTACCAAAATGGCGATACCTCTGTAATTAAATCAGCGTTGTTTACAGCCGAAGGAAGAGCAGTATTCATTGAATAATAAGGAATCCAACCCGAGAGAATTTTTCTTGGCGGATTCGCAGCTCGCGCACCTTCAGGAACGGCTTGCTGAATAAAAATTGCTGCGATAGCAAGAATGGCTAGTGGCGCCAAGAACCGTCCGCTCACGTGCCAAGCGCGCCAGCGCGTGGGCTTCACTCTTTCTTCAACCCGTTATAGATCTCTTTACAGGTGGGACAGACGGGAAATTTTTCGGGGTCGCGACTTGGGACCCACTTTTTTCCGCAGAGCGCAGTCACAGCTTTTCCGGTGACCATTGACTCGGTGATCTTTTCCTTGCGCACATAATGCGAAAAACGCTCGTGATCCCCGTTGTCATTAGGGGCCATCTGCTCTTTTTCAAGCAGATCGGTGCCACCCGTAGGCGTCATGCCGGGTTGGCCGGGTTGGGGCAAAACTGGAGCAAAAGGCCCGCCGTCGCCTGTTTGGCGGCTAAAAGGGTTGCGAATCATGGCGGGTTCGGTTGCCATACGAATTACTCTCACGTGGCCAATCTTATCTCGTAGGATTATCGAATGAAGGATCTACTGCGTACCGCCGACCTAAGTCGCGCTGATGTTGAGCTCTTGCTCGAGACTTCGGCGGAATTTGCTGCAAAGCCACTGAGTGCCAATACGGCGCTGGCCAATCGCACCGTAGCGATCTACATGACCAAGCCTTCTACCCGCACGCGCCTTGCTTCAGAGACTGCAGTCGCTCACTTGGGTGGCACCCCGATTTTCATTCGTGGCGATGAGTTGCAACTGGGACGTGGCGAGACTCTTGCTGATACGGCTCGCATTATTAGCGGTTACGCATCAGCGCTGATCATTCGAACATTTGCGCAGTCCGATGTCGATGAATTGGGTGCCAACACAACCATTCCGGTTATCAATGGACTTACCGACGACGATCACCCGACTCAATTACTGGCTGACTGGGTGACAATTCGTGAGCAATTTGGAAAAGATATTTCAGGTCGCAAATTCACGTACGTTGGCGATGGAAACAATATGGCGCATGCCTGGCTAACAATGGGCGCGATCATGGGTGCACATGTTGTTGTGGCAACTCCTGGTGGAAAATATGCACCAGATGCCAAGGCTGTTGATGTTGCCAAAGAAATTGCCAAAAACTCTGGCGCTACTATTGAAGTAGTTACTGATCCTGAGACTGCTGCCAAAGATGCAAGCGTTCTCTATACAGATGTTTGGATGTCAATGGGCGATCCCGAGAATGAGCGAAGTGAAAAACTCAAAGCCCTCTCGCCATTTGCGGTTACTCCAGCACTCATGTCCCTCACAACGCCAGATTCAATCTTCATGCATTGCCTTCCTGCTCACCGTGGTGAAGAGGTTGAGGCTGATGTAATCGATGGTCCACGCTCAGTTATTTGGCGCGAGGCTTACCATCGCCGCACCACCATTCAGGCGATTCTGTATCACTTGGTACGTGGCGAGCTTTCAGGGCGCCAACTCTCAATTTTTCCCTAAAACCCAGCTCCAAAACTGCGCCAAGACCGCACCGAGACCGCACCGAAACTATGCCTTGAACCCTATGCAACGAGGGTTTCCTTCATTATATTGATCTGATGCGTATAGCCGTCCCTAAGGAAATCAAGGCAGGCGAGAAGCGTGTTGCACTCGTCCCCGACATCATCTCCAAGCTCACTAAAGCCGGTTTAGATGTAGTGATCGAATCTGGTGCTGGACTCGCAGCCGAGTTCTCCGACGATCAGTACGCCGCAGCTGGTGCAACGATCGTTGCTGGTAGCGTCATTAGCGATGCAGACATCATTGCATCGGTCGCACCCCTTGATCCACAGCGCATGATGCAAGTGAAAAAAGATGCGATCACAATTTCTTTCTTGTCTCCAACAACTGCGGTTGATTCGATTGAGGCAGCTGCGCAAGCAGGAATCACATCATTTTCGATGGAGCTCATTCCTCGAATATCGCGTGCGCAATCGATGGATGCTCTCACTTCGCAAGCGCTCTGCGCGGGTTACAAAGCAGCGCTCGTTGCTGCAGAGCTCTCCCCTCGCTTCTTCCCTCTGCTGATGACAGCAGCTGGCACAGTCACTCCGGCAAATGTCGTCGTACTTGGTGCCGGAGTTGCAGGACTTCAAGCGATTGCAACCGCAAAGCGATTAGGCGCAGTAGTTAGTGCCTACGACGTGCGCCCTGCCTCTGCTGATGAGGTGAAATCAATGGGAGCAAAATTCATCACGCTAGAGCTTGAAGCCCTTGACGGAACGGGTGGATATGCCCGCGAGATGACAGAAGATCGTGCAGCACGACAGCGCGAACTTTTGACTCCGTACATAAGTGCGGCAAATGTTTTGATAACAACGGCTGCGGTACCGGGACGTCCCGCACCACGACTTGTTACTGCTGAGATGATTTCAACAATGGCATCAGGGTCGATCGTTGTAGATCTAGCCTCTGAAACGGGTGGCAACGTTGAGGGCACGCTGCCTGGAGAAATTGTCACTACTGCCAACGGTGTTCGTATGTGGGGTGGAAAAGATGTTCCAAGCCAACTTGCGTATCACGCCTCAATGCTATTTTCGCGAAATGTCGTCAACCTCTTACTTTTGATGACAAAGGATGGAGTCGTTACGCCAGATTTCTCTGACGAAATTATCGATGCTGCAGCAGTGACCCATAGCGGAGCGCGCCGCTCCCCCGAACTAGTGAAGAAATAAGGGGTATCGGACATGAGTAATGGTCTAGCACTGCTCTCCATCTTTGTGCTTTCTGTCTTTATTGGGTTTGAGGTTGTGTCGAAAGTTTCAACAACACTTCACACGCCTCTTATGTCTGGTGCCAACGCGATTCACGGCATCATCTTGATCGGCGCAATTACCGTTGCCGACCGCGCGGTTAACAATGTGCAACTCTCACTTGCAATAGTTGCGGTAGTTCTTGCCACGATCAACATGGTCGGTGGCTTTGTTGTTACAGACCGAATGCTCGAAATGTTTAAAGGCAAACCACGCAAAGCCTCACAGACTGGTGGTGAGAAGTAATGAATCGCAATCTTTATGATCTTCTAGGTTTGTGTATTGCTGTCAGCTTTATCTTGGCGCTCAAAGGGTTGGCCTCACCGAAATCAGCGCGTCGAGGTAATCTCATAGGTGCAGCCGGTGCTACTGCTGCAACAGTTCTTGTTTTCTTTGCACCTCAAGAAATTGGCCAGAGTGGCACGGCGACGGCTTCAGGCCATCACCACACGCTCTTAATTCTGCTCGCGATCCTCTTCGGCGTAGTTGTCGGAGTGCCTGCAGCACGCAAGATTCAGATGACGCAGATGCCCCAACTTGTGGCGCTCTTTAATGGTGTGGGTGGAGGCGCGGCTGCGCTCGTTTCTATAGTGGAATACCTCAAACTTGGATCAGCAGCGAGCACCCCAGATGTTGTCGCCACTGTCTTCACAGTTATTGTTGGTTGCGTTTCATTTGCTGGCTCGGTAGTGACCTTCTTGAAGTTGCAAGAAATCATGACTACGCGGCCTGTCGTTTTCGCAGGCGGACGATTCCTCATTGCGGGAACGCTCGTCGGAGTTTTGGCGAGCGCAGCCTGGGTCATTCATTCCATGGGAAATACCTCGCTACTTGTCATGGGCCTACTCTCACTACTTTTCGGAGTTCTCTTTGTACTGCCCGTTGGTGGCGCGGACGTACCTATCGTCATCTCACTCCTCAATGCATTTACGGGTCTTACCGTGGCTGCTAGCGGATATGTCTTACAGGCAACCTTGCTTATCGTCGCGGGAACACTTGTGGGTGCTTCGGGAACAATTTTGACTCGCCTTATGGCAACTGCGATGGGTCGATCTCTCTTCGGCACGCTCTTTGGTGCATTTACAGCTAAACCTCAGGCAGCCGCGGCTGCAGGTGAAGCTCGCCCAGTGAAATCTGGCTCACCTGACGATGTCGCGATCCTGCTCAATTACGCACAACGCGTGGTGATTGTTCCGGGCTTTGGCTTAGCTGTTGCTCAGGCGCAGCACACTGTTCGCGAAATGGCTGATTTGCTGACTTCTAAAGGTATCGATGTCGCTTACGGTATTCACCCAGTTGCTGGTCGCATGCCAGGTCATATGAACGTCTTATTGGCGGAGGCCAATGTTCCATACGAGCAACTTGTCGAAATGGATGAAATTAATCCAACCTTCCCTCAGACAGATGTAGTTTTGGTGGTCGGTGCAAATGACGTCGTTAACCCAGCGGCGCGCACAACTCCAGGCTGTCCAATTTTTGGAATGCCAATCTTGGATGTCTCCCAAGCTGGCAACGTCATCTTTCTCAAGCGCTCTATGCGACCAGGATTCGCAGGCATTGAAAATGAGCTCTTGTACGACCCTAAGACCACTCTGCTCTTCGGTGATGCGAAGGATTCCCTCACTAAAGTGGTGAGTGCGCTTAAAAATCTGTAAGGCTTTTGATTTGGGAATGCGGTGGCTCGATCCCGCGTTCTATACTTAGGTTAGTTGAAGATTCAATTAAGCCGATGCCGATAAGAATCGAGAGTACGCACCATGCCAGCTGTAACAGTGAGCGATATAACGATCCTGCCACGAATTGTCAGTGAACCGGGAGCTCGTGCACGTCGAGTGAAAAGTGTGACGACCGCTCCCCAAGGATTTGAGGGTGAGGGTTTCCCTGTCCGTCGAGCGTTTGCTGGCGTAGATCTCAATGATTTAGATCCTTTCATTCACTTGGATCAAATGGGCGAAGTTGAATATGCACCGGGTGAGCCAAAGGGGACGCCATGGCATCCGCATCGCGGCTTTGAAACAGTCACTTACATCATTGATGGAATTTTCGATCACAAGGACAACCATGGTGGCGGCGGAACGATCACCAATGGCGATACCCAATGGATGACTGCGGGTGCTGGAATATTGCATATCGAAACTCCCCCAGAGCATTTGGTGGTTAGCGGCGGACTTTTCCACGGTTTTCAATTGTGGGTGAACCTTCCTGCTGCGAAGAAATGGTCAACACCTACTTACCAAGATATTCGCGCGGGCGATGTTGGACTGCTTGCTTCTCATGATGGCGGCACGCTTATACGAGTTATTGCTGGCGAGGTTGGTGGCCACAGAGGGCCAGGTTCTACCCAGACTCCCATCACCATTGTTCACGCGACGCTAGCGCCTGGCGCAGAGTTGCGACTTCCATGGCGTAAGGATTACAACGCGTTGGCTTACACGCTTAATGGTCACGGAACCGTTGGCGAAGAACGTCAACCAGTTCAGATGGGGCAGCTAGCGGTGATGGCGGATGGTGACGTGCTGGTTATTCGCGCAGATCAGAGCCAAGAGTCTCGCTCCCCTTCAATGGATGTGTTGATTCTTGGCGGCGAGCCGATTCGCGAAAGTGTTGCCTGGATGGGTCCATTTGTTATGAACACAAAGGCGGAAGTTCTTCAGGCGTTCGATGATTTCCAAAAAGGTTTACTTGGAACTGTGCCGGCAGAACACGTTGCCGTAAACAGGCCGCTACAAAGAAGCGGTGAGGGTTCAAAACTCCAGGGCATTCACAACACGCCTGATGAAATTCAAAATAACTAAAAGAATTAATCGGAGCCAAAAACTACGCTCGATAATTGAGAGAAGTAACTACATTAAATAATTAAACTAAATAATTAAACTAAATAATTAAACTAAATAATTAAACTAAGTAATTAAGCTAAGCAAATACTAAATAATTAAACTTAGTTAATACTAAGTAAATACTAATTAAATAGACGAAGCATTTTAAAGAGAGGCCAATGTTATGC
>CAIKCJ010000030.1 GCA_903825945.1 uncultured Actinomycetes bacterium | reverse complement strand
GGGACGGCAATGAAGTCTGGGTACTAGTTGCAGGAGGCGCCACATTCGCGGCATTCCCTGAGTGGTACGCAACTCTCTTTAGTGGTTTCTATCTGCCGCTCTTCTTGATCTTGGTATCGCTCATTGTTCGTGGTGTTGCATTTGAATATCGCAGCAAGTACGGATCAATGGATTGGCGTAACCGTTGGGATAATGCAATCGTTGTTGCCAGCTTCATTCCTGCACTCTTGTGGGGCGTAGCATTTGCCAACATCGTGCGCGGTGTTCCACTAGCAAATATTGGAACTCCGGCTCATATTGAATACACCGGTGGATTTTTTAATCTCTTAAATCCATACGCTCTTCTCGGTGGACTCACCACACTCTTCCTCTTCGTCACACATGGCGCATTCTTCTTGGCACTTAAGACTGAGGGAGTAATTCGTGAGCGTTCTAATGCACTTGCTAAGAAGACTGGTCTCGTTACTGCAGTACTTGCAGTTGCCTTCCTCTCTTGGACAATGATCAGCCTTACCCACAAGACGCTAGTCGTCGTGGGTAGTGCAATCGTTGTTGTCGCTTGGCTTGCTGCACTTGGCGCCAATATGAAAGCCCGCGAAGGTTGGGCCTTCTTCTTCTCTGCAGTTACTACTGCTTTTGTAGTAATCACGCTCTTCTCTGGCCTCTATCCAAATGTGATGCCAAATATCGATGCTGGCGGAGTGGGACTCAATATCTTCAACGCCTCATCAACTCCTTACACACTCAAGGTGATGACAGTTGTTGCTTTGGTAATGACCCCACTTGTCTTGATCTACCAAGGTTGGACATATTGGGTCTTCCGTAAGCGAATTAATCCAAATCAGATCTATAAGCCTGAAGAGGGCGTTTTGGATGCTATTGATTCGTGAGACCTCTTGATCCGCGGCTGCTTCGCTACGCGCGAAGTAGCCGCGTTTATCTTTTTCTGACAGTTGTAATAGCACTTACATCTGCAGTATTAACGATTACCCAGGCTTACTTATTGACGAAAATTATTGTTGCGATCTTCCAGAAGCACGCAGATTTCGCGGGGATAAAAAGATCGCTGATCGCTCTGATTACTGTATTTGTTGCTCGAACCATTTTGAGCTACTTCACCGAATGGCTGGGCGCCATCGCATCATCTCGGATGCGCAATGAATTGCGACTACAGCTTCTCAACAAAGCGCTTACTTCGGGCGCAGGTACCGTCAATGAGATGGGTTCGACTCAACTCTCAGTGCTGGCAACTCGTGGAATTAATAATCTCGATGGATATTTTGCAAAGTTCATCCCCCAGCTATTTATCGCTTCCATCGTCCCAGTTCTAGTCGGCGTAACAATTGCGACCGAGGATTTGCAATCAGGAATAATTGTTTTGCTGACGATTCCGCTCATCCCCATCTTTGGCATCATGATCGGTCGATATACCGCTGCTGCCACAATGAAACGTTGGAAGAGCTTGGAGATCCTAAGCGGCTATTTCGCAGATCTGCTTAAAGGGATGAGAACGCTGAAAGTTTATGGTCGGGCACATCTGCAGACCGAGAAACTTAAGGCGGTAGGTGCGGAGTACCAAGAGGAGACGATGCGAGTACTCAAGATCTCCTTCCTCTCCTCACTCGCGCTAGAACTAATTGCAACACTTTCGGTCGCACTCCTCGCCGTGTCGATTGGTTTGCGGTTGGTGAGTGGTTCGCTCTCTCTCAGCGTTGGCCTATTTATTCTCATCATCTCCCCTGAGGTCTACTGGCCAATTCGCCAAGTTGCTGGCTATTTCCACGCTGCCGCAGATGGAATTGCCGCCTTCAATCAGATCTACGCGATTTTAGATAAGAGCGAAGTTGTGGGAAACGTTGAGATCTCTGATATCTCTGCGATCTCTTGGAGTTCATTAATTGTCGAATATCCCGATCGCACTTCGATTCATATTCCTGCGGGGCAGATCAAGAGTGGTGAATTCCAAGCTCTAATCGGGGCATCGGGATCCGGAAAATCTACCTTAGTAAAAATCTTGCTGGGATTCTTAATACCAACATCTGGCGAAATTTCCGTCAGTACTTTACAAGGAACTTTTGCACTTGAAGATATTAATCCAACATCACTTCGCACAATGATTTCCTGGCTACCACAAGAACCACATTTTGCGATCGGAACAATTTCCCAAACGCTTCGCCAAGTTGCACCTGCGTCATCGGATCGTGAACTCATTCAACTCCTCAGCGACGTTGGATTGGAATTAGGCGATCTCAATCAAGGTCTAGCTACTGAACTCGGAAAACTTCAGCAAGGTTTGTCTGTTGGGCAACTTCGAAAAATCGGTTTGGCGCGCGCAATCGCGAAGAAATCCCCCGTTCTCATTCTTGATGAGCCATCAGCATCAGTTGATGATGCGAGTGAAGAGATCATTTCGCAATTAGTTCAGCGCGAAGCGGCTCTCGGTCGAATTGTGCTCGTGATCTCCCATCGCCCCGTTCTTGCAGATGCTGCGCACACCACCATCGATATGGCGCGTGCCCGATGAAGAAATTGCTTTTGGCCATTCTCCTCAGTGCCGCCTCATTGCTCTCAGCCATAGCGTTGCTCGGTACAAGTGCGTGGTTAATTTCAATGGCCTCTACTCGCCCACCGGTGATGGTGCTCGAAGTCGCCATCGTTGGAGTGCGCACCTTCGGACTTTCGCGAGGGCTTTTTAAATACACCAGCCGAATTCTCGAGCACCAAGGTGCACTCACTATTCAAAGCAATCTGCGAGTACGCATTTATGAGAATTTCTTAGCGATGAAGAGTTCGCAGCTTCTTGATATTCGTAAAGGTGCAACGCTCCAACAAGTCGTCAATGATGTGGAGACACTTCAGGATCTCTGGCTTCGCGTTGGTTCACCATGGGCTTCAGCGCTCTTGGCGGGATGCGCTGGAGTCAGCATTGCGTACTACTTATTGCCTTCTGCTGGCCTCGTTCTCGGCGCGCTATTTCTCTTTGCCGCTCTCATTGTTCCGATCTTCTCTTCCTTCGCAGCTGGTTCCCGTCAGCAACGAAATCTGGAGAGCGAAATCTTCGATGAAATTCTCCAGACCTCTGAGTTAGTCGAAGAGTCGCTGGTATTTGGATTCAGTAAAGACTTGATTACTCATATCGACGAGCGTCAGAACCAGATCGCTCGAATCGAACGAACAAATGCTAAGAAGGCAGGCCTAGGGGCTGCGCTCTACACAAAATGGTTAGGACTCACTGTTGTCACCATGATCATATTTGCGCTCAACGCTTTCCGAGATCATCGTCTGGCTGGTATCAATGTCGCAGTCATTATTTTGTTGCCGCTTGCAATATTTGATGGGTTGAGTTCATTGCCGGTCGCGTTCTCACATTTGGCACAAATTCTCGATGCTCGTGCCGCTTTGAAACCTAGCCTTAAGAAAATTGTTTTTGAAAACCCGGTTATGCAAGATCATTCATACGACCATTACATTCTGGAAATTCTCCGTGTTCAACCTCTACGCGATGGCGTTACGCTCCCGCAATTTACTGGTGTCGCCCAGCCAGGTCATCCATTAGTTATTCACGGAAAGAGTGGGGGCGGAAAATCATCACTGCTGAGTGCATTGATCGGTGATATTGAATTCTCCGGCCAAGTACTCATCAATCATGATGATCTTTCGCACTTTGATTCAAATATTTTTACCACCATGTTGCAAGATGATCATCTCTTTGCAACTTCCATCCGTGAAAATATAAAGATCGGCAATCCGGATGCCAGTGATCGCGAGATTGAACAAATACTCGAAATTGTAGAGTTAGCCGATCTCGTACATTCACTACCCGAGGGGCTAGATACATTGGTCGGCAACCTCGGTTACAACTTCTCCGGCGGCGAAAAACAGCGAATCAAGCTGGCACGTATGTTGATGCGCAATACCCCGATCTACTTACTCGATGAGCCTTTTGAATATCTCGATCATTTCCAGGCCGATCGCCTCGCCAAGAAAGTACTCAAAGTCCTCTCGACAAAAACTGTCGTGATGGTCTCGCATACTTATTAAGCCTCTATTAGGCTGAGGATATGAACGGTAAAGAAGTCCTCCGCGCCCACGATGCTCCTACCCCACAAGGTTGGGCTGAATTTATGAAGACGGGATGGGCGCCATCTTGCCTCTTATCTACATAATTCTTTTCAATCAGAGCTCCTAGCGCTTTCTGGTCAGATGGCTGCTGTTGCGATATCGGGTGATGAAGAAGAGACGGCATCAGTTCTCCAGCGAGTGGCCGCCGTTGCATCGCGAACGTTGTCTGATGATCTTTCCAAATTAAATGAGAGACCTCTAGAACGGCTGACATCGGTAATTAATTCTTGGAATAACTTGCTTGATATAAAAATCGATATTTCCGACTCATTTATGCAGACCTATCTCAACAATGTTGTGTTTGTTCAGACG
>CAIKCJ010000029.1 GCA_903825945.1 uncultured Actinomycetes bacterium | reverse complement strand
TGAGAAGAAACGTCCAGCATTTAAACCGCTGACACTTCCAGCAAAAATTTAATATCTTCAAAAAAAAGGCTTTTTTACGCTCAAACTTGATTAAGTCAATGCACTTTT
Organism: uncultured Actinomycetes bacterium; assembly: GCA_903825945.1. Classification (GTDB taxonomy): domain Bacteria; phylum Actinomycetota; class Actinomycetes; order Nanopelagicales; family Nanopelagicaceae; genus PALSA-747. Next base: position 66,424 of record CAIKCJ010000029.1, on the reverse strand, counting down.
TGCGCACTAGTAAGAACTCTCAAGGTCTAATTTAGAGTTTATTACGCGTAAAAAGTGCATTTTCTTTTACTTTTTCCACCGCGACACGCCCAGACGAATGCTCACCCTTTCGGTATCACCCGCGTAGATTTCCCATCACGTAGGCAAAAGCCTAAGAAATACGCGTATTTAAGGGGAAGAAATGAACAAGGCCCAGTTCATCGCTTATTTGGCACCACAGTTTGGTGACAATAAGAAGGAAGCTGCTCGCGCAGTTGATGTAGTTTTCGATGCAATCGTTCGCAATATCTCTAAGGGCGACGATGTCATGATTAACGATTTCGGTAAGTTCAAGAAGGTTGATCGTCCAGCACGTAAGGGTCGCAACCCATTCACAGGCGAGACAATCCAGATCAAGGCAAGCAAGAAGGTTCGTTTCCTTCCTGCAAAGGCTCTCAAGGAGATCATCGCTGGTGCACGCAAGCTTGAAGCAGCACCAAAGCCTCCTGTAAAGGTTGTAGCAAAGCCTGTTGTTAAGGCAGCAGCTAAGAAGGTTGTAAAGAAGGCTCCTGCGAAGAAGGCAGCAGCTAAGAAGGTTGTTAAGAAGGCTCCTGCGAAGAAGGCAGCAGCTAAGAAGGTTGTTAAGAAGCGTTAATTCCTTCAAACAATTAATAAAAATGGGGGCCAAGTATTGGTCCCCATTTTTTATTTACGAGGTCTAAACCTAATAAACTATCGACACTATTAAGACAGCATTCGAAATACAGAAGGAGAAGTGATGGCTCGCGTATCTGTGTTGGGATCTGGTGCTTGGGGTACAACTCTTGCCCAGGTGCTCTGCGATGCTGGTCATGAGGTACTTCTTTGGGGAAGAAATTCCGCCGTGGTGGAGGAGATAAATTCCACTCGCACCAATGCTAAATTCCTACCAGGCATTAGCCTCCCAACTGCGCTACGCGCAACAACACAGATAGAGGAAGTTTTCGCATTTGGCGAATCAATAGTTCTCGCTATTCCAGCGCAGTCACTGCGAGAGAATCTCAAAAATTGGGCTGGCCAATTTCCATTAGACCGGCCGGTCATCTCAACGCTTAAAGGTATTGAAGCAAAGACGATGGCTCGTATGACTGAAGTTGTCGTCGAAGAATTAGGAATCCACAGCGATCTCATCGGGCTTATCACCGGGCCGAATTTGGCAGGGGAGTTATCTCTCCGCCAGCCTGCTGGAGCGGTTGGCGCATCAACAAATCCAGAAATTTCACAATTGATTGTTGATCTCTTCACGACTAAATATTTCCGAATTTATCCATCGGATGATCTTGTTGGTTGCGAACTGGCAGGTGCTGCTAAGAGCGTTATCGCCCTCGCGGTCGGCATGACAATTGGTATGGACTTGGGTGAGAACACTCAGGCAATGGTTATTACTCGCGGACTATCTGAGGTAGCTCGTTTCGGTGCTGGCTATGGAGCTAATCCGCTCACCTTCTTAGGTTTGGCAGGTATGGGTGACATTGTTGCGAGTTGTGGCTCAGCCCTTTCGCGCAACAGAACGTTTGGTGAAGCATTCGGTCGCACAGGTTCTATGGAAGGTGCTCGAGCTGAAGTTGCCAAGACTGTTGAAGGCGTGGCATCTGCAAACGCGATTTTGGAACTTGCGCACAGAGTTGGTGTCGAAGTGCCAATTATTGAAGTAGTTGCTGCTTGGGTTGCAGGCGGTGTTACTCCGGAACAAGCAATGGAGCGACTAATGACTGTCAGCACTCGGGCGGAGATCTAATGCCAAAATTGCGCGTAGGAATCCTCTGTGGCGGCCAATCGAGTGAGCATGAAATCTCATGCATCTCGGCCGGCGGAATTATGGGCGCAATAGATCGCGATCGTTTTGAGCCAGTGCTGATTGGAATTACTCGCGCAGGCACATGGGTACTTCTCGATCAGGCAGCAAAGTTAGAGATTATCGATGGAAAACTTCCCGAGATTGATCCATCTCTTCCTGTCATTACAGCAGATATTCACGGCTTTAGTGTCAACGGAGATCCTCTTAATCTTGATCTGGTCTTTCCCATTTTGCATGGACCATATGGCGAAGATGGAACCATTCAGGGAATGTGTGAAGTAGCCGGCATTCGCTACGTCGGCTCGGGTGTGCTTGCAAGTGCCGTTGCCATGGATAAATCTTTCGCCAAACCAATTTTTGCCTCTCATGGACTCCAGGTAGCCGATGGAACGGTGTTAGTGTCCGGGGAGTGGAGTGCGCAGCAGATCGCCCACCTTTCGTATCCGCTATTTGTGAAGCCTGCGAGAAGCGGTTCAAGTCGTGGAACCTCTAAAGTCAAAAGTTTTGATACTTTACTTAAAGCAATTGAATACGCATTCGAGTATGACACCAAGATCCTTGTTGAAAGCGCCATTAATGGTAGAGAGATTGAATGTGCTGTTCTTGAAATTGCAGGCACTCCACATGCATCGCCAGTCGGTGAGATTAAAATTCTTGGCAACCACGAGTTCTATGATTTTGAAGCGAAGTATTTAGATGATGCAACCGAGGTAGTCTTTCCGCAGGATTTGCCTGCAGGAGTAGAAGCGCAGATACAAGCCGCTGCGATGCTCGCGTTCAAAGCACTGGGCTGCGAAGGCTTGGCTCGCGTTGACTTCTTCTATACCGATCAAGGCGAGATCATCATCAATGAACTCAATACGATGCCTGGATTTACTCCAACCTCAATGTATCCAAAGCTTTGGAGCCGCGGCGGTAGAACTTACTCCGAGATTATTTCGGCTCTGATTGATGCAGCTTTAATTCGTTCCGCGCACGTCACTCGCTAGCTCGCCCCAACGTTGGATTACTGGCTTCCAGAATAAAGCGAGCTCAGCTTGGGCAGCCTCAACTTCAGGCAGCACTGTCTTCTTGCCGACGGTAGTAAATGCATTGTCAGGTTCCGATTCCCAACCAGCGACAATGCTGAGATCCGCTTCTGGATGAAACTGCACTCCATAAATCGCCCGCCCAATTTTGAATATCTGGTTATTGCAATTTTCACTCTGCGCTAGTCGCGTCGCGTTAGGCGGAAGTGTTGAGATCTCATCTTCATGCCACTGTGCTGCGCTCGTTCCGAAAGGAATATCAAAGACCGGGTCATTTGCAGCATCGAAGGTTGGTTCAATTCTGTAGATACCAATCTCACCACGTGCTGCGCGAGTGACAACCCCGCCACCCGCGATGCCTAGAAGCTGGGCTCCTAAACAGATTCCCAGAATTGGGATGTCGCGTGCGATGGCGTCGGCCAGCAGCGCGCGTTCAGCAGCTAGCCATGGTGCAACGTGGTCATCCATGGCCCCCATGTGACCGCCAAGCGGCATGAGCGCCGTGATCTCATCGTCAATCTGTTGTGGAATGGGTTCGCCTGCAAAAGCGCGGATAACACGAAGCTCGTATCCAATCTCTTGGAGCCACTGTCCTGCCAGATGCGGCGGATCGCTTTCGTCATTTTGAATGACAAGTAGAATTCGCTGTGAAGACATGAGTGTGCTTTTAATCCAATCGGAGTGTGAGGACGTGGTGGGGAGTTTTAGTAAACAGTGACCGGGCAGGTCAACGTGCGGGTAATACCAGGAACGGCCTGAACCTTTGCCAAAATTGAGCGGCCAAGATCCTCCATGCTTGGTGCCTGAGCGCGCATCACAACGTCATAAGGACCGGTGACGGCCTCGGCGAGAGTTACTCCCTGGATGGCTGCGAGTTCCTTGGCGACTGTGCCAGCCTTGCCGACATCAGTCTGAATGAGAATGTAAACCTGAACTGACATGTGAACTCCTCCATAAATCTAACTGGGAACCTTCTATAACCAATGGCGAGAACGTGAGAAATGTAAGTGCCATAGGAGGTGGGCTCGCTTCACTGCGAGTGCCTACTCCCTCTAGGCTACTCTCAATATATCCGCGATCAAAGAGTTCCTTGCTGGAAAATACGATGCGAGCTAAATAAAAAAAAGGGGGGGCGATGGCGACGGAGTCCGAGCTCATCACCGCTTTAGCTGCGATTTTCCAAGCCCAACCTCATGAGCGCGTACTTGTGGGAATTGGGGATGATGCTGCTGTTGTGGCTATGCCAAAAGTTCGAGGCGATAGTTCGGCAGTCCTAGCGGCAGATATGGCGGTTGAGGGAGTTCACTTTAAGCGCGAATGGTCGAGCCTCTTTGAGATTGGTGCCAAAATTACGGCCGCAAATTTGGCAGATATTTATGCGATGGGCGGCAAGCCAGATTTTCTGCTCGTGAGTGCAGCAGTGCCCAAGAATTTTTCAGTTCAAGAAGCGCAAGGGCTTGCATCTGGAATAGTTGAGGAAGCTTCAAAAGTTGGCGCAGTCGTTGTTGGCGGCGACCTCACTCGATCCGACACGATGGTGATTTCAATAAGCGTCTTTGGCTCGATCAAAAATCCGATTACGCGAAGTGGCGCGCAGGTTGGTGACCTTGTCATCGTCAATGAACTTCCCGGAAAATCGGCCGCAGGTCTGGCGTTGTTGCGCACTGGAATCCATGATGAGCGCAGCGCCAACCATCGTCGCCCGCTTGTTGATTACGTAGCCGCTAAAGATTTCGCGCTTGCAGGTGTCAGCTCAATGACGGATATCAGCGACAGCCTCGTCTTAGAGCTCTCGCAGATCGCCAAAGCATCAGGAGTGGGAATCGAGATTAATTCCGATCCCGAGATGGACATTCATGGCGGGGAGGATCATATTTTTCTTGCAACAATCTCGCCGCACCTGCCTTTTCCGCGGCAAGCAATTGAAATCGGGCGAGTGGTTTTAGGTAAGGGAGTTCGTGTTGATGGGGTGCCAGTTACCCATCAAGGCTTTAGCCATTTTGAAGAACCTGGCGAATAAATCCAGGCTTATTTGTAATCAGAACGTCAACGCCAGAACGTTGACACAAAAGCGCATCTTCTGCGGTATCGACTGTCCAGACAAAAATCTTTTGATCGGTGCGCTTAAGACCTGGATATTTCCGTAAGAGCGCAATCGATGGTCCTTGCGAACTCAGACGCGTGAGTCTAAGTGGGAGCCAATGTGTGCTGAGAAAAACGGTTGCGATACCACGGGCTCGAGCTCGCACAACGGCTGTTGGTGAAAATGACATGAGGTCGATCTCAATCCCTGACTCGGCAATCTCCGCCTTGCGCGTTTGCAGACAATGAGCGATGGCCAATTCGACTGCGCCGCGAGTAGGGACGGGATGCTTGGTCTCAAGCGCTAGGTCTTTTTTGTGAGCAATAGCGATGTCGACGATCTCATCCAACGTCAGGAGAGGGTGGATAGACATAAGTTCGGAGTAGGTTGATCGGGCAATCTCACGTTGGCTTCCGACTAGCCGTTTGAGGTCGCGATCGTGCCAAGCAACGATTACGCCATCGCGAGTAAGTCGCAGGTCGCATTCAAATCCATCGGCACCTTGATCGATGGCGGCCATATAGGCAGCACGAGACATCTCTGGGAAATCAGAGGAGGCGCCACGGTGGGCATAAATCTTCAAGTTTTATATTTCCTTGAAGGTCTTAATCTCGCGAAGAGATTAACGAGTAACTTTGCCAGCCTTCATGCAGGTTGAGCAGACGTTCTGACGCTTGGTTGAGCCGCCAACGATTGTCTTGATGCGCTGGATGTTTGGATTCCAACGGCGACGTGTCTTACGCATTGAGTGTGAGACGTTGTTGCCAAAGCTCGGGCCTTTGCCGCAGATATCGCAGTTCGATGCCACGATGGACTCCTTTTACTAGAGGGAACTACTCGGTTGAAGCGCACAAGCGCGCTAAGCGGCAAAGATTACCGCCCGAGGGGTCAAAAAGGCTAATTAGCGCCACACTGGCACAATCCCATTCAGCGCCACACTGGCACAATGGCCTCATGACCCCCACCGGCGTAAACCTTGAAACAAGCCTGACCAAGGTTCTAGGGGATAAGACCGCCAAGGCGCTGGATAAGGCCTTTGGGCTCACGACCGTTGGCGAACTCCTCGAGCACTACCCACGCCGCTATGTTGTCAGGGGAGAGCTCTCCGATATAGCCGAGCTGGAGGATGGCGAGGAAACCACGGTTCTGGCCGAAATTGCCTCGGTAAATTTACGCCGAGCGAGTGGGCGGACAATTCTCGAAGTCGTCGTCACCGATGGCTCAGCCAAAATGTGGCTCACCTTCTTTAATCAGCCATGGCGGGAAAAAGAGTTGAGGGTCGGCCGAAGTGGAATGTTTGCGGGCAAGGTTGGACTCTTTAACGCAAAGCGCCAGCTCTCGCATCCTGACTACCAACTAATTCCTGACGGGAGCGATGTTGACGACGCTATTGCCGGATTTGCGGGGAAGTTTTTGCCGGTCTATCCCTCCGCTTCCAAATTGCCTTCCTGGAAGATTGCTCAATGCGTAGAAATAGTCCTGGAATCCCTCGAAAGAATTCCTGATTATCTGAGCGAAGAGATCTGCGCTCGATATCAATTCCCAAGTCTCGACGACTCAATTCGATTTATCCATCAGCCACCGAACCTGGAAGATGCAGCGCGTTCTCGTGAGCGACTGACTTTTGATGAAGCTCTGCTCTTGCAAATTTTATTAGCGCAACGAAAAGCGCGAATGGCAAATATTGAGACAATTGCACGAACTTTGCGACCTGATGGTTTGGTAAAAGAATTTGAATCGATGCTTCCGTTCTCCTTTACTGAAGGACAGAACGAAGTCAATTGTGAGATCGCCGATGACATGGCTAAGCCACACCCTATGCATCGCTTACTCCAGGGAGAAGTTGGATCAGGCAAAACTGTAGTTGCGTTACGCGCAATGTTGATCGCAGTAGACAACGGTGGCCAAGCGGCACTGCTTGCTCCAACAGAAGTGTTGGCGCAACAACACTTCGCAACGATCAAAAAAATACTCGGCTCACTTGCTGAAGCAGGAACTCTCGGCGGATCGCTACTAGGAACCCAAGTTGTCCTTTTGACTGGATCGATGACCAACGCTGCTAAGAAAGATGCGCTCACTCGCATTAAGAGCGGGGATGCTGGGATTGTTATTGGTACACATGCGCTGTTGAGCGCAGGCGTTGAATTCGATGATCTCGCTCTCGTGGTTGTCGATGAGCAACACAGATTCGGCGTGGAACAACGAGATGCACTTCGCGCAAAAGCCAAGCACCCGCCTCATGTGCTCGTTATGACTGCCACACCTATTCCACGTTCGGTTGCAATGACGATCTTTGGTGACCTCGAAGTATCTACCTTGAGACAACTCCCTTCTGGTCGCGCACCAATCACTACTCATCTCATCCCGCTTGACCTTAAGCCTCATTACTTGGAACGTGCATGGGAGCGAGTGAGGGAAGAAGTTGAGAAGGGGCACCAGGTTTATATTGTGGCTCCACGTATTAGCGCCACTGAGGTAGAAGGCTCAGGAATGACAGAGCGTGATTTGGAGATTGCGCGAATGATGGATGGCGGCGTCGCAATAGAGGAGAGCGCAGAGAGTAGGGCGCCCATGGCGAGTGTGGAAGAACTTGCACCTGAGCTGGCTCTCGGATCACTGCATGGATTAAAAGTTGCTCCGCTACATGGGCGACAAACTGTTGAGCTCAAAGATGCCACGATGAAAGCGTTCTCTCAAGGAGAGATTGACGTACTCGTTGCAACGACGGTGATCGAAGTAGGAGTAGATGTATCAAACGCTTCGATGATGGTCATTATGGATGCTGATCGATTTGGAGTTTCACAGCTGCACCAACTGCGTGGTCGTGTAGGTCGAGGCGCAGTTCCAGGACTCTGTTTGATGGTAACTCGGGCCCAAGATGGCAGTGCGACTATGGATCGTTTGCTTGCAGTAGCCGGGACCCTTGATGGCTTTGAACTCTCGAGAATTGATCTAGAACAACGTAGTGAAGGCGATGTTCTTGGAAAATCTCAATCAGGCATGAAGTCACACTTGCGGCTCCTTAAAGTATTGCGTGATGAGCCACTCATCGAAAAAGCTCGCGAACTTGCACTCTCGCTTATCGCAGGCGACCCTGAGCTAACAAAGATGCCACAATTGGCTATTGCCGTCGGGGATTTAGCAAACGCCGAATCAAGTGCGTTTATGGATAAGGGGTAGAGATGCGGATCATTGCGGGAAGCGCTAAAGGTAAAACTCTCCTCTCGCCCAAGGACACGCGAGTTCGTCCAACATCTGATCGTGCCCGGGAGGGTTTATTTTCATCACTCGAGTCTTCATTTGGTTCGCTGCGCGAATTAACTTTCCTTGATCTCTTTGCTGGCAGCGGAGCGGTAGGGGTAGAGGCGCTATCTCGTGGAGCTGCACTCGTTCATAGCGTTGAAGCAGATGGTGACGTTGGCAATCTAGCGATCTCAAATTTGCAGTTAGTGAAAAACCCTGAAGGCAAGTACCGCCTTTTCCACTCGAGCGTTCTGTCATTTCTGGAATCAGATCACCCTGTACTTCCAGCGGGGCGCAAGTACGACATTATTTTCATGGACCCGCCATACAACGTGAGCAACGAAGAGATCGAAGTGCTTCTTGAAATCATCATCGGTCGCCAACTTCTGGAGCCCCGAGGGTTAATCGCAACTGAACGTGAAACCAAAGGCAAACCTTTCACCTGGCCAGAGCCACTCACGCTTGAAAAGATCCGTTCATACGGACAGGGGAGTATCTTCTACGGCGGCTACTCTGCTAGCGTTTTACCGTGAATCGCGTTGTATGTCCCGGATCATTTGATCCCATCACCTTTGGGCACCTCGACATCATCGAACGTGCGAGCAAACTCTTCGATGAGGTAGTGATCGCTGTTCTGGTCAATCAGACCAAATCATCACTCTTTACTGTGCAAGAACGTATAGAGATGATCCAAGAAGTGACATCACGTTTTTCAAATGTGAAAGTTGACTCATGGTCAGGACTTCTTGTCGATTATTGCGTTGAAAAAGAGATTCCGGTCATCGTTAAAGGGTTACGTGCCGTTACAGACTTTGATTACGAACTTCAAATGTCACAGATTAATTTTCAACTTAAAGGGATAGAAACTCTCTTTATGTCTACCGCTCCAGCTCACTCATTCCTTTCCTCTTCCCTTGTGAAAGAGATTGCAAGTTACGATGGTGATGTTTCTAGTTATATTCCAGAGCCTCTCGCGGAGCGCCTGCGCCAACGACTCGCACTGGTTAAATCCACTAGAATCAATTAGGTCTTGGACTAGGAGTTAAATCATGGATACACAGAATTACGATGGCGCCAACACCGCTGGGATGGATGTCATCGAGCGTCTGCAAAGTGCTATCACCATGGTTGAAGAGGCTCGAAGCGTTCCGCTCTCGGCGAGCTGCGTGGTGCACCGTGGTGAACTCTTAGAGGTCCTTGATTATGCAAAAGTTGCACTGCCTCAAGATTTAGCCACAGCCCAAGAGATCATGGTCAGCCGTGAGCTCATTCTGGAAGAAGCGCGTGTAACAGCTGATTCTTTAATCGCGCATGCCCGAGAAGAGGTTGCTCGAATGGTTGAGCAGACCGAAATCGTGAGCGCTGCTCGGACCGAAGCGAGTCGAATCTTGGCTGAAGTCCAGGAGCAGGCGCGAGTGGAGCGTGAAGAAATTGAAACGTATATTGACTCTCGTCTAGCAACACTAGAAGTTATTTTGAACAAGACTCTTGATGTTGTTCAGCGTGGTCGAGAGAAGCTCGCTGGAGTAGATGATAAGAATATTCTTGCTGAATTAGCGGATTAACGAGGCGACCATGACAACCTTTATCTTTAACGCCTACGACCTTCCAAGGCGTGCAGGCGAGATGCGCGAATACGAGATCACAATCGATGAGCATTCTTCAGTAGGAATCCCACTCTTGGCTATCCCTGCCGATGCGCCAATCGATGTCGATCTTCGACTTCAGGCAGTTGCAGAGGGTGTTCTGGTTTCCGGTGATGTGCGTGCCGAAGCCGTAGGTGAGTGCACTAGATGTCTTGAACCTGTCAGCTTTGAGGTTGATGAAAGTTTCACCGAGCTCTATAACTACGAGATTGACTCCCGCCAGAAGAGTGGCGGTAAGGGTAACAAGGGTAAGAAGCCAATCGAGGTCGAAGTTGGCGACGAGGACGAGCAGCTTTGGATGGAGGGCGATCTGATCGATCTTGAGGCGCCCATTCGCGATGCCGTCATTTTGACGATGCCCACCAACCCGCTCTGTAGCGAGGATTGCCCGGGGCTCTGCCCGGGGTGCGGCCAGAAGTGGGAAAACCTGCCTGAAGACCACGAGCACCTGGTGAGCGATATTCGTTGGGCTGGCCTGGAGAATTGGTCGAGTCCTTCAGCATGATCGCCCTCGTTTTGGCTATTTTGGCCATTTGGGGGATACTTCTTCTCTTGCAGTAACCCAGGTTCTTGCAGCCAATTTAGCACCACCCATATATAGGCCGAAAATAGGAGTGAAACCATGCCAGTCCCAAAGCGAAAGATGTCGCGTTCACGCACACGCTCACGCCGTAGCTCATGGAAGACAACTCCTGCAGCAACAACCCTTTGCGGTCAGTGCCAGCAGCCAAAGTTGCAGCACACAGCATGTCCAACATGCGGCACATACAACCGTCGCCAGGTTCTAGAGGTTTGATCTGAGCTCTCGCTCTGCACAGAATGATCTTGGAGATGGTTCGCTCTCTCTGAGATTAGGTATTTCGATAACACCGCAGTTGCTTGAACTCTCTTTAACCCACCGCTCATATGCGTATGAGTCTGGTGGTATCCCTACGAATGAACGCCTCGAATTTTTAGGCGATAGCGTTTTGGGATTAGTCATCACAGAAGAGCTTTATAAGCGTTTTCCGGATTTGGATGAAAGCAGACTCTCTCCGCTTCGCTCAAGTGTGGTCAATACAAAAGCGTTGGCAGATCTAGCGCGAACATTAGATCTTGGTGCCCACCTACGAATTGGCAAGGGCGAAGAAACTACTGGCGGCCGAGATAAAAATTCGATTCTCGCGGATTCACTCGAAGCACTTATCGGTGCCATTTATTTAGAACATGGACTACCTGCTACTCAGGTAAAACTTTTGGAGTGGCTCACACCAGTATTAAATGACGCAATCGTTCATGGCGGTGGCGTAGATGCAAAGAGCGCACTTCAGGAACTAGCTGCTGCTCGTGGCCTAGGAGTAGCGGAGTACGAGATTTCTGAGTCCGGGCCTGATCACAATAAAAGTTTCGCAGCAGCTGTGATAATCAACGGCGCCAAGTACCAACAAGGAGTCGGCAAGAGCAAGAGAGAAGCTGAGCAAGTGGCTGCGCGTCTTGCCCTTGATATTCTCAAAGCGGAGTAACTCTCAACTACGAGTAAAGAGTTTTAGGAGCCCGGCATTTATAGCTTATGGGTGCTTTTTCGATAGGTTACACCTGTGTATTTAAAGAGCATGACCCTCAAGGGGTTTAAGTCCTTTGCTTCGTCGACAACCCTTCTTCTCGAAGAAGGAATCACGTGCGTGGTGGGTCCCAACGGCTCTGGAAAATCGAACGTTGTTGATGCCCTTTCATGGGTGATGGGTGAACAGGGCGCAAAGTCGCTTCGTGGCGGCAAGATGGAAGATGTCATCTTTGCGGGTACATCAGGTCGTGCGCCACTAGGTCGCGCAGAAGTTTCGGTCACGATTGATAATTCAGATGGTGTTCTTCCCATCGAATTTACTGAGGTAACAATCACTCGAATACTTTTCCGCAACGGAACAAGTGAATACCAACTCAATGGCGAGACCACTCGTCTGCTTGATATTCAGGAATTGCTCAGCGATAGCGGTATCGGCCGCGAGATGCATGTCATTGTTGGCCAGGGCCAACTTGATGCAATTCTCCTGGCTAACCCAGAAGAGCGACGCGCATTTATCGAGGAAGCTGCCGGCGTTCTCAAGCATCGCAAGCGCAAAGAAAAAGCACTTCGCAAACTAGATTCGATGCAAGGCAACCTTGCTCGTATTCAAGATTTAACGGTCGAACTTCGTCGCCAACTTAAACCACTGGGCAAGCAAGCCGAAGTGGCACGCAAGGCTTCTATCATTCAAAGTGATGCTAGAGATGCACGTCTTCGTCTTCTCGCCGACGATCTGATCTCATTGCGCGGAACTTTTGCAGCGGAAGTTGCGGATGAAACGTCACTTCGTGGACGTCGCGATGTCGTTGAAGAGCAACTCAATACTGCAAGGGCGCGTGAAGTTGAGCTCGACTCAATTTCGCTTCGGGAGAATCCACTCCTTGTTAGCGCACAAGAAAGCTACTATCGCCTTACTGCTCAACGTGAAAAATTCCGCGGAATTCAATCACTCTCATCTGAGCGAGCACGGTTCCTGTCGGAAGAGCGTGAAGAAGCGCGCGCCAATGGCCGCGATCCAGAAAGCATGGATGCCGAAGCCCTCACACTGCGTGAGCAAGAGAAGGAACAAGCAGCTCAAGTTGAAGGTGCTAAAGCCAAGCTCGCCGGAATTTCAGAAGTACTTCGCAGTAGCGAATCCGCGCTCTCTCAGGAAGAGGGCAGGGTTGCTGCAGCGCTGCGCGCAGTCTCGGATCAACGTGAAGGAACAGCTCGCCAAGAGGGTCATATCAACGGACTTCGCGCACGCATCGATGCAACGGACGCAGAGTTAGCACGTCTTGATTCAGCACGGGTAGAAGCAGCAACACGCCTAAGCGCTTTTAGAACAACGTTCGCCGAGCTCGAAGCAGAAATTGCAGGAGTAGATCGATTTGAACCAGAACTTGATTCTGTATACGAAAAGGCAAAGAGCGAATTAGAGAAACTTGTTGCTGAGCACACAGCGCTGCTTGAGCGAGAGCAGAGTGCAGGACGAGATCGCGCTGGCCTTACCGCACGTTTGAGCGCGCTAGAAGAATCACTTCTCCATCGCGATGGCGGAGCAGCAATCTTGGAAGGTCGCGGCGGGGCGAGTAGTCGCGGTCGACTCTCTGCCTTAATTTCAGTTCGAGCAGGGTGGGAAGCTGCGGTTGCAGCGGCCCTTGGGCCACTGGCTGAATCCATCGTTGTCTCAGATCTCTCCTCGGCCGTTCATGCTCTTGGCATGCTCAAGTCGGAAGCGGCGGGTCAATCCGAACTGCTCGTAGTCGATGGCGAATTCGGATCAGAGCGCCCAACTCCTGCCGGACTTGAACCGCTCTCTTCACTCATTGCTTCAGATGGCTTGAGTTCAATGATTCAAGCCCTGCTTGCTGGAGTCGTCGCAGTGAACGATCTAGAGGAAGCACGCCGCGTTGTTGACGCAAATCCTGGCGTAACTGCAGTAACGCGCGATGGTGATCTTGTTAGTCGCAATCGTGTTCGAGGTGGTTCTGCTGGAACAAATAGCGCAATCGAAATTTCATCGCTCATTGAGCGCACTCGTACTGAACTCGAGAGCACGGTCGCAACATGCGATCTACTTAAATTTGAACTTGCTAAGGCGCAGAGCGCGTTAGAGGTTGCCCAGAAAGCACATGATCTCGCACTGGCTGGACTTAACGAATCTGATGCCAAGATGTCAGGTCTTGCAGAGCAAATGGCGGTTGCTGGCCAGAACGTGAAGAGCGCACAAGCAGAACTCGACCGTTTGGCTGCTTCTATCGTGGCCGCAACAGAACAGCGCACCCACGACGAGAATGATTTGCAGAGTGCGATTGCGCAATTCGAATCGACTGTGATGCCGCAAGAGCCTGATACCAGTGCTCGTGAAGAACTTCGCAACAAAGTTGCAGCGCTGCGCACATCGCAAGTCGATTCACGTCTCGAACTTCGCACACTCGAAGAACGCGTTACTGCAATTGGTGCACGCGCAAAGGTGCTGGAGATCGCCGCGCAGACAGAGCGCGACAATGCAGTAAAAGCAATCGCTCGCATGGAGCAACGCGCAATTGCCGCAAAGGCCGCGCAGGAGATTGCGGATTGTGCGTATGAAGCGCTTATTCAGATCGAAGTAACAATTGCAAAGGCCCTTGCCGAACGTGAGCGCCTAGAAGCTGCACGTTCTGACAGGGAAGGTGAGACTCTCTCGATCCGCGGTCGCGTTCGAGAACTGACTACTGAATTAGATCAACTCACTTCAAGTGTGCATCAAGATGAGATCGCGCGCGCTGAACAGCGCATGCGCATCGAACAACTTGAAACTCGCGCCGTTGAAGAAATGGGTATTGATGTAGCCACCTTGGTCGCCGAGTATGGTCCAGAGAACGATGTTCCGACTCATATCGAAGATGAAGAAGGTAATTTTATACCTGGAGATTTGATCCCTTATCGTCGCGATCAACAAGAAAAGCGATTGGCTCAGGCTGAACGTGGACTCACTATGTTGGGCAAGATCAACCCATTGGCTCTTGAGGAGTACAACGCACACGAAGAGCGCCTGCGTTACTTGGCTGAGCAACTCGAAGATTTGAAGAAGACGAAGAAAGATCTCCTAGACATCATCAAGGAAGTTGATGACAAGGTTGTCGAAATCTTTGCTCAGGCTTATCGTGATACTGAACGCGAATTCAAGGCGATCTTCGCCAGACTCTTCCCAGGTGGTGAGGGTCGCTTGATTCTTACTGATCCAAGCAACATGATGCTTACGGGTGTGGATGTAGAAGCTCGCCCACCAGGAAAGCGTGTTAAGCGTCTTTCATTGCTCTCAGGTGGCGAACGCTCATTGGTTGCAGTCGCCATGCTCGTAGCAATTTTCAAGGCCCGTCCAAGTCCGTTCTACGTCATGGATGAAGTCGAAGCCGCGTTGGACGACACCAACTTGGGACGTCTACTTGGCGTCTTTGAAGAACTTCGCGAAAAATCACAGCTCATCATCATTACCCACCAGAAGCGCACCATGGAGATTGCAGATGCACTCTACGGAGTGACGATGCGTGGCGATGGCGTCTCAGAGGTAATTTCTCAACGCTTACGTGAATCCGAGACCGTCTAACTTCTTATCGGTTTGGGGTAACTGTGGCCTTATTTTCTAAAATCTTTAACAAACTGCGAAGTGCTGTCGGCGTAAGCACTACTGATTGGGATGAGCTGCGCACTACGTTGATTGAAGCCGATCTAGGAGCGACTCTCACAGATTCACTGATTGATATCGCCAAGCGCGAGAAAATTGATGAGTTGGAAGTTGCACTTTCGCAGGCCCTGAGATCAGTGATGACAGATGCTAACCGCTCCTTAAGTTTTCACGAAGATCGACCAACTCTCGTCATGGTTGTGGGAATTAATGGAACCGGTAAGACAACTTCCGTAGCAAAATTGATGAACCAACTCAAATCTGAAGATAGAAAAGTTGTCGTTGCCGCAGCCGATACCTTTCGTGCCGCAGCAATCGAACAACTTCAGACCTGGGGGAGTCGAATTGGTGTCAACGTTGTTGCGGGAAAATTTCAAGGTGATCCTGCTGCAGTTGTCTTTGATGCCGTCTCGAAAGCTCAAGATCAGATGGCTGATTACCTAATTATTGATACTGCGGGTCGACTCCACACCCAATCTAATCTCATGGACGAATTAGCGAAGATCAAACGAGTAGCTGGCAAGAGTTCACCTATTGATGAGGTCCTCTTGGTTGTCGATGCGACCACAGGTCAAAATGGAATCGCACAGGCAAAGAGCTTTATCGAGAGCGTTGGAGTAACGGGGCTGATCTTGACCAAGCTCGATGGTTCAGCAAAGGGTGGAATAGCCCTGGCTATAGAACGCGAGACCGGGGTTCCAATCAAGTTTGTGGGGACGGGGGAGAGCGCAACCGATTTCGCTCCTTTTGACCCAGATCGTTATATCCAGGGCCTGCTTGAGGAGCCAAGCGGATCCTGACCGGCTCAGGAGCCGGGTGCTGATGCTTGTTCCAAGCGGGAAGAGTCCAAATCCGCAGGAATTCCCCTCGGTGGCTCTAAAATATTGTAACCTAGCCGTAACACGACACGGCATTTGGCGTAACAGGTTCGAGCAACTATTACGACCTCTCAACGACGAGATCTTCAGCATCCGCACGACAACTACTCGGATTTATTATTGGAGAATCGATGCAATATAACACTGGTGATACAGCGTGGATCTTGGCATCCGCAGCGCTTGTTCTGCTCATGACGCCCGGCTTGGCCTTCTTCTATGGCGGCATGGTTCGCGGTAAGAATGTACTCGGAATGCTCGCGCAAAATTTTGTAACAATGGGAATAGTCAGCGTCCTTTGGATTACAGGCGTTTATAGCCTTGCGTTCAACGGCAAGAACTCTTTGATCGGAAACCTCCATCAGTTCGGCCTCAATCACATTTGGCAACAAGCAACGGGTTTTGAAACACTCACTATTCCGCCACTTGTCTTCTGTGCCTTCCAGCTGATGTTCGCGATCATCACCCCTGCCCTTATCACTGGTGGTTCTGCAGATCGCATTAAGTTCGGTAGCTGGGTTGTATTTAGCGCCATCTGGCTCGTCATTGTCTATGCACCAGTTGCTCACTGGGTCTTCTCTCCTTCAGGTTGGTTATTTAAGAAGGGTGCCGAAGATTTCGCAGGTGGAACTGTTGTTCACGCCAATGCTGGTGCAGCTGCACTTGCTTTGGTTCTTGTTCTTGGAAAGCGCAAGGGATGGCCGAAGGAGCGCATGCGTCCGCACAACGTCCCATTCATTTTGCTTGGTGCAGGACTTCTTTGGTTCGGTTGGTTCGGCTTCAACGCTGGCTCAGCACTAGGTGCCAATACTCTTTCTGCATATGCTTTCGTTAATACAAATACAGCGACCGGAGCAGCTCTCATTGCATGGATGTTGACTGAAAAGATTCGTGATGGACATGCAACAACTTTCGGTGCTGCATCTGGTGCGATTGCTGGTCTTGTAGCAATTACCCCAGCGTGTGGATTCGTTAGCCCAATGGGTTCAATCGCTATCGGCCTTGCTGCTGGTGTTGTCTGCTGCTTGGCAGTAGGACTGAAGAATGTATTTAAGTTCGATGATGCGCTCGATGTTGTTGGAGTTCACCTTGTTGGTGGAATCCTCGGAGCTCTCTTAATCGGCTTCTTTGGTACCAAGATGGTTAACGGCGCAAACGGACTCTTCTACAAGGGTGGATGGACTCTTATGGGTCACCAAGCTCTAGCAGTTGTTGCAGTAGTAGCGTATTCATTCATCGTCACTTATATCCTGGCCCAGATCTTAGATAAGACGATCGGTATGCGTATCTCTGAGGAAGATGAAGTCGCTGGACTGGATCTATCTCAGCATGGTGAGACAGCCTACGAGAGTGCAAATCTCTCTGATGGATCACGTTTCCTCTCTAACTTCACATCTAGCAAATAATCCAATTACTAAGGGGCAAAAATGAAACTCATTACAGCAATCATCAAGCCATTTAAATTGGATGATGTAAAGACAGCTTTACAGGCTTACGGCATTACAGGTATGACAGTTTCAGAGGCGAGTGGTTTTGGTCGCACACGTGGTCACACCGAGGTTTATCGCGGTGCGGAATACACTGTAGATCTCATTCCAAAAGTTCGCCTTGAAGTCGTCGTTGACGATAGCGATGCCGAAAAAGTCATCGATGTCATTGTGAAGGCAGCCTCAACGGGTGCGATTGGCGATGGCAAGGTTTGGTCGGTTCCAGTCGATCACATTGTGCGGGTTCGTACAGGTGAACGTGGGGTTGATGCGATCTAAGGGTTAAGGTACGTAGACTTAACTCATTATGGGTACAAGAGAGCGTCGTGATAGATCTGATGCAAGTGATAGAGAACTTGCCGGACTCTTTCACGACGCTCTTCTCGTTGCAGAGTTAGAAAGTAACGAGATAGCACTTGCTGCAGTTGGAGGCTTTGGCCGTGGGGAGCTCTCCCCAGGTTCTGATCTAGATATTTTGCTGCTTCACAATGGCGTGGATGAAAAACAACTCTCCGCATTTGTCAGCGCACTACTGAACCCGCTGTGGAGTGTTGGCCGACAGGTTGATTATTCGGTCCGTACTCGCAGCGAGACGCGCACGGTCTCTGGCCATGATTTTAAAGTTGCTATGGGTTTGCTGGATCTTCGACATATTGCAGGAAACGATCTACTGACTGCCGCCGTTGCTGCGGATGCCAAGAAGAATTGGCGAAAAAATATTCGTACCTACTTGCAACCGCTTCGTAACTCGATTGCAGAACGGGCCGAGCGTTCAGGGGAGTTGGCATTCTTACTCGAGCCAGACCTCAAAGAATCTCGAGGTGGCTTGCGCGATATCAATGCTCTTAAGGCTTTAGAGAGAAGTGAGATAGTCCCAGTGGCTATGCCGCGATTGGCCGAGTCTGAGGCGCTGATCGCTAATGTTCGCGATGCCCTACACAAAGTAACAGGACGCCATCGCGATCAACTTCTTCTCACAGAACAAGATGCGGTTGCAGCCGAACTCGCATTTACAGATGCAGACCTGCTGATGACCCAGCTCTCTAAAGCTGCGCGAGCAGTGGATTATGTGATGGAGCTGACGTGGCATGAGATCACTCAAAAACTGGATACATCATTTTTTAAGCGCAGACGTCATGAGCCAATTGCTCGAGGATTAGAGATTTATCGAGGAGAGATCAGGCTGGCACCTGGATATTTAGCGAGTGAAGATCCGGGTATTGGGCTGCGTGCAGCAGCGCTTGCAGCCCAACGCGGACTTCGACTCTCGGTAGAAACTGCGATGGAGATCGCCGAACATTTCGCCCCGATGCCTGTGCCGTGGCCACGTGCTGCGCGCGAAGATCTTGTTGTGCTTCTCGGTGCGGGCAGCGCAATGATCGACCCTTTTGAGACGCTCGACCAAGAGGGTTTGATTGAGCGATGGATTCCCGAGTGGAGCCATGTGCGCTTTTTGCCACAACGCAACGTTCTGCATCATCACACCGTTGATCGCCACATGGTGCAGACGGCGGTTCAAGCCGCTGCACTGACAAGGCAAGTGCATCGCCCGGATATCTTGCTCGTCGCGTCCCTCTTTCACGACATTGGAAAGGGTTATGAAGGTAAAGACCATTCGGAGTACGGTCAAGAGTTGATAAGGCCACTCGCGCTGCGATTAGGTTTCGACGAAGACGAGTCTGAACTAATTGCAGAAATGGTGAAGCATCATCTTCTTTTATCAGCCGTTGCGACACGTCGAGATCTCGACGATCCTCAGACACTTGAGTATGTAAAGAGTCTTGTAGGGAGCGCTGAACTTTTAGAACTCCTGCATGGACTTTCGATCGCCGATGGAGAAGCTACCGGCCGCACTGCCTGGAGTGATTGGAAGGCGGGTCTAGTTACCGACTTGGTATCTCGCACACTTGCATCGATGCAAGGTATTGCTCCTGCTGCTCGTATTGAACTGCGCCATGATCAATTAGCAAAAGCACAGACCGGAGAGTTGTCGGTCTCGCTCGCTGCTCGCGATAATTTTGTGGATATCGAAATCATCGCTCCTGACCGCCCGGGGCTGCTCTCGATAGTAGCCGCGGTCTTAAGCATCTCCAGAATGGATGTTCGCTCCGCTAAGACTCGTACCGTTAATAATTCAGCGGTCATGAATTGGCTGGTGAGCGTCGATGTGAATGTTGATCTACCGACAACAGAAGCAATAGTTGAAAAAATTAACAAAGCGCTAGATGATGCCGAAGGCTTGCAAACTCGAATTGATGATCGAATCGCGTCTTATCGCAGATCTCCTGGATTAAGCGTTCCGCCACCTGTTGTCAGTATCCTTAACAGCGTCGCTACCGATGCCACGATCGTGGAAGTCCGGATGCACGACCAGCCCGGAATTTTGTACACAGTGACTAAGGCAATCTCGGAGTTTGGCGCAGATATCCGAGCTGCAATCGTGACGACCCTGGGTGCTGAGGCATTCGACACCATCTATGTAGCCGACTTGCAAGGCGGTCCACTACACGAAGTTCAAGCCAACCGTTTGGCTCACAGACTTGAGGAACTTCTACACTCGAATATCTAGAGAAGGATCGTCCGCTCTCGCGCGATAGGTGGGTCTTGACTCCTAGTGGCTCCTAGTAGCATTACGCCGTGTTTGATTCACTCTCCTCCAAGTTCTCGTCGGCTTTTTCCTCCCTGCGAAAAAAGGGAAAGATCAAGCCAGGGGATATCGATGAAATTGTCCTGGAGATCAAGAGCGCCCTCATCGATTCAGATGTTGCTCTCGAGGTAGCAGAGAAATTTGCCGATCGAATCAAGGAGCGTTCACTTGCCGAATTAGAGCAGGTCAATCGTGGGACTAATCCATCCCAAGCAATTTTTGATATCGTCAATCAGGAGCTCACCGAGATTCTTGGCGGTAGTGCACGTCGTATCCGTATGGCTAAAAAAGGCCCGACGGTCATCATGCTCACAGGTCTGCAGGGTGCGGGTAAGACATCACTTGCCGGAAAATTGGCTCTCTATTTAAAGAGTCAGGGAAACACTCCTCTCCTTGTTGCTTCAGATTTGCAACGTCCAAATGCTGTAACTCAGCTCCAACAAGTGGGTAGCTATGTTGGCGTTCCGGTCTTTGCGCCCGAGCCTGGCAATGGCGTAGGAGACCCGATCGCGGTCGCTAAAGCCGGACGTAAATTCGCTGAAGATAAGTTTCATAACTTCCTGATCGTTGATACGGCAGGTCGTTTGGGTGTTGATGCAGAGCTAATGAAGCAAGCCGCTGATATTCGTGACGCGGTATCGCCAGATGAGATTCTTTTTGTTGTTGATGCGATGGTCGGCCAAGATGCCGTTCGTACAGCGGAGGCCTTCTTGGCGGGTGTTGGCTTTGATGGTGTTGTGCTCACCAAGCTTGATGGTGATGCACGAGGAGGAGCAGCGCTCTCGATAGTCTCTCGGACATCGCGGCCAATCATGTTTGCTGCGACTGGCGAGAAGTCAAAAGATTTTGATCTCTTCTATCCCGATCGCATGGCATCGCGAATTTTGGGTCTGGGAGATGTACAGACCCTGGCAGAGCAAGCCAAAGCAGCTTTCGACCCTCAGGTCTCTAAGAATTTAGAGGAGAAGTTTGCTGCGGGCGATGACTTCACCTTGGTTGACTTCCTTGATCAAATGCAGGCGATCAAGAAGATGGGTTCGATGACCAAGATGCTGGGCATGCTCCCGGGCATGAACTCAGGTGCCATGAAGAAGCAGCTGGAGAATTTTGACGAAGGCGAGCTGGTTCGTACAGAGGCAATCGTTAGGTCTATGACGCCTCAAGAGCGAGTGAATGTAAAGATTCTCAATGGCTCTCGCCGTGCCCGAATTGCGCAGGGAAGTGGGCGGAGCGTTTCCGAGGTCAATACTTTGGTCGACCGATTTGTTGGAGCTCAGAAGATGATGCGTCAGCTCCGAAACGGTGGGGGAATCCCGGGTATGCCTGGCATGCCTGGCATGCCTGGCATGAAAGGCATGCCAGCGGGGTTGCCTGGAATGGGTAAAGCCCCCTCAAAGGGACACCAGCCACCTAAAAAGAAGTCCAAATCAGGCAATCCAGCTAAGCGAGCAGCTCAATAGCAACTAGCTCTAATTTGGTCAGACACGCCCGGGGTGGCACAATTGGAACCCTGTGCAAAGGGCCCTCTACCCCTTACACAACCCATCCATTATGGATTGCTCAGATTGCCTCGCTCCCACTGAGGATTATTTGAACGAACCGAATCATTCAAGGAGAAACCACACACGTGGCCGTAAAAATTAAGTTGATGCGTCTTGGAAAGATCCGTACACCTCACTATCGCATCGTTGTTGCAGATGCTCGTACCGCTCGCGATAGCCGTGCTATCGAAGAGATCGGTCGCTATAACCCCAACGCTGAACCATCTTTCATTCAGATTGATGCAGCGCGTGCGGCGTATTGGCTTGGAGTCGGTGCGCAACCAACTGAGCCGGTAGAGGCACTTCTCAAAATCACTGGTGACTGGCAGAAGTTCAAGGGTCTTCCTGGAACAGAGGGAACACTTCGCGTTGCTGCTCCAAAGCCTGAAAAGCGTCTTGCTTACGAAGCTGCTGTTAAAGATGCAATGAATGAGCCTGCTGATGGCGCAACAACTGCAAAGAAGAAAGCTGCAGACAAGTTGGCTGCCAAGAACGCTCCAGCTGCCGAAGAAGTGAAGGAAGCAGTCGAAGAGATTGTTACCGAAGCTGTTGCTGAAGCCGTAGTCGAAGAAGCTGTTACAGAGGCTGCTGCAGAAGTAGTTGCTGAAGCAGAAGCTGCAGTAGAGGCTGCCGAATAACCATGATTGATGAGGCTCTCGAGCATCTCGTTAAGGGAATCGTTGATAACCCTGAAGAGGTAGTTATCACCGAGAAGACCCACCGTCGTGGAACAACTCTTGAAGTACGTGTTCATCCAGAAGATATTGGCAAGGTAATTGGTCGCAACGGACGCACTGCGCGTGCGTTGCGCACAGTTATCAGCGCTATTGCTGGACGTTCCGTCCGCGTCGATCTCATCGAGGCTGACGAGGCTCGCTAAAAGTGTTGCTCGTGGTCGGCCGTATCGGTCGAGCTCACGGTGTGCACGGCGAAGCCACCATCGAAATTCGCACGGATCTGCCTGAAGATCGCTTCTTTGTAGGCGCAACCCTCACGACAGATCCTGCGGCTCGTGGCCCACTTACCATTGAAAAAGTCCGTGATAACAACGGAATTATGCTTCTCAAATTTAAAGAAGCTAACGACAGAACGTCTATAGAAAAACTCCGAGACACACTTCTGCTTGCTGATGTTGATATGGATGAAGAAGCGCAATTTGAGGATGAGTACCACGTACAGCAACTCATCGGATGCAGCGTCGTAGATATAGAAGGCGTCGAACTAGGCAAACTTACCGATGTCCTGAATCTTCCTGGACAAGATGTTTTAGCAGTAGCAACACCTCGGGGAGAAGTACTTGTTCCCTTCGTACTTGAGTTTGTTCCAACAATCGATATTGATGCGAAAGTTGTTGTGATTACACCTCCTGCGGGACTCTTTGAACTACTCGACTCAACGACTGAAAAACCCGATGATGAGTAGGCCGCCAATGCAGATCGATGTCATCACAATTTTTCCTGCTTACTTTGAGCCACTCAAGCTCTCGCTCATCGGAAAAGCGTTAGAGAAGCAGATCGTCGAAATCGCTATCCACGATCTACGCGATCAAGCGCCAGGTGTTCACAAGAGCGTCGATGACACGCCTTATGGTGGTGGTGCAGGAATGGTGATGTCACCAGAACCATGGGGGGCTGCAATCGATCAGGTAATCGATTCTAGAGATGCTCAGATTCATGATTTAGTCGTGCTGACACCGGCTGGCCAAAAACTCAATCAGTCGATGGCCCAGGAGATGGCCGGACTATCGCATCTTATTTTCGCATGTGGTCGTTACGAAGGTATCGATCATCGCGTCACCGATTACTACCAAGCCCAGCCTCATGTTCGAGTTCGCGAATTGTCTATCGGCGACTACGTTCTTAACGGTGGGGAAGTGGCGACCCTGGTCACGCTCGAAGCCATTATTCGGTTGCTTCCAGGCGTATTAGGTAATCCTGATTCTTTGGTCGAGGAATCGCATTCAATTCCAGCGCCTGGCGATGAAGAGAGCCACATGCTGGAATATCCCAACTACACCAAACCTGCCGTGTGGCGTGGGTTATCAGTCCCCGAGGTCTTGCTTTCTGGCAATCATGCTCTCATTAAGGGCTGGCGCTCAAAGATTGCGCGTGAAAGAACGCAGAAGATCTTGGGTCAGACTGGCGAGTAACACCACCCTTCGGGGTAACGTTGCGCTACTGCTTAACATGTAAGTAGTGGTAAGTAGTAGTACGTTGAATTGCCCACGCGAAAGGTTTACCAATGCCAGAGTTCGATCCAAAGTCAGTCCAAGCTCGTCTCATAAGAGATTTGGAGCCAGCGGTTGGACGTGAGATTGAACGTCATATTGGTATGACAAAGGATTGGTATCCCCACGAGTATGTCCCTTGGTCTGAGGGTCGCAATTTCCCTGGTGCTCTCAATGGTGATGCATGGGAAGCTAAAGATTCAAAGCTCACTTCGATTGCGCAAGACTCACTTGTTTTAAATTTGCTCACTGAAGATAACTTGCCGAGTTATCACACTGAGATCGCCATCTCCACAAGCCGTGATGGTGCCTGGAATACATGGATCAATCGCTGGACGGCAGAAGAAGCCCGGCACAGCATCGTGCTTCGCGACTATCTGATGGCAACTCGTGGAGTAGATCCTAATGAACTAGAAGATCTTCGCATGGCTCATATGTCAGTGGGATATAAAACTCCATATCCAAACGACATGCTTCACACAATCGCTTATGTAACTTTTCAAGAGCTCGCTACTCGCGTTTCACACCGCAATACTGGTCGTATCTCCAATGACGCGATTTGCGAAGGAATGCTCGCCCGCGTTGCGCTCGATGAGAATCTCCACATGTTGTTCTATCGCAACCTGCTGGCTGAAGCTCTCAAGCTTGAGCCAAACGCCGCTATGCGTGCGATCACCGATGTTGTGACCAACTTCCAGATGCCTGGTGCTGGAATGCCTGGCTGGGGACGCAAATCTGTGCAGATCGCGTTAGCAGGAATCTATGACCTCCAATTGCACCTCGAAGATGTAGTGATGCCTGTACTGCGTGCCTGGGGTATCTTCGAGTTAACCACCTTGAGCGGGGATGGCGCAGCGGCCCGCGATGAGCTGGGTAAGTTCCTTGATCAGATGAGCACTGAAGTTGCTTCTTTTAGCGAAAAGCGCGAGCACCATTTCGAGCGTTTAATCGCACGTGGGCAAGAGCCGCTCCGGCTTATTTAGCCCCCTTTTCACGCTAGGCACTACCGTGGTCAAGGGAATATTCTCGACACGCCGAGTGTTCATTAGGTAGAACGCGGGGTTATACGACAGTATCCGCCCCGTTGGGATTAATGCCCAGTTCTGAGTTTTCAGATTGTGTTCTACTTTTGAAGGAGGTGCACCATGGCAACCGATTACGACACACCCCGAAAGACCGATGAAGAGTTACACGAGGAGTCGCTAGAAGAGCTTAAAGCTCGTCGAGCTGATGCCCAATCAGGTCAAGTCGATATCGATGAAGAGGATGCCGCGGAGAACCTAGAGCTCCCAGGAGCGGACCTATCTGGCGAAGAGTTGACTGTTCGCGTTGTACCAAAGCAGACGGATGAATTTACATGCTCACGTTGTTTTCTTGTCCACCACTCCTCGCAGCTTGCTCGCGGAGAAGGTGCTAAGGCAGTCTGTAAGGATTGCGACTAAGAAACATGTCATGAGTTCCTGGATAGCTAGATCTAGATAGATAGTATGTAAAAGCTATTAGGCAGAAAGCGCATCAATTAACTGATGCGCTTTTTTGCTGCTTATGAGCCAATATGGCGTTGGATCATTGGGATCAGTTACCTCAACTTTAATTCCGGTAGGAATCCAAAATCTTATGGCCAGATAGGCGGCCGGATTGGCCAGAGGCCCCCGAGCCTTTCGCATCTCATCAGCTGTTAACGGCGTCAGGCCAGAGATAAATTTTCGCTCAAGTCGAGCGCTTCCCACGCGCAACTCTCGGTCATCTGCTTCCACAAGCAGTGGAGTGCTCTGCGATAGAAAAAGTAGGCCGAGAAATTGAATAAGCATCGAGAAGGCTCCCCATGAGTTTCCAAGGGCAGCCCAGAACGCAAGAGAGAGCGTGCCGGCTAGAAATAGTAGAAACAGCCAGAGCCAAATCGGCCATCCAACTCGCTCGCTAAATTTTCTATCGACAATCCTCATGGTGCCACTTTAGCGATCCTGCAGTGAGATAGGAGCCAAGCGATTACGATGCGGCTATGGATGTTTTAGTAAAACGACTCTATCCCGACGTTCCATTGCCTAAATATGGCAAGCCTGGAGATGCTGGTGCGGATGTCACCACGCGGATTGACTTCACACTCAAGCCAGGGGAGCGGGCCTTAATTCCAACAGGACTCTCCATTGCACTCCCATTTGGATATGCAGCGTTTGTTCACCCGCGTTCTGGGTTGGCGATTAAATATGGAATATCTATGGTGAATACGCCTGGAACGATCGATGCAGGATTTCGCGGGGAGCTTCAGATCATTTTGATCAATCACGATCTCCACGAAGAGGTCTCTTTCGCAAAAGGTGATCGAATCGCGCAGTTGGTGATTCAGAAGGTGGAGAACGCTACTTTTGTTGAAGTAGACAACCTTCCAGGCTCCGAGCGAGCCGAAGGTGGATTTGGCTCCACGGGTAAATCTTCATGAGTTATGAGGGGCACGAAGAAGATAAAGCCAAGATCCTGGGCACTTTAGGTGGCGCCCGCGGAATAGTAGATACCGGCACCCCTTCGATTCTTTTCTTGATCACATATGACGTGACGAAAAATCTTGATCATTCAGCAATTGCAGCTTTAGCGCTCTCCGTAGTTTTGACCATCGTCCGCCTAGTACGACGCGAAACACTGCAACATGCGCTCTCGGGCATTTTCATCGTGGCAATCTGTGCGCTCATCGCACATCACACTGGTAAGGCCAAAGATTTTTATCTCCCTGGACTCATTATTAATGCGCTATACGCCGCACTTTATTTGATCACCAACCTTACGGGGTGGCCTGTGTTGGGATTGATTCTTGGACCTATCCTTGGCGAGAACGTTGCCTGGAGAAAGAACTCCGCCCGCAAATCTGCTTACGTTCGCGCAGGATGGGTCTGGTTTGGTTTGTTTATTTCACGTCTTCTTATTCAGTACCCGCTGTATAAAGCTAATAAACTCAATTGGCTTGGAACTGCACTTGTGGTGATGGGTTACCCACTCTTTTTTGCAACTGGTTGGATCACCTGGCTCATCTTGCGCAAGGTCCCTACGGTTAAAGCTCCAGAATCAGTTACCGAGTAAGCAAGTCTTCAGTTTATCTTCAGCTGCGCTAGTCGATAAAAAGATAAGTTCATCGCCGCTGAGGAGTTGATCCTGTGCGCTCGGAGTGATGACGTGTCCATCACGAACGATTGTGGCCAACGATGTGTCATCAGGAAATGGAATTTCCGCTACAGTCTTGCCGCAGCATGCTGCGCTTTCAGGCAAGGTGATCTCAACGAGGTTAGCGCCACCGCGCTTGAGAGTGAAGAGGCGGACAACATCGCCTACCGAGACGGCCTCTTCTACAAGTGCTGAGATGATGCGCGGAGTCGATACCGCAACGTCCACGCCCCATGCAGAGTCAAAGAGCCACTCATTTTTAGGGTGATTAATGCGCGCAACTACTCGTGGTACTCCGTACTCAGTCTTGGCTAAGAGAGAGCAGACAAGATTTACTTTGTCATCGCCGGTTGCTGCAACAAGAACCTGAACACCAGCAAGCTTGGCATTGTCGAGAGAAGCTATTTCGCAAGCATCCGCAAGCAACCATTCAGCCTGAGGGACGCTATCCATCTTGAGCGCCTTAGGATCGCGATCGATCAGAAGAACTTGATGTCCGTTCTCCAGTAGTTCGCGAGCAATCGAACGCCCTACATTTCCTGCCCCTGCAATAGCGATCTTCATATCCTTACTCGCTTTCCGGTGAGGCTAGCAAAATGGCATCAACTTCGGCACGGCGCGACTCTTCGAGAGTGACATGCACAAGGTCTCCAGATTGAATAACAGTGTGGGAGTTAGGAATGACGCCTTCTCCCAATCGCGTGATTAGAGCAACTCGTACATCCGCTGCCTCTTCTAGCAGGGTAATAGGCTTTCCAAACCAACCTTTATGTAGCGCAACTTCGCAGAGTTCAATCGTTCCACTCGCATCCCGCCATTCTGAATGCGAGCCGCCTGGAGCTAGACGCCTAATGATCTGGTCTGTAGTCCAAAGAACAGTTGCAACCGTAGGGATGCCAAGGCGCTGATAAATTTCTGCACGTTCAGGTGAATAAATACGAGCGACAACATTAGAGACGTTGTACGTTTCGCGAGCAACTCGCGCCGCCAGAATGTTGGAGTTATCTCCATTTGATACGGCAGCAAAGCCGCCTGCATTTTGGATACCGGCTTCGAGAAGAATGTCCTTATCAAATCCAACGCCAGCAATTGTGCGGCCTTTGAAGTCAGGACCAAGTCTGCGAAACGCTTCGCGATTTTGATCAATAATAGAAATTGAGTGACCAGCGGCTTCTAACTCTTTAGCCAGCCCGGAACCCACACGACCGCAACCCATAATGACTACATGCACGCGCATAACCTATACCATTCTGGCCTTTACACCGCGCCAGCACTCGGTGTGTATGAGAGGGCTGTGGCCGAGCCATTAAGGTTGAGGCATGGATGAAAAAACGCCCGTCACACCTTCAGCGCAAACCCAGGGGATTGCCCCTGATTCTGATCGGCTCAAGGTCGGTGAGATCGTTGAGGTCCAGATTGGTGCGATTGCACATGGCGGCCACTGCGTGGCCCGATTTGAAGGACAAGTAATTTTTGTACGTCATGCCATCCCAGGCGAGAAGGTTTTGGTGGAGATCACAGCAGTCAACTCCAAGATGGCCAGAGGAGATGCGGTCGAAATTCTTGAGCCATCACCACACCGAGTCGAGGCCCCATGCAGATTCGCCGTACCTGGAGGATGCGGAGGATGCGACTTCCAGCATATAGATCTTGCATACCAACGCGAGCTGAAGTCCGCTGTGATCGTCGAACAATTCTCACGACTTGGTGGATTGGATATTCGTTGCGAGGTTCGGGGAGTCAAACCCGAGGATGGTCTTCATTGGCGCACGCGAATGGATTTTGCGATCGGTGATACCGGCCATATCGGTCTTTATGCTAACCGCACCAACGAAGTTATCGAAATTGATGATTGCTTAATAGCTGATGAGTTAATTGATGTTTACGCACTCTCTGCACGCAAGTGGGGCGGGGATGATCGCATCGAGGCAGCTTCTACAAGCACAGGCCAGGTAAATATCTCACGTGCAGGCCGAAGCATTTCGGGGCCTACTCAACTCAATGAGAAGGTCGGTGAGTTCACCTATCAAATTTCACCGCAATCGTTCTGGCAATCTCACAAAAGTGCACCATTAACGCTGATCAACGAAGTTATGGAACTCGCTGGAGTTGAGAGCGGAGACATTGTCTGCGATCTTTACGGTGGGGTTGGTCTTTTTACAGCGCCATTGGCAAAGGCTGTTGGCCCCAAGGGTCGCGTTCACTTAATTGAATCTGGTGCTCGTGCAGTAGCAGACGCGCAGAAAATATTTAAGGGTTTTGGCAACGTAGAAGTGCATAGCGGAAGAGTGGAAGCTCGGCTGCCAAAGATCGATAAAGTTGATCTCATTCTGCTGGACCCACCTCGCACGGGTGCAGGGGAAGAGGTCATTGACGTTATGACTCGCTTACATCCGCTCACAATTGTCTATGTCTCATGCGATCCTGCCTCACTTGCTCGTGATGCCAAACTCCTACTCGCTAACGGGTATGCAATGGATCACATTGTTGGTTACGACCTATTCCCGATGACCCAACACGTGGAGTGCGTGGCTCGTTTTCGGCCTCTCTAATGGGATCTAGGTAAAGCCAGCAAAATTGCGTTAGATTTGGGCTCATGAGCAAGAATTCCTTTAGCGCAAAGAGCCATCTCGAAGTAGCTGGCACCAATTACGAGATCTTCGATATTACTGGGCTTGAAGGCGCCAAGACCCTTCCCTTTAGCCTCAAAGTTCTTCTCGAGAACTTACTGCGCACCGAAGATGGGGCCAACATTACTGCTGCCCAAATAACAGCTCTTGCCCAATGGGATCCTGCCGCTGAACCTGATACTGAAATTCAATTCACTCCTGCACGTGTAATCATGCAGGATTTCACGGGTGTCCCGTGTGTAGTTGATCTTGCAACTATGCGTGAAGCAATCGCAGAACTAGGTGGTGACCCAACAAAGGTAAACCCACTCGCACCTGCAGAGCTCGTCATCGATCATTCCGTCATCGCAGATATTTTCGGAACAAAAACTGCGTTCGAAGAAAATACAGATATTGAATATCAACGCAATAAAGAGCGGTATCGCTTCTTGCGTTGGGGACAGAGCGCCTTTGATGAGTTTAAAGTTGTTCCGCCTGGAACTGGAATTGTTCACCAAGTAAATATTGAATATCTGGCACGTGTTGTCATGACTCGCAACGTCGATGGCGCACTTCGTGCCTACCCAGATACTGTCGTAGGTACAGACTCGCATACAACAATGGTCAATGGATTAGGCGTACTTGGCTGGGGTGTAGGTGGTATCGAAGCCGAAGCCGCTCTCTTGGGACAACCAGTTTCTATGCTGATTCCTCGTGTTGTCGGATTCAAGCTCAAGGGTGAATTGCCTGTTGGAACAACAGCTACTGACTTAGTTCTCACGATTACTGAAAAATTGCGTAAACATGGCGTGGTCGGCAAGTTCGTAGAATTCTATGGACCCGGTGTCTCGGCCCTCCCAATGGCTAATCGCACAGCGATTGGCAATATGTCGCCTGAATATGGTTCGACATGTGCCATCTTCCCAATCGATGATGAGACTCTTCGTTATCTGACTTTGACGGGTCGCAGCGCAGAGCAGATCGAACTCGTTGAGAAATATGCAAAGCGCAACGGTTTGTGGCACGACGTATCTATTGAGCCACGCTTCTCTGAATACGTAGAGCTAGACCTTGCCGATGTTGTTCCTTCGATCTCTGGACCAAAGCGTCCGCAAGATCGCATCTCTCTGAGCGCCTCAAAATCTTCATTTAACGAGATTATTCCAAGCTACCTTGGTGAAAAGAGTGCACGTCAGGCTATTGACATCACTGTTGGCGGTAAGCCAACTAGCATCTCAAATGGAGCTGTCGCAATTGCTTCGATCACATCATGCACCAACACTTCCAACCCTTCAGTGATGATCGGTGCGGCGCTGCTTGCTAAAAAGGCAGTAGAGAAGGGGCTTTCGAGCAAGCCATGGGTTAAAACAACTCTCGCTCCTGGTTCCAAAGTAGTGACTGATTACTACGACAAGGCAGACCTCACCCGTTATATGGAGGCTCTTGGATTTAATCTCGTTGGTTATGGTTGTGTTACCTGCATTGGTAACTCGGGACCGCTTCCGGTTGAGATTAGCAAAGCTATTAATGAGAATGATCTAGCTGTTACAGCCGTTCTCTCTGGTAACCGTAACTTTGAGGGTCGTATCAGCCCAGACGTGAAGATGAACTATCTCGCATCACCACCATTAGTTGTGGCTTATGCGCTTGCTGGCACCATGGATCACGACTTTGAAAACGATGCCTTGGGTCTGGATAAAGAAGGTCACCCTGTTTACCTCAAGGATATTTGGCCAACAGCCGCAGAAATTGATGAGGTAGTTGGTTCATGTATTTCATCTGACATGTTCAAGAAGGATTATGCAACAGTCTTTGATGGTGATCATCGTTGGAAGTCACTTGATACACCAACCGGCAAGACATTTGAGTGGGAGGCTGATTCGACCTATGTCCGCAAACCTCCTTACTTCGAAGGAATGCTGCGCACGCCAAAGCCTGTAACAAATATTTCGGGAGCACGTGTTCTCGCAGTACTTGGTGACTCTGTCACCACAGATCACATCTCACCTGCTGGAAATATCAAAGTAGATTCTCCTGCTGGTAAATATTTGGCTGACCATGGCATTGCTCGTGCAGATTTCAATTCATATGGATCTCGTCGTGGAAACCACGAAGTTATGATTCGTGGAACCTTTGCCAATATTCGCCTCAAGAATCTCCTTCTTGATGGAGTTGAAGGTGGCTTTACTCGCAACTTCTTGGGCAATGGCGAGCAGGCAACGATTTACGATGCATCAAGCGCATACCAAGCAGCAGGAATTCCTCTCGTTATCTTGGCGGGTAAGGAATACGGCTCCGGTTCCTCGCGAGACTGGGCCGCTAAGGGAACTGCGCTGCTTGGTGTTCGTGCAGTAATCGCAGAGTCCTTCGAGCGCATTCATCGATCTAATTTGATCGGCATGGGTGTTCTACCGCTTCAATTCCTTGAAGGACAGAGTGCTCAATCACTCGGACTAGATGGCACAGAAGTCTTTGAAATCCTTGGAATTGATGAACTCAATTCTGGAACTACTCCAAAGGTTCTAACCGTCAAAGCAGGGGAGAAGAGCTTCCAAGCAAAGGTACGTATTGATACACCTGGTGAAGCTGATTATTACCGCCACGGTGGAATCATGCAGTACGTCTTGCGTAGCCTCATCGGATAAAACTGGAGTAAATCTTGATAATTTGGAGGGTGCGAGGGTCAATCTGCCTCGCACTTCCAACCATGGGGCTCTAGACTGGGACGGTGCTAGAGCGAGTAAAGAGCCCCCAGGATCTTAAAGCGCTGCCTGCGAGTGATCTCAACGAGCTCGCAGCCGATATCCGCTCTTTTCTCATCGAGAAAGTATCCAAGACTGGTGGACATTTAGGTCCCAACCTAGGCGTAGTCGAACTAACCATTGCGCTACATCGCACATTTAATTCGCCTCACGACGTTCTGTTATTTGATACGGGACATCAGAGCTACGTTCATAAAATCCTTACAGGTCGCGCTGATCGATTTGATGAACTTCGTCAACGCGGGGGACTTGCTGGATACCCAAGTAGAGCTGAATCTGAACATGATGTGATCGAAAATTCTCATGCCTCCAGCGCGCTTTCATGGGCGGATGGAATTGCTCGTGGTTTCTGCGTTCAAGGCATCAAAGACCGAAAAGTAGTGTGCGTCGTTGGAGATGGCTCCCTAACCGGTGGAATGTCGTGGGAAGCGCTTAACAATATAGCCGCGACAGATGAGTTGCCGTTGGTCATTATCGTAAATGACAATGAACGTTCCTATTCGCCAACTATTGGCGGCATGGCGACGTATCTTTCAACTCTTCGTACGACAAGTGGCTATGAGAAATTTCTTGACTGGGGAAAGAGCGTTCTGGAGCATACTCCAGTTGTTGGAGCACCCATTTATGAGACTCTTCATGGCGTAAAAAAAGGGATCAAAGACATTGTCGCACCACAAGGCATGTTTGAAGATTTGGGACTCAAATATTTTGGCCCTGTTGATGGCCACAACATTGCGGCGCTGGAAAGTGCTCTCACCCATGCCAAGAATTTTGGTGCGCCTGTACTCGTTCACGTGATTACGGAAAAAGGACGAGGACATGCGCCTGCCGTTCAGGATGAGGAAGAGAAGTTTCACGCAGTTGGAATCGTAGATCCGCAAACAGGTGTGCCGCTGAAGAAGTCTGTCCCATCGTGGACATCTGTTTTCGCCAAAGAGATTCTCGACATCGGTTTAGAAGATGACAAAGTAGTTGCGCTCACTGCTGCGATGTTAGGGCCAACTGGCCTTACCGCATTCTCGAAAGCCTTCCCAGATCGCACCTTCGATGTAGGAATCGCAGAGCAGCATGCAACAGCATCTGCTGCAGGTATGGCATTTGCCGGACTTCACCCAGTAGTGGCTGTGTATTCGACATTCCTCAATCGCGCATTTGATCAACTACTTCTTGATGTCTCACTTCATCACGCTGGAGTTACATTTGTCTTAGATCGAGCAGGAATTACAGGTGATGATGGCCCATCTCATCATGGAATCTGGGACCTAGCTCTTACCGGAATCGTGCCCACCCTTGCAGTGGCAGCTCCTCGCGATGGATCTAGACTCAAGGAAGTTCTCAGAGAGTCGATCTCAATAAATGATCGTCCCTCCTTAGTTCGCTTTCCAAAGGGAGCCGTCCATGATGACATCCCTGCATTCGAGCGGCGCGATGGCATAGATGTTCTCTATCGCGGTGAAAGCGCAGATGTCCTCCTCGTAAGTATTGGTGCGATGGCTCAGATTTCTGTAGAAGCCGCTTCACAGGCTTATCGTGAGGGTGTCGGGGTAACTGTTATTGATCCACGCTGGGTCAAGCCTCTGCCTGCTTCACTTATCACTATGGCTCAGAGATATAAATGTGTAGTTGTGATCGAAGATGGCATTAAACATGCCGGAATCGGAAGCACGGTTGCAGAGTTGCTGCGCGAGGCAGGGATTGATCTGCCTATCCATTCAATTGGAGTGCCGCTGGAATTCATCGAACATTCAAAGCGTGAAGAAATTCTCAACGATCTCGGTATGAATGTTCAGAGCATCACACGCGATCTCGTCTCTTGGGCAATCTCTGCTCAATCCGGTAAATCAGCTGCGCATGAAACCACACGCTCGACGGAAGAAAATTCTTCAGCCATCAATCAGAAGTAGGGCCTTCTTCTTTCGTTTCATCTGCTATTTCGGAAATGAGTGGCTCGGTTGCTACAAGAGGAGCACATAAGCATTCCCAGGATTGATCAATCTGCCACTCTCGCGCACCTAACTCACGCAAAGTGGCGCCAATGTATTGGTGGAAGAAATCCTGGTTCGCACCAGCGTCTAATGGTGGGTTCTTCCACATTAATTGGCGAAGCATTTCGGGGGAGAGAAGATTTTCAGTAGGCATCTTTAATTGTTGTGCCAGATCGGCAAGAGCAGAACGAGCATGGGTGATGCGGGCATGTGCCATGACATTTCGATCTTTCCAAACCTTCAGTGGTGGTAACCCAACAGCAGGTGTACGAATTTCTGGCAGTTCATCCATCGCAAGCAATAGCGTGGAGTGAAGAAGTGCAAACCATTCAGTAGTGGGTAAATTCTCGACACGAGTTCTGCGCTTAACGAGTTTGTTGAACTCATCAATAGTTTTAGGTCTGCGGGTCGCTATTTCAAGGAGTATTTCGTCGTTGAAAATTCGCCCCGGCGATATATCTACCTTCTTAGCAAACTCATCGCGAGCATGCCAGAGCGCTTTGATAATTCCCAGCGTCATTCGATCTCGAACTTTATGCATTCCGGAGGTGCGACGCCAAGGGTCTTTTCGAGCAGCAGCCGGTGGATTGCGAAGGATTGCCGCGAAGTCCTCTTTCGCCCAGGCAAGCTTTCCTTCATTCGCAAGGAGCTTTTCCACTTCATCTCGAAGGTCTACCAGCACATCGACGTCGAGGGCAGCATAAATGAGCCACTCGGTCCTCAACGGTCTAATAGACCAATCCACTGCGCTGTGTTCTTTCGCAAGTGCGAGCCCAAGAAGAGATTCACAGAGTGGACCTAGTCCGACGCGAGCACAACCAGCAATACGTCCACCTAGTTCGGTATCAAAGAGAACTTTTGGATCTAGGCCCAACTCTCGAAGGCATGCTAGATCCTGGGTGCTGGCATGAATGATCCACTCCGTATCCTCAAATTGGGAACTGAGTTTTTGCCAGAGTTGCGGATCTGGAACAGCTATTGGGTCAATCAGATGTAAGCCACCATCACGACGAAAAATTTGAATGAGATATGCACGTTGGCTGTATCGATAACCAGATGCGCGTTCAGCATCGATCGCTATTGGGCCATGACCGGCTGCGAGGTGTTGGAGCATCTGCAGAAAAGATTGAGGAGTTCTTACCAAATCATCCATCGGATGTCTTGGTTCCAGCAGAGGCGTAGCCAGTGGCTGCGCGGGCTCCACCTGCTCTATTTCGAGATCGGGCTGCGGTGTAATTCTGAGACACCTTCCGGAATTGGTGCAAGACCTGCACATTGTTCGAGGAGAGCCAGCCACGCGCGGACGTGCGAAGGTAACTGATCTCCATGTGTGGGCGTCCACGATGCACGAACTTCGAGTTCAGCGGAGTCAGCACGTTCATCAAGAGATCCAAATGATGAGCTAGCAACTCGCGTAACGGTTCCACTTGGCGCCGTGAATTCGCAATCATTCTTGGCGAGAGCTTCCAAGAGCCAACTCCAACCGACACTCGCTAGAACAGGATCGTTTGCCATATCTTGATCAATGTTTGCGCGTACAAATGTGACACAGCGGTAGTCGCCGAGCCAGCCTTCCTGGCCAGCAGGATCATGGAGAAGCACGAAGCGAGCAGTTGCAAGGTCTTCATCATCGCAATCATCGTTGTCGATCGCATCCAAAGTCGTGACATCTGCAGTCATGGCGAATGCATAAGGTGCTAATTTTTGAGGGGCAGGAACTTCTTCTACAAGAATCTGGGCTCGTGTAACAATGCCTCGGATTTGTCCGACAATCTCGTCGAAGGTCAGGTTAGCCGCCATTGATTAAGGGTAATTCGTGTCAGGGCTATTGCGGAGTAGGCGCGAGTGAATAGGTGAAAAAGGTTCCGCCATCTACTGGTTCTTCTTCAATAAGCACGTACGTACCAAGGGCTGAACTCAAATCATAACTCGGAGCATCCGCATCGCCTTCTGTGTTGCTTATGGTGAGATAGAAAGTGTCGATGAGCTTTGCCTCCAGAGCTTCTTTAATCAAGCTAGGCCCGGCCTCAAGCAGGATGCTGCGAAATCCATGATCGATGTGAGATAGCGCCTGGGCAAGTGAGGAATTAAGAACGCTAGCGTGATGATTGCTAGCAATTGATGGTGCAAGCGCAGAGCGCGAGAGCACAAGGAGTGGCACGGGGGTTGTCCCATACGGTTCATTACGCGCCGTATTTCCCCCTATAAGGATGAGGTCTGCTTGCGATCGCAATTGATGAAAACGTCTTCGATCAGCCGGGAAAGAGAGAGCTTTAGAGCTGCCCTCTCGAACTGCACGTCCAGCGTGAGAGAGGAGCAAATTGCCCACAATCAGCGGCTTCGATAGATCTGTCGCACTCACGTCTCCTAGCCTAGATGGTTTAACCTTCCGTGGTGAGCTCATCATCGATTAATCCAAGTCGACGATTTCTGCTGGTCACAAATGATCTTGGTCCTAGAGCAGGCGGGATCGAGACTTTCATACTCGGACTTCTCGACTACCTAGATGGCCGGGAGCTTGTCATTTATACCTCAGCCCAAGAGGGTAGCGAGAATTTTGACAAGGCTTTGAGCGCAAAGACTGGTGCCATAATTTATCGAGACAAAACAAAAGTTTTACTCCCAACGCCTCGCGTCAATCGTGCCGTGAGCGCTCTCATGAAGAAATATGAATCAGAGACAGTCTGGTTTGGTGCAGCGATGCCCCTGGCTTGGATGTCAGGATATCTGCGTCGCTCGGGAGCGAAGAAGATAGTTGCGCTTACACACGGGCATGAAGTTTGGTGGGCGAAGATTGCGCCCTTCAAGTGGATATTTGCTCGATCTACTAAAAAGATTGATGTGCTGACATATCTTGGCGACTTTACCAAGCGAGCCATGTGGCCAGTAGTAGCACCAACTTGCGCGTTGGTTCAGATTGCACCTGGAATTTCAATTTCACACTTCACTCCAGGAGATAAAAACCCCGAGTTAATAGAGAAATTCAATCTTGCAGGAAAGAAAGTAATTGTTTCTGTTGGACGATTGGTGCATCGCAAGGGTCAAGACAAACTCATTGAAGCTCTCCCAGCAATTATTAGCGCACATCCAGATGTGAAGGTCCTCTTTGTTGGCACTGGACCGCGCAAGGCGCATCTTGATGCCTTAATCAAGAAGAATTCATTACAGAGTTATGTTGAATTTGCTGGCCGTGTGGAATATTCGCAGTTGCCCGAATATTTTAGGCTCGGCGATCTCTTTGCGATGCCATCGCGATCTAGGCTAGCTGGCCTGGAAGTAGAAGGTCTTGGAATTGTCTATCTTGAAGCAAGCTCATCTGGAATTCCAGTACTGGCGGGTGCCTCTGGTGGCGCGCCTGACGCAGTTCTACCCGGAATTACCGGGGAGGTAGTCGACGGTAAAAGAGTTATAGCGATTGCCACTGCCATCAACAAACTGTTGAACGATATGCCGAAATTGCAACACATGGGAGCCGAAGGCAAGAAGTGGGCCGATGCTACATGGAGTTGGGATATCTGGGGAAAGCGTTTTGCCAAACTTCTTGAACTAAATTAAGCCGTGCTCACGCCCTCGAGCTACAGCCGCTGTCCTGCTTTTTGTCACAAGTTTTCTGTTGAGAGATGCAAGATGGGTTTTTATTGTGGCCTCGGAGAGAAATAAGTGAGAGGCAATCTCCTTGGTGCTCCAGCCACGTGCCAGAATCTGCAGAACGTCTAATTCGCGTGACGTAATAGCTAAGGCTGCTGCCCGGACCTCAGTGGATCTTCTCTTACTTGTCGGAAGCACCTTGTGGCCAAGTGCCACCTGTTCGATGACTGCGAGTAAATGCTCGGAAGGATCAGATTTAAGGATATATGCGCGTGCGCCTCTAGCACGGGCTACTTCAAGAGAAGTTGGGTCATCACCAAGTGTAAGAACGATGAATCGGCCATTGTCATTGATCAGGTCTAGGCCAGATCCATCGGGGAGTGATACATCGACGATTATAAGATCGTTGTCTACGGTGGCTAGGAGAGCTCGTCCTTGAGAGAGTGAGGCCGCTTCTGCAACAATGTTATGCCCGGCTAGCGAGAGCAGATCACGCAAGCCGCTGCGGATAAGTTGATGGTCGTCTACGAGAATGATTCTCACTCGCAGAGTTTTTCGATAATGATTGTGTTGCTGGCGCTTTCATAACGGAGGGTGTGGCGAATAATTGTTAATCGCTCCCTTACTCCAGTCAGACCGAATCGCTCCGAACTGAAATCAAGCCCACCGGAGCCGTTGTCAGAGATGCGGATCAAGCCATCTTCTATGTGGACGCTGAAAAAATTCCCGTCACTATAGGTCTTGGTATTGCGGGCAAGCTCTGTAATCACTTTAACGATTTCTTCACCTATATCGCTTTGCAATGTTCCGTTGACTTCGTAGTGGAAGTGTGAGCCGGAGAATATTTTCTCAAGTGATTCGCGCAGAGCCACCGTCAGATCTTCTATGCGCGGGCTTCTAAGTGTGAAAATTTCATCACGAACACGGGTGACGAGCTGTGAGACCTCCGTTCGGAGCTCGCGCAGGCTGGTTCGCGATGGCTGATCAAGAGCGCTCTTTCCTATTATTCCATCGAGCGCATAGCCAATTGCAGCAAGATCTTGGGCTAAACCATCATGAATCTCTCTGGAGATTCTTAGTCTCTCTTCGCTGTTAGGCAAAAAGTTCGGCTATCTCGGCCGCATATTGTTGATTAACAACATGGCGCTTTACCGAGAGCTTGGCAGTCAGTTGTCCGCCAGCGATGGTGAAATCTTCTGCGAGAATGGAGAATTTTCGAATTGATTCTGCTCGACTCACTGCCTTGTTGGCATAGTCGACGGCGCTTTGAATAGCATCTCGAAGAGCGGCATCATGCGTGAGATCTCTCGAAGATAGAGCTGCTTTAGAGTTGGCAGCTGCCCAGGATTTCATAGCATCAGGATCGAGGGTGATCAGGGCCGCGATAAATGGCTTGTTATCGCCTACAACCATGCACTGACTGACAAGCGGGTGAGAACGAAGTCGGTCTTCCAAGATTTCAGGGGCAACGTTCTTGCCACCGGAGGTAATGATGATCTCCTTCTTGCGCCCCGCCATTGTGATGAATCCGTCTGCGTCAATCGAACCTAGATCTCCGGTGCGTAAGTAGCCATCGGCTGTCAAGGCTTCGTTAGTAGCAGGCTCGTTATTCCAATATTTTTGCATAACGATTGGACCCTTAATCAAAATCTCGCCATCTTCTGCGATTCGAAATTGCGTCCCCGGAACTGGCTTTCCCATAGTGCCGATCTTCTGAGCTTTATTTACATTGAGGCTGGCGCCAGCAGTTGTTTCGGTCAAGCCATAGCCTTCTAGGACTGTAATACCTGCCCCCCGAAAGAAGTGACCTAGTCGAGGGCTAAGTGGAGCTCCGCCAGAAATAGCAGCATCGATACGACCACCGAGACCAGCACGAATCTTCGAATAGACCAAGCGATCGAAGACGGTGTGTAGCACTCTCGTTCGCAATGAGATCTTTTTAGAATCCATACCTTCAGAATATGCAATTGCTACCTCAGTCGCTTTTGCAAAAATTTTACCTTTGCCAGATTCTTCGGCCTTAGTCTGTGCACTGTTGTACACCTTCTCAAAGATTCGTGGCACTGCTAGTACGAGAGTGGGCTTGAAGCTGGCAAGATCTTGAGGCAGGCGATTTATATCGCCGCAGTGCGCCATGTGAAGTCCAGCGCTGAGCGAACCAATTTCAATCATGCGGCCAAATACATGGGCGACTGGCAGGAAGAGGAGAGTTGATCCGCCTTCCTTAAGGAATACATCATTGGCATAGCCGACGACGTTTGCACATTCGGCAATGAAGTTGCCGTGTGACAAGCAGACACCTTTGGGGTTGCCTGTGGTTCCAGATGTGTAGATCAATGTCGCTAAGGAATTTGGAAGAGCTGTGCATCGCTTGGTCTCTATATCAAGATCGCTAATTCCAGATCCGAGTTGGATCAATTCACCAAGTGCCTGCTCGGCGATGATGAAGGTTGCTGCGCAGGTTGCAGGCGTTACAGGGGAGGCGAGCTCTAGTAGAGAACGCGTTTCAACAATCAGAGCCTTCGCTCCAGAATCCTCAAGGATCCACTTCACTTGTTCAGGGCTAGAAGTTTCGTAAATGGGAACGCTTACTGCCCCGGCATACCAAATCGCGAAGTCGAGAACTGTCCATTCATATCGAGTCTTTGCCATGATGGCGACTCGGTCGCCAATTCCGATTCCACTTGCAATTAAGCCCTTGGCAACATCACGGACCTCGCGGTCAAACTCTTTTGCTGTGACAGCTTGCCACTGCTCGCCAACTGGGCGAGAGAGCAAGATCCTGTCCGGCTCACGAAGCGCTCGATCGGCGATGAGGTCCGAGAGGTTTCCTATAGTGGGCAGCGGAACCAGGGCAGGTTGAAAGGCTTCTTGCATAGCCAGAACGCTAGTGGTTTTTCCCTCGAATTTCAGGTGATTGAGTGAGGGTAAACTCGCCCAGTGATCGAACAACGGAATCAAATGGCAGACCTCAGCATTGGCGTTGATATCGGCGGCACCAAGGTGCTTGGCGGCGTGGTTGATCGTGCGGGGAACATTCTCACAACGCACCGTGAACCGACTCCTGCAGCGGGCGGCCAGGCGCTCACCGAGACGATTATTGGTGTTATCCAAGAACTGCTCTCACAATTCGAAGCTACAACTGTAGGTATCTCAGCAGCTGGTTTTGTCTCATCAGATCGCGAGACCATGCTCGCTACGCCAAATATTGCCGGCTGGAATGGCATCAATTTAAAGAATGAAATTTCACGCGAAATCGAGTTGCCTGTTGTTATTGAAAACGATGCCAATGCAGCCGCTTGGGGAGAAGCCAAGTTTGGTGCAGGTCGTGGAGTAACAGACATGATGATGCTCACCGTAGGAACTGGAATCGGTGGAGGCATAGTAAGCGCCGATGGACTTTATCGCGGCGCGTTTGGAGTTGCTGCAGAGTTTGGTCATATGAGAGTTGTTCCAGATGGAATTCTCTGCGGTTGTGGTGCTCATGGCTGTTTTGAACAGTATGCCTCGGGAAATGCACTTCGTAGATTTGTTCGTGAGGCCATCCTGCAAGCTCCTGATCGCGGTCGTCTCATTCTTTCAATGGGTGATGGAACCGTAGATGGAATTGTTGGTAGCCACATTACGGATGCAGCCAGACTTTCAGATCACATTGCTAGCGAGGCGTTTAGCAAAGTTGCCGATTATCTTGGCGCTGGAATTGCCTCGCTCTGCGTTGTGCTTGATCCCTCAACTGTGGTCATAGGTGGCGGCGTGATCGATGCTGGCGAATTACTATTGGAGCCAACTCGTGCTGCGCTTGAAAAATACATGCCGTTTAATTCAAAGCACCCAAATCCAACGATTGTTCCTGCTCTGCTTGGCAATGATGCAGGCTTAGTTGGCGTCGCTGATTTAGCGCGGCGTTAAGAATTTAAAGCTGCTAGACAATCGCTCCATCATCAAATTCGTCGTCATCTCGGCCACTCATTTTGTAGATTGTTGTACCGATACCTGCAATAAACGCTGCTAGACCAGGCCACGGACCTAGTCCAAAGAGGGTGAATCCGGTCGTGTATTCAAGGAGGAGATAGATCGGTCCCGCTAACACTCCCGCGATAGCCAACTTACCTAATGAATCTGTAGGTTCAATTTTTGGATTTGGAGCAACAAAGCGTTGATCGTCACGTTGATCGAGTTCATCAAGGTAAGTTGTGCCCGTCGATTGATCGAGATTCAGCGAAGAAACTATGGATTCAAATTCTGCATTGATGAGATCAGTTTCATCTACTTCACCCATCGCTTCTAATTCACCGCTTAAAACATCGTGTATGAAAGTAACTGTCTCTTCATTTAATTCTACGCTGTCATAGTCGTGAGCAACATTATGGAATGATCTTTCAAAGATTAGCTCTCGAACGGTGGGAGAGTAGACGTTGTCGAGAATGTATTGAGACCACTTCGGATTGACGGTGTGGTCATTTTCAGAGTAAGCAATCATCAATGGAGAATCCACTAAGTAGAGATCGGGCTCAACTCGCTTCCATAATTTGCGAAGTGAATCCAGTGCTTTCAATGGTGTGCGCGGATAAATATGGATAGGCGCACCCGGTTTGGCACAATCGCTTGGTCCATTCTTAACGGTAGGCAAGAAATATTTAAGGAATGGAATAAGTGAAAATACTTTTCGATCATCCCCGA
Source organism: uncultured Actinomycetes bacterium (assembly GCA_903825945.1). Classification (GTDB taxonomy): domain Bacteria; phylum Actinomycetota; class Actinomycetes; order Nanopelagicales; family Nanopelagicaceae; genus PALSA-747. The sequence continues at coordinate 23,862 of CAIKCJ010000029.1, read as the reverse complement.
TGGATGGATTGAGCAGAATAATTCCCTCGATTTCACTTCCTCGTATCTGAGCCAGACGAAGAGTCAAAGCGCCACCCATTGAGAACCCTGCAATGAAGACTCGATGGCAGGTCTTCTTCAATTCAAGAAAGGCCGATTCGGCACTCGCATACCAATCGCTCCACTCGGTGCGTTCCAGGTCGCACCAGTTGGTGCCATGCCCAGACAGACAGGGGACACTTACAGTAAATCCTGCAGAGTTGATTCCCTGCGCCCAGGGAGCAACCGAGAGTGGGGAGCCCAGAAAACCATGAAGAACGAGGACGCCGATCCGGCTAGTCGTCCCAGAGGCCGATCCAGGCAGAAAAATGCCTTCGGAGGAGAATTCTGAGAGCGAGGCCACGCTCAGATGGTGTCACAAGGTGCTCCAGAACCCCTAAATTAGTCCCCTCACGTTCGCCTCGTCCTCGCGGTAGGTTCATATGCGCCTGCTCGGGTAAGGCTTGTTTAAGGAAGGAGATCTGGACCATGGCATACACATTCCTCAAGTCGTTTCTGACTCCGATCCTTATGCTCCTTTTTAGACCAAAGGTCACGGGCTTGCGCAACGTTCCCAATGTTGGACCAGTGATCATTGCATCGAACCACCTCTCCTTTAGCGACTCCATCTTCATGCCACTGGTGGTGCCACGCAAAGTGACCTTCATGGCGAAGAGTGAATATTTCACCTCACCTGGTATTAAAGGATTTATAAAAAAGCTCACCTTTATTGCTCTCGGTCAGGTCCCAGTCGACCGATCAGGCGGACGACGAAGTGAGGCTGCAATCAAGACTGGCCTTCGACTTCTTGCAGAAGATAACTGCATTGGGATTTACCCAGAGGGAACAAGGTCTCCCGACGGTCGTCTGTACAAGGGCCGCACCGGAATTGCTCGCATGGCAATTGATTCGGGAGCTCCAATTGTTCCAGTCGCGATGTTTAATACTGCTGAGATTCAACCAACCGGGCAGATCGTTCCTAAGGTTCGTCGAGTTGAGATGGTCTTTGGCGAGCCGATGACTTTCACGGGCGACTCCAGCGATTTACAACATCTGCGTTTTGTCACTGATCAAATTATGCAAGCGATTCAAAAGATCTCACATCAAGAATATGTACAGATGTATGCCTCGGATGCAAAGATCCTTATTCAAAAAGAGATTGATGAAAGACTTAAGAGGGAAACAGAGAGTTAGCCGTTTCCTAAAATCTCTCGTCTAGCGACGACGTAATTGCACTGCCCGCAGGAATCTTTAGAGGGTGGGCACTCACCCTGGATCATGCGTACGAAATCTGAGAGGCGTTCTTGTAAGGCGATTGGATTGCGTTCGGCTGGATACCACGCGCTGTTTACTCGATAACCAAAGCCTGCGTTCACATTGCCCCATGGCTTATCGAGCGACCAGGTGAAAAGACCCGTAAGGGAGATGGTGCGGGGGGAGTCCTTCTGTGGATTCTCGAGTGAAAATGCGTACGATTCAAGCTGGGGTGCGTAGAACTGGCTCTTGTCGTAATCATTTTTCTGTAGCTTGCAATCAACTATCCCGAAAGTTCCATCTGAGAATTCCAAAAGTAAATCGTATTTGCCACGGATGAAGAGGCCAGAATCTTTTCCGTCGACGATTATATTTTTGGAAGCTACCCAGCCGCCGTGGCTATGTACGCGGCCCTGCGGCAAGCTTGGGTGCATATCGGAAGTTTTAGCACCAATGAAATATTTCTCCTGCATATCTGCAAGATCGCCAATGAGCGGCATCGTTACCGGTGCCTGAACTTGATGGTTGTATTTAAGCCAGAGGCATCGATGACAATCTCCCCAGGCGTAGGTAAGATCACTTGGACTGATTGCGGCGCGAGGTTCGGTCATGGGCTAAGTCTGCCTCGTGTCACTGACATTCGCTTGCCTTACGCAGTGTGTTGACTACGGAAGTGTGTTGACTACGGAAGTGTGTTGACTAATGCAGAACTGAATTTGTGAAGGTTATAACTCCGAGAGCAATCATTACAAAGCCCCCAGCTTTTCTTAGTAGAACTAAACGATTTGCTTCGGCTGCTAACCATCTTCGCAGCGTCCCAGCCAGAATGCCCCATGTTCCATCGCAGAAGAAGCCGAGAAAGACGAAGATAAAGCCCATGAGTACAAGTTGGGCAGTGAGGTGACCTTTAGAACTGTCAGCAAATTCAGGCAATATGGCAGCGAAGAAGATAATTCCCTTTGGATTGAGAACGCCGACGGTGTAGCCCTGGCGCACCGCTTTGCCAAAGCTCGGCTTGCTCTCCTTAATATCGGTCATCGATTGGGCATGCTCAGCGCTATGACGGATCGCATCTATCCCCAGATAGACCAGGTAGAGCGCTCCAAGCCATTGCATGGAGATGTAGATGAGGTGATGATGCTGGAAAATCGGGCCTAAGCCCAGCGCTACGAGGACAGAAACGGTGAACATGCCCAAGCTGTTACCCAGGACCGTAGCGAGGGCGGTAGCCCGCCCAAAGGCTATTGCTCGGGCAATCGTGAAGAGGACGCTAGGGCCAGGCGCAAGAATGATGGCCAGTCCTGCGACGATGTACTCCCAGATTCGACCAGGTATGACGATAACCACAGGAGAACCTTACGGCGCGTCGGACTGTCACAGTGGACATATGTATATCGAGTCGATAGGTTTATCCACGTTATATCGATCCGATACTAACGAACCGATACTTCAGATAGGTCTGGTTATTTATGCGCTCCCGTAGTGAATCCCTCGAGTTTGCCCTCCTTGGGCTGCTCAGCCAGGGACCTCTGCACGGGTATGAGCTTCGCAAGCGCATGATTTCGATTTACGGACCCTTCCGCGCTCTCTCATTTTCGGTCCTGTATCCGCAGCTTCATCGCATGCTGGATGCCGGTTTGATTCAGGAGAATCTGGCTGAGGGAGCGGGTCGTCGTTCTCGCATCGTTTATGCAATCACCCCCAAGGGGCAGAATCGCTTTGAAACGATTTCAGCATCAAGCGGTCCCGATAGTTGGGAAGATGAAAGTTTTGAAGTTCGCTTCGCATTCTTTGGCCCAACACCAGCACGCAATCGTCTTGCCATTCTTCAAGGCCGCCACGACAAGCTGGCCGAGAAGGCGACAATCCTTCGCTCTGATCTAGAGAAATCCCCTGAAGGGCTTGATAAGTATTTAGTTGAGTGGCGTCGTCACTCATTGGAATCAGCTGAGCGAGAGATTGCCTGGTTGAATGAAATGATCAACACTGAAAGGAAGTCATCATGAGTAAAGAAATCCGCGTAGCGATTATCGGCGTCGGTAACTGCGCTAACTCGCTAATCCAAGGAGTGACCTACTACAAAGATGCAGCTGTAGATGTGGAAATTCCAGGTCTTATGCATGCAGTTCTAGGTGGTTACCATGTTCGCGACGTTAATTTCGTTGCTGCATTTGATGTAGATGCCAAGAAGGTTGGTCTAGATCTTGCAGATGCGATGTGGGCGAGCGAGAACAACACAATCAAATTCGCAGATGTTGCCAAGACCGGCGTCACTGTTGAGCGTGGTCATACCTTCGATGGCCTTGGTCGTTACTACCGCGAGACAATCGTGGAGTCAGATGCAACTCCAGTTGACATCGTGCAGACTCTGAAGGATCGCAAGGTTGATGTTTTAATCTGCTATCTCCCAGTTGGTTCAGAAGCTGCTGCAAAGTATTACGCACAATGTGCAATCGATGCCGGCGTGGCTTTCGTCAACGCGCTTCCAGTGTTTATCGCATCAGATCCAGAGTGGGCAGAGAAGTTCACAAAGGCAGGAATTCCGATCGTTGGCGATGACATAAAGTCTCAGGTCGGCGCAACAATCACCCACCGCATCATGGCAAAGTTGTTCCAAGATCGTGGCGTGCATCTTGATCGCACCTACCAGCTCAATGTTGGTGGAAACATGGACTTCAAGAACATGTTGGAACGCGATCGCCTTGAGTCAAAGAAGATTTCTAAGACCCAATCTGTCACATCGCAGCTTGATCATGACTTAGGCGCAAAGAACGTTCATATCGGACCATCAGATTACATTCCATGGCTCGATGACCGTAAGTGGGCTTATGTTCGCCTTGAAGGTCGCGCATTCGGAGATGTTCCACTCAACCTCGAGTACAAGCTAGAAGTATGGGATTCACCAAACTCAGCTGGTGTGATCATCGATGCGCTTCGTTGCGCAAAGATTGCACTTGATCGCAAGATCGGTGGGCCACTTCTTTCACCATCTAGCTACTTCATGAAGTCTCCACCAGTGCAGTACTCCGATGAGCTCGCTCATCTTCGTACTGAGGAATTTATCGCTGGCAAAATCGAGCGCTAATTCTTTTCATTAAAAAAGCCCCCAAAAACTTGGGGGCTTTTTTATTACCTCTTTTTTTATTTTTTTAACGAAGCAAGAAGGGGCGCTGGTCCTTGTCGTTGAAGTAGCTCCAATTGATATCAAGAACTTCTCGTGGGTGCTCTGTGTCATTTTCAGGGCTTCGCCATGAGATCAACGATTCACAGGCGGGCATATTTTCTGGCACGGTAGCGTGATTACGCATTGTGTGATGATGGTTTTCACTTCCCTCGATAAACCACTCTTCCCAGATTGAAGGAGCGCCTTGATTTACTTTGGATTTGGGGGCAGCGTGAAAAACTCCAGGCGGCAAACGGTCTAGCCTAAAAAAGGTCCAGTAGTAGTCGGCGTATGGATTGGTCTCACCTTGATACTCGCGTAGGGGAGTCAGGAAGGAGGCCTCAAAATCTTGGCCGATCTGAGAGAGAAAGAGGGGTAGTTCTAGGTCAAGCCAGGTTTTTTCCAGCTCTGACTTCCAGCCCTTGGCCTGATCGCTCACGGGGTCCCACTTTCTCGAGAATTGACTGCCTCTGTCGTGAGGCCATACTGAAATAAAACGTTATACAACTGTTATCAAACTTTGAGCCTATTGACCCTTGACTTCGATCACGGGATAAACTGTAATTCGCAGGACAACGTTGTCAAGTCTTTCGTTATTTTTTTAACGCAGAAAGACAACGATGTCATCAAGCAGGTGATTGCCTGCCCCTTCGAAAGGACCGCAATAAATGTCAGTTACACGAAATCGTGTTGCAGCAGGATTGGCAATTGTTGCCGCAGGCTCACTCGCAGTCTTCGGTATTGCTACTCCAGCACAAGCAGCATCAAAGAAGCTCACAATCGCATTCGTCATGGGCGCAGAAGCAGACCCATTCTTCAAGGCTATGAAGGTCGGAGCAACAGCTGAAGCTGCTGCAAAGGGCGTCAACCTTGTATGGCAGGGAAATCCTTCTGTCTACTCACCAGCAACACAGATCCCAGTTGCTGATCAAGTTCTTGCAACAAAGCCTTCAGGCCTTGTTTTGATCCCAACAGATCCAACAGCTCTACAACCTGTAGCTAACCAAGCTATCAAGGCTGGTATCCCAGTTGTTAACGTTGATACACACGTCAACGATCTTTCAAAGGTCACAGCATTCATCACAGGCGACAACGCTGATGGTGGAGCAAAGGCAGCAGATGCAATCGCAGCTGCAATCAAGTACACAGCTGGTCAGACATACCAGGTTGCAGTTGGTCTTACATCAGCTACAGCAACAACAAACGTTGCTCGTCTAGCTGGTTTCAAGGCTGAGATTGCAGCTAAGTTCCCAGGCATCACAGTCGTTGACACTGAATACTCACAGTCACAACCTTCAGTTGCTGACACAAACGTATCTAACTGGTTGACAAAGTATCCAAACCTCAACGGTATCTTCGCAATCGATGGCACAAACGCCGCTGGTGCTGCTGCAGCACTTCAGGCTAAGGGTCTAGTCGGCAAGGTTGCCCTTGTTGGTTACGATGCATACCCAGCAAACGTAAAGCTTCTACAAGCAGGTGTCTTCTCGGCTCTTATCGCTCAGAACCCAGCAGCAGAAGCAAAGCTTGCGATTGATGATCTCGTTGCAACTCTCACAAAGTCAGCTGCAGCTAAGTCAATCCAGCACCTTGTAACAATTCCTAACGTAGTACTAACAGCTGCAACTTCAGCAGCAGATTTCACTAAGTACACATACGTTGCTTAATTAAGACTGCTTAAGTCTCGGGAAACTGAGCACTTATTCAACTTAATTAGGGGAGGAGGGCCGGCTAACCTGCTTGTCAGGATCTAGCCGGCTCTTTCTCTGATAGATATCTCAATTCGTTAAGCGCAAAATTTTTCTCAGGAGATGGTGTGAATAAAGTCGCGTCCCGCGTCAAATCGGCTTTCGGTAATCAGCAGGTATTGTTGCTGACTGTTCTTGTGGTGATGGTGGCTTTTTTTACCTCTCGCAACTCTGTTTTCTTCTCTAACGCAGTTTTTGGAAACATTCTTTCGGACTGGTCTCCAATCGTCCTCATCGCCATCGGCGAAACATTTGTCATCATCTCTGGTGGTATTGATCTCTCAGTTGGTTCAACCGTTGGTGTCAGTGGTGTGGTTGGTGCGATCACTATGGAGGGCATGACTAACCATCATCAAGGTCAAAACCTCACTCTTGTCGTAGGACTCCTCGTAACTCTCGGAGTAGGGTTGCTTGTAGGAATCATTAATGCGTTGATGATCACCAAGGCCAAAGTTGTTCCATTTATCGCAACGCTGGTCACCATGGGTGCTGGCGCTGGTCTCTCTATCGTTTTCACTGGTGGCGATCCAATCGGTGGCGGACCAGCAAAGGCCATTAGCCTGAGCGTTCCTGATTTTGGTCCACTCTCTCGTCCGGGTCTTGTCGTTGTCATCATCATCGCGGCTCTAGGAATCGTCCTCCATAAGGCTCGCTTCGGTCGCTACACATTTGCAATTGGCTCAAACTCTTTCGCAGCTCGCGCTGCTGGAATTAACGTGAATCGCCATCTCGCTAAGGTTTATATACTGTCGAGTTTGCTCGCTAGCTGTGCTGGTTACTACTTCTATCTACGCCTCGGTTCTGGTGCTCCGACCTCAGGTCAAGGTGGCGAATTACAAGCGATCGCGGCCGTAGTTATCGGTGGAGCAGCTCTCAGTGGTGGCGTAGGAAACTTCTTTGGAACTGCGCTCGGCGCGCTCATCCTGACAACTGTTACCAGCGGCTTGATCATCATCAATGTCGCTGCTAACTGGGACCAAGTCGCAGTTGCTCTTTTGATTGCAGCTGCTGTTCTTCTTCAGCAATATCGCAACCGAGTAAGAAAGTAGGTCAAGACATGACTCTAGGTTCAGAAGTACCTCTCTATGAAGTTCGCAATGCCTCCAAGCATTACGGCTCGGTTGTTGCACTCGATGACGTGAGCATGAAGATTCATGCAGGTGAGGTCGTCGGACTTGTTGGCGATAACGGTGCAGGAAAATCTACGCTGGTAAAGATTCTCTCTGGTGCTCACCAACCTACATCCGGACAAGTTTTTCTTGACGGCATTGAGCGTCACTGGAAGTCTCCACAAGATGCCCTCGAGGCTGGTGTTGAGACCCTTTATCAAGAGTCAGGTCTCGCCCCACATCTTTCTGTCTCATCTAACGTTTTCCTCGGTCGCGAGGAGTACGTCAAGGGACCTTTGGGCAAGTTTGGCTTCTTGGCGCAGAAGAAGATGGACCGAATTGCGCATGAGAATTTAGAGAAGGTCGGTATCGCCGTTCCACAATCTAACCGCTCAATCTCACAACTCTCCGGAGGTCAGCGTCAGGCTGTAGCAATTGGTCGAGCAGTCTCATGGGCTAAACACGTGATCATCCTTGATGAACCTACCAACCATCTCGGAGCACGTCAGGCAAAAGAAGTTTTGCAGATCATCAAGAACGCCAAAGCTCAAGGCCTAGGAGTAATTTTTATCTCGCATACTCTTCCTCACGTCCTTGAAATCACCGACAGGATTGTCTGCTTGCGCTTAGGAAAAGTTGTTGCTGATGCACCAACATCTACCTTCGATGCAGAAAAACTCCTTGGCACAATCACTGGTTTGATCGATAGCAAGTAGCGCTTTGCTACTCTCACCACCATGACTCAATTCCATACCTCGCGTACTCGTTCCACAATGCGCGAGGTCGCAGAGCGTGCGGGAGCGAGTATAAAAACGGTCTCCCGCGTTATCAATGGGGAGGGGAATGTAAATCCTGAACTCTTTGAGCGCGTGATGAGTGCGGTTAAAGAGCTAGATTACCGCCCCAACCTGCAAGCCGGATTCTTGCGTCGCAGCGACGGAAAGACGCAGACTATTGGGTTGCTGGTCGAGAATATCTCCAACCCATTTTCCTCGGCTCTTCATCGCGCTATTGAAGATGTTGCGCGCCAGCGAAACGTCATCGTATTTGCGGGAAGTTTGGATGAAGATACCCATCGCGAGCAAGAGCTCACCAGCGCCTTTTTTGCGCGTCGAGTGGATGGACTCATCATTGTTCCGGCAGGTGATGACCACGCATATTTGAGCAAAGAGCAGGGCGCCGGAACACCTTTGGTTTTCCTCGATCGCCCTCCAGTAAATCTAGATGCGGACTCAGTTGTGGCCACCAATTTTGATGGTGGCTTTGCCGCAACGATGCATCTCATTAAACATGGTCATCGCCGAATTGCCTATATCGGTGACTATGCGACTATTTACACGGGTGCGCAGCGATTGGCTGGATACAAAAAAGCTCTAGAGGTGAGCAATATTGCTTACGATGCAGCAATCGTATTTCAAGGCTCGCACTCAAGCGCTGATGCACAAGCGACGCTCTCTGGAATTTTTGGTGGGAGTAGCTCACCGACGGCTATTTTTGCGAGTCAGAACTTCGTGACCATAGGAGCCATTCGTACACTTCATCAACTCGGACTTCAGGGCTCGGTTGCACTCGTGGGATTTGATGAGATTTCCGAGGCCGACCTTCTCGCTCCTGCCATCACATTGGTTACTCAAAATGTCACCGCGATGGGAGAAAGCGCCGCAGAACTTCTTTTCAAACGCCTTGACGGTGACGATGGTGACTACGAGAAGAAAGTAATCCCCACAGTCTTAACACCGCGCGGATCTGGTGAAATTTCACCCAAGTACTAACGACTAGCGAATCTAATCGATCTGGAAACCTTCATTAATGGGTCCGAGTTCAACTCCAGCGGCTGCGTGGTTCTCTTGTTCGCCACGAGCTAGTTGGGCTTTATGGGCGTGGTCGTGCCAGCGATTTTCAATCTTGCCGAATCGCCATATGGCCAAGGCACTAGCCCAGATCACTACAAATATGGCGACAATAATGAATCCTGCTTTGTTGATATTAAAGGCCAGCGCATAGTTCCAGAAGAAACCAGTCAGTTTGAGTTGCTGTGCAAATACTTGAGCGACTTCGATTCCACCAATGAAAAGAGCCACGACGACCGATAGACCGGTGATGACGATGTTGTAATAAACCTTACGTACTGGTTTCGAGAATGCCCAGCCGTAAGCAAAGTTCATGAAGGATCCGTCGATGGTATCGAGCAAGCTCATCCCACCAGCAAAGAGCATTGGAAGTGAAAGAATTGCCCACCATGGAAGTCCAGCAACTACTGAAGAGCCAGCGAGAACAAGTAGGGCCACCTCAGTAGCAGTGTCGAAACCGAGTCCAAAGAGGACGCCAAGTGGATACATTTTCCAACTGGCATCTACCCGACGAGCGATAGGTCCAAAAAAGCGCATCATGAATCCACGCGAATCAAGATGCTTTTCAAGCTCCTTTTCGTCATACAGGCCTTGACGCATTTTGCGAAAAACTTTGAGTACTGAAGCTAGCACAATGAGGTTAAGGAGTGCGATGAGCAAAAGGAATGAACCGGATATTGTTGTGCCAACCAACCCGGTGTAATGGTGAAGCGCAGAATTTTGATTGTTTACCTGCGAGCCAAGCGCCTTAATTCCAAAGTTGAGCAAGATCGCAAGGAATGTCACAACGGAGGAGTGGCCAAGAGAGAAGAAGAAGCCAACACCCATAGGACGCTGCCCATCAGCCATCAACTTTCGAGTCGTGTTATCGATGGCAGAAATATGATCTGCATCGAAGGCATGTCGCATACCCAGGGTGAGTGCCAAAAATCCCGTTCCCCATCCAAAAAGTTGCCCATCAGCTAAGCGATAGTGGCCCGATGTTGCAGCCCACATCAAGAGCAGACCGCCAATAAGAAGGAAGAAGATCACGCCGAACATTGCACCTAGGCGGTTGCGTTCATCTCGCGAGAGGCTCGCCAAAGGGTTGCGAGAGCGCTTGGCGCCTGATGCATGACCAGACTCTGGCGTACCCATAAAAAAAAACCCTTAACTCGTAAATGACTACTTTATGCAAATGATTTGCAGGTAGTAACTTATCGCATTAAAGGGTTTTTCGCCCACCGAATGGGTGAGATTCACATCATTTTAGATCAACTGACCAGCCGAATTCTCTGGCTCAGTTAAGGATTCCTTGCCTGCGTTGATCATGAGGGCTGAGAGCAGAGCGCAGGTAAACAGGAAGACTGCACCCCACTTAAATGTGGTGGTGAAGCCGTGCACCTGGGCATAGACACCAACCTTTTGACCTAGGGATGTGTGACCCTTGACGAAGGCTGCAGCCGAGGAGATTGCGATGGTGTTGAGGAGCGCAGCACCTAGAGATCCACCAATTTGCTGACTGGTGTTGAGCATTGCACTAGCCACTCCAGCATCATGCTCACCTGCTAGGTGCAGTCCCGTACTCGCATTTGGAATGAAGTACAGAGCACAACCAAAGCTCATGATGAGCATTGGAGCCAAGAGGTGTGAGGTGTAACCCGACGTAGGTGTCAGGCGAGCGAAGAGCAAGATTCCGACCGTCGCCAAGATCATTCCGAAGACCATCAGTGGTCGTGGACCGATTTTAGGAAGAAGTTGAGATGCAATTCCTGCGCCGATGACGATTCCGACTGTAAACGGTAGGAACGCTACGCCAGCCTTAAGTGGTGAGTAATGAAGGAATGATTGCATGTAGATGCTCAAGAACAAGAACATTGCAAAAAGCCCGACTCCAACGAGGAGAGAGCCAATGTAGGAACCACCACGATTGCGTTCAGCCAATACACGCACAGGCAGAAGTGGGTGAGAGGCCTTCGCTTCGATTGCAAAGAAGGCAGCAATGAAGATGATTGCAGCTATAAAGTAAGGGTATGTGTGAATGTTTGCCCAACCATTGTTTGCAGCTTGGCTAAATCCATACACCAGTGAAACAAGTCCGACAGTCACGGTAACTGCGCCAGGAACATCGTACTTATTGTCGCCCTTCGCCTTTGACTCGTGCAAGTTAGGAATCGCGAGAAGAACGGCAAGTACTGCAATAGGAGCATTAACGAATAAACACCAACGCCAGTTTGCGTATTCGGTGAGAAGGCCGCCCATGATCAAGCCGATTGCTGCTCCGCCGCCAGAAATTCCACCATACACTCCAAACGCTTTAGCGCGCTCTTTTGGAACAGTAAATGTAACGTTGAGTAGAGAGAGCGAAGATGGTGCAAGTAGAGCACCGAATGCGCCTTGAAGACCACGCATTGCAAAAAGCTCTCCCTGGTTTTGCGAAAATCCACCAATGAGTGAAGCGAGTGCGAAACCTAAAAGTCCAATCATGAAAACTTTTTTACGACCGACATAGTCGGCGATTCGACCTCCGAGTAGCAACAAGCTTCCGAATGTCAGTGAGTACGCCGTGACAACCCACTGGCGATTTGCATTAGAAATATGAAGCGCTTTCTGAGCACTTGGAAGAGCGAGGTTGATGATTGATGCATCAAGAACGATCATGAGAGAAGCGATAGCGATAACGCCAAGCGCCATCCAGCGATTCGGGTCTAGACCTTCATCGCCTGGGAGCCAGTGGTGTTTCTTGTCTTTTGGCATGGGAGCCTTCCGGTGAGGTGTTTTATACGTGTCTTTCACGAAGAGTGGGCGCCTTAAGTGATTTCTTTAAGGCTATCTGATAACTTAATCTTAGCAAGTTGAAGGTTCAATCTTTCCTAGCGAAAACAGCATTGGAGATTGACATCGTGTCTTGGCGCCCGCCAGGAGCCCTCGATGTTTTTACGCAAGTCATGAATTCAACATCACCTGTTAATACAGATTTCTTCTCCGATTTAGAGCCTCAGGCCTATCGCAAATTACCTACATCACCTGTACCGCTCGACATGGCCCGGGTAGATGAACTCATCGCCGCAGAATGGAAGCGTTTTACTACTGGGACGTTCGGCTCTAATGAGGAGTTCCAACGCTCGTTGGCATCAATGCCCATGGGTGTCCCCTCTAGCTTCCAGCACTGGGATCCATACCCAATTGCAATCGCCAGCGCCGAAGGCGCATGGATGACAGATGTCGATGGACGCAAACTCCTCGATCTCTCCATGGGATTTGGTGCGATGTTGGCTGGCCACCTCAATCCGGTAGTTGTAGAAGAGGCGACAAACGCCCTTAAGACTGGCACTCTCTTTGTGACACCATCGCCGATTTCTCGTGATGCGGCCGAGCGGATGTGTAAGCGATTTGATATTGATCAGATCCGTTTCGCTAACTCTGGTACAGAAGCCACCATGTATGCATCGCGTCTTGCGAAGGCTTACACCGGTCGTGACGGAATGGTAAAGCTCGAGGGTGGCTATCACGGTAGCTATGACCCAATGACAGTTTCGGCAAAACCAAAGCTTGAGTATGCAGGAGATCCAGAAGAGCCAACGCCGGTCATTCCGGCAGGATCAAATGCTGGTGAGATATATGTGGTTCCGTTCAATAATCTCCCTTCTCTTGAGAAGCTCTTCAAGGCGCATGGTTCGACGATCGCTTGCATCATCATGGAACCTGTCATGGAGAATTTGGCGATTGTGCTTCCAGACGCTGGTTATCTTGCTGCCGTTCGTGCGCTCTGTGATGAATACGGAATCATTTTGATATTCGATGAGGTTAAGACTGGCCTCACTGCCGGACCTCATGGAGCCGCTGCTCGAATCGGCGTAAAGCCGGATCTCATCACCCTCGCTAAATCAATTGGCGGAGGACTTCCACTTGCAGCATTTGGTGGCAAGAAGGAGATCATGAGTGCAATCGCGGACGGACGTTTCGATCACTTCGGTACATTTAATGCTAACCCGCTAGCAATGGCAGGTGTGCGCGCAATGGATCGCATTTGTACTCCTGACGCCCTCGCACATGCAGAGGCGCTCAATCGCCAAGCCTTAGACAGGATCATGGAGATTATTGAGCAGCACAACCTTCCTGCACATACTGTCGGTTTTGGCGTCAAGGGTTGCATTACCTGGTCATCAACACCTGTTCGTAATTATCGCGATTACAAAGCAACAGATTTCAAGGTAGCTGAGCTCGCGTGGCTCTGGTCCCTCAACCGCGGAATCGTCACACCTCCAGGACTCGATGAGCAGTGGCTCATCAGTTTGGCACACGGACAGGAAGAGATCGACAAACTGGTCGAAGATTTCAGAGAGTTGGCAGAGGCGCTACGCGCCTAGAAGCACTAAATAATCTTGAGCGAAGTTATTCGAGCGCAATCAGGTCGTAATACTCATCGTTCCATAGATCCTCATCGCCATCTGGGAGTAGAAGTACACGCTCAGGCTTAAGAGCACGGACCGCACCATCGTCGTGCGTAACCATGACAACTGCGCCTTGGTATTCACTGAGTGCAGCCAGGATTTCATCGCGCGATGCTGGATCCAAGTTATTGGTTGGCTCATCGAGAAGTAAGAGGTTGGCGGCGCCGACAACAAGAGTTGCAAGAGCTAAACGAGTTCGCTCGCCACCGCTGAGTACACCAACCGGCTTTTGAACGTCGTCGCCACTAAATAAGAATGATCCAAGTACCTGACGTGCTTGTGGTTCACCAATGTTCTCACCTGATGAGAGCATGTTCTCGAGAACAGTACGATCGAAATCAAGCATTTCGTGCTCTTGGGCATAGTAACCGATTTTGAGGCCGTGGCCTGGTTCGATCGCGCCGGTATCTGATTGCAGAACTCCTGCAAGCATTTTAAGGAGTGTTGTTTTACCAGCACCATTGAGTCCTAGGATGACAACACGGGAAGATCGATCGATAGCTAGGTCAACATCGGTAAAGATTTCGAGTGAACCATAAGACTTCGATAATCCATGAGCCATCAGGGGAGTCTTGCCACATGGAGCAGGTGTAGGGAAGCGAAGCTTTGCCACCTTGTCAGACCTGCGGACATCTTCAAGCCCAGCAAGCAGAGCATCTGCTCGGCGTAGCATTCCTTGAGCCGCAACTGCCTTTGAAGCCTTTGCGCGCATCTTCTCACCTTGTTTAGCAAGAATCGCAGCCTTCTTTTCGGCGTTGGCGCGTTCTTTCTTGCGACGATGTTCGTCATCTTCGCGTTGTTGGAGATACTTCTTCCAACCCATGTTGTATACATCGATGCAGTTGCGATTTCCATCAATGTAGAAAACTTTATTCACCACGGTCTCAATGAGAGCAACATCGTGAGAGATGATGACGAGTCCACCGGAATATTTGCCAAGGTACTCACGAAGCCAGTTGATCGATTCGGCATCCAAGTGGTTAGTAGGCTCATCTAGTAGAAGTGTTTCGGCTCCACTGAAAAGAAGACGAGCGAGTTCTACTCGACGACGTTGACCGCCAGACAAGCCTTCAAGGCTATCTTCAAAGATGCGCTCTGGGAGTCCGAGATTGGTTGCGATGGATTCGGCTTCTGATGATGCGCCATAACCGCCAGCCGCGTTGAATTCTTGATCTACGCGTGAATAGCGCTCCATGGCTAAATCGAGTTCGTCCGCACCTTGTTCGGCTGCGACCGCAATAGCTTCTTCAGCCTTGCGCATACGAGTAACAATTTGGTCTAGGCCACGCGCAGAGAGAATGCGATTTATGACAGTCTCATCCTGGTCACCAGTACGAGGGTCCTGGGGGAGGTATCCAATCGTGCCAGTTCGCAGTACTTGACCGCCAGCAGGCATGCCTTCACCAGCCAATACCTTGCAAAGGGTTGATTTGCCGGCACCATTTCGACCTACAAATCCAATGCGATCACCGTGATTAATTCGCACGGTGACATCTTTAACTAGGAGTCTGGCCCCAGCACGTAGTTCGACACTCTGGGTAGCAATCACTGCGCAATCTTACTGGTGAAATCTTTAAGGGTTGACCGCGATCGACTAGCCTTAGCGCATGGCAAATCACGGCAATATGTACGGCCCAGCGTTCACCTTTCTTGGCGTCGAGAGCTGCGATCTAGAGATCCCCTCGACTTATGAAGGCGCCGATGTCGTCATTCTCGGTGCGCCAATAGATTCTGGAACCTCATTTAGATCTGGTGCGAAATTTGGTCCCCAGGCGATTCGTGGCACTGATTACTTGCCTCATGATGCGCAGCGTCCTCATATGGCGCTACGTGCGGATGCACTTCAGGAGTTGAAAGTCGTAGACGCTGGCGATCTCATGATGCCGCCTCACGATTTGGCAAGTTCACTGAAAGTATTGGCGCAAGCGACCGAGAAACTTTCACACACTGGCGCTTTTATTGTTGTGCTAGGGGGAGATCACTCCATTGCATCTGCAGACGTTGCAGGAATAGCGCGACATCGCGGCATGGGAAGAATTTCGATGGTTCATTTCGACGCTCATGCAGATACGGGAGACAACCAATTCGGAGCACTTATTGGCCACGGCACTCCAATGCGACAACTGATTGACTCTGGCGCTGTGCGTGGGGATCGCTTTCTACAATTAGGACTTCGTGGCTATTGGCCTGACTCGCCAACACTGGATTGGATGCGGGATCAAGGTATGCGCTCTTATGAGATGACCGAGATCCATCACCGTGGACTCACGGCAGTACTTGATGAGTCATTTGATATTTTGACGAATGAATGTGATGGGGTATTTCTTTCGGTAGATATCGATGTCGTTGATCCAGGTATGGCACCAGGAACTGGAACACCAGAGCCAGGCGGTATGACTAGCCGTGAGCTACTGGAAGCTGTGCGTCGTATCTGCTTAGAGCTGCCAGTAGTGGGGATGGATATTGTTGAGGTCTCACCCCCATTTGATTCATCCGATATCACTGCGATGTTGGCTAATCGTGTTGTGCTCGAGGCTCTGAGCGCAATTGCGTTAAAAAAGCGCGGCGGAACCTATAGTCCAATGAGAAATCTCCTGGATCGATAAATAATTAATTGAGGGTATCGAGAATTGCTTCGATATCTGCTTGCGTTGTCCAAGGATTAACAATTGCGAATCGCAAAATGGGTTTGCCTTTATGTGCCGATGGAACAACAAAGCCAATCTGATCTGCCAAGAGCTGATCGCTCCACTTTTCATAATCCTCTAGCTCCCATCCTTTGCGAGTAAACGCAACCACGGAGAGAGTCGGCTCCATAAGTAGCTCAAGATTCGGATGAGCCTTAATGAGAGAAGCTGCATGCTGTGCAACGGTGAGCGTCAGCTCCATTGCTCGCGTGTACTCGTCGGTCCCATTGGCGGCGATTGAGAACCAAAACGGTAATCCACGTGCACGACGGGTGAGGTGGATTGCGTAGTCAGAAGGATTCCACTCATTGGGATTTTCGAGGGTATCCAGATATGAGGCATGCTGCGTATGCGCCTTCTTAGCGATAGCGGGATCGCGATAAATAAGCGCACAGGCATCGAACGGAGCGAAGAGCCATTTGTGCGGATCGACAATAAGTGAATCCGCTAATTCAACGCCGTTAAATTTCTCTCGAACACTTGGTGCGCATAGAGCTGCCAAACCATACGCGCCATCGACATGGAACCAAATATCCAGCTCTCTGGCAACGGTTCCTACGCTGGAGAGATCATCGATGATTCCCAAATTGGTCGTTCCAGCAGTGGCCACAACTGCGAAAATTCCGTGGGTGGGATTCTCGTGCAGATAAGTTTTAGTCACATTCTTCGTGTTCTCACCTGTCATCACGCCGGCATGGTTAGCGGGGACTTTGAGGACCAGCACATCCATGATGTCTGCGGCTGATTGAACGGAAGAGTGTGCTTCCTCTGAGCATGCAACCACCCAACGGGTTACATCGGGGTGCTTCCTGCGAGCTTCAACACGCGCTGCTACGAGCGCAGAAAGATTTCCATTAGTTCCACCTTGCACAAATACTCCACCAGCAGACTGTGGCAACCCCGCCATATCCGCTATCCACGCGAGGGCCTGATTCTCGGCAAATACGGCGCCAGATCCTTCGAGCCAGGAGCCGCCATAAAGCGCTGCCGATCCAACGACAAGATCGAAAAGGTTGGCATATTCACTGGGGGCAGAAGGGATGAAGGCCAAGTAACGCGGATGATCGGTAGAGATACACGCTGGGGCGAGAACATCCTTAAAGAGCTTAAGCGCGTCATGTCCGCCTAGCCCTTTGGGAGAGATCGTGTTGCCAACTTTGGCGAAGAGTTCTTCGGGCGTAGAGGGACCATCGAGTGGTGGATTGAGCTTCAGACGCTCAAGACTGTAGTCAAGAATTTCGTGCGCCAGGTCTTCTACATCTTGAGTGAACTCATGCATGGAGGAAGTATCTCACTTGATCTGAGGTGAAATACTTCTAGACATTGAAGAAGCCCTTGATTGATTGCACAATCATGTTAACTGCAATCGCGGCTACCAGTAAGCCCGCAACGCGCGTTATGAGAGTTACGCCAGATTCTTTGATGAGATCGATGATCGATGTTGAAAACATGAGAATTAAACCAATGACGACGTGGACCATAATGATTGCAAGTGCAAGGGATACCTTCGCGGATGTCGAGTGTGCGTAATGTACATACAGCATAGTCGTAACAATTCCGCCAGGGCCGGCAAGTACTGGGGTTCCAATGGGAACCATCGCGATATTGACTTTACCGCCGGCTGTTTCTGATTCTGAACCAACTTTTCCGCGGAGCAACTCCATTGAAATAAGAAAGAGCAGAAAACCTCCGGCTCCCTGGAGCGAGTAGAGATTAATATGGAGATAGCTCAGGATCAATTGTCCAAAGAGAGCAAAGATGACAATGATGAGTAGGGAAGAGCTCGCTCCCTGCCAAGCCAAAGTGATTCGCTCTTTGCGAGTCCGTTCACTAACGAGAGCAAGGAAGATTGGGATAGCGGCAACTGGATCTAGGACGACAAAGAGAGTAACAAACGCTTGTACTCCGAACGTTACGGCTGAGACGGTCGCAAGGCTATTCATGTCTGCATTCTCTCACGTGCTGCACAGGTCGAAACGAAATGTCGGAGCCGATTCAGGCGATTTTCTGCAGCAAATGAAAAAGCCCCGCGACGATGAACGCAACGGGGCTTTTTTGTGACGGATTAACCGCCGAGTCTGGGCTTAGATGTCGTAATAAAGCTCGAACTCAGCTGGATGTGGACGCAAGCGAACATAATCAACTTCAGCGGTGCGCTTATAGTTGATCCATGTTTCGATCAGATCTGGTGTGAAGACGCCACCCTTTGTTAGGAACTCGTGGTTTGCCTCTAGAGCATCGAGTACCTCTGGAAGTGAACCTGGAACTTGTGGAATTGCAGCTGCTTCAGCGCCTTCCAACTCGTAAAGGTCAACATCCACTGGAGCTAGTGGCTCAATCTTGTTCAAGATTCCATCGATACCGGCCATGAGCATTGCTGCGAAAGCTAGGTATGGGTTTGATGATGGATCTGGGCAACGGAACTCAATGCGCTTTGCCTTTGGATTCTTACCTGTGATTGGGATACGAATACAAGCAGAACGGTTACGAGCTGAGTAAACGAGGTTTACTGGAGCTTCGTATCCTGGAACCAAGCGGTGGTATGAGTTCACTGTTGGGTTTGTGAAAGCAAGAAGTGCTGGCGCGTGCTTAAGTAGGCCACCGATATACCAACGAGCCATATCAGAGAGATCGCCATATGTTCCCTCTTCGAAGAAGAGTGGCTTTCCATCTTTCCACAGGGATTGGTGAACGTGCATACCTGAGCCGTTATCTCCGAAGAGTGGCTTTGGCATGAATGTCGCGGTCTTGCCATTTTCCCAAGCAACGTTCTTGATGACGTACTTGAACTTCATGACGTCGTCGCCAGCCTTCAAGATATCGTCGAAACGATAGTTGATCTCCATTTGGCCAGCAGTTCCAACTTCGTGGTGAGAGCGCTCAACTTGAAGTCCAACTTCTTCTAGCTTCATAACCATTTCGTCGCGAATGTCAGCGAGTTGGTCGGTTGGAGATACAGGGAAGTAGCCACCCTTGAAGCGAGTCTTATAGCCGCGGTTAGGTGTGCCATCTGCTTCTAGAGAAGCACCGGTATTCCATGCACCCTCGATTGAATCGATGAAGTGGTGTGACGCATTTTGTGAAGTTGAGAAGTTCACTTCATCGAAGAGGTAGAACTCTGCTTCTGGTGCGAAAAATGCCGTGTCAGCGATTCCGGTTGACTTGAGATACTCAACAGCCTTTGCGACGACTCCACGTGGATCGCGGCTATAAGGGGAGTCGTCAATTGGGTTGTGCACTGAGAAGTTGATGATCAAAGTCTTCACTTTGCGGAATGGATCGATGAAAGCGCTACCTGGAATTGGAAGCAACTTCATGTCTGATTCGTGGATCGCCTGGAAGCCGCGGATCGAAGAACCATCGAACATCAAGCCATCTGTGAATACAGCCTCGTCAAAGGATTCGGCTGGCACGTTAAAGTGTTGCTGAATACCTGGAAGGTCGATGAAGCGGATATCAATCAGCTTTACATCTTCTTTTTTAATGAAAGCAAAAATCTCACTTGAGTTTTTAAACATTCTTCTCCCAATTTGGTTAGAGATTAATCATCTCGATTAACTGTATCTCGCGCGAGGCGCATCAATGGGCCGCGTTACGGAGCCAATGTTACCCTTCGGCTATGCCTATGCAAGCCTCGTTTGGACGCCGTCTGCTCGCCGTAGCCATCGACTGGTTCATGTGCCTGGGAATCGCGGGTCTGATCTCTCGCAGACATGTGGGGGGAGCCACTTTTGTACCCTTGGCGGTGTTTTTCATTGAGGTGCTCTTGCTGACCACCCTCACGGGTGCTAGCGCCGGTCAGCGTGTCTGCGGCCTTCGTGTGGTTGGTATTGACGGCTCCATGCGCGTACCCGCTTATCGAGTCTTGGGACGGACGATCTTGCTATGCATGGTATTTCCGGCCTTGCTTACCAAAGATGGCCGGGGTTATCACGACTGGCTGAGCTCTACGGTTGTCACACGAGTATTACGCCCGGGCAACTAGTAGTCGAAGTAGCGATGGGTTAACGTCGCGGAACTTTTGCGCCCTTTGGTAGCGGTCCTTTGGGAATCGGCATGCTCAAGCCGCCAATTGCTTTAACTCGATTGCGGACTTCGCGCATTTGATTCTTCGTCAATGTATTTGGCAATTTCTTGATGGTCTTCTGCAACTTACGTAGCTTTACCTGTCCCGCTTCGTCGCCAACAATGAGATCGACCACGGTAATTCCCGGAATGAATCTCTCCATCTTGCGCTTCTCGTCAATAAGCAATTGTCGAACAGCGGGTGTTCCTTCACCAACGAGAATGATTCCTGGACGACCAACCACGCGGTGGACCATATCTTGGTTGCGAGAGACGGCCACTGCTGGTGTAGTTGTGAACCCTTTGCGAATCGACATCAAGACGCTGGCTCCAGCACCCATCTGGTTTTCAATGGATGAGAATGCCGCGTTATTAGCAAAGCGCGTGAATAGAAAGAATGCAGCAAGAAGGGCGAGTGGAATTCCGAGAATTCCAAAGTAAACCGGGTGATGTAAGCCTTTACCGGCAAAGATGCTGCCGACAAGAACAACGACAAAGAGCAACCCACAGTAAACGAGGGAGAGTGGCTTCTCCCTTCGAGTGAGGGCGAAAGCATCTTTCAGGACTGCCATCTGGCCTTGTTTTTCTGGTTGTACGGCTTCGGCCATTTATTTGCTCTCCTTGTTTGCGCTGCTGTCATTGGAAGTGCTCTCTTGCTTCACCTGTTCAATTGTCGGAGCATCCCCGCCTAATCGAACAGGAGCCCACCATTGTCCGGTATGGGAGTCAGGATAATTGGCTTGCACCGAATCTAAAAGTTTCTGCATTCGGAGTTTGAGGTCTGCCTCGGCCTCATCTATATCGCTGCCCTTTTCGACGCGGTATGGCTCACCAAATGCCACATGAATAGGGAACTTATTGCGCTTGAAATCAGGCTTACGCTTCTTGGTTATGATTCGCTGGCTGCCCCAAACAGCCGCAGGAATGATTGGAACGCCAGCCCCCATAGAGAGTCGAACTGCTCCGCTCTTGAGCTCATCTATCTCAAAGCTCCTCGAAATAGTGCCCTCAGGGAAAATTCCGATTAACTCGCCCGCGCGAAGAGCGCGAAGTGCCGCGACGAATGATGAAGAGCCACTCTCGCGATCAACAGAGATGTGATGCATGCCGCGCATCAATGGTCCAGCGATCTTGTGGTTGAAGATCTCTTTCTTGGCCATGAAACGTATATATCGCTTAGCTGGGAGAGCGGCAGTTCCAACAAGTGCAAAATCAAGGTAGCCGACATGATTCATGCAGATGACTGCGCCACCATCTTTTGGCAAATTTTCTATGCCCTTAAAGTCGAACTTAAGGCCCAGGTACTTCCAGACGCCCTTGATTGTGATGATGATGGGCGGATAAACGTAATCAGCCATTAAGCAATCCCGATTTCTTTTCAAGAGCTTGCTTGTAGAGACGTCCCGCGCGATAACTAGAGCGAACAAGTGGTCCACTCATTACTCCAAGGAAACCAATCTCGTTAGCCTCATCTGCTAACTCAACGAATTCTTCAGGCTTAACCCAGCGAACGACAGGGTGGTGGTTAGAGGTTGGACGTAAATATTGAGTAATGGTCACAAGATCACAACCAGCTGCTCGCAAGTCGACAAGAGCTTGAGATACCTCTTCACGCGTCTCACCCATTCCTAGAATGAGATTTGATTTTGTTACGAGTCCAAAATTTTGCGCTTGAGTAATGACATCAAGTGAACGGTCGTAACGAAAAGCAGGACGAATCTCTTTAAAGATGCGTGGAACAGTCTCCAGATTATGAGCAAATACTTCAGGGCGAGTTTCAAAGACTTGGTTGAGTAGTTCAGGGTTTCCGCTGAAATCCGGAGCAAGCATTTCAACACCAGTACCAGGATTGGCTAGATGAACCATGCGAATTGTTTCGGCGTAGAGCCAGGCGCCTTCATCTTCAAGGTCATCACGAGTTACGCCAGTAATAGTTGCGTAGCGAAGTCCCATAGATTTCACAGACTCTGCCACGCGGCGTGGCTCGTCCCGGTCAATGGGTTCTGGCTTGCCAGTATCAATATTGCAAAAATCGCATCGGCGCGTACAACGTTCTCCACCAATCAGGAAGGTCGCTTCTTTGTCTTCCCAGCACTCAAAAATATTTGGGCAAGCTGCTTCTTGGCACACTGTATGAAGACCTTCAGTCTTGACGAGTGAGCGGAGTTTTGTGTACTCCGGACCCATGTTGGCTCGTGTCTTAATCCATTCAGGCTTACGCTCAATTGGGACTGCGGCGTTTCGCGCTTCGATACGCAGTAGCTTGCGACCTTCGGGTGCGATAGTCATTTACATAACCCTCTCTAGTGCACGCAGAATGCGATCTTCAACAATTGGCGCTATCTCAGCAATCGTTAGCTCACGTGAGGTTTCTTGGCTCATCGAAGTAACGTCCGCATCTGAGATTCCGCAAGGCACGATCTTACTGAATGCAGCAAGATCGGGGTTAATGTTCAGGGCAAATCCATGCATGGTTACTCCGCGTGCAACTCGAATTCCGATAGCTGCAACCTTTCGGTCTCCACGGGAATCTCTTATCCAAACACCTGATCTCTCGCAGAATCGTTCGGCTGGAATGTTGAAACTCTCACAGACTTCGATCAGTGCGCTTTCAATTTCACGCACATAACCCACGACTTCGTTTCGTTTGCGAAGGGGCACAATGGGGTAACCCACGAGTTGACCGCGACCATGCCACGTGATTTTTCCGCCACGATCGACATCGACAACAGGGGTGCCATCTACTGGGCGTTCAAAATCCTTCGTCATGCGACCTGCCGTATATACGGATGGATGCTCGAGCAAGAGAAGAGTCGGTGAGGTGCTTCCGTCTGCAACACCCGAATGAATTTCTCGCTGCAGCGAAAGTGCCTGGGTATATTCGATCGCACCTAGAGAGCGCACATTCACAGCCTGGGCAGTCTGTGCCTGCGGCAAGTGGCTCATCAGATCACTCATGGCCCCAGCCTAATGTAGGTTTACAGTCATGACATTTCAGGCAGTCGGGGCAGCTCCTTTGCGAGTGGGGATATCGGGATATGGGCTCGCTGGGCGCGTATTTCACGCTCCATTGCTCAAAGGTGCAGGGTTTGACGTTGCGGCAGTAGTAACCCGCAATCCCGAGCGAATGGCTCAAGTGGCTCAAGATTTTCCAGAGGCACAGATCTGTAGCTCCATAGAGCAGATGGTCCAGATGGAACTCGACTTGGTTGTGGTCGCATCGGCGAATCTGGCGCATGTGAGCGACGCCCTTAGTGCCATCGCAGCAGGAATTCCTGTGGTTATTGATAAGCCATTGGGTATTACCGAAGCAGAAGTCCAACGCATTGTTGACGCATCGGACACCTGCGAAGTTGGAGTCATTCCGTTTTTTAATAGGCGCTGGGATAGCGATGCCTTAACTATCAAGAAAATTAAGGATCTAAAATGGGAAATTAATTTTTAATCAAAGTTTTGGTTTCATCAACCAACTGCTTAACCACATCTTTCTGATACAGTGGTTTACTCAAACATTCTCCGTAATACATGAGCGGCG
>CAIKCJ010000028.1 GCA_903825945.1 uncultured Actinomycetes bacterium | reverse complement strand
GATCTCAGGCGCAGCGTTTGCCCTACCGACCTATTTCTTCGTCGCATCACTTGGTGTCGTCTTTGTTATGGGTATCTATCGCAGTATTCGCGGAACTCTTCCTAAGTTTGATCCGACGAGCATTCATGGCGCTGTAGCAATTGGACATCCGCAAGGACTGATTAGTTTTGCTGCGATCTTTATCTTGCTTCGCGCCTTTGCAAATGGTGGCTCTTCACTCACTGGCCTTGAGGCAATCTCCGATGGAGTTGCACTCTTTAAAACTCCTGAGGGTGTTAATGCTCGCAAGACCCTGCTCACAATGAGTGCAATCTTGGGAACTTTGGTCTTTGGAGTCTCTTGGTTTGCTCACGCAACATATGCCACTCCCTATGAAACCGGCACACCTACTGTAATTTCGCAGATTGCTAAGGCAACACTGGGCACTGGCGCATTTGGAAATGTCTTCTTCTACATTGTTCAAGGCGCAACCATGTTGATTCTTATTACCGGCGCTAACACCGCATATAGCGGATTCCCGTATCTTGTAAATTTCGTAGCGAACGATGGATTCTTACCTCGTCAATTAACTAAGCGCGGACACCGCCTGGCTTTCTCAAATGGAATCTTGCTCTTGGCTTCATGTGCGACGGCGCTCGTGATTGTCACTGGGGCTTCCGTAAATCACCTCGTCGCCTTTTACGCACTCGGTGTTTTCACTGGATTTACACTCGTTGGGTTTGGAATGGCAAAGCGAGCAAAGACCCAACGCCAAAAGGGTTGGCGCTACAAGTGGGCGGTTAACACCGTCTCTGGAATCGTCTCTTTCGCAATTATCATCATCTTCGCGGTAGTTAAATTTGCCGAAGGGGCATGGGTGATTCTGGTCCTAGCGCCAATCCTCGTTCTTCTTCTGACCCGCTTGAATCGTCGCTATCGTCGCGAACAAACTGCGCTTCGCACTGAGATCACCCACGAGCGTGCTACAAAAGTTACCCGCCATGATGTAACTGTTCTCGTCGACAATGTTGATCTGGCTACAGTCGGAGCAGTTCGGTATGCCCGTTCTCTCAATCCTCATACGCTCAACGCACTTCACTTTGTCGTCGATGATCAGAGAGCCAATGAATTAAAAGAAGCTTGGGCTAAGAACCGTGCACTTAGCGATATTGCACTCGACTTAATCGACTGCCCTGATCGGCGCCTACCTAATGCCGCCGTTGAATATGCAATTCGCATGACCGCGGATTCCCAGGATGATTTAACACTTTTGCTACCGCGTCGTTCGTACTCCGGGCTACTCGGAACTATCTTGCACGACCGGACTGCTGAAGCGATCGCAGCGCCTATCTCTCAACTGCCTCGCGTAGTGGCAACGATTATTCCTTTCGATGTCGAGAAGATTATTGATGGCGCAGAACTTCACCATCAACTCGAGCATGCCTCCGACATTGTCGAATCAGAAACTCCGAAGCAGCAGACGCGCAGAGTTGAAGATACGGTTGATGAAGCTTTGGAGACCAGCCACTATGCCGAAGACATCAAGCCGATCGGTACTGTTCAGTGGCGACATCGCGCACATATCCAGGGACATGTAACCGCTATTCGCAATGCACCAGCTAGCTCTTCTCCCCATGTGGATGTTGAGGTCTGGGATGAGACTGGCGGAATCACATTGCAATTTATCGGTCGCCGTGAAATTACCGGCCTCGGAGTAGGTTCAACAATCTGCGCTGAAGGTATGGTCGGCGAGAACGATGGAAATCTTGTAATCCTCAATCCATCATATGAAATTATTCTGCAGCAACACTAAGTGCTTAATTTCTTGGCGGTGGCGGTGGGATTTGAACCCACGGTCGGTTGCCCGACACACGCTTTCGAGACGTGCTCTTTAGGCCACTCAGACACGCCACCATGGGTGACGATACGCCTTAACGCTTCGCTTTAAAAAACTCTTGCAAAATAGTGGAGCACTCAACTTCAAGAACTCCTGAAATTACTTCGACTTGCAATGGGGATCGGGGATCTCGCAATACATCCCACACTGAACCAACGGCGCCAGCTTTCTCATCCCATGCTCCAAAGACCAGAGTTTTAATTCGAGATTGCGCAATCGCTCCAGCACACATCGCGCATGGCTCCAGCGTGACAACCAAGGTGTGATCATCTAGCCGCCAGCTCTCTCGTAATGAAGAGGCTTGGCGTAGCGCAACTATTTCGGCATGTGCAGTCGGATCGTGCTCGGCTTCGCGAAGATTATTTCCGACTCCAACTACTAGCCCCTCGGGATTAACGACAAGCGCACCAACAGGTACTTCATCCGTAGCAGCTGCTTTGATGGCTAGCGCCAAAGCTTGGCGCATCAATAATTCGTAATCAGTCATTAATCACGATCATATAGTTGATCGAACTGCTCACCGAAGCCCAAGCGATGTGCGAGGGAGGTAATTTGTTCTTCCGGATACATTTCAAGGTCATCGCTCATAATTTCTAAGTCCATGGCATTGATTCCAAAATCAGAGAGCAGATCAATATCTCCACCAGGTTGTGGATCGTCATCATCTTCTGGAAAAGGCAGATCGAGCGCATCAATCAAATCAGCGGCAATTTCATATTCCACGGCATAGGTCACATCGCTCAACATCATCTGCATTGTTCGTCCGGTGCTTCGAGCGATGATAAAAAACTCTTCATCAATTGCGATGAGTGCGACCGAACCGCTATCGCCTTGCTGTGCTTTGAGTTGGTCCATAATCGAACCGAGATCCCTGGTAATGGTGAGGCGTGAGGCACGCCATAACCCTTCTTCACGCCAAGCAAGTACGCCAAAGTCATCGGCGCTGTGATCCGCTTGGTTGGTCATGCCTGCATCGTTCCACCGTTTAGGACAGGCGACAAGGTTGACTTACGCGGGTAAAGTCGGCGATGTGAAAGTTCATGTGGCACAACATCCGCTCATCACCCACAAAGTGACAATATTGCGAGACGAGAAAACCCCTTCCTCCATCTTTCGGGAGTTAATTGGGGAGATCGTGACCTTGCTCGCCTATGAAGCCACCCGTGAGGTTAAAACCGTTCCAGTAACAGTGAAAACTCCGGTCGCGATGGCGGAAGGCGCCGTTATGGCCAAGCCAGATGCGGTCGTTATTCCAATCCTGCGCGCTGGTCTTGGAATGTTGGATGGAATGGTGCGTTTGATGCCATCTGTTCAAGTTGGTTTCTTGGGAATGGTCCGCGATGAACACACTTTGCAGGCAAAGACGTATGCAAACCGTCTCCCACAGGATCTGCATAACCACGAATGTTTCGTCCTTGATCCAATGTTGGCAACCGGTGGAACGCTTATCTCGGCGATCCACTATCTCATTGATTTAGGTGCCACTGATATCACCATGATCTGCATTCTCTCTTCACCAGAAGGGGTTGCAGCTCTAGAAAAAGAATTTGAAGGAACT
>CAIKCJ010000027.1 GCA_903825945.1 uncultured Actinomycetes bacterium | reverse complement strand
CTTTGAGATAGCAGCGGTAAGAGTGGTCTTACCGTGATCGATGTGCCCGATGGTGCCGATGTTTACGTGCGGCTTATTGCGCTCGAACTTGGCTTTTGCCACTTTTTCCTCCTGTTTGTCTTGCTGATCAGTCCCTGTTAGATCTGACCAACTTGGTTATTGGTTTTTTCTGTTAAGAAAAGCTATTTATTCTCCGCGAACCTTTGCGATGATTTCCTTCGCAACAGCTTGTGGAACTTCTGCGTATGAATCAAATGTCATGCTGTAGCTAGCGCGACCCTGAGTTCTTGAGCGAAGATCTCCGACATAGCCGAACATCTCTGACAAAGGAACGGTTGCAGTAACAACACGAGCACCTGAACGCTCATCCATAGACAAGATCTGTCCACGACGAGAGTTGAGATCGCCGATGACATCGCCCATGAAATCTTCTGGAGTAACAACTTCAACGCTCATAACTGGCTCAAGAATTACTGGACCAGCGAGCTTTGCAGCTTCACGGAAGCCAGCAATACCGGCAATCTTGAAGGCAAGTTCTGAAGAGTCAACGTCGTGGTAAGCGCCATCGAGCAAGGTAACTTGGACATCCACCATTGGGTAACCAGCGAGTGGGCCAGCCTGCATTGCTTCTTGGCAACCAGCATCGACTGAAGGGATGTATTCGCGAGGAATACGACCGCCTGTGACCTTGTTGACGAAATCGTAATGCTTCTCGGTTGCCTCAAGGATTGGCTCAAGTGCGATCTGAATCTTCGCGAACTGGCCAGAACCACCTGATTGCTTCTTGTGAGTGTAATCGTGACGAGCAACTGTCTTACGGATGGTCTCGCGATAAGCAACTTGTGGCTTACCGACGTTAGCTTCGACCTTGAACTCGCGACGCATACGGTCTACGAGAATTTCGAGGTGGAGTTCGCCCATACCAGAGATGATGGTCTGGCCAGTCTCTTCATCAGATTGAACGTGGAATGTTGGATCTTCTTCAGCAAGGCGTTGAATAGCAATACCGAGCTTCTCTTGGTCAGCCTTCGTCTTTGGCTCAATCGCAACCGAGATAACTGGATCTGGGAAGTCCATTGACTCGAGGATGATTGGCTTATCTGGATCACAGAGAGTGTTACCTGTTGTGGTGTCCTTAAGACCCATAACAGCGATGATCATTCCTGCGCCGGCTGAATCTTTCTCTTCACGCTTGTTTGCGTGCATCTGATAGATCTTGCCGATACGTTCCTTCTTGCCGGTTGTTGAGTTAAGGATTGAAGAACCTGTCTCAAGGCGACCAGAGTAGATACGTACGAATGTGAGCTTACCTAGGTGTGGATCGGTCATGATCTTAAATGCAAGAGCTGAGAATGGCTCTGACTCAGATGGTTGACGTGAATCTTCCGCCTCGGCATCGCCGACCTTGTGACCAACGATTGCGTTGATATCAAGTGGGCTTGGAAGGTAACGATTAACAGCATCAAGCATTGGCTGAACGCCCTTGTTCTTGAATGCAGAACCTGTAAGAACTGGTGTCAGCTTGTCAGCAAGTGTTGCGCGACGGATACCAGCGATGATCTCATCTTCTGAAAGATCTGCACCATCCAGGTACTTCTCCATGATCGCATCATCTGCATCAGCAAGAGTCTCGATCATTGCGTGGCGTGCTGCCTTCGCCTCTTCGAGCATATCTGCTGGAATCTCTTCGACTACGTAATCTTCACCCTTTTGAGTTTCTCCGCGCCAGGTAAGCGCCTTCATTGCAATGAGATCGATAACTCCAAGGAATTCAGATTCGATTCCGATTGGAAGTTGTAGGACAAGTGCGATTGCGTTCAAACGTGAGCCGATCATGTCGACACAGCGTTGGAATGAAGCACCGGTACGGTCTAGCTTGTTAACAAAGCAGATACGTGGAACGTTGTAACGATCAGCTTGACGCCAGACGGTCTCTGATTGTGGCTCTACGCCAGCAACACCGTCGAACACGCAAACTGCACCGTCGAGAACACGAAGTGAACGCTCTACTTCAACTGTAAAGTCAACGTGACCAGGTGTATCGATAATATTAATCAAGTTGCCTTTCCACATGCATGTGGTTGCAGCTGATGTAATGGTGATACCGCGCTCTTGCTCTTGTTCCATCCAGTCCATGGTGGCGCCGCCATCGTGAACTTCACCGATCTTGTAGTTGATACCGGTGTAGAAAAGGATGCGCTCAGTGGTCGTGGTTTTACCCGCGTCGATGTGAGCCATGATTCCGATGTTACGAACCTTGGCTAGGTCGATAGCTGTATCTGCTGCCACTTAAATGATCCCCTTAAATAGTTTCTTTTTTATCTCGATATATCTCGGATGAACTAACGATTACCAGCGGTAGTGAGCGAAAGCCTTGTTAGCTTCAGCCATCTTGTGTGTATCTTCGCGACGCTTTACAGCTGCGCCAAGACCATTGCTTGCATCGACGAGTTCATTTGTTAAGCGTTCTGCCATTGACTTCTCGCGACGTGAACGTGAGTAATCAACCAACCAACGAAGACCGAGTGTTGATGAACGTGCAGGCTTTACTTCAACAGGAACCTGGTAAGTCGCTCCACCGACACGGCGTGAACGAACTTCTACTGCAGGCTTAATGTTGTCAAGAGCGCGCTTAAGTGTGATCAGTGGATCAACACCGTTTGTCTTTTCGCGAACACCTTCGAGTGCTGCATAAACAATGCTTTCAGCGGTTGAACGCTTGCCATCGAGAAGTACGCGGTTGATCAACTGTGTAACAACTTGTGAGTCGTAAACAGGATCTGCAACAACAGCTGTCTTTGTAATCGGGCCTTTACGTGGCATTAGCTAGCCTTCTTCTCTCTCTTAGCACCGTAACGGCTACGAGCCTGCTTACGGTTCTTTACACCTTGGGTATCAAGTGATCCGCGAAT
>CAIKCJ010000026.1 GCA_903825945.1 uncultured Actinomycetes bacterium | reverse complement strand
CGGGATTTGAACCCGTGTGGCAGGATTTGCAGTCCTGAGCCTCGCCTCTCGGCCATCCGACCTTGCTTGTTAACTCACACAAAAAACACTTAAAGGTGTTGCTCTAGCGTTCAACAGAGCGGACGACCGGGTTCGAACCGGCGACCTGAACCTTGGCAAGGTTCCGCGCTACCAACTGCGCTACGTCCGCATTTTCACCCAATTGGGCAAGTAGCAAATCTATCGCATTGCCTGGCTAAGTGCCAAAGTGGATAGGCGGTAGCCGGGGACTGTCAGAAATCCCACTTCTGCAATCGGGGATTGGATAGGCTAGCTAAATGGCTCAGATAAATATCGTTGTCAACGGACAAGCTCGCCTTGTCGAAGCCGACATACGCCCAACACATATTTTCGCCGATGACCCAACTGTGATCGTTGCCCGAATCAACGGGGAAGTCCGTGACCTCTGGACCGAAATTTTCGAAGGCGATCAGATCGAAGCCATCACTATTGGATCGCCAGATGGTCTCAACGTACTGCGTCACTCAACAGCCCACGTGTTAGCGCAAGCTGTCCAGGAAGTCTTTCCAGAGACAAAACTAGGTATTGGACCTCCGATTTCGGATGGTTTCTATTATGACTTTGATCCCGAGCGTCCCTTTACTCCGGAAGATCTCGAAAAACTTGAAACCGCGATGCGCAAAATTGTTAAGGCGGGACAACGATTCAGAAGACGTGTAGTTACTGAAACTGAAGCACGCACTGAATTGGCTGCAGAACCTTACAAATGTGAATTAATTGGGATCAAAGGCAGTGATGATGAGTCAAGCGTCGAAGTAGGCGGCTCAGAGCTCACTATCTATGACAATCTTGGTCGCGATGGACAACCGGTATGGAAGGACCTCTGCCGCGGACCACACCTACCTTCAACCAAATTGATACCAGCTTTCAAGCTCATGCGATCAGCTGGTGCGTATTGGCGCGGGTCGGAAAAGAATCCCATGCTTCAACGTATTTATGGCACAGCTTGGCCTTCACAAGAGGAACTCGATTCCTACCTCACACTGCTCACCGAAGCAGAAAAACGTGATCACCGTCGTTTAGGTGCAGAGCTTGACCTATTCTCATTTCCAGAAGAGGTCGGAAGCGGACTCGCTGTATTTCATCCAAAGGGCGGCATCATTCGTCGCGCCATGGAAGATTATTCGCGCAGACGCCACGAAGAAGAGGGATATCAATTTGTATATTCACCTCACCTAACAAAAGCAGCTCTCTTTGAAACATCTGGCCACCTCGACTGGTACTCCGAAGGTATGTACCCGCCAATGGTGATGGATGAAGAACTTCACGCTGATGGCACGGTTAAACGTCAAGGCCAGAAGTACTACATGAAGCCCATGAACTGTCCGTTTCACAATCTGATTTACAAGTCAGGCAGTCGTTCATATCGCGAGCTTCCGCTACGTCTCTTCGAATTCGGCACCGTCTATCGCTATGAAAAGTCAGGCGTTATTCATGGCCTCACTCGTGCTCGCGGTTTTACTCAAGATGATGCCCATATTTACTGCACAAAAGATCAGATGATGGGGGAGTTGGATTCACTTCTAACTTTCGTGCTTAACCTGCTTCGTGATTACGGTTTAGATGATTTCTACCTCGAACTCTCAACTCGCAACCCTGCTAAGTCTGTTGGTTCAGATGAAGACTGGGCTGCAGCTACAGAGGCGCTTCGACAAGCGGCCAGCAAACAGAGCCTCGAGCTGGTTTTGGATCCCGAAGGAGCCGCGTTCTACGGTCCTAAGATTTCTGTCCAAGCGAAAGACGCCATTGGTCGCACTTGGCAGATGTCTACCATTCAGGTGGATTTCCAATTGCCTCAACGCTTTGATCTTGAATACCAATCCAATGATGGTTCCCGCCAGCAACCGGTGATGATTCACCGTGCGCTTTTTGGTTCAATCGAACGATTCTTTGGAGTTCTGACAGAGCATTATGCGGGAGCATTCCCGCCGTGGTTAGCGCCTGTTCAAGTTCGTGGAATTCCAGTTGCAGAAGCTTTCACGCCATATCTCCAGGATGTAGCTGCGCAAATGCGAAAGCAAGGAATTCGTGTCGATGTAGATACTTCTGATGATCGCATGCAGAAAAAGGTTCGCAACGCACAACTTGAGAAGATTCCATTCATGATGATCGCAGGTGAAGAAGATCAAGCAGCTGGAGCTGTTTCCTTCCGTTATCGCAATGGTGAACAGAAGAACGGATTGCCGATCGCCGATGCGATCGCCGAAATTCTCGCTTCGATCACCAGTCGTACTCAGATCTAACTCGGATGGAGATGGAATCTCTCGAAGGCGGAGCAGGAATGCCAGATCGTTGGGGCAGACTCTGGGCGCCACATCGGATGGACTACCTCTCTGGAGAAAACCGTCCGTTGCCTGGCAATGATGTCCTTTGCCCGTTCTGCCGCGTACCCTCACTCAGCGATGAAGATGGCCTAATCGTCGCGCGAGGCGCAACGGCGTATGTGGTGATGAATCTTTATCCATATAACGCAGGACATCTGTTGGTATGTGCATACCGACACGTCGCAGATCTGACAGAACTGACAGCTGAAGAACGCAATGAGATCGGAGAGCTGACAGCACACTCGATGAAAGTATTGCGCAAAGTAAGTAACGCTAAAGGATTCAACCTTGGAATGAACCAGGGCGCCATCTCTGGTGCTGGAATTGCTGAGCACATCCACCAGCACGTGGTGCCTCGCTGGTCTGGAGATGCAAATTTCATGCCAATTATTGGGCAGACAAAAGTATTACCAGTCCTCCTACAGACCACGCGTAAAGATTTAGCGGATAACTGGAACCTGGTTTAGGTAGCCTCTTATTTCAGCAATTCCGATCGGGGTTCCTTCTACCCACGGAAGTGCTGGGAAAAGCAGTCCGGCCTCAAAGCTATCTTCACCCGCATCTTCGAGCTGTTCAAGATATTCCTCGCGAAATTCTTGCACCAGTTCGATGTGTTCTTGATCTGCTGGTTCCTTAGCGTTCGTTCCAGATGTGTAATCGTGGATTAACAGCGATTGGAGTTCGATCAGCGCTGCTGGCGAGCCATCATCACCGTGAAGAACTAAATATGGAGTAACTACCGGGTCGAGCATTTTGGCGGCAATCGCGGTCATGTCCTCGAAATCAATCTCACTCGATGCGAGCTCGGTAATTACTACCAAAGAGGGGATATACAGTTCACGGGCCAGACGCCAAGAGGCGATGTCAGCGCTGACTATTCCATCCGTTGCGCTCACAATAAATAAGGCTCCGTCGGCAACCTCTAACTCAACGCTTTGGATACTGAGGGCATGAGCCAAGGTCACAGAATTCTTGCCAATTATCGAAATTTTTGGCGAATTGCTCTCATTAATTAGGTTGCTCACGGCTACAAAGCCTACGATGTTATGGTGCTACAAAGTTCAATCAAAGCCCCGGTGACACGTTTTATTACTCCGCTCTGCCGTGGCCTCCTGCGCATAGGCGTAAGTGCAAATATTGTTAGCGCTCTAGGTGGGATCGGATCTACCCTGGCCGCAATTTTCTTTTTCAGTTATGGCCACTATTTCTGGGGAATGGTTGTCTGCGTATTTTTCGTCCTCTTTGATCTCTTGGATGGAACTATCGCGCGCCTATCGCCAACCGGTGGATCGCGGTGGGGAGCGTTGCTTGATTCGACGTTAGATCGCGTGACCGACTCAGCGGTCCTTGGATCTGTGGCATATCACCTGAACAAAAGTTCTGATCGACTCGTTCCAGTCTTGCTTACGGCGCTTGTCGCAGGAACTCTCGTTTCTTACATTAAGGCACGTGCTGAGGGACTAGGAATTGAATGCAGCGGAGGATTTGCTGAGCGAACAGAACGACTTTTGATCATTTTCTTTGCAATAGGTTTTGCGGGTCTGGGAACACGATATGCCTTGGCAATCGGAGCCTGGGTCTTGGCGATAGTAAGTACCTACACAGTCTTTGAAAGACTAATTATTGTGTATCGAGCCACACACATCGCTAAGGCTTAACTGGTGAAATCTAGGCTCACCTACTTGGCATATGCCCTCGCGTGGAGCGCGCTTCGTTACATGCCGGCACGTATGGCTTATTCGCTTATGCAGTTTGTCGCTGATCGAGTGACCAAATCAAACGTCGCGGGAGTCGTTCGACTTCGGAAAAATTATGCACGCGTCCATCCTGAATATTCCGAATCGCAATTAGAGACTGCCGTTAAGGCTGGTATGCGCTCTTACTTGCGATATTGGTGTGACACTTTTCGTCTACCCTCTTGGAGTGAGAAAAGGATTATCTCTTCAGTGACGGTGAGCAATGAGGAGTTTCTTCGCGAACCTTTGGCAGCGGGGCGGGGTTGCATCGTCTCGCTCCCGCATGCTGGCAATTGGGATCATGCTGGTGCTTACTTTTGCAAAACAGGGGCGCCGGTGGTGACGGTTGCAGAACATCTAGAGCCTGAAAAACTCTTTCGAAAGTTTGTGAGTTATCGGGAATCACTTGGCATGGAAGTTTTAGATGCGAGTTCGCGCTCCCTTGCTTTACTCTCGCAACGCCTGCGCGCAAATAGGCTTGTGGCGCTCGTGGCAGATCGTGACCTATCCAAAAATGGGGTGGATGTTGAATTTTGCGGGGGACTGGCACGCATGCCTGGGGGACCAGCTCTCTTGTCCATTCAGACTGGCGCACCTTTAATAACGGCATTTGTCAGTTACGCCCCCAACGGTTTGCATATTCATTTTGACGAAGCAATTCCTGTTCCCGATGAAGGAAATACTTCGGAAAAAGTAGCAGTGATGATTCAGCAGACCGCGCACAGGCTTGAAGCTCATCTCAAAGAGAACATTGTTGATTGGCATATGCTCCAACGAATTTGGGTAGATGGTGATTTCGTTGAGCGGTGATGCACGCCAGTTAAAAATTGGAATCGTCTGCCCTTATGGCTGGGATGTTCCTGGCGGAGTTCAAGTGCATGTAAAAGAACTTGCAGAGCATTTTATTGCAGCAGGTCACCAAGTTTCCGTAATTGCCCCCGTAAGTGATGAGAGCGCTGCACTTGAACCTTGGTTGGTGAGCGCAGGAAGGCCAGTATCGATTCCTTTCAATGGATCGGTGGCACGGGTTCTCTTTGGCCCCATTGCAGCCTCTCGTGTGCGTCAATGGATTGCGGCTGGTGATTTTGATGTACTGCATTTGCACGAACCTGGCATTCCATCGCTCTCCTTACTTGCATGCTGGTCGGCCGAAGGTCCGATGGTTGGAACATTCCATGCATCAACTCCACGCATGAGAGCAATCGCAGCCGCTGGTGGCCTGATAGAGCCGATGATCGAAAAGCTAGGAGCGCGAATAGCGGTGAGCGAGATGGCCCACGAAACTATGACCTCGCTCTATGGAACCTCCGCGGTGATCATCCCTAACGGGATTGACTATGCGCACTATGCATCTGGTCGCGCAGATATTGAGCAACGACTTTCATCTACTCTGAAGATTGGATTCCTCGGTCGTTTTGAAGAAGAGCGCAAAGGGTTGCCACTACTACTGAAGTCGTTACCTGCAATTATCAAACGCAATCCAAGTGTTGAATTGCTCGTTGCGGGCCCTGGGGATAGTTCAAAAATCTCTGCCGCACTCGATCCTTTAATTCGAAAGCATGTAAAGTTTCTGGGACGGCTTTCTCATCAAGGCAAAGCCGAGTTCTTGCAATCTCTTCACCTCTATGTTGCTCCCAATACGGGTGGAGAGTCGTTTGGAATCATCATTGCAGAGGCTATGGCTGCAGGGGCTGCGGTTGTAGCTAGCGACATTCCGGCCTTTCGGGCCCTTCTTGCAGATGGTGCCAACGGATCTCTTTTTGCAAATGAAGATCCGATATCGCTCGCAGATGCCATTAATTTCTTGAGCTCAAATCACGATGCATTAGCACGGCTTTCTCGAGCTGGGATCGAGGCAGCTCTCCAATACGATTGGAGTGCAGTCGCGTCACGGATCCTCAGCGTCTATGAATCTGCAATGGCTGGACATGGAAAAGTAGGTATTGGTAGCGAGAGCGCTTCATGGAAGAGGGGTCGTTAAATGTACATTCTGTTGACTGTTCTGATCGTGGTCCTGTTCGCCTGGTATCTCTCATTTTCAGCATCACGTTTGGATCGATTACACCATCGTGTAGAAACTTCGTGGGAGCACCTCGATGCCTTATTGCAACGTAGAGCCGCTCTAGCTCTTGAAATCTCACATCTCTGTGAACTCGATCCTGCGACAGAATTTTTACTCACCGAGTCCGCATATGTAAGTCGCGAGGATTCAATATCCGAACGTAGCGATGCCGAACGCTCCTTGTCGGAATCTATGAACTTCCTGAAATCAGCAGCCACTAATGGTGAGATAAACGTCCCTCTTCCACTTCTTGAAGAGTTAACTTCCCTTACAGAGAAGATCACCTTCGCAATATTAATTCATCTCGAAGCTGTAACATCTGTTGAGAAGATGCGCGCACGCTTCATCTACAAATTTTTTCGGCTTGCAGGTCGAGCAAAATTGCCTATTCGCTATTCGTTTGAAGAGGATGTTATTAAGTGATGCAATCAAGCAGAATGCGAGTTCTCGCATATGGATTTTTAGGAGCTCTATCTTTAGTGGTTCTGAGTTCATGCGGTGCTGGAGGCACTAAAAATGCTTCGTCGTCTCAATCGCAGTCAACGCAAACAAGTACATCCGCGGGTACAAACGCACTGACTGGCATGCCAGGGGTTAATGGCCCTGTGCTCTTCGTGAAGGTCGACGATACACCACCGGCTCATCCACAAGTTGGTCTCAATAGCGCTGACGTCGTATACATCGAACAAGTAGAAGGTGGGCTCACTCGTCTAGCTGCTGTATTTTCTAATGCGTTGCCTCCAAAAATTGGTCCTGTTCGCTCTGCAAGAATCAGCGATATTGATCTTATGGCCCAATACGGTCATGCAGCCTTGGCGTTTAGCGGAGCGCAGACTCTGTTTCTTCCAGTGTTGGATGCGGCAAATATCGAGGATGTCGGTGCTGACCACGAGCCATCGAGTATCTATTCGCGCGATGCCACACGAGTAGCTCCTACAAATATGTTGGTTGATCCCAAAGCGCTTCTCGATAAATCAATCACTGTCGAGGGCAGGAAGATCACAACAGCGCAATCTGTGGGGTGGCAATTCGGCTCTCTTCCAGCCGGTGGAACACCGATTACGGGAGTATCCCTAAAGTGGCCAAGTTCGCGTTATGAGGCTTCCTGGTCGGTCGATCAATCGCGTTGGCTTCTGAGTTATATGGGTAAGCCAGATCTTGATGGCGATGGAATCCAACTGGGCTCACCCACCTTGGTTGTCCAAGAGGTGAGTATTACTAACTCGATCTACCATGATCACTTAGGAAACTACACGCCATTTAGCAACACCGTTGGTTCGGGCACTGGATACCTCCTTCGAGATGGAAGGGAGTTCCCAATTACCTGGAACCGCCCGACTCCGTCTTCGCCAACTACATGGACTCTTGCAAATGGTTCGCAGGCTTATTTCCACCCTGGACAGGTATGGGTAGCGCTAACAGACTCTCAGCCAACCTTTACGCCGGTGGCCTCTGCCACAACGTCAGATCCTTCGAGCACAAATTCCAAGTAGGTTCTCCGGCGATCTTAGAAGTAGACTTCTCATCAGAGCATTCAACTTCTAGCGAGAATTTCTCATCGAGGAGCTAACCATGAGTCAAGACCACAATAAGACCACCGGCACTGGACGCGTTAAGCGCGGTATGGCCGAGATGCTTAAGGGTGGCGTCATCATGGACGTCGTCAATGTTGAGCAAGCTAAAATTGCAGAAGATGCTGGCGCAGTTGCAGTGATGGCCCTTGAGCGAGTACCTGCTGACATTCGTGCGCAAGGTGGAGTAGCTCGCATGTCTGATCCAGACATGATCGAAAAGATTCAAGCAGCAGTCTCGATTCCGGTGATGGCCAAAGTGCGCATCGGACATTTTGTGGAAGCTCAAATCCTTGAGTCACTTGGTGTTGATTATATTGATGAGTCAGAAGTTCTCACCCCTGCAGATTTTGAAAATCACATATCGAAGTGGGATTTCACAGTTCCATTCGTTTGTGGTGCAACAAACCTCGGTGAGGCCCTACGCCGCATCAACGAAGGTGCCGCAATGATTCGCTCTAAGGGTGAAGCCGGTACCGGCGATGTTTCAAATGCAACAACACATATGCGTAAAATTTCTCAGGAGATTCGTCGACTCACCTCAATGCGCGAAGACGAGCTCTATGTAGCGGCGAAAGAACTTCAAGCTCCTTACGAGCTGGTGAAGGAAGTAGCGCAGACTGGGAAACTTCCAGTTGTTCTTTTCACCGCAGGCGGAATCGCAACTCCTGCAGATGCAGCGATGATGATGCAATTGGGCGCAGATGGTGTCTTCGTTGGATCTGGCATTTTCAAATCTGGAAATCCTGCAGCTCGTGCTGCAGCTTGCGTAAAGGCTGTTACCTATTACACAGATGCAAAGGTGCTCGCTGATGTATCTCGCGGATTAGGTGAAGCAATGGTTGGAATCAACGTTGCCGACATTCCAGTTCCTCATCGCTTGGCAGAACGCGGCTGGTAATAGTTTGAAAGTTGGGGTTCTCGCCCTTCAAGGTGATTTCCGAGAGCATCTCGCCTCGCTGCAAGCGTGTGGCGCGGATGCAGCTTTGGTTCGAACCTACGAGGAAATTAGCGGGGTTGAGGCTCTCGTCATCCCAGGCGGTGAATCGACCACAATCTACAAGCTGGCCAAGAACTTCGACCTGCTCGAGCTGATTCGGAAAAAGATCAAAGATGGCATGCCAACATATGGTTCATGCGCGGGAATGATCTTGGTTGCCGACAAAATCCTTGACCCGGCCTCCGGTCAGGAAACTTTTGGCGGCATAGATATGACCGTGCGCCGCAACGCTTTTGGGCGTCAAGTCGACAGCTTTGAAGTGGATCTGAATATCAAGGGAATAAGCGCCCCACCGGTGAGCGCTGTGTTCATACGCGCCCCATGGGTGGATTCACTCTCGCCCCGTGTCGAAGTTTTGGCTTCTGTAGAAATTGATGGAGAATTACACCCAGTTGCGGTCCGCCAAGGGTCGGTACTTGCTACCTCGTTTCATCCAGAGATCACCTCGGATAATCGAATACACAAGTTCTTCTTAGAGGAGATCGCAGAGGATATCTAGAGTTTTACAGGTGTTGCTCCTAAATAAGGGGCTCGCGTGGCAGAGATGTGGCGCGAATATATATTCAGAACTAGGTTGGTGATTGACATGTCAGGCCATTCCAAATGGGCAACGACGAAGCATAAGAAGGCGGTTATCGATTCACGCCGCGCAAAGAACTTTGCCAAATTAATCAAAGCGATCGAAATTGCAGCACGTAACGGCGGCGCTGACATTGATGGAAACCCAACCCTGTTTGATGCAATTGCAAAAGCTAAAAAGAATTCGATGCCTGCAGACAATATTGATCGTGCCGTAAAGCGTGGTGCGGGTCTGGAATCTGGTGGCGCCGATTGGCAAACCATCATGTATGAGGGCTACGCACCTGGTGGCGTTGCGTTGATGATCGAATGTCTAACAGATTCTCGCAACCGTGCAGCCGCGGAAGTCCGCGTCGCCGTCACTCGCAATGGTGGCTCGATGGCTGATCCAGGTTCAGTTTCGTATATGTTTAATCGCAAAGGTGTTGTTATCGTCAATAAGGCAGCCGGCGTAACAGAGGACTCACTACTAGAAGTTGTTTTGGATGCAGGCGCCGAAGAAGTGAACGATATGGATGATTCATTTGAGATCGTCTCCGAAGCGAGTGATCTCGTCGCAGTCCGCACGGCTCTTCAAAATGCAGGTATTGATTATGAGTCTGCGGATACTTCCTTCCTTCCTTCGCTCTCAGTGCCGCTCGATGCAGAGACCGCGACCAAGGTTTTCAATCTGATTGACGTGATAGAAGAGCTCGATGATGTTCAGAATGTCTACGGCAACTTTGATGTTTCTGATGAGGTAATGGCCAGTATTACCGAGTAATTGGCGCTTCAAGCAATACACTCGCTGTCATGAGAGTGCTTGGAGTTGACCCAGGACTTACGCGTTGTGGCGTGGGTGTTGTCGAGAACAGCTCGCCGCAAGGATCACAAGTGCTCACGATGGTGGGAGTCGGCGTGATTCAAACCGACCCAGCAGCCTCACTCGAAGCTCGACTTCTCGAATTAGAGACAGAGTTGAAGTTGTGGATTGAGAAAACTTCTCCTGATGTTATTGCGGTTGAAAGAGTTTTCTCTCAACTCAATGTGAGAACTGCAATGGCGACCGGCCAGGCAGCAGGCGTTGCTCTTCTGCTAGCCGCCAAAGCAGGCATTCCAGTAGTAATGCACACTCCTACTCAAGTGAAAGCCGCCGTCACTGGCTCAGGTCGAGCTGACAAGAAACAAATCGCACTGATGGTGCAAAAACTATTGCGCCTAAGTGAAATCCCAAAGCCGGTGGATAGTACGGATGCGCTAGCCCTTGCAATTTGCCACCATTGGCGCGGAAGCGCAGACAACAAATTAGCCCTTGCTGCCGCTAACGAGAAGAAGCGAATTTCTCTTCTTAAGAAGGTGGCGACCACATGATTGCTTCACTTACTGGATCTGTCCAAAGTATCGCAACCTCCTCACTCGTGATTGATGTAGGGGGAGTGGGCTATCTCGTATTCGCCAATTCTCGGGTTCTTGCTGGTGCTCAGATAGGTGCGACCATAACGGTTGCGACGACTCTGGTGGTTCGTGAAGATGCAATGACGTTGTACGGATTTGAATCGATGGAATCTCGAGAGTTTTTTGAGTTACTTCAAAGCGTGTCAGGAATAGGTCCGAAAGTTGCTCAATCGGCACTTGCTGTCTATGACCCCGCCGAACTTACGCACGCCATCGCGCATGAAGATGCCGCTTCTCTCGAACGTATTCCAGGCCTGGGTAAGAAGGGCGCGCAGCGCGTTGTCTTAGAACTTAAAGACAAGGTTGCGGGTTTCGCGTCTTCGTCAGTGAAAGCTTCTCGATCAGCCCAACCATGGCGCGACCAGTTGCTTCTCGCACTCGTTGGACTTGGATTCACTGCTCGCGATGCGAATGCGCGAATTGACCTTGTCGCAAATGATGTAACCGATCCATCGAATAGTCCACTATCTGACCTCCTTCGTGCAGCACTAGCATCTGGTGCTCACTCATGAGTGATTTTTTGCTGGACTCAGGTGCCGACGAGAATGAGCGAATTTCCGAGTTAGCGCTTCGTCCAAAGAGTCTTAAAGATTTTATCGGGCAAGAACGCGTCGCCGGTCAGATCGATCTTTTGTTGAGTGCTGCACGTTCAAGAAAGTCTCCGGCAGATCACATTCTGCTTTCTGGTCCACCAGGACTTGGAAAGACAACTCTTGCAATGATCATTGCAAGTGAGATGTATGCACCAATCAGAATTACCAGCGGTCCGGCAATTCAGCATGCTGGAGATCTTGCTGCAATTCTCTCCTCATTGGTTGAGGGGGAGATCCTCTTTCTCGATGAGATTCATCGCATGTCTAGACCGGCAGAAGAAATGCTCTATCTTGCAATGGAGGATTTTCGAGTTGATGTGATTGTTGGAAAAGGGGCGGGAGCAACTGCTATCCCACTCAACTTGCCTCATTTCACGCTGGTTGGTGCCACAACTCGCGCCGGACTATTGCCAAGTCCACTCCGCGATAGATTCGGATTCACGGCGCAATTAGATTTCTATGCGGACGAAGACCTTGGAACTATTGTTTCTAGAAGTGCTGCACTCCTAGAAGTCCCAATCGATATAGGGGCTGTCGAAGAGTTAGGTTCGCGCTCTCGCGGAACACCTCGAGTAGCGAATCGGCTACTTCGACGAGTCCGGGATTATGCCCAAGTCCATGGTCAAGGCGTCATCACCAAGGAGATCGCTCAGGCAGCGCTCACTATGTATGAGGTGGATCAGATTGGACTTGATCGACTAGATAAGGCCTTATTAGATATTTTGATTCGAAGGTTTAATGGTGGTCCCGTGGGGATCTCGACGCTGGCTATGAGCGTGGGCGAAGAGGCCGAAACCATCGAATCCTTGGCAGAGCCATTCCTCGTGCGCATGGGCTTTATCGCTCGCACGCCTCGGGGCCGAGTGGCAACAGCCGCAGGATGGGCACACTTGGGGCTCAAACAACCCGCCCAAGCACCCGGGATTTTCGACATGCCCGTCCTTGATGCCTAGACTTGCGCCTTATGTCTGCCAACATTTCTAAGTCAGTTAAGGCGCCCGGTAAGCCGGGACGCACAGTCGCCATTTTGTTCGTGGCCTTATTAGCCTTCTCCGCTCTGGCGTTTTTCCAGAACGACAAGGTAAAGCTGGGACTCGACCTGCGCGGTGGTACCAGCGTTACCCTCACGCCAAAAGCTGGCGAGCAAGTGACTGCAGCAGCGATCAATACTGCGGTCTCGATTATTCGTGAACGTGTTAACTCGCTCGGTGTTTCTGAAAGCACGGTCTCAGCTCAAGGAACAGGTGCCAATCAGCAGATTGTTATCTCTGTTCCCGGCATTACAGGTCAGGCTGTTGTGAATGAAGTTGGTCAGACTGCTGAACTCCGATTCCGCCAGGTGCTTGCGTCAGGTGCAGGCAATGCGACAACAAGCGCGGTTAACTCCGTAACAACATCGACTAAAAATAAGAATGGTGTCGCAACTAAGAGCGCCCCAGTTGCAACATTCCCAGCTGGAGTTACAGCTGCACTCAATGCGCAATTCGCGGCGTTAGATTGCACCAAAGCAAGCAACCGTCTAGGTGGCAGTGTTGATGCACCAAGTGCGCCACTCGTAACGTGCGATCAGACAGGTGCAACAAAGTACATTTTGGCCCCAGCGCAAGTACTTGGATCAGATATCAAGGGTGCCTCGGCATCGCTTGATCAGACTTCAGGAAATGGCTGGCAGGTCCTCCTAGATTTTGATGGAAACGGAACTACTAAGTTCGGTAACCTCACGAAGTCTGTAACTTCCCTCGCAGCTCCACAAAATGAAGTGGCAATTGTTCTCGATGGACTAGTCGTAGAGGCACCGCGCATCATTCAGGCGATCACTGCCGGCAACGCGCAGATCACCGGAAACTTCACTCAGGCGACCGCTTCTACTTTGGCCAATAACCTGAAGTTCGGCGCACTACCTCTCTCATTTGATCGTGGCGATGTACAACAAGTTTCACCAACTCTTGGTGCTAACCAATTGCATGATGGCCTCCTAGCTGGCGCCATCGGATTGCTTCTCGTAATTTTCTACTCAGTCCTTTACTACCGTGGTCTGGGCCTTGTTAGCGTAGGTTCTCTCGCTGTTGCGGGAGGTACTACCTACCTTCTCTTCTTGCTACTTGGTAAGTGGATTGGATTCACCCTCTCGCTAGCCGGTATCGCTGGAGCGATTGTGTCGATCGGTATTACGGCTGACTCCTTCATTGTTTACTTTGAACGCTTGAGGGATGAAGTACGGGATGGTCGCACTTTGCGTACAGCTGTAGAGACTGGTTGGTCACGCGCTCGTCGCACAATCATCGTTGCTGACTTTGTTTCTTTGATCGCATCTGCAGTCCTCTACTTCTTCGCTGTTGGCGATGTACGAGGCTTCGCGTTCACACTTGGTCTCACGACATTCGTTGACCTATTTGTTGTCTTTTTCTTCACAAAGCCATTGGTGAGTGCGCTCTCCAAGGTTAAGTTCTACTCCAACGGTCATCGACTCTCTGGCTTCTCAGCTAAGAGCCTGGGCGTTGTCACCGGAAAGGATGCGCAATAAATGTCACGTCTATCTGGAATGGGTGGTCGCCTTTATCGAGGCGAGAAGTCCTTTAACATCATTGCCAACCGTCGTCGTTGGTATGCGCTCTCGATGCTCGTAATCATCGTTTCTGGCGTTGCACTCGGCGTTCGTGGACTGCACCTAGGCATCGAATTTAAGGGTGGATCCCAATTCACTCTCACCGCTCCTAACGCCACCGTCGTTGAAGGGCAAAATGCGGTGAGTGCAGCTGGAATCACCTCTGAATCTATTGTTCAGAAAATCGGTGTAAATAAGCTCGAAGTGACAACTGGTGTTCTTACTAACGATCAGAACAACGCAGTTGAGAATTCTCTTTCAAAGACTTTCAATGTCGCGGTTCCAAATATCAACGTAATGAGCATTGGTCCGTCATGGGGAAGAGACATCTCCCATAAGGCTATCGATGGATTAATCGGATTCTTGGTCTGCGTCATGCTGTATCTAGCTTTGGCTTTCGAACCAAAGATGGCTGCAGCCGCGATTATCGCCGTGCTCCATGACGTCTTCATCACCGTAGGTATTTATGCCTTGATCGGTTTTGACGTCACTCCAGCAACCGTCATTGGTTTCTTAACAATTCTTGGATACTCGCTCTATGACACTGTTGTGGTCTTCGATAAGGTCCGAGAGAACACGCGCTCAATCACAGCTTCTGGCCGAATGACATACTCTCAGGCTGCCAACCTAGCTGTTAATCAGACACTCGTGCGTTCT
The DNA here is from genome assembly GCA_903825945.1 of uncultured Actinomycetes bacterium. Classification (GTDB taxonomy): domain Bacteria; phylum Actinomycetota; class Actinomycetes; order Nanopelagicales; family Nanopelagicaceae; genus PALSA-747. The sequence continues at coordinate 70,437 of CAIKCJ010000026.1, read as the reverse complement.
TTCAATACATCATTGATTGCGTTGCTTCCAGTAGCGTCAATTCTGTTCGTTGGTGCCGGTCTATTGGGAGCAGGAACTCTAAAGGATCTCTCCTTGGCACTCTTTATCGGTCTTGCCACCGGAACTTACTCCTCTATCTTCGTAGCGACACCAATCCTTGCGACACTACGTGAACGTGAGCCAGCAATGAAGTCACTTACCAAGCGAGTGACTCAACGTGGCAACGTTGGTGCGAATCCACTTGCAGGAGAACATCACGTTGAAATTCCTGGAGTGATTACATCTACTCACTCGAAGGAAGGACGCGAGCGTGGTCCTCGCAATCAGCCAAAGAGAAAGACTCACCGCAAGTAACGGCATGTAATATTGCTACACCGCAAGTATTAAGGGAGAGGGGCCAGCATGGATACATTGCTGGTCCCTCTTGTGGATCTACTTGCTAAAAGTTCGTCAGAATTAGATCTAGGTGCAATAGAAGCTGCGTATGTCGTTGCTCGAGATGCTCATGAGGGGCAGCTACGCAAAAGCGGTGAACCTTACATCACTCATCCAGTCGCCGTTACAGAGATTCTCGCGACTTTGGGGATGGATCAAGCAACTCTCATAGCATCTTTACTCCACGACACAGTTGAAGATACCCAGTTCACACTTGAACAAATTAGAAGTGACTTTGGAGATGAAGTAGCACAGCTAGTCGACGGCGTAACAAAACTCGACAAGCTCATCTACGGTCCATCTGCCGAAGCAGAAACGCTGCGCAAAATGGTCGTGGCTATGTCAAAAGATATTCGAGTTCTTGTCATCAAATTGGCAGACCGACTGCATAACGCGCGTACGTGGGGATTCGTTAATCCTGAGAGTGCGACACGCAAGGCGCGCGAGACTCTAGATATCTATGCACCTTTGGCACACAGGTTAGGAATGAATGCGATTAAGTGGGAGCTAGAAGATCTCTCATTTAAAGTCTTGGAACCCAAGAAGTTCGAAGAGATCGAAAGGCTAGTTCAGGAACGTTCTCCGCTTCGAGCAAAGTTCTCTGAAGAAGTGACTGAGATGATTCAGGCCGATCTCGCAGAAGAAGGCGTGAAAGCAACCGTCAAGGGTCGCCAGAAGCATCTTTATTCGGTATTCCAAAAGATGGTTGTTCGCGGTCGTGAGTTCAACGAGATTTACGATTTGGTCGGCATTCGAGTGATTGTTGAAGATGTACGTGATTGCTATGCAGTATTGGGATCTATTCATGCGCGTTGGAGTCCTATCCCAGGACGATTTAAAGATTACATCGCGATGCCCAAATTCAATCTCTATCAATCATTGCACACCACGGTAATAGGCCCCAATGGCAAGGCAGTTGAAATCCAAATTCGAACGACAGAAATGCATGCTCGCGCCGAATTTGGTATTGCAGCTCATTGGAAATACAAGCAAAAGGGTCCCGCAGATGCGCAGACCGATCCCGGGGTTATGTGGCTCAAACAACTCCATGAGTGGCAGCAAGAAACAGAAGATGTCAGCAACTTTTTAGACACACTTCGGTATGACCTGCGCACCCCGGAGGTGTTCGTCTTTACTCCGAAAGGTAGCGTGATAGCGCTGCCGGCCGGCTCAACACCTGTTGATTTCGCTTATGCAGTGCACACAGAGGTTGGCAATAGATGTGTGGGTGCTAAGGTCAATGGCAAACTGATTCCTCTCGAATCTGCGCTTTCCAATGGCGATGTTATTGAAGTCGTAACCAACAAGAGTATGCACGCAGCTCCAAGCCGTGATTGGCTCAATTTCGTAAAGTCACCTAGAGCTCGCTCGAAGATCAAAGCATGGTTTTCCAAAGAGCGAAAAGAAGAGGCGATTGAAGCAGGCCAAGAGTCAATTGCTCGCCAGATGCGCAAAGCTGGGCTGCCGCTTCAGAAAATTCTTGCAGGTCAAGCGATATTAGAACTCGCACACGATCTTCACTATCAAGATATAGAAGAGCTCTACGCCGCTGTTGGCAACGGACATGTCTCAGCCCCATCGATCGTCGAAAAATTGTCCATATCTATTGGAGAAGTTGTCGAGGAGCACGATGAATCTCTCGAGCATCTGTTCAAGCGTCCCACAGCCGCTAAGCGAAATTCTTCTGGAGTAGATGTTGAAGGAGTAGATGACGTCGTCGTTAAATTAGCTCGTTGCTGCACACCGGTACCTGGAGATGAAATTACTGGTTTTGTCACACGTGGCAGCGGCGTGAGCGTGCATCGATTAGATTGCATCAACATCAAAGATTTGGTCGAAAATCAGGGGGATAGGATCGTAGGAGTTAAATGGAACACTTCTGCAAAGTCCTTATTCTTGGTTAATATTCAAGTGGAAGCTCTCGATCGATCTGGTTTACTTTCAGATATCACTCGAACGCTTTCCGAGCAGCATGTAAACATTCTCAACGCTTCAGTCAGCACCTCGAAAGACCGGATTGCTATTTCACGTTTTACATTTGAAATGGCAGACGCCCTCCACCTCGACGCAGTTCTTTCGGCTGTGCGGGGTTTAGAGGGCGTCTACGACGTTTACAGAATTACTAACAACTAATCTTTACTTGCTAGTTGTGAAATCAGCCAAACCTTTCTGAGCTTCTACAAGCCAGGCACGACGAGCTTCTGCAGCTTCACGCGCTTGCTTTGCTTTGGCGGTATTTCCAGCAACTTCAGCCTTTGCAGCAGCTTTTTCATAGCTTTCAATAGCATCTTGCAATCCCTGGACGACACTGCTCGCATGAGCAATCGCTGTTGGATCGCTACGGCGAGCCTGTTCATCGTGCAGTGCATTGATCTCTGCCTCGATAGCGTCAATTCGAGCTTCTAGCGCAGCGCGCTTGTTGCGCTCGGTGATGCCAATTCGACCCCACTTGTCCATAAGGTCATGGAATTCGCGGCGGGCTGCTTTAACGTCTTTGACAGGAAGTAGGGCTTCAAAAGCAGGCATCATCTCTTCGCGCTTGGCCAAGTTGTTGACCATAGAGCCCTGTCGGCGTTCGAGATCGGCCTTCTTAGCAGTGAAGAACGCATCTTGAGCTGTTTTGAATTCATCCCATAGTTTGGTGTCTGCGCTCTTCTTACCGCGACCAGCTGCCTTCCATTCTTCCATCAATTCCTTGAAGCGATTAGCGGTCGAGATCCACTCCTTAGATGTGGCAAGTTTCTTAGCCTCTTCGACAATCTGATTCTTTGTTTGAGCAACAATGGCACTTTGACTCTCTAGTTGAGCGAAGTGCGTACGTCTGCGCTTATCAAATTTATTGCGAGCAGATGAGAAACGCTTCCAGAGTTCAGCATCGCTCTTCTTATCTAGACGAGCAGCAGCTTTCCATTCATCGAGAAGAACTTTGAGACGATCACCGGTGTTCTTCCATGACTCAGAAAGCGCGAGCGATTCTGCCTCCGCAACGAGCTTCTCCTTGTGCTCAGCAGCTTCCTTGCGCTTTGCTTCTTTAGCGGTGTTCTCCGCCTCCTTGCGAGCGTCATAAGCAGCACGATGAGTTTCGACGAGTTGTGGAATCTGTTCTACGGCGAGCGCAAGGGTCTTGAGGTCACCGACACCGTTCAGAGTAGATACTTGCTCGCGCAGCTTCGCAACAGCGGCCTGTGCATCTTCTGGAACGAGAGCGCCAGATTTGATGCGCGCTGATAGGAGTGCAACCTCGGAAGCTAGCGACTCAAATTTGCGGACGAAGTAGGCCAGCGCCTCTTCGTTTGTCTTGCCTGGGTATGAACCAACGGCACGTTCGCCTTCCGGTGTGATGACATAGACCGTTCCATCATCGGCAACCCGGCCAAATTTTGATGGATCACCGATCAGCGCGGATGCTGCAGATACAGGTGTTGTTGAGTTTTCCATGGTCTATCTCCTTCGGTTGCGCGTAAGCCTTGGGCACTCCAAGGTTCCGTTGTGGGTTCATACGTTCACCATGCGCCATTTGGCAGATCCACCTAGTGGCTCTGCTGACGAAGCAGGTTGTGTGCATGTTTTAGCAGGAGATAAAGGTACCCTTAAAGCCTTGGGTCAGAGAAGCCGGGTATTCACGCCGTCGGCCCTTACGGAGACAATCGGAGAGAGGCGGGCGCACAGGTGATTCTTGAGGTTATCGCCGCCGAGTACTTTGGGACCAACTGCTGGATTTTTGCCCAAGGCCCTGGCTCTGAATGCATCATTGTTGATCCAGGCATGGCCATACCGAGCCTTGTGCCTCAGATCGCCCATGTTTTAGAGAAGCACAAGCTCAAGCCAATCGCGCAATTGCTCACTCATGGGCATTTAGACCATACATTTTCAATCAAACCCCTCGATGATGGGTATGGCGTTCCCGCCCTTATCCACGCAATGGATCGGCCCTACCTTGGCAATCCATGGGGCCTGCTCACCCTTGATGGGATGATCGATTCGATCCTCAAGGAGATGGGTATCTCATCCTTTGCTGAGCCAACCACTGTGGGTGAAGTGAGCGATGGTCAGCGATTAGAGATTGCGGGTTTTGGGATAAAAGTTCTCCATGCCCCAGGCCACACTCCGGGGTCAACAATGTTTCTCGTTGATGACGAGTTCCTCATCTCGGGCGACGTGCTCTTTGCTGGATCCATTGGTAGGACCGATCTTCTTAAAGGTTCAGACGCAGCTATGCGCAAGACTTTAAAGAACGTAGTTTTGCCGCTCGATGACGGCCTGAATGTGCTTCCTGGCCACGGCAAAGAAACTACAATCGGGCGCGAAAGAAAGCAGAACCAATATCTGCAGGCTGATTATTTGAAGGGTGCATAAGTGACGAAATTTCAAGCACCTAAAGGCGTGAGTGAGTACTTCCCGCCGCGATCAAATCACTTCGAATATATTCGAAACACCATTATTGAGAGCGCGAAAACATCAGGCTATGAACTGATGGAGTTGCCAGTCTTTGAAGATACCGAACTTTTTGCACGTGGCGTTGGCGAGTCGACGGATGTCGTTCGCAAAGAGATGTATACCTTCGAAGATCGGGGTGGTCGTTCCATCACCCTGCGTCCGGAAGGTACGGCAGGTGTGATGCGAGCTACGATCGAGCATAATCTTGATCGGGGCCAACTGCCTGTAAAAGTTTTCTATTCAGGTGCTTTTTTTAGAGCAGAGCGTCCGCAAGCTGGTCGCTATCGACAGTTTTACCAGGTTGGAATTGAAGCAATCGGGTTATCCGATCCTCTCATCGACGTTGAAGTTATCGCAGTTGCTGATCGGGCTTTTCGCCAATTAGGTCTAAAGAATTATCGCTTAGAAATTACATCACTTGGCGACGCTATTACGCGTGCTAACTATCTTTCGCAGCTCCGTGCATATATTGCGACACTTGACTTTGATGAAGAAACGAAAGCACGGGCTGAGATCAATCCACTGCGACTATTTGATGACAAGCGTCCTGAGATTCGTTCAGTACTTGCCACTGCTCCGATCCTTATGGACTACTTAACTCCTGAAAGTGCTGCTGATTTTGACGCAGTTAAGAACTCGCTTGAGGCTCTCAACATTAATTTTGTTGTTAATAACCGAATGGTTCGCGGCCTGGACTATTACACAGGAACCGCATTTGAGTTTGTTCATGAAGGTTTGGGAGCTCAATCAGGAATTGGTGGCGGTGGCCGATATGACGGGTTGATGGCCCAACTTGGGGGAGCATCGCTTTCAGGTATTGGATTTGGTCTTGGAGTCGATCGCATCTTGTTGGCCTGTGAAGCCGAAGGGCTTTCGATGCCTGAAGGCAGCGAGCTAGACCTGTTCATCGTTCCACTCGGAACTGCGCCTGCCGCCCTAGCGATAGCCGAGGAGCTACGTGAGCGCGGCCTGCGAGTAGGAATGTCCTATGGCGATCGAGCTCTCAAAGGTGGTATGAAGGCTGCCGATAAGAGCGGTGCTAGATACTCCATCGTGTTAGGTGCAGATGAGCTCGCTTCTGGCGAAGTTGCACTCAAGGCGATGAAGAGTGGGGAGAGTCAATCGGTTACTCTTAGCCTTTTAGCCAATCATTTGATTGGGCTTACTGCTGATTTTGGAGATCATTCTTAATGTTGCGCACACATGATGCTGGGACGCTCACCAAGGCTAACGTTGGTCAGAAGGTAACTCTTGCCGGCTGGGTTGCAAGACGACGTGATCACGGCGGTGTCGCTTTCATTGACCTGAGAGATTCAAGTGGCGCTGTCCAGGTTGTTATTAAAGATGAGATTGCAGGTGCGCTTCGCGCCGAATGGTGCGTCCTTATTACAGGTACCGTGACAGTTCGCCCAAGTGGAAATGAAAATGCAGCTATAGCAACTGGCGAGATTGAAATTGATTGCGAAAACCTAGAAGTTCTCAGTGAAGCTGCAGCGCTACCATTCCCAGTTGATAGCGGCGACGTCGCAAACATCAGCGAAGAGATCCGTCTCAAATACAGGTATCTAGACCTTCGCCGCGAAGGTCCTGCTAAGAATTTGCGCCTACGTTCTAAAGTGACCTCAGCCGTCAGAACTGTGATGGATCGCCTTGATTTCCACGAAATTGAAACACCATATCTGACTCGATCCACTCCAGAGGGCGCCCGCGATTTCTTGGTCCCAGTCCGCCTACAACCCGGTAGCTGGTATGCGCTTCCGCAATCTCCACAACTGTTCAAGCAGCTTCTCATGGTTGCTGGCATGGAGCGTTACTACCAAATTGCGCGCTGCTTCCGAGATGAAGATTTCCGCGCCGATCGTCAACCAGAATTCACGCAGCTCGATATCGAAATGTCATTCATTGACCAGGAAGATATCTTGCGAGTCTGCGAAGAGATCCTCACCGATGTCTTCCAGAAAACTGTGGACTACACGATTCCTATGCCTATTCCACGTATGACATATCTGGATGCGATGCGTCGATTTGGCTCGGATAAGCCAGATTTACGTTTCGGATACGAATTGGTTGAGTGCAATGAATTCTTTGCAGAAACAACCTTCAGAGTTTTTCAAGCCGACTATATTGGCGCAGTCGTCATGCCTGGTGGAGCAGCTTCACCACGTCGCGAACTCGATGCTTGGCAGGACTGGGCAAAGGCCCGCGGAGCCAAGGGCTTGGCATACATTCTTGTTCAAGAAGATGGAACTCTTGGCGGACCTGTTGCAAAAAATCTTTCTGAGACAGAAGCAGCAAATATCGCTGCGCACTGCTCGGCGAAGCCAGGCGATGCAATCTTTTTTGCGGCTGGAAACAAAGTCTTGTCACAGAATCTACTCGGAGCAGTACGCCTAGAAATCGGTAAGCGCTGCAACCTCATAGCAGAGGGCACATGGGAGTTTGTGTGGATCGTAGATGCACCGATGTTTGAACTTGTCGATGCAGACAATCCTGCATCTGGTTGGACAGCAGTGCACCACCCCTTCACAGGTCCTAAGCCAGAATTCAAGGCGACTTTTGATACCGATCCACTCAATGCATTGGCTTACGCCTACGACATCGTCCTCAACGGAAATGAGATCGGTGGCGGATCTATTCGTATCCATGAACGCGATGTTCAAAAACGCGTGTTTGATGTAATTGGCCTTACCCCGGAAGAAGCAAATAATAAGTTTGGCTTCTTACTTGAGGCATTTAATTATGGCCCACCTCCTCATGGTGGAATTGCTCTAGGTATGGACCGACTCTGCGCGCTACTTGCAGGAGCTGAATCAATCCGTGAAGTGATTGCATTCCCTAAGACCGCCAGTGGCGGGGATCCTCTAACAGGAGCCCCAACTCCAATCACGGCTGCCCAACGCAAGGAAGCCGGTGTGGATTTCGTTCCAGAAGTTAACCAGAACCTCGATACCCATGCGAGCAAAGCCTAATACGCTCACTTTTGATCTACTGATCAGGTAGGGTTTACCACATGGGTCCTGGAGGAATTGCAACGATCATCGCGGCTTCGGCCCTTTTGATCATTGCTTTGGCATTGGCATATTTCATTATCCGCGCTTCGCGAATTATGGATGAAGTCCAAAAGACCATTCAAAGTATTAATCGCATTGCAACAACAGCAGAGAATGTCACTGAGAAAATCGGGGGATTGGTAACCAATCTCAGCTCGATGAACTCGGGAGTATTCAAATTGATCTCATCGATCTCTTCTTTCATTCCAGGTCGAAAGAATTCTGCGCCATTTACGAAGGAGCACGAGTAAGCAGGTGGAGTCCGCAGAAATCAGAGCGAGATGGTTGCGCTTTTTTGAGTCAGGCAACCCTCTTGGGCTAAGCCATACAGTTGTTCCTTCGGCATCTCTCATCGCTGATGATCCCAACCTTCTATTGGTCAATGCTGGCATGGTTCCGTTTAAACCGTTCTTCCTCGGTGAGGTAATGCCGCCGTACACCCGAGCAACATCAGTGCAGAAGTGCGTTCGAACCCTTGATATCGATGAGGTTGGCAAAACAACTCGACATGCGTCCTTCTTTCAGATGTGTGGAAATTTCTCGTTCGGTGATTATTTTAAAGAGGGTGCAATCACTCTTGCTTGGGACCTTTTAACCAGGCCAATTTCTGATGGCGGTTTTGGTTTTCCAGAATCTAAGCTCTGGGTCACTGTCTTTCATAATGACGATGAAGCAGCCGATATTTGGCACAAAGTCGTAGGTGTCCCGAAGGAACGAATCCAGCGTCGCGGAATGGCAGATAATTTCTGGTCCATGGGCGTTGCTGGCCCATGCGGACCATGCTCAGAGATCTACTTCGATCGCGGTCCTGCCTATGGAAAAGAAGGCGGACCGGTAGCTGACGAAGATCGCTATCTAGAAATCTGGAATCTCGTTTTCATGCAGAATATCCGTGCAGATGGTGGAACCAAGGATGACTATCCCATCATTGGTGAATTGCCTGCTAAGAACATTGATACTGGCCTTGGCCTGGAGCGAACAGCAGCTCTCTTGCAGGGCGTCGAAAATATTTATGAGATCGACACAACGATGAAGATTTTACAGGCCGCAAGCGAGCTTGCCGGAGTTTCGTATGGCAAAGATATTAAGAGTGATGTCTCGCTACGTGTTGTGGCCGACCATGCACGAACCGCGATGATGCTCATTGGCGATGGCGTTATTCCAGGCAACGAGGGTCGTGGCTACGTTCTACGCCGCATGATGCGTCGAACAATTCGCAATATGCGAATTTTGGGAGCTCCTGATCACAATCTTGCTGAACTCATCAAGGCATCTATCGGAGCGATGGGTCCTCAGTATCCCGAACTCGAACACGATGCCAAGAGAATTCTTGCGGCTTCGCAAGCAGAAGAAGATTCATTCTTAGCGACACTCAAGAGTGGCACAGCTATTTTCGATCTCGCGTCGAACGACGTCAAGAAGGCCAAGAGCACCACGCTTGCAGGAGATACCGTATTTAAGCTCCATGACACATATGGATTCCCATTTGATCTCACACTCGAAATGGCGAGTGAACAAGGTCTAGCTGTTGATGAAGATGGTTTCCGCCGTCTTATGAAGGAGCAGAAGGATCGCGCCAAAGCTGATGCAAAATCCAAGAAGAGCGGTCACACCGATCTCTCGGAATATCGCAAGATTTTTGATGCCAAAGGCAAGAGCGAATTTATTGGTTATAAGCACCTAGAGGGAGAAGCAAAGGTTGCTGGCCTTCTTGTCGACGGCCACAGCGTATCCGAAGTTCCAGCCGGAGATGTAGAAGTTGTTCTCACGCGTACGCCGTTCTATGCAGAAGGTGGCGGACAGCTCGCCGATGGCGGAGTTCTGACACTTGATAACGGAACAAAGATCCTTGTCGAGGATGTTCAATGCCCTGTACCTGGTCTTTATGTTCATCGAGGTTCACTAGTTTCTGGTTCAATCAAGATTGACCAAGATGTATTTGCCAGCATCGATCAAGATCGTCGCAAAGCTATCTCACGTGCTCACACTGCAACGCACATGGTTCATAAAGCTTTCCGTGAAGCGCTGGGTGAGAGTGCCACTCAGGCTGGATCTGAAAATGCTCCAGGGCGTTTTCGCTTCGACTTCCCGGCTACTGGATCAGTATCTGCTGCGGTTCTCAATGAAGTAGAAGCGCGAGTAAATTCGCTTCTGATTGAAAACTTGGCTGTAACAGCACAAGAGATGTCCCAGAAAGAAGCTAAGGAAATCGGCGCGATGGCGCTCTTTGGCGAGAAATATGGTGATGTTGTTCGTGTTGTTAGCGTTGGTGATTGGGCTCGTGAATTGTGTGGCGGAACCCACGTGCAGTCATCAGCCGAACTAGGCCTTGTTAAATTGCTCAGTGAATCTTCAATCGGTGCCGGTGTGCGTCGCGTAGAAGCGCTTGTAGGAACAGATGCCTACTCATTCTTAGCTAAGGAACACGTTCTTCTTAATTCGCTAACCGAGATCATTAAGGGTGCGCGAGTCGAAGAGTTGCCTGAGCGCATCTCCGACCTCCTTACGCGTATGAAGGGTATCGAGAAAGAGTTGTCGTCCATGAAGTCGGCCGCTGCTCTTGCGAGCATCTCCACACTTGCCGATGAATTCGAACCAATCGGAGAACTCAATGTTCTTCTGGCTCGCGTAGGAGATGGTCTTGGTGGCGATGATCTTCGCGCCATGGCTTTAGATCTGCGCAATCGCCGGTCATCAAGCGTGGTGGGTCTGTTCACTGTTACCAGTGGTCGCGTTGTGTTCGTCGTCGCATCTTCTGCAGAGGCGATTACTCACGGCCTTAAGGCTGGAGCATTGGTTCGTCAAGGCTCGAACATTCTCGGCGGCGGAGGCGGCGGAAAAGATGACTTCGCCCAAGGCGGCGGAGATAACGAGCAACAGATTCAGAGTGCGATCAATGAATTGAAGGCGACACTAGGGTCGGCGAAAGCCTAAACGCATGAAACCGGGTCGGCGCCTAGCCTTTGACTATGGCCAGGTTCGCATCGGAGTTGCAGCGTCAGATTTCTCTGGGCTCATTGCCTCGCCCATTGCGACACTTCAAGCACAAAGTTCTGATTTAACAGCGCAGCTTGTCACATTACTCACGCAATACGAACCTATCTACTTGGTTGTCGGCCAACCAAAGCATCTATCTGGCAACCAGAGTGCAACCATGGAGAGTGTCCGCTCCTTTGCAGAATTACTCAGAACTTTAAGTGCTGCACCTATTCATTTTATAGATGAGCGCCTCTCCACAGTCTCGGCTGCACGAACACTCCGTAACGCCGGTGGTAACGCCAAGACAAGCAAGTCACAGATAGATGCGATGGCCGCTGTTGCAATTTTAGAGAGCGCACTCAACAAAGAGCGTTTGTCTGGTGGGTTGTGAGAAATCTAAAGGATCGCTACTCACGTAGAAGAATTGCGTTAGCGATCGCCTCTGGACTCACTCTTCTTGTCCTAGTCGTTCTAGTAAACGTTTTGCGGTCTCCTTCAGATTTTCCCGCTACTACGAGTGGCGTATCCACAACAATCAGCATTTCCTCTGGTGAGGCGGGAACATCAATTGCTAGGTCGTTGCAGTCAGCCGGTGTGGTGAAGAATTTCAGATATTTTGTTTCTGTTTTACTAAAAGACCCTAGCAGTCTTGGAATTGCGCCTGGAGCGCACACGATAGACACGCACATTCCCTCGGAACTTGCCTTGACCGAATTGTTGGATCAAAAAAGGATTCTTAATCTCATTGTCGTGAAAGATGCCTCAACAACGCAAACCGTTCTCAGCGCGTTGCACTCGGATACCAATCTTCTTCAAGGCGATGCCTTAAAAACCGTGACGCTTGCATTACCAAATCCCGCCCATTCCCTCGAGGGGGAGTTGGGGCCAGATCAGTACTCATTTTCAGCACATACCTCAACTCATGATGCACTGACAGCAATGACTAATATGGCAAAGACAAATTTCCAATCGTCTGGAATTCTTGCGGGTTATCAAAAATATAGCCCTTATCAACTTTTGACCATAGCGTCGCTACTCCAAATTGAAGCAGATCCCAGTGATTACGCTAACGCCGCCGAAGTTATTTACAACCGTCTCGCAATTAATATGCCGTTACAGCTCAACTCCACTGTTGCTTATGCACAAGGACTTCAAGGCTCTATCGGATTGACGATCGCCGCCACGCATGTTCCATCGGCATACAACACCTATCTTCATACAGGCCTTCCACCAACACCGATATGCAATCCCAGCCTGGCTGCGTTGAGGGCGACCCTGCATCCGGCGCGTGGCTCTTGGCTTTATTTCATCACGGTAAAACCGCACGACACACGTTTTACGGATTCGTATAGCCAATTTGAAACATGGGTAGCTCTCTACAATCATAATGTAGCCATGGGGGCATTCAAGTGATTAAGGCTGCGGTACTCGGTTCACCTATTGTGCACAGTCTCTCACCTCTTCTACATCGAACCGCTTACCAGTTGCTTGGTGTCGAGGCTGAGTACAGCGCGCTCGATATGCAACCAGATGTAGCGCGCACATTTCTTGCTACTGCGCTGGAATCTGGATGGACTGGGTTTTCTTTGACGATGCCTCTCAAGGAGACGATATTCGATCTCAACTTCGAGGTGGATCCTTTAGCGTCGCGTATGCGATCCGCAAACACGTTGGTAAAGCACGATGCCACCTTTAAAGCATCATCAACTGATGCTTCAGCATTCGCCAGACTATTGGAGCGCACAAAGAAAGATCGGGTTGCAATTATTGGCGGTGGGGGAACGGCACGTGCTGCACTCGGTGCGCTCGACTCCTCTGCTACCTCTATCGATTTTCTCTTGAGAACACCTTCACGATCGCAGACGCTTGGGGATATTGCGGAGAAATCTAGATTGGATTTTTTCGATATGTCTCACGATCTGACGAGCTATGACCTAGTGATTTCCACTGTCCCATCGGGAGCAAGTGTAAGAGTATTGGGACTGATTGAAAAATTTCGTGGGACATTCTTTGAGGTTTTATATAACCCATCACCTACCCAGGCTTTGCAGTACGCGAAGGACCGAGGTAATTCAACGTTCGATGGTTTGGACCTCTTGGTCGAGCAAGCCTTAGACCAGATATCACTATTCTCCGGAGTCGAGTTCGACTATGCGTCAATGCGCGCAGAACTTCTTGAGGTCGGCAGAGCCGAGATCGCTCGACGTAACGCGTAGTTGTGACGGTTGTGGTTGTGGATAACTTAAGGCACCCATCGCGCCATTGGCTTAAGGTCAAGGCATGTACGCACAACTCATCCTGTTACTCGCCCTCGGTCTACCAATAGCTTTCATAGATGTGAAAACTCACCGTATACCCAATCACTTGTTAGTAAGTTTCCTTGCGGGAACTCTGGCTTTACGCCTTGTATTCGATCGCAATCATTTTCTGCACTCACTTGAGGTAGGTGGATCAGCCGTCCTATTCTCCGCGATCCTCTTTCTCATCACTCGCAGGAGAATTGGCATGGGCGATCTCAAATTGATCTCAGTCCTTGGATTTGTTCTTGCCGACTATCAACGCGGGGTCTTTGCCTGGTTTGCAACTCTGATCCTTGGGCTCATCACCGCTCTCTTCCATAGAAAACGGACTATCCCATTCGCTCCTGCTCTGATCCTTGGCGCACTTCTGACTATTTAGGACGCGCCAACCACCTATGACGTGAGAGAATAAGGTCATGCTTAGATGGCTTACTGCAGGTGAATCCCATGGCCCTGCACTCTCCGCGATCCTTGAGGGTCTTCCAGCTCATGTTCAGATTACTTCAGAGATGATTGATGCTGATCTGCGTCGTCGCAGATTGGGATATGGCCGTGGTGCTCGTCAAAATTTTGAAGCTGACCTCGTCTCAATCCTTGGTGGAGTTAGACACGGAGTGAGCCAAGGGGGCCCAATCTCTGTCCAGGTAGGAAACTCAGAGTGGCCGAAGTGGGAAAAGGTCATGTCGGCCGACCCGGTGCCGGAAGAAGAGTTGGCATCGCTTGCTCGCAATGCTCCGCTCACTCGTCCACGTCCGGGGCACGCAGACTTAGTTGGAATGCAGAAATACGATTTTGATGATGCACGACCAATTCTTGAGCGTGCAAGTGCTCGTGAGACAGCAGCTCGTGTTGCACTTGGAGCTGTTGCGCGTGCCTTCCTACAACAATCAGTCGGTGTTCAATTAATGTCGCATGTGATCTCAATAGGCGAAGCCACTAGTGCTGCTGATGCACCGTTGCCAACCATCGCAGACCGAGATCGTGTGGATGCTGATCCGGTTCGTGCCTTTGATGCCGCAGCCAGCCAAGCGATGGTTGCAGAGATCGATTCAGCACATGCTGCAGGCGACACGCTAGGTGGCGTTATCGAAGTTCTCGCCTTTGACCTCCCACCAGGACTTGGTTCACATGTTCATTGGGATCGCAGACTCGATGCGCGTCTTGCAGGGGCGATGATGGGGATTCAAGCCATCAAAGGCGTAGAGATCGGCGACGGATTCACAACGGCTCGTCGTCGTGGTTCTCTCGCTCATGATGAGATTGAAAAGGATGCGTCTGGCAAGGTCGTACGTCGTACCGACCGCGCAGGAGGTACAGAGGGTGGCATGTCCAACGGCGAAGTCCTGCGAGTGCGTGCAGCCATGAAACCGATTTCAACTGTCCCCAAAGCTCTTGACACAATTGATACCAAGACTGGCGAACCTGCGAAAGCAATCAACCAACGAAGCGATGTCTGTGCTGTTCCCGCAGCTGGAATAGTTGCCGAGGCTATGGTCGCTCTAGTGCTTGCTGATGCAGTAATTGAGAAATTTGGTGGCGATTCCGTTATGCAGACTCGTAGGAATTATGAGTCGTATATGGCACATCTCGAAATCAAGTAAATGCCTCGCGCTGTACTTATGGGTCCACCCGGAAGTGGAAAATCTTCCATTGGTAAAGCGCTGGCCAAGGAGCTCGGTACTACCTTCATAGATACTGATTCGCTCATTGAAAATCTCACCAATAAAACCATCACTCAAATATTTAACGAGAGTGGTGAAGCAGTTTTTCGCAAGATCGAGCAAGAAGTTGTTTTGGGAGTTCTGGCTTCTGAGCCAGGGATTGTTGCACTTGGCGGTGGATCTATCCTCAGCGAGCAGGTACGAGAACTCCTTTCGAAAAGTTCTTTCCCTGTCATCTATCTACATGTGTCGGCACATCAGGCTCTTGCTCGAGTCGGCAAGCAGAACAATCGACCTCTACTGGCCGATAACCCTGAGGACAAGTGGGTGCGGATTCTCGCTGAGCGCGAACCTGTCTACCAAGCGCTGGCTGATATGACATTTTCAACTGACAGCAAAAAGGCGAATGAAATCGCGGTGCAGATAGCTCATAAGTGCTTGGAATTTGGAGTAGAGCGATGAAATCGGTGAAAGTAAGCGCAGAGATCCAGTATGAGGTGCAGATCGGTACGCCATGGCGACAGGCTCTCTCGCAAGCAATCAGCTCCCATGACAAGGCCCTTATTATCGTTCCTGAGTTTATTGAAAATAAATTCAATCTCATAGAGCAATTTAGCTCAGATCCTAAAACTACCGTTTTCGTTACGCCTACTGGTGAAGATGCGAAGACAATTGATGTCGCAAATCAGATCTGGGAAGAGCTCGGCAAAATAGATTTGGGCCGCAAAGATTGCATTATCGGATTCGGCGGCGGATCCACCACAGATCTCGCTGGTTTCGTAGCAGCTTCTTGGTTGCGAGGAGTGAAGTGGTATGCAGTTGCAACAACTCTGGCGGGAATGGTTGATGCAGCCGTTGGTGGCAAAACTGGCATCAACACCAACGCAGGTAAGAATCTTGTAGGAGCGTTTCACTCACCACAAGTTGTCTACATAGATCCAACACTGTTGGAGACTCTGAGTGATCGTGATTTCGCGTCAGGTTTAGCTGAAGTTATTAAGTGTGGCTATATCGCCGATCCGTCTATCCTAGAAGATGTGCGCAGACATCCATCACTGCAAGGCGCACGATCGATTGCAGAGGATTTGATTAAGAAATCCGTGCAGGTTAAGGCAGATGTTGTGTCTCAAGATTTTACGGAATCCGGACTTCGCGAGATTCTTAACTACGGACATACTTGCGCTCACGCAGTTGAAAAGCTCTCGGGCTACACCCTTCGTCATGGTGAAGCAGTGGCGATTGGTTTGGTCTTCGCCTCATATTTAAGTGAGGCTGCCCTCAATCTAAATCCCGAGGTCACTACTGAGTTGATCGCTATTCTCACGGCGTATGGGTTACCCACACGAATCGATTCTTCAAAGTACTCTTGGGAATCTATTAGCGCTCTCATGCTGGGGGATAAGAAGAGCCGTAGTGGTGTGCTTCGATTTGTCGGAGTCCGTGAGTTAGGCGAGCCTGACTGGGTCAACGGTCCAGATGCCTCCATCTTGGTGAGCATTTATGAGAGAATGTCGCAATGAAGATCCTCGTACTCAATGGACCCAACCTTGGTCGGTTAGATCTGCGGGATTCCTCAATTTACGGCAGCATGAGGTTTCCACAGCTGCAAGAATTCATTGAAAACTCGGCCCAAGAGTTCGGCTTATCAGCTGATGTGCGGCAAAGCGATAGCGAAGCTCAGATAATCTCTTGGTTGCATGAAGCGGCTGATTCACACACTCCGGTCATTTTCAATCCAGCCGCGTTCACGCATTATTCCTACGCGATTGGAGATGCTACCGCCATGCTCAAAGCCCCGCTGATAGAGGTTCATTTGAGCAACCCGTTAGCTCGCGAAGAGTTCCGCCACACATCGGTGATCTCAGGACATGCCGTTGGCACAATTGCAGGTTTTGGTCCGGATTCGTATCGACTCGCTTTGGAAGCGATGCGCACCCTCCTTCGCGCTTAAATAGGCCGTGCTTCAGGCGCTTAGATGCGGGAGCACATAAGTTCATCAGGTATCCTTCTCCAATGGCCTCAACTAATGATCTAAAAAACGGTATGACCTTGGAAATCGAAGGCAAGCTTTGGACTGTTGTCGAATTTCAGCATGTAAAGCCAGGTAAAGGTCCAGCATTCGTACGCACCAAGCTCAAGCTCGTTCCGGGTGGCAAGGTTGTTGAGCGTACATTTAACGCCGGCGTAAAGGTTGATATCGCAATTCTTGAGAAGCGCGATATGACATTCCTTTACCGCGACGGCGAAGACTTCATCTTCATGGATGACGAGAATTTTGATCAGATGAGTATCTCTGAGGCAGTTGTTGGCGAGGCTGCTAACTTTATGCTCGAGAATGTGAAGGCTCTTGTTGCTGTTCACGAAGGAAATCCGCTTTACATCGAGCTACCAGCTTCAGTAGAACTCACCGTGACTTATACCGAGCCTGGCTTGCAGGGCGATCGCTCTTCTGGCGGAACAAAACCGGCCACACTTGAGACCGGAATTGATATTCAAGTTCCTCTTTTCATCAAGCAAGATGAGAAGATTTTGGTAGATACTCGCACAGGCGACTATCTCGGCCGCGCTAACTAAGTTCGCCTTTTCATATGAGCGCACGACGCAAGGCTCGTAAACGCGCACTCGATATTCTCTACGAAGCTGATCTTCGAGAGGTCGATGCGCTATCTATTTTGACGGTTCGACCAGCAGACGAACTATCCGCTGGCGACTACGTCTCCATCCTGGTGCAGGGAGTGAGCTCGCACAGAGAGAAGATTGACGAGTTGATCCATACCTATGCCGAGGGCTGGGATATGGATCGTATGCCAGCGATTGATCGCAACCTGCTTCGGATTGCCCTTTATGAGATCTTGTGGGAGCCAGAACTCAACGATCAGATTGCTGTCAGCGAGGCGGTTGAACTTGCTCAAGAGCTCTCCACCAAGGACTCGGCAAGCTATATCAACGGGATTCTGGGCCGGGTTATAACCCTTAAATCTCTTATCTCGCTGGAATAGTTACCGAAGGAAGACTGATAAAGTACGGCCAGGACCCTTTAAAGATCCGTCCCGAGAGGCGGCGAAGGAGCGTAAATGAGTATTGTGCTGGAAAAGAGCGATATCGATCGTTCGCTCAAACGTATTGCTCATGAAATTATTGAGCGCAATCACGGTTTAGAAGATGTCATCCTTCTTGGTATTCCAACACGAGGGGTCACCCTTGCACAAAGAATCACTGCCTTTTTAGCGGATATTGAAGTGCCCATTCCCTGTGGTTCACTAGATATCACTCTCTACCGTGATGACCTACGCACACGACCTCCCCGAGCGATTGTTGAAACTCAACTCCCGTTAAGCGGAATTGAGGGCAAGCGCGTGGTTCTTGTTGACGATGTTCTGTTTTCGGGCAGGACAATTCGCGCAGCACTCGATGCTCTCACTGAATTAGGTCGTCCTCAAAGTGTTCAACTTGCAGTATTAGTTGACCGCGGGCATCGTGAACTTCCGATCCGGGCAGATTTTGTCGGTAAAAATATTCCCACAAACGCCAAAGAGATAGTTAAAGTGCAACTTGAAGAGATTGATGGCATTGATCAAGTGGAAGTAGGGGCGCGCTAATGCAGAATTTACTTTCAATAGACGACATTACCGCTAGCCAGGCTCTCAACATTTTAGACACAGCTAAGGAACTTTCGCGTCTTACCGAAGGATCTGTTAAAAAACTTCCAACTCTTCGCGGTCGCACAATTGTGAATCTCTTCTTTGAGGACTCAACTCGAACCAGACTTTCTTTTGAGGCGGCTGCAAAACGGTTATCTGCTGATGTCATAAATTTCTCCGCAAAAGGCTCCAGCGTCAGCAAGGGAGAGAGTCTTAAGGACACAGCTCAAACGTTGGAAGCAATGGGCGCCGACCTTATGGTGATTAGACATCCTGCTTCAGGTGCTGCCCATCTTCTCGCTAACTCAGGCTGGATCAGCGCCAAAGTTGTGAATGCTGGTGATGGAACTCATCAACATCCATCACAGGCTCTGCTTGACGCCTACACAATTCGCGATCACTTTCCAGAACATCGCAACGATTTCACCGGACTACACATCGCGATAGTCGGAGATATTCTCCATTCGCGAGTTGCTCGAAGTAACGCCGCACTTCTTACCTCCCTTGGCGCTCGTGTAACGGTGGTGGGCCCTGCCACACTCCTTCCACTTGGCGTTGAAAGTTGGGGAGTATCTGTCTCTTACAACCTCGATGAGATCATTGAACATTGCGATGCCGTCATGATGCTCCGAGTGCAGAGTGAGAGAATGAACGCATCCTTCTTCCCATCAGAACGCGAGTATGCGCGCGACTATGGATTAACTCGTTCGCGCCTTGGCTCGATGAAACCAACGTCAATCATCATGCACCCTGGACCAATGAATCGTGGACTCGAAATTTGCGCCGAAGCCGCTGACTCACCTCGATCCGTAGTGCTCAAGCAAGTTAAGAACGGCATCAGTGTCCGAATGGCAATCTTGTATCTGCTTCTGGGCGGATCAATCGAGGGAGATAACTGACGATGAGTACCTTCACATTGCACAATGCACGTATGACAGACAATCACATAGTAGATGTTGATGTCACGGATGGAGTTATTAGTGCTATCGCTCCCGCCAGGGGACAGAAGAGCCAAGGTTTGGATTGTGATGCCAACAAAAACCTTCTCATTCCGGGATTAGTTGATCTTCACACACACTTACGCCAACCTGGCAAGGAAGGTGCCGAGACAGTTCTAACTGGTTCACAAGCTGCAGTCAAAGGTGGTTACACAGCCGTAAGTGCCATGGCCAATACATCTCCGGTTGCTGATACCGCAGGTGTGGTCGAGCAGGTCGCTCGTCTAGGTAAAGATGCCGGATTGTGCGATGTATTTCCCATTGGAGCTGTCACTCAAGGTATTGAAGGAAAGGCTCTCGCCGAACTATCAGCAATGGCACAATCTGCAGCAGGAGTGCGCATTTTCAGTGATGATGGAAATTGTGTGAGCGATCCCTTGTTGATGCGTCGTGCCTTAGAGTATGTAAAAACTTTTGGTGGAGTTATCGCCCAACATGCGCAAGAACCACGCCTTACGGTGGGTGCGCAGATGAATGAGGGTCTCGTATCAAGTGCACTCGGACTTACCGGTTGGCCAGCCGTCGCGGAAGAGTCAATTATCGCTCGCGATATTCTTCTCGCTCATCATGTTGGCAGTCGATTGCATATCTGTCACCTCACGACAAAAGGCGGAGTAGAGCTCGTTCGCTGGGCTAAGTCCCAAGGGATCTCAGTCACTGCTGAAGTAACGCCACACCATTTGATACTTACTGATGAGAGCGCGGTTGGGTACAACTCTGTATTTAAGGTTAATCCACCACTTCGCACAACTGAAGATGTCCAAGCACTTCGAGATGGTTTGGCGGATGGAACTATTGATATTGTCGCGACAGATCATGCTCCACACCCGAACGAAGCTAAAGAGTGCGAATGGAGCGCTGCAGCATTCGGAATGCTTGGATTAGAAACTTCGCTATCTGCGGTCGTTGAGTCAATGATCGTGACAAAGAAAATTGATTGGGCACAACTAGTGGAACGCATGTCTATCACTCCAGCCAAGATCGGCGGCTACTCTGCACATGGTCGCATCGAGGTTGGCGCTCCTGCACACTTAGTCGTAGTGGATACCGAGGCCACGTGGACCGTTGACCGAGCGACTACAGCGTCTAAGAGTTCAAACACCCCCTTTCATGGTCGCACTTTGCCGGCTCGCGTAATGCATACATATTTCCATGGAGTTCACGTTCTGCAAGATGGCCAACTGACGGGAAAGCGCTATGAATAACGAAGGTACAGGCAAGGCATTCCTTGTTCTCGACGATGGAACGATCTTTGAGGGCAAAAGTTGGGCAGCCACTGGCGAAACATTTGGTGAGGCTGTTTTCTCTACGGGCATGACCGGCTACCAAGAGACTCTTACGGATCCTTCCTACCACAAGCAGATTGTCATCATGACGGCTCCACACATTGGCAACACGGGGATGAACAATTTCGACATGGAATCTGATCGCATCTGGGTATCTGGATTTGTGGTTCGCAATCCATCTCCTCGCGTAAGCAATTGGCGATCTGAGAATTCGTTGGAAGATGCGTTGATACAAGCAGGAGTTGTTGGAATCTCTGGGGTAGATACCAGAGCCATAACTCGACATCTACGTGATCGAGGAGCAATGCGCGTTGGCATTTTCTCTGGTACATCACTGACGCGTGACGAGATGGTCATTAAAGTCCGCTCTCAATCCTCTATGGCTGGAGCTTTTCTAGCGAAAGATGTGACAACACCAAAGTCCTATGTTGTATCTGTAGCTCCAGGTGTGGAGAAGAAATTCACCGTCGCTGCCCTTGATCTCGGCATAAAGAATGCAACTCCTAGGTCCATGTCGGAGCGCGGCATGGAGGTACATGTCCTTCCTATGGATGCGAGCGTTGCTGATATAGAGGCCATTTCTCCCGATGGACTCTTCATATCAAATGGTCCTGGAGACCCAGCAACGATGGATGCAATTGTTGACGTGGTCCGTCACTTCCTCTTAGAAGGCTTGCCTGTATTTGGAATCTGCTTCGGTCACCAGATTCTCGGCAGAGCTTTAGGTTTTGAGACCTATAAGTTGCCATTTGGTCACCGTGGCATCAATCAGCCAGTGAAGAATTTGCGGACAAATAGGATCGAGATCACGGCCCATAACCATGGATTTGCAGTGGCAGCGCCTACCGACTCGAACTTCACTACCGTTTTCGGCGCAGGATATGTCTCGCATATCTGTCTCAACGATGGTGTTGTCGAAGGAATCGAGCTTCTGGAACGACCAGCTTTTAGCGTCCAGTATCACCCGGAATCAGCTGCAGGACCACACGATGCTGTTTATCTCTTTGACCATTTTGCAGATCTCATGACCCAAGCGAAGGTAGCCCATGCCTAAAGACAAATCCATCGAAAGCGTTCTCGTAATCGGAAGTGGTCCGATTGTTATCGGACAGGCATGTGAGTTTGATTATTCCGGCGTACAAGCATGCCGAGTGCTACGAGATGAAGGCATCCGAGTTATTTTAATCAACTCGAACCCGGCGACAATCATGACCGATCCACAGTTTGCCGACGCCACATATATCGAGCCAATCACTCCTGAGATTATTGAGAAGATTATGGCAATCGAAAAGCCTACTGCTGTCCTAGCAACACTGGGCGGCCAGACAGCTCTCAATGCTGCCATGCAGCTTCATGAGCGTGGTTCCTTTGAAAAGTTCGGCACAAAGCTCATCGGCGCAAACGTGGATGCGATTAAGCGCGGGGAAGACCGTGAGGTGTTCAAGACTATCGTTGAGAAAGTCGGGGGAGAGTCAGCTCGTTCTCGTATTTGCCACACAATGTCAGAGTGCTTGGCTGCTGCTATCGAACTTTCTTATCCAGTCGTTGTCCGTCCCTCTTTCACTATGGGTGGTTTGGGATCTGGAATCGCTTTTGATCAAGCTGAACTAGAACTCATTGCTGGCGCTGGATTGCGCCACAGCCCTACAAGTGAGGTGCTGCTCGAGGAATCCATCCTTGGTTGGAAGGAGTACGAACTAGAAGTTGTTCGTGATCATAAGGACAATGTAGTTATCGTTTGCAGCATCGAAAATATCGATCCAATGGGTGTCCACACAGGTGATTCGATCACGGTGGCACCAGCACTCACGCTGACAGATGTCGAATTCCAGAAGCTGCGCGATTTATCGATCGACATCATCCGCGAAGTTGGCGTAGACACAGGTGGCTGCAACATTCAATTCGCTGTCAACCCTAAAGATGGCCGAATTATCGTGATTGAAATGAATCCTCGCGTTTCACGTTCATCCGCGCTTGCATCAAAGGCCACTGGCTTTCCTATTGCAAAAATCGCCACCAAATTAGCTGTCGGGTACACGTTAGATGAGATCAATAATGACATCACGAAGACCACCCCCGCTTCTTTTGAGCCTACGCTCGATTACATAGTCGTAAAAGTGCCACGTTTCGCCTTCGAAAAATTCACAGAGGCAGATCCGCGCCTAACAACCACAATGAAATCTGTTGGCGAAGCAATGGCGATTGGGCGTTCATTCCCAGAGGCGCTTCAAAAGGCTCTCCGATCCGTCGAAAAGAAGGGAACCACATTCTCATGGGAGCCTGTTGGCGAGATTCTTGATGATCTGATTCACAAAATCGGTATTCCAACAGAATGGCGTTTGCAGCAAGTGCAGCGCGCACTCTGGCTTGGTCTTTCAATTGAAGAAGCGCACGCAATCACCAAGATAGACCCTTGGTTCCTGGCCCAGATTCAAGCGATCAACGAATACGCAGATTTCATCAAAAATTCTGGTGATCTCACAGCAGAAATTATCAAAGATGCAAAGAGTTTGGGTTTCTCAGATTCACAGATAGCATCACTGCGATCAACCACTGAAGCAGCTATTCGTTCAGAGCGCCAGCGTTTGGATATTCATCCAATCTTTAAGACTGTGGACACATGTGCGGCCGAATTTGAGGCTCACACGCCTTATCACTATTCAAGTTATGACAGTGAGACTGAGGTTCGTTCTCGCACTAAGCCTGCGGTCATCATTTTAGGCAGCGGACCAAACCGTATCGGACAAGGCTTGGAGTTTGATTACTCCTGTGTGCATGCAGCTTTTGCCCTTCGCGAAGCGGGCTATGAAACGGTGATGATCAACTGCAATCCCGAGACAGTATCCACAGATTACGACACATCCGATCGTCTCTATTTCGAGCCGCTCACCCTCGAGGATGTTCTCGAAGTGATTCGTGCCGAGATGGCAGCAGGTCCGGTTCTCGGTGTAATCGCCCAGCTCGGTGGACAGACTCCACTTGGCCTCGCGCGTGGATTGTTGGATGCTGGTGTAACTATTTTGGGTACCAGTCCTGACGCCATCGATATGGCCGAGGATCGTGGAAAATTTGGTCGTATCCTGGAGGAAAATGGCCTTACTGCACCAAAATTTGGAATGGCTAGTTCATACGAAGAGGCCCTGACGGTCGCCGCATCAATTACGTATCCAGTACTCGTTCGCCCATCTTTCGTTCTCGGTGGTCGGGGTATGGAGATTGTTTATGACGATGAATCGCTCAAAGGCTTCATCGAGAAAGCAACGCAAATTACGCCTAATCAGCCAGTTCTCATCGATCGCTTCCTAGATGATGCGATCGAGATTGACGTTGATGCGCTCTACGATGGTAAAGAGCTTTATCTAGCTGGCGTCATGGAGCATATCGAAGAAGCGGGAATTCACTCCGGTGATTCAGCATGTGTGCTTCCCAGTATCTCCATTTCGCAGGCCAAGCTCGCCGAGTTAAGGGAAGCGACAGAGAAGATTGCGCGCGGTGTCGGGGTTCGCGGTCTGATCAATATTCAATTCGCGATCTCTCGCGCCGAACATGACGACACACTCTATGTGCTCGAGGCAAACCCTCGTGCTTCACGTACTGTGCCATTTGTCAGCAAGGCGACTGGCATAGCCTTATCCAAGGCTGCTTCAATGATTGCTATGGGCAGTGATATCGAGTCCCTTCGATCTAGCGGATTTCTTCCTCAATCTGGAGATGGGCAGGCAATCGGTATTTCCGTAAAGGAAGCTGTTCTGCCGTGGAACAGATTTAGACGAATCGATGGAACCGGAGTAGATGCAGTGCTCGGACCAGAGATGCGCTCAACTGGTGAAGTTATGGGTATTGCGGATACATTCGGAGAGGCTTATTTCAAATCACAGATTGCCTCTTTTGGAACCTTACCGGAATCTGGAAACGTCTTTATCTCACTCTCTGCGCGAGACAAACTCGGAAGCGTTGAGCCGGCTAGGGCTTTGGCTGCCCTAGGGTTCGCTCTCTATGCAACTAAAGGCACACATGACCTTCTTGCGGAACATGGAGTCGACTCGACAGTTGTCCGCAAGAACTCAGAGCCCGGCGATGGATTATCGGCAGTTGACATGATCAATACGTCGATGGTGGATTTGGTCATCAATACACCGCTTGGACGAGGAACTCGCCATGACGGATGGTTGATTCGAACCGCATCTGTTCAGCGAGGCATTCCTATTATCACGACCATAGCTGGATTCCGCGCTGCCGTCTCTGGCATCACCGAACTGCGCAACCATGAAATGTCAGTTTGCTCCCTGCAAAACTGGCATAAAAAGAGTTTGGCATAAGGTTCGGTTATGGAGATGCCAACGATTAATTCCAGAGCTAAGCAAATGGATGCCGAAGTTATATCCAATAAGCGGCTAGGTGCCTACAACCATATTGTTTTGGCTGTCAACGAGATCGCTACCTATGCAAAACCGGGGAACTTCGTGGCAATTTCTGTCGGTGGTCCAGGCTCTTCGATGGTTCTGCGTCGCGCCTTTGCCATCTACCGAGCTCAGATCCGTCCAGATGGACAAGGGGTCATGGAACTAGTCGTTGCTCCTCATGGAAATGGAAGTAAGTGGCTGGCATCTAGGGAGCCAGGGGAGAGTGTAAATATCGTTGCTCCTCTCGGAACTGCATTTGGAATTCCCACTGAACCTGTGCGCGCCTTACTTATTGGTGGCGGTTACGGCTCAGCTCCACTCTTTGCGCTTGCCGAAAATCTCAAGGCCAAAGGATCTCGCGTGGACATGGTTTTGGGAGCAAGCACGGCAGCAAAGATTTATGCTCCGCTTGAAGGAAAGCGCTCGGTTAACTCAATGACGATAACAACCGATGATGGCTCGGCTGGTACACAAGGTCGTGTTAGCGATGTCCTGCCTTCGATCATTGAACAGAATCAGATTGAAATCATTTACTCCTGTGGTCCAATGGCCATGCTCTCGGCGATCACGGATATCGCTAATCGTTACGGTGTTATGCACCAGTGTTCTGTTGAGGAGTCAATGGCCTGCGGCATTGGGGTCTGCATGACTTGCGTCCTGCCAGTGGAAGGCAGAGATGGAATCACCAGAATGGTTCGCACCTGTATAGAGGGGCCCGTCATGGATGGATCGAAAGTGACATGGAGTAAGTCGCGTGAGATTCCAGATGGGGTATGGGGTAAGTAAGTATGGAATCTAACGTTACCTTTGATTATTCAACCGCGCTAGCGGATCGACGAATCCCAAACCCGATTCTTACTGCAAGTGGCACGGCGGGATCTGGCAAAGAACTTGCTCAATTTTTCCCACTAAGCGACATAGGTGCGGTGGTAACTAAGTCCATCATGCTTAAGCCACGCAGCGGTCGTGCAACTCCTCGTATGGCTGAAACTCCTAGCGGAATGCTCAACTCGATCGGACTGCAGGGTCCTGGAATCGATATTTTCCTTGAGAACGATATTCCATGGCTCGCCTCTCAAGGCGCACGAATAATCGTCAGTATTGCTGGAGAAACCGTAGAAGATTATGCAGTTCTCGCAAGAAAATTGCGCGCCGTTCCTGGCATCACAGCGCTAGAAGTAAATATTTCCTGTCCTAACGTAGAAAATCGTGGACAAGTTTTCGCCTGTAATCCAACTACTGCGCGCGAGGCTATTTCTGCAGTGCGTCGAAATATTGGAGGAGAGCTGCCCATCTTCGCCAAGCTTTCACCTGATGTCACAGATATTGTCTCGATTGCTACTGAGGTAGTTGATGCTGGAGCCGATGGCCTTGCTCTCATCAACACAATTCTTGGCATGGTGATCGATACAAACACCATGTTCCCGAGACTGTCACAGAAGACAGGTGGGTTGTCAGGTCCGGCAATTCGTCCAGTCGCCGTTAGAGCGATCTATCAAGTTCACGCAGCGCTACCAAACATCCCAATCATCGGTATGGGCGGAGTTGCCTCAGGGCGAGATGCATTTGAACTTGTATTGGCGGGTGCCAGCGCGATTTCGGTCGGTACAGCGACTTTTGGGAATCCAACAGCTGCAATAAGCATTAAGCAAGAATTAGAGAGCATTCTCATCGAAAAAGGATTTGCTACTTTCCACCAAGCTATCGGTTTCGCTCATCGCGAGGAGATTTAATTATGACATCACGCAATTCGAAGTCACCGATCATTCTTGCGCTAGATACCGATGATCTGGATATCGCAGGTCAATGGATAGAAGCAACGCATGAGAGTATCGATATATACAAAGTAGGACTTGAATTTTTTCTCAAATTTGGTTCGGCAGGTCTCAAGAGACTCGCTGAATTTGCCGAATTTGAACTCTTTTTAGATCTAAAATTGCACGATATTCCTAACACCGTTGCTGGAGCTGTTGCGTCGGTCAAAGATCTCAACCCGCGCTTTCTGACAGTGCATGCTTCCGGTGGCGCCCCAATGATTGAGGCAGCGGCGCAGCAAGCGCCAGATATCGATATCACTGCAGTAACTGTTCTTACATCGATCTCCCCAGAGCTCTTGCTGACAATGGGTATCGACTCAACGCCACTGAATTTTGCGCTCAAGCTTGCACTTTCCGCCGCCGATGCAGGAGCTCGTGCAATTGTTTGTTCTCCACTTGAGGTCGCAGCGATTAAAGATGCACTAGGCGAGAGAGTCTCAACCATTACTCCTGGAGTGCGCCCTGTGGGTGCGACCTTGGGTGATCAATCACGAGTGATGACTCCTAAGGATGCCATTGCTGCAGGTTCAGACTTCCTTGTCATTGGGCGTCCTATTACCTCACTCTTCATCCAATCGCCACAAGCTATGGCCGATAAGGCTCGCGAGATTTTGGATTCGATTTCTTGAGTCCACACAAACCACCTCAATTAACTCATGAGGCAAGATTAGCTGCCCTTGCAATCGCAAAAGAGTCACGCCAAGCGCGAGCCGCTATCAAGAACGCCATAGCTAATGGACAAGCGACGATCTTTGATGCAATCAACGATCCACGTGAATCTATTAGGCGAATGCGAGTTGTCGAATTACTCTCTGCCGTACCCGGTGTAGGCAAGGTGAGGGCAGCTATGATCATGGAGCGCCGAAACATTTCTCCTACCCGTAGGATTGGTGGCCTAGGCGTGCATCAACTGATGAGTCTTCGAGGGGAGTTAGCTGTGGGCAAAATTGATTCTCAGCGCGGTAACCTCATCGTGATCTCCGGTCCCGGCGGAGTTGGAAAAAGCACGATCACAAATGCCTTACGGAAAGATCCTCGTTTTTGGGTCAGCGTCTCGGCCACAACTCGTGAGCCAAGAGCGGGCGAGAAGGATGGCCTCGACTATTACTTCTATACCCCTGAGCGATTCCAAAACATGATAGATGAGGGTGAATTCCTCGAGTGGGCAGATTTTGCTGGAAACCGATATGGCACCCCACGCGCACCCGTGGAGGAGTGGCGCGCCGTTGGCAAGCACGTCATTCTGGAGATCGAGATTGATGGCGCACGTCAGGTTCGCAAAACTGAAGGCAGTGCCAAACTCTTCTTCATATCGCCACCGGACTGGGATGAATTAGTCCGCAGGCTCACCGGCCGAGGCACCGATTCACCTGAACGGCGAGCAGCCCGATTGGCTTTGGCGGAGCAAGAGATGACCGCAGCGCAAGAATTTGATGAAATTCTGATCAACGACCAAGTCGACTTACTGCTGGCTCGCCTGATACCCTTGGCCAGTGCACCCCTCAAGGGGCCAGAATCGATTTAAGGTCTCTTAAGTCGGCTTATTTCACGCTAGTTCATGCTAGTTCACCAGAAAAGATTGAGGTCACCTGATGGCATCTAACCTAACCGATGGAATTACTCATCCTCCAATCGATCAACTCTTGGATGCAGCTGGTTCTAAGTACAGCCTCGTTCTATACGCTGCCAAGCGTGCTCGCCAGATCAATGCATATTATTCACAACTAGGTGAAGGCCTCCTTGAGTATGTGGGTCCACTCGTTGAGACCTATGTTCACGAGAAGCCTCTTTCAATCGCGCTACGTGAGATCAGCGAAGGTCTTTTGACTATCGAAAACCTCGAGCCAACTTCTACAACAACAGAAGCTTCAGCGTAAATCTGAATTCCACAGATCCCATCACTCACGCCTGAGATTATCCAATGACCACGTTACAAGGTCGGGAGATTCTTCTTGGTGTAGGTGGTGGGATTTCTGCATATAAGAGTTGCGAACTCCTGCGCCGCCTGCAGGACTCCGGCTTCCTGGTGAGAGTGGTGCCTACGCGCTCAAGTCTAAATTTCGTTGGCGCTGCGACATGGGAAGCGCTATCTGGACGAGAAGTTGCGACGGATCTCTGGAATCGCGTTCATGAAGTTCCTCATATCTCACTAGCAAAGAGTTCTGATGCCATTGTCATTGCACCTGCGACAGCCGATCTCATCGCACGCTTGGCCTCTGGACGTG
Source organism: uncultured Actinomycetes bacterium (assembly GCA_903825945.1). Lineage (GTDB taxonomy): Bacteria > Actinomycetota > Actinomycetes > Nanopelagicales > Nanopelagicaceae > PALSA-747. The sequence goes on along the minus strand of CAIKCJ010000026.1, from coordinate 41,205 downwards.
CGGATGACCTACTCACCAACGTAGTACTCGCTTCAACGGCTCCTATCATCCTTGTACCTGCGATGCATACAGAAATGTGGCTCAATCAAGCCACTCAGGCCAATGTTCAACTGCTGCGTTCGCGCGGATATCTCGTCATAGAGCCAGAGGTGGGGCGAATGACTGGAGAAGATTCCGGAATTGGTCGCTATCCAGAGATCTCATCGATTCTTGCTCAGATCAAAGCGCATCTGAACCACAATGATGACTACGCGGGTAGGCATGTCTTAGTGAGCGCTGGTGGTACGCGCGAGAAGATCGATCCGGTTCGATACATAGGCAATCTCTCGTCAGGTAAGCAGGGCTATGCAATAGCCTTACAAGCTGCTAAACGCGGTGCGGAAGTTACCTTGGTTAGCGCAAATGTCAGCCTGCCTGATATCGAAGGTGTTTCTATAGTTAAAGTTGAATCTGCAGCCCAGATGCTGCAGGCGCTAGAAGCAAGGTTCGATTCAGCCGACCTCTTGGTAATGAGTGCAGCAGTTGCAGATGCTTCTCCAAGCACAGAGTCGGATCATAAAATTGATAAGAGCCAGCTAACGTCGATAACGCTCTCGCCTAATCCAGATATCGTCGCGACACTGGGAGACCGCAAGAAGCCAGGCCAAGTGATCATTGCCTTTGCCGCTCAAGGCCAGACTGACGATGCAAGCCAATTGCAGAAAGCCAAAGAGAAGATGGCATCCAAGAATGCCGATCTGCTCTACTTCAACGATGTCATAAATACCGAGATCTTCGGCAGCGAGGAGACCGAAGGCGTCATTTTGATGAATTCGGCCGAGGAGCTGCGATTCCCACGTGCCACGAAAATGACACTTGCCGCCAAACTTCTAGATTTGGCGCTCAATAAGTTAGGTTAAGACCATGACGAAACGACTCTTTACCTCTGAATCTGTGACCGAAGGTCACCCAGACAAGATGGCTGATCAGATCTCTGATGCGATTTTGGACTCTCTCTTAGGTCAAGATGCTCGTTCGCGCGTTGCTGTCGAAACCCTCATCACAACAGGCCAAGTCCATGTTGCGGGCGAGGTCACCACAAGTGGTTATGCAGATGTGATGAGCATTGTTCGTGACACCGTCTTGGCGATTGGATATGACTCATCCGATAAGGGCTTCGATGGTAACTCATGTGGTGTTTCACTCAGCATTGGTCAGCAGTCCAGCGATATTGCTCAAGGCGTTAATACGGCTTTTGAATCACGCGTATCCTCTTCGGTTGATCCGCTAGATGCGCAAGGTGCTGGCGATCAGGGCCTCATGTTCGGCTATGCATGCGATGACACACCTGAACTTATGCCGCTTCCAATCCACTTGGCTCATCAACTTTCCCAGCGCTTATCAGCAGTTCGCAAGTCAGGGGAGTTGGCCTATTTACGTCCAGATGGAAAAACTCAGGTGACAATCCAATATGACAAGGATCGTGCTGTAGCCCTCAATACAGTTGTTATCTCTTCCCAGCACGCTGCTGATGTAGATCTTGAAAAAACTCTTGCTCCAGATGTCGAACGTTTAGTCATTGGGCCAATCATTGCATCACTGGGTATCGATACTTCCAACTTACGCGTGCTCATCAATCCAACAGGTCGTTTTGTGACGGGTGGACCAATGGGCGATGCTGGACTTACTGGAAGAAAAATTATTGTAGACACCTACGGTGGAATGGCCCGCCATGGTGGCGGTGCCTTCTCCGGCAAGGATCCATCGAAGGTTGACCGTTCTGCGGCTTATGCAATGCGTTGGGTAGCTAAAAACGTTGTTGCTGCTGGCTTGGCCTCAAGGTGTGAAGTTCAGGTTGCCTATGCGATCGGAAAAGCACAGCCGGTAGGACTCTTCGTCGAGACATTCGGAACGGAGAAGGTTCCAGTTCAACAGATTGAATCAGCGATTGATCAAGTTTTCGATCTTCGTCCTGCTGCAATCATTAGAGATCTCAATCTCTTACGTCCTATCTATAGTGCGACGGCAAGTTATGGACATTTCGGGCGCGAACTTCCAGATTTCACATGGGAGAGCACTTCTCGAAGCGTGGCTCTTCAACAAGCTGTTAAGGGGTAAGTCGACGTGGCTGAAGTAAGGCCACTTCGTTTAAAGGCAGAACCCTTGCGCGTTCGCGAGAAGATTGCGACAGAGCTACCTTTCGTGCGCGTTCTCATAAATCCACCCGCTCCGCATATGGAGCCATATCTGGACTACACCGTTCCGCTTTCCATGAGTGGATCGATAGGGATTGGCAGCCTCGTCGAGGTGCCTTTCAATAACACCACCGTGCCGGGAGTTGTCATCGATCGAATCGAACGATCGGATGTCGGTGGCCGGATAAAACCTGTCTCAAAATTACTGGGCGATACCCCAATAACCACATCCCATCATCTCGCGTTCATTGCCTCCATTGCCCAGCGGTACGGGGTAGCGCCGTGGGAGTTTTTTAAACAGGCTATCCCACCAATTTCCGTAACAGCGCTTAGGAACTTTATGAAGAGTGCCGCCCAGGAAGCTGCAATTACCACCAAGCCGTTCACATCGGAGCTTCCTGCAGATATGCAAGAGTGGTTAGCCGTACCGAAAAAAATTCTCGGTGTTCTCGAACTCCCCTTGCACCAGCCGTATTGGGAGAGCGCCGCAGAGATTGCACGTTTGCGCTCCCTCTATAGCCCAGTCATCATGGTTGTGCCGGATGAGCGCGATATTCGAGTACTCGGTGAGATATTCCAAGGATGGGGATTGGAAGTACTCACACTCTCAAGTGATCTCAAGAAAAGTGAGAGATTCTTTCGATACCTGCAACTCACACATGCGCATTTCTCGATTTCCATAACTACTCGAAATGGCGTTCTGGCTAATTTACCCATCGATGCCTCAATAATTGTTCTCGACGATGCCGATCCATCTCACTACGACAGACGCAGCCCTGGGTGGAATACGCGAGATGTCGCACTTGCTCGAAAAAACGAGCATTCAGTAATTTTTCTATCCACTGCTCCATCGTTAGAACTTGTTGCGATGGCGGAGCGTTCAGAAATTGCATATTACTCAGCGGCTAAGACTCCCACGCCGCGCATTACATACGCACGCGAAGATGACTCCAAATCTTTCTTTCCAGTGATCACGCGCTGCATCAAGCAAGGACGCGTTCTTGTACGAAGCGGTTCTGCTGGTTACGTTCAGAGTTTTTCTTGTCAGAAATGCCGAAATGCAGCTCTCTGCTCCTGTGGTGGCAAACTTATATTCGCTTCATCGACAAAAGATCCACTATGTAGTGTCTGCGTCAAAAAGCATATTGACTGGGCTTGTTCATTTTGCGGCAATCGAGTTCCTCGCATTACGCGTGCCGGGGTTGAGCGTTTAGCAGACGAGTATGCACGTTCATTCCCTAACGTCCCCGTATTTTTCTCCAAGGCCGACCACGTAATCGATGAAGTCTCGGAGGTTGTTCCAGCTCTCTACTTCTCAACTGCTGGAGTAGAACCATATGGTCAATATGATGCAATCGTCATATTGGATTTAGAGAGTTCTTTGATGCATACCTCTCTTCGATCCACAGAGTATCTGAGGCTAGAAGTTTTCAGACTACTCACTCTGCTTAAGCATGATGGTGAGCTCTATATTTCATTGCCACAAGGACATTCTTTTGCGCAGGAGCTAACCCAAAGAGTCAGTCGGAGAGCGGCTTCTCGAGAGATTCAGGAGCGAGATAGCGCTCATCTACCACCTCATTTCCGACTAATAGCGATCGATTGCGAGGGTATGGAACCAGTGATAAGTTCCTTAAAGGATTTTGTGGACTCTCATGGAATTGAAATTATTGGGCCAATTGCTCGCAAGGCAAGCTATCGGATATTTATCAAAGCTCCTAGAATCACAACTCCTGAACTCATTACCCGGTTACGAGAGGTCAATCGAGTCTTAAGCATGCGAAAGGCCGCTCTCATGCGCTATTACATAGATCCATACGATCTGGATTATTGATCCCACGCTGGCGTCAGGCATTCGTTCTTTAACGGAGTAGAATTGTGTGATGTCGATCCAACCTATTCGCCTCTTTGGGGATCCTGTTCTGACCACGAGGGCACTTGAAGTCGATACCTTTGATAAGGAATTACGAACGCTAGTCGCTGATTTGACTGACACTATGCTCGAAGCTCCAGGGGCAGGGTTAGCGGCACCGCAAATCGGAGTTGGCCTACGCGTTTTTGTTTGGGATGTAGATGACGAACTTGGACACCTCATCAATCCCACGTTGGATTTGAGCGAGGAACTCCAAGATGGAGAAGAGGGATGTCTATCATTTCCGGCACTTCGTTATGAGACTCCCCGTGCTATGCGGGTAGTGGCTAAAGGTTTTAATATGCACGGTGAGCCAATTGTGGTTTCAGGCAGCGAATTTTTGGCGAGAGCCATTCAACATGAAACAGATCATCTAGATGGCATTCTCTTCATTGATCGCTTGGCACCTGAAGAGCGCAAAGCTGCCATGAAGGAGATCCGTGAGAGTGAATGGTTTGCAGCGGCAACAAATTCGGGCAACACCCCTTCGATCAAGTTTTCGCCTCATGCAACCCGTGGATTAGGGATATAAAACTCTTGCAAATATCAGTAGCTTCCTCCTCCCTGCTTGCCATTCCAGTTATCGAATCCATTATGGAGTCGGGCCACACCCTGGGCTCAATAATCACCACCCCAGATAGAAAATCTGGTAGGGGACAGACGCTGACGCAGACAGAACTTGCAGATTGGGCGGATGCCAAAGGGATTCCTGTCGCCAAACCTGACAGCACCTCATCTCTCAACCAGCATTTGCTCAGCGCACAGCCTCAGATGATTATTACGCTCTCCTATGGGCGGATGATTCCCGTTGAACTTCTTCATGGTCCGCGCTTTGGTTGGCTCAATGTTCACTTCTCACTCTTACCCCGTTGGCGTGGAGCAGCGCCAGTTCAGTGGGCGTTACTTGAGGGGGATACGCATACTGGTATCTCGATTTTCAAGCTCGACAAGGGTATGGACACTGGTCCTATTTACTATCAAGAAGACGTATCCATTAACGCCGGTGACACCACCGAGGTGCTCCTTGAATCTATGTCGCAGCTAGCGGGCGAGCGCATTCTTGATGTGGTTACGACAATTACCAAGGCCGTAAAACCAACCCCGCAACCTACTGCTGGCGTAACTCTTGCTCCAAAAATTACGAAGGAGATGTCCGAACTGGATTGGTCTCAGAGCGCCGATACGCTGCTTCGCAAGTCACGAGCACTTCGAGTTCGCCCGGGAACATGGAGTAATTTTAGAGGTGAACGAATCGCAATTGGAGCGCTCACTGAATCACTAGAAGTAAATCAGTTAGGCGTTAGCGGCGAGATTGCAGCTGTCAACGGAAGGCTGCTCGTGCGTTGCCAGGATAGCGTTCTCGAGATTCAAGAGATCACGCCTGCTGGGAAAAAGAAGATGGGTGGAGCCGACTTCGCTCGAGGTGCGCGCCTAGTTGCTGGTGAAACTTTCACCCACTCTGCAGAGAATAAATAGAGCTCCCTATGGCAAATCCTGGTCGCAAACCCCAGCCTGATCCCGTACGTGTCCTAGTCTTTCACTTACTTACACAAGTCAATCGAGATGGCGCCTACGCTAATTTGCGATTACCAGAATTGCTTAAGGGTTCTGATCTCATCGAACGAGATCGCGCGTTTGCAACAGAACTTGCATACGGCACCTTGCGCATGCAAGGAAAGCATGATGAATTCATTCGCCAAAAGTCATCGAGACCTTTCGGAGAATTAGATCCCGCACTAGTTGACCTTCTTCGAATGGGACTTCATCAACTAAACGAGATGCGGGTGCCTGACCATGCTGCAGTTGGAGAGACTGTGGAGGTAGCTCGAGCTCTGGTCGGGGAATCGAAGGCTAGCTTCATCAATGCACTTCTTCGCGAAGCTACACGGAACCCCGATTTTTACTCTCAGTTCGTGGTTGATTTCAACGAGGACTCCGCAACAATCAAACGCAAACTCTCTATCCTGCACTCACATCCCGAATGGGAAATTGCCTCTTTCTATGATCAGCTCAAGGATTGGCAAGAAGTTGCCGCGCTATTGGAGTCAAACAATATTCCGGCCAAACCCAATCTCATTGCTTGGCCAGGGCGCAGCACTGTCGAAGAACTCATTCAGATTGGCGGTACACCGCTTCCATGGGTGAGTTTTGGCGTGCTTTCGGAGAAAATGCCGAGTGAGTATTCCGCCATCCACGAACGCCGTGCTGGAGTGCAGGACAAGGGCTCACAACTAGTTGCCGAAACCTTTATCGCAACCGCACAATCGCAAGGCGATGTCTGCCTTTCCTGGCTCGACATGTGCGCAGGCCCCGGAGGTAAAGCTTCTGCTCTCTACACAGCACTCGCTGTCTCCAGACCCCAAGATAGTTTTCGCGCGAATGAGCCAAGTGAGCACCGAGCACGTTTAGTAGCTCAAGTAATACCCGGGGAACTGGTCTCGGTGGGTCGTGGACAAGACATCGTCAATGAAGGTCTCAGTTTCGACCGCATTATGATCGATGCGCCATGCACGGGTCTGGGGGCACTTCGTCGTCGGCCAGAAGCACGCTGGCGTAGAACACCGGCTGATCTTAAAGAATTGGTGATGATTCAAAAAGAACTTCTGACTGCTGGCATGCAACTACTTCGAACCGGCGGCCTTATCGCATATGTAACCTGTTCGCCGCATATTTTGGAGACGAAGGCCCAGGTGCTGGAGCTATTGCGCAAAAACTCGGATATGGAGCTGGTCTCTATCGATCCGTACTTGCCGCCGAGCGTTCCTCGTCACGTCCTAGCCCAGGATGGGTCAATGCAACTCTGGACTCACAAGGACGAATCGGACTCAATGTTTATGGCGCTACTTCGTAAAAAGTAGTTTTAAATAGTTAACTGCTTTAGAGTAAAGGCATGGGTATGATGCGAATTTGTCCAAGCATTCTCAATGCTGATCATTCTCAACTTTTTAGCGAGATCGATCGCGTCTCATCTGCCGACCTTCTTCATCTAGACATTATGGACAACATCTTTGTTCCAAACATTACATTTGATTTCGAAACATCCAAACGCATCATTTCACATAGCCAGATACCTGTTGATTCCCATTTAATGATTCACAATCCTGATGATGAGGCCGTCGAATACGCGCACGCGGGTAGCGCCAGCGTGACTTTTCATTTTGAAGCCAGCCAAAATCCACTTGATACGATTCGTACCATCAAGGCAGCAGGAGCTAGGGCTGGATTGGCAATCAAACCGGCAACGTCATTCTCTGCCGTGAAAGAACTCCTCGGCGAACTCGACATGTTGTTAATTATGACCGTAGAACCTGGCTTTGGCGGCCAGAAATTCATGGCTGAGCAGATGCCTAAACTCCATGAAGCAGCCCTTGCGATAGAAGAAATGACCGGAAATCGCCCTTGGCTCCAAGTTGATGGCGGAATTACGCTTGAAACCATTGTGATCGCCGCGCAATCAGGAGCAGATACCTTTGTAGCCGGTAGCGCAATCTATAAGTCAGATAATCCTGCCGAGATGATCTCATCGCTAAGAACTACTGCGCAGCTCGCTCGCCAGTAAATTGAACTCGCGCGAATTGGGGCTCGGGTAGACTCTGCGCATGAAGGATTTCGATCAACTCTTTTCTGAACTTACAACTATTTCGCAGAATCGACCTGAAGGTTCCGGCACGGTAGCCGCCCTTGATGCTGGTGTGCATGCAATGGGTAAAAAGATTATTGAAGAGGCCGGTGAGGTCTGGTTGGCAGCCGAGCATGAGAGTACGCAAGCGCTAGCTCTTGAAATCTCCCAACTCCTATATCGCCTTCAGGTTCTTATGATTGCACGCGGTGTCACACCAACCGATATTTACAAGGTTCTATAAAAGACTCCTGCACGAATAATAACTACTGAGAAGAGGAAACCATGCTCAAAGTTGCCATTCCAAACAAGGGGTCACTTTCAGAATCAGCAATCGCAATGCTCAAAGAGGCAGGCTATCGCCAACGTAATGACTCCAGAGATTTGGTATTAATCGATCAAGAGAATCAGATCGAGTTCTACTATTTGCGTCCCAGAGACATTGCCCTTTATGTTGCATCGGGTGAACTTGAAGTGGGAATTACTGGACGTGATCTCCTTATCGATAGTGGGGCTCGTTCAGTAGAAGCGCTATCGCTTGATTTTGGTAAGAGCACATTCAGATTTGCAGCACCTGCTGGGCATTCAATGACTGAAGCGCAATTAGCAGGCAAACGCATTGCCAGTGCTTATCCAGGCCTGGTCGAGTCCTACCTGACAAAGAATTCACTGAGCGCACAAGTGGTAAAACTTGATGGCGCAGTGGAAAGTTCGGTTCGACTAGGTGTGGCCGATGTTATCGCGGACGTTGTTTCCACCGGGGGAACCCTCAGACAAGCCGGGCTCGTAGTCTTTGGTGAGCCGATCTTGCATAGCGAAGCAATTCTTATTGAACGGCCGGCGCAGACGCGCAGTGCGGCCGTTGAAACCCTTATTCGTCGACTTCAAGGAGTCGTTATTGCCAAGCAATACGTTCTCGTTGATTACGATGTACAAAATGAATTATTGCAAGCAGCATGTGCGCTCACTCCAGGAATCGAATCGCCAACAGTATCTGCACTCCAAAAGAGTGGCTGGAGTGCAGTCCGGGCAATGGTTAAAAGAAGTGATATCAACAGAATTATGGATGATCTCTGGCTAGCTGGCGCTCGAGGAATCTTAGTAACAGATATTCACGCCTGTCGGTTGTAAGTAGCGAAAATAACGCTTTACTGCGCAAGCACAGGGATTTGTAGGAATTCGAGAATATGCGTGAGATCACCATCATCAATTGATCTCATTGCTGCACTTTTCACAATTGGTTTCGCGTTGAAGGCAACGCTCAGGCCTGCAATTCTCATCATTTCAAGATCATTCGCCCCATCTCCGACAGCTACGGTTTGAGTGAGCGGGATATTCAATAGCTGTGCATGAGACTTAAGGAACTCGGCCTTGGCATCTTTGTCGATAATCTCACCAATAACCTCTCCAGTAAGTTTTCCATCTTCCACAGCGAGCGTATTTGCTTTAAAGAAATCGATTTCCAATGCAGTAAGTAGTGGAGCAATGATGTTCTCGAATCCGCCAGAGACAATCGCAATTTTGGAATCTGCAGCGTGAAGAGAGCGAATGAGTGCCTCTGCTCCTTTCGAGAGCCTTATCGCAGAACGAACAGCGTCTATAGCTTCGCTATCGAGTCCTTTAAGGAGCTTTACTCGCTCCAGTAGAGAGGCCCTAAAATCAAGTTCTCCGCGCATTGAACGTTCTGTAATAGCTGCAACTTTTTCGCCTACGCCAGCATGATCAGCCAAAAGGTCTATTACTTCATCCTGGATGAAGGTGGAGTCCATATCTAATACAACGAGAAAGTTCATACGTGGAACGCTAAGCCAAATCCGAATAGTCCATGGCTACGTCGTATCCAGATTTTTCGCCAAACGCTACAAGGTCGTCTTCGATAGCCAGTGCATGAGCTGGATCCAATGTAATGAGAAGACCGAGTATGAGACGGCCACGCAAGGCGATTTTCTCGCTCTTGGCGATCTGTAAGGAAAAGGGAGCCAGCACGGCTAAAAGCTCGGCTTCAACCCCAGGCTTGTCTTGGCTAGCCAAGATAATGAGGGCAGAAAAAGGTTCGCGATCGACGTCATATGGACTCATAGTCGCAGATTACCGCCTTAGCGCCGTCGAGCAGGTATCTTTGCGGATTATGAATAACGTACTTGCACTCCAGGACGCCACGGTGATCCGCGAAGGTAAATCCATTCTAGGACCCCTTTCATGGACTGTAGCAAGTGGTGAACGCTGGGTGATACTAGGGCCAAACGGCGCTGGAAAGAGCACCTTATTCTCTCTGGTTGCAACTCAGATTCACCCATCGCGAGGCAAAGTCGAGGTTCTTGACACTGTCCTGGGCAAAGTTGATGTCTTTGAAGTACGGCCGCGTATTGGTTTTGTTTCAACAACTCTCACACACATGATCCCGCAAGACGAGCGGGTCATTGATCTTGTGATGAGTTCGGCATATGCGATCGTGGGACGCTGGCAAGAAAGTTATGATCTTTGGGATGAATCTCGCGCAATCAGCCTCCTGACCGTCCTTGGAGTAAGAGCGCTCAAAGACCGACATTTCTTCACTTTAAGCGAGGGGGAGAAGAAGCGAGTTCTCATCGCGCGAGCACTCATGCCAAATCCAGAACTCTTACTGTTAGATGAGCCGGCATCTGGTTTGGACTTAGGTGGACGTGAAGATCTCCTTGTACGTCTCAACGCCTTAGCTACGGATCCTGCAAGCCCAGCAACCGTGATCATCACTCACCATGTCGAAGAGATTCCTGCGGGCACCACACATTGCCTTCTACTCAAAGATGGCTTAGAAGTGGCAAGTGGGGAGATCAACAGTGTTCTTACCTCAGCCAATCTAAGTTCTGCATACGGTATTTCGGTATCCATAACCAGTGATAACGGAAGATTTTTCGCAAAGGCGGCTAACTAATGTTTCATTTCACCTACCTTCAAGCAATCGTTTCAGGACTCATTCAGGGCATCACTGAGCTATTTCCGGTCTCAAGTCTGGGCCATAGCGTCCTGATTCCAGCCTGGTTAGGCGGGAGCTGGCGTGCTTATTCGCAGACGCCCCAATATCTCTTGGTGGCAATTGCGTTACACCTAGCCAGTGCTGCGGCACTCTTTATCGTCTTCGCACCTAGATGGATAGCGATCCTGCGCTCCGCTCTTTTGTGGAAAAAGGACGAGATTGGTTTCCGTATTTTTCTGCTTCTCCTTTTGGGAACTTTGCCAGTAGCCATTATTGGTCTTCTATTTAATAATTTTTTCCAAAAGAATTTTGAAAAGCCTTTGGCGGCTGCCATTTTTCTTACTATCAACGGATTCATCTTGTTCGGGACAGAGAAGCTCACGGCACGCAGACATTCTCATGTTGAAGGCCTAAGCGAGGACGAGGCGATTGCATCTCGAGTTTCACCAGGTCAGGCGCTAGCCATTGGAGTGGGACAAAGTGCCGCGCTATTTGCTGGGATCAGCCGATTTGGAGTGACCGTGTCGTTTGGAATGCTTCGTGGGTTATCTCGCAGCGTAGCTGCAGATTTCGCCTTCCTTCTCTCTTTCCCCGTAATACTCGGTGCCTCGATTTTCAAACTTCCTAAACTTTTTCATGGCTCTATCAGCGGCTCCTATGGACCTCTTGCTATTGGAACCATTGTCTCGTTTTTTGCAACGATGATCAGTGCGACCATTCTGGTCAAATGGTTTAAGACCCGCACACTCAAACCATTCGCTTTGTACTGCCTAGCATTTGGTTTGCTTTCGATAATTAAATTCGGCTTCCTCGGATAATGTTTATTGGCTTAGGCACATGCATCAACATAGTGACAATCGTTGTTGGTTCAGCGATTGGAGTTCTATCTGGCGGTAGGTTGCCCGATCGCCTGCGCGGGCTGATTACAGATATTTTAGGCTGCGTCTGTCTTATTAATGCAGCGGATGCTCTTCGGAGTGTCTGGAATCCGCTCTTTACTCATGCGGTACCTGTCGGCTGGACAACGCTTGGAACTCTTGCGGCGCTCCTACTCGGGGCACTCGTTGGCTACTTTTTGCGCCTAGAGCCACGCCTTGAAGCATTTGGCCAACAACTGAAGTTACGATTTGCTGCACGCGACAAAGGTAACTTTATTGAAGGCTTTATGGCCGCCGCACTACTTTTCGCGATTGGACCCTTGGCAATCTTGGGAAGCGTCAGCGATGGCATGCACACAGGTATCTCGCAACTCGTTCTAAAGAGCACCCTCGATGGTTTCGCTGCAATGGCTTTTGCGTCGTCATTTGGATGGGGAGTGGCATTTTCTGCTATCCCTGTTGGGATTTACCAATTTGCTTGGACCATCATTGGCTACTTTTTAGGAAGCATCCTTGCGCAGTATCAAATCCAGGCGCTCACAGCCGTTGGGGGGATTCTGCTATTTGGCATTGCGCTTCGACTACTTGGGCTCAAGCAGATAGCCATTGGCGATCTACTGCCTGCTCTCTTCTTTGCCCCGATAGTTGCTCTAGTAGCTCATCAATTTATGTGAGCCACTAGAGCATAGAAATTAAGCGAATTTCTAGAACGTGGCTGCGTCGATGACGAAGCGGTATTTCACATCGCTTGCAATCGTGCGGTCATATGCTTGATTAATGTAATCAGCCTTAATCAATTCGATGTCGCTCACGATGTTATGTTCACCGCAGAAGTTCAGCATCTCTTGAAGCTCGGGCATACCACCAATCATTGAGCCAGTAATTGATCTGCGAAGACGTAAGAGGTTTCCCGCGTTAACTGGATAAGGTTTACCAGGCAAGCCAATAACCACCAAAGTCCCATCTAATTTAAGAAGATGAAGATAGTCGTTGATATCAATCTCTGCAGAAACGGTGTTGAGGATGAGATCGAAGCTCTCTTTGATTGGCTCATAAAAGCGATCCTGAGTTGTATTGACAAAGTTTTTTGCGCCAAACTTTCTGGCGTCTCCCTCTTTTCCAGCTGAATGAGAGAAGACAGTTACATCAGCGCCCATTGCGGCAGCTATCTTCACGCCCATGTGACCCAGTCCTCCCAGTCCGATGATGCCAACCTTCATACCTGGTGCGACGTTCCAGTGGCTCAAAGGGGAGTAGAGAGTGACGCCTGCACAGAGAAGCGGCGCAACTGATGCTAGATCGAGGTTGGATGGCACCTTTACGGCGTACTTCTCGTCAATAACAAACTTGTTTGAATACCCGCCGAATGCAGGGGAGTGCCCATCTCGCTCCACGCTGTTATATGTGCCAGTCATGCCTTCTAGGCAATAATTTTCATGACCTGCTACGCAGTTCGCGCAGGTGCGGCATGAGTCAACAAAGACGCCGACGCCAATTCGGTCACCGATCGAAAATTTAGTTTGAGCACTACCCACTGCAGTAACAACTCCGACGATTTCATGCCCCGGAACTAGCGGAAGTTTTGCAGGTCCCCACTCGCCTCGAGCCGTATGGATATCAGAGTGACATATTCCCGCATAGTGAATATCGAAAGCGACATCATGCTCACGCAGATCGCGTCTTGCAAAGGTGAATGGTTGTAGTGCCTGTCCTGCTTCGAGAACTGCATATCCACGTGTTTCCATTGTTGCCATCCTCAGTTCTGGTTAGTAAGTCTGGTTAGTAAGTTTGCTTGGAAGCTTTCATTCACCACTGAACGGCAGGGGTTCTAGCCTTGCGCTCTGTGAGTTTCTAGAGGTTACCTTACGCATATGATGTCGGCGACACAGAACTTCGTACCCGATCTGCGAAGCGACGTCGCCAACGACAACCTGTTCACCTTCAGTGACCATGACTCCGTTAGCCACGCGAGCATTGTGAGTGGCACGTTCCCCGCACCAACATAGAGCCTCTACTTGGAGTGGCTGAACCCGATCTGAGAGCTCAACCAGTCGGGCAGAGCCGGGAAACATCTTGGTTTGGAAGTCGCTGAGAATTCCAAATGCGTAACAATCGATCCCAAGTCCGTCGACAATCTTGGCCAATTGCTCAATCTGCTCTGGATCGAAGAATTGCGCTTCATCGCAGATGACGAAGTCAACGCGATTACCGTTGGAGAGGCTATCGGCAATGTATCTGTGCAAGTCGATGCCAGAGACGACTTCGATAGCCTCAGATTTCAGACCAAGTCGGCTTGTGATAACGCCCGGTCCGCCACGATCACTCTTTGTAAAGATGATGCCCGTGCGACCACGGCTTTGATGATTGTGGGCGGTCTGGAGAGCAAGGGTCGACTTACCGCTGTCCATCGTTCCGTAGTAGTAGATGAGCGAAGCCACAGAGAGGAAATTAGCCTATCTCGCGAGGAAATGGATGAAATGGTGTCGGGGAAGGGAGTTGAACCCTCAAGCCCTTGCGGGCACTAACACCTCAAGCTAGCGCGTCTGCCAATTCCGCCACCCCGACATACTCACACTGGCGCTTAAGAGCACCAATACGGGCAAGGCGTAAGGATAGCAAAGGTTCGCGGAAAAGATTTCGTCCCAACTTCAGGCAGGGGAGTCCATCGTGAGGCAGGATACGACTATGGAACTCAATGAAATCACCACCGTCGAGAACGATTGCATCCAACTTCTCCAGGAAATGATCCGCATCCCTAGCGTGAACTATGGGGAGGGCAAGGGCGATGAGCGTGCTATGGCTGCTTATGTTGCCGAGAAGCTCAAGGAAGTGGGCATCGAATCGGAACTCATTGAAACCGGCCCAAATCGCGTCAACGTAGTCGCACGCATCCCTGGCAAAGATCAAACACGACCTGGCCTTGTTGTCCATGGTCACCTAGATGTTGTTCCAGCAGATGCGAAGGACTGGAGTGTTGATCCTTTCTCTGGCCTTCTCAAAGATGGCTATATCTGGGGTCGTGGCGCGGTTGATATGAAAGATGGTGATGCCATGTATCTGGCAATCATTCGCTCATGGGCTCGAACTGGCTATGTGCCACCTCGCAACATTCTTCTCGTTTTCTTCGCAGATGAGGAAGCAGGCAGCGAATTTGGTTCGCACTGGATGGTTGATAATCGCCCGGATATTTTTGAAGGTTACAGCGAAGCGATCTCGGAGGTCGGAGGATTTTCGATCACCATCACAGGCGGACATCGACTCTACGTTATCGAGACTGCCGAAAAAGGAATTCAGTGGATGCAATTAACTGCATCTGGAACTGCTGGTCATGGTTCATTTGCCAATCCCAATAATGCAGTCACGAAGTTGTCACGAGTAATTAGTCGGATCGGATCTTACGTATGGCCTGAACGCGAAACTGCAACCAACAAGAAACTTTTTGGAAAAATTGCAGAGCTCACCGGTGATGTTTACGATCCTGCCAGAGCATCTGACCTTCTCAAGCATATTGGCGGTGCCTCGAAGATGATTGGTGCCACTGTTACCAATACTGCCAACCCGACGATGCTCAACGCTGGTTATAAAGCAAATGTCATACCGCAACATGCCACAGCTGTCGTCGATGGTCGTTTCTTGCCTGGCTATGAAGCCGAGCTCGAATCAACAATTAAAGAACTAGTGGTGACGGATGCAACTGTCGAAATGCTGGTACGCGATAAGGCCCTTGAAGTAGATTTTGCGGGTCCATTGGTAGAGGCAATGAGCGCAGCACTTATCGCTGAGGATCCTGACGGCATTCCAGTTCCATATCTCATGAGTGGTGGAACCGATAACAAGGCGCTTGCCGATCTTGGGATTGTTGGATACGGGTTCTCGCCACTCTTACTACCTGCAGACTTAGACTTTTTCGCCCTCTTCCACGGTGTTGATGAAAGAGTTCCAGTTGAGGGCCTTAAGTTCGGAGTGCGTGTACTGATTCGCTTCTTGGAAAATTGCTAATCTGATTAATCGCTTTAACTGAAAAGTTAACTGATATTTGCCTAGATTGAATTTGCAGAAATATCATCTAAAGCTTGACGTACTTGCGCGGGAAGAGCGATCTCTTCAACAGTAAGAACTCCTCGAAGCTGGGCGCCTGTACGTGCTCCGACTATCGCACTTGCTATGCCGGGAGTATCACGCACCCATGCAAGTGAAACTTCGATAGGAGAGTAACCCAAGCCTTGGGCTGCAACCATGGTTGCATCCACAATCGTGCGCGCACGTTGATCTAGATATGGTGCGATGAAACTGGAGTAATGAGGACTAGCGCCTCGTGAATCCGATGGCAAACCTGAACGATATTTTCCACTAAGAACTCCGCGGCCGAGCGGTGACCATGCCATCACACCTACACCAGTGGCATCTGCGGCGGGAAGCACATCTCGCTCGATGGAACGATTGAGGAGTGAGTATTCAGATTGAATACTCGTGATTGCGCTCTTTCCAAATATCGGATTCTGCATAGTTGCGCTTCGAGCTAGTTGCCACCCGTTGAAATTCGATACTCCGACATAGCGAGCTCGGCCACTGTTGACGGCGTAATCCAACGCACTGAGCGTCTCTTCCAACGGAATGTTTTCATCCCAGGCATGGATCTGCCAGAGATCGACATAACTAGTACCTAAGCGACTCAACGAGGCATCCAGGTCTGCAATGAGAGATCCACGCGAATTGTTGATTGTGCGCACACCACCGGGATGAGAGAGGCCAGCCTTAGTCGCAATAGTGAGTTCACTTCGAGGCACTAACGAGCCCAAGAAGCCTGCAATTACGCGCTCACTATCACCATCTCCATAAATTGCGGCTGTATCGATAAATGAGCCACCAGCATCGAGGTAACCACGGAGTTGGTCGGCAGCCTCGTGTTCATCGGTATCGCGACCCCAGGTCATGGTGCCCAGACCGATCCGGCTTACGCCTAGACCGCTGTTGCCCAGAGTTCGCTTTTCCATGGAGCGAACTTAGCAAGACCCGGGTTCAAACACATGCACCTTCCTAACCTTGTAACCTTGTGTCATGGCCACCCCGAAGAAGTGCGAGATTGTTTTGCTACGTCACGCCCACTCAACAGCCAATCTAAAAGGAGTTCTGGCAGGTCGAGATAACACAGTAGGACTTTCGCCTCGAGGTGAGGCCGAGGCTCAGCAAGTGGCTCAGGTACTAGCTCAAGGAAAATTTGATGCTATTTATGTATCCGATCTCAAGCGTTGCAAGCAAACAATTGCGCCTCTTCTCAAAACCACAGGTGCACGCCCCGTGGCATCCAAAGAGATCCTGGAAATGGATTATGGGACATGGTCAGGCAAGCCACTCTCTAAGCTCTCCAAAATGCCTCTATGGGCAGATATTCAAAGTAGACCTAGCACCGTACGTTTTCCGTCTGGTGAAAGTTTTGCCGAAATGTCGCTGCGCGCAAACCAAGCCGTGCTTGAGATGGCCAAGGGGAAGTCGAGAATTTTAGTTGTTTCTCACGGAGATGTGATCAAGTCGATCGTTGCCTACCACCTGGGTTTGCCACTAGATAACTTTCAGAGAATTGCAATCGATCCTGCCTCGTTGACAACCATCTCGTACTCTCCATCTCACCTCATTTCTCTCAATAACGTTGAGCACTTGCAGAGACACTCAGAATCTCCTAAATCTCCTAAATCTGCTAAATCTCCTAAGAGCAATCAACGTGATATCCATTCACTTGGCGGAGGGGCTGGTCGAGTATGAGCAGAATTGTTTATAGGCACAACAACGTCTCACAGTTCATTGTTGGCACAGTGGGAGTTCCTGGAGAACGAACATTTTTCCTACAAGTAAAGTCTGATCATGGCGAAAATTGCGTGAGCGTTGAGAAGTCTCAAGTGATGGCCCTGGTCTTGCGAATTCAAGAGATGATCAAGGAGTTGCGTCGCAACCATTTAGCCTCACTCGATGAGCTGGGCTTGCCACCACAGAAAAGCTCGTCGACGCTGACATTTCCGATCGAAGAGGATTTTCGCGTCGGTGTTATAGGAATCAGTTGGATTCAAGATGAGCAGCGAATACTCATTGAGGCACAGTCGATAGGCGATGAGTCGCTTGTAGAACTGCTCGACGATGACGAAGCTACTTTCTTAGAAGATGCTCCTGATTTACTCTCGATTTCACTTCGCATCAATCAAGCACGCGGATTTTGCGAATTGGCCAACGCCATCGTCTCTGCAGGCCGTATCCAGTGCCCATTTTGTGGTCTTCCAATCGATCCGCAAGGACATCTCTGTCCAAGAGCAAACGGATATCGTCGTTAAATGAGTACGTCGAACGAGCAAGAAATTATCGAAGAAGGAGACCTGGTAGTCGAGGGTCGATTTGTGGATGCATCAAATGCAACGCTGTTCGCTCATGCAGTTCTTGGGGATGAAAAGGTTCCTGTCATTTATAAACCCATCGCCGGTGAGCGACCCCTGTGGGATTTCCCCGATGGCAATTTAGCCTCTCGAGAAGTTGCGGCATACAAGTTGTCGCAGGAAATCGGACTTGGACTAGTCCCATTCACGATTTTGCGTGATGGACCATTTGGAATTGGATCAGTCCAACAGTGGATAGAAGTCGATGAGGACTTAGACCTCCTCGCCTATGTTGCCGACTCACCTGATGCACTACGCAAGATGGCGCTCTTTGATGCCATCATCAATAACACCGACCGTAAATTCGGTCATATTTTGATTGATCCACATGGTGAAATTTATGGCTGCGACCACGGAGTCTGTTTTCATAGCGATGACAAATTAAGAACCGTTCTATGGAATTGGAGCGGACAGCCTCTGGCGCAAACAGAGATCGAGATACTGCGACAAGCTTCTCGATCTACGGCCGTTGTCGCCGAACTTTTAACAGCAAAGGAGCTGGCGGCGCTAGATCAAAGAATTGCCTCGCTTCTAGAGTATGGAATATTTCCAGAGCCATCAGATCAATGGCCTTCGGTTCCATTCCCGCCTTACTAGCGCCCATCTGGCCGCTTGAAAGGTAAATCAGTCTTAGGGTGAATGTTTACGTTTTTCTCGCTAACCTAACTCCAATGGAAATCCTAGAGAACCCGTGGCCGTCGCCCGCACTTGCTCAGCTATCCGAGTGCACTTTGAGACCGTTATCTCTGAAAGCAAGTAATGGGGCTGTCACATTCCAAGTTTCTGAGGACTTTCGCATGTATGTCTGCGGAATCACACCGTACGACGCCACTCACCTCGGTCATGCTGCCACATATCTCACCTTCGACCTCATTAATCGTTATCAACGACTCTCAGGTTCTTCAGTTCACTTTGTCGAAAACATAACCGACGTGGATGAGCCGCTATTGGAGCGCGCAGAACGAGATCACGTTGACTGGAAATCTTTGGCGCAACAAGAGACTGACCTCTTTTCCAGTGACATGGTTGCGCTACGGACCTTTTCTCCAGAGTATTTCGTTCCTGTCACTCAGATAATGCCTTTAGTTGATCAGATGATCTCCCAAATGAAGTCAAACGGCTTTGTCTATTCTCTCGATGGCGATCTCTTCTTCCGTGTAGTTCCATTCCTCGATCAATTGCCAATAAGTGTTGAAGAGGCTATTGATATTTTCGCGCAGCGTGGCGGAGATCCAAAGCGTGAAGGAAAAGAACATCCACTTGATGCTGTTCTGTGGATTGCAAACAAAAATGATGAGCCAGGCTGGGAGAGTAGTCACGGCTTTGGACGCCCTGGATGGCATGTTGAATGCGCTGTCATCAGCTTGAGATATTTACTTGGTCCAAATTTCCTCAAAGGTGACTCAAGTCGAGCATCTCTCATTGATATGCAAGGGGGCGGTAGTGATCTGATCTTCCCGCACCACTTTATGTCGGCGGCTCAGGTTGAGGCAGCAACCGGCCAATCATTCGCACGTGCTTTTGTACACACAGGAATGATCGGCCTTGATGGCGAAAAAATGAGTAAGAGCAAAGGCAACCTCGTCTTTGTTTTTAAACTCTTAGAGGCTGGTGTTGATCCTGTAGCGATTCGCTATGCACTCTTGCAGGGCCACTATTCAACAGACCGAATGTGGAGCCAATCAATTTTGGATCAGGCGATTGCAGATGTTTCGCGAGTGCGCTCTGCCCTAGGTCGAAATGAAGTTGCACCAACTCAACAGGTTATTCAAGCTCTCGCTGACGCCCTTGCGGATGACCTCAATACGCCAGCTGCTTTTGGGCACTTAAATACATGGGTGCTTGCCACCGAGAGTGGTCAGACCGGTGGATCAACAGGAGAGATGGCTAGAGCTCTCGACAGCCTAATGGGGCTCGCTTTCTAGGCTAAACTCGCTTCCTTATGAAGCCTTCATCGACTCTTCGGCAAGCGCTAGCGACACGAACCGTTATCGCCGACGGAGCTATGGGCACGATGCTTCAGGCAGCCAACCCCACTCTGGAAGATTTTCAGGGACATGAAGGCTGCAACGAGATCTTAAATGTCTCCAGACCTGACATCGTCAAATCTGTTCATCGCGAGTATTTGGAAGTTGGCGTTGATGCCATTGAGACAAATACCTTTGGTGCCAACTTCGCCAATCTTGCTGAATACGGAATCGAAGACCGCATCTATGAACTCGCTTTCGCCGGAGCTCAGCTAGCCCGTGAAGTCGCAGACGAATTTTCTATCGACTCGTACCCTCGATGGGTTCTGGGTTCACTGGGACCAGGAACCAAACTTCCAACACTCGGACATACGTCGTATCAATTTCTTAAAGATGCATACACAACGGCATCGAGAGGACTAATTGCAGGCGGTTGCGATGCGCTGCTTATTGAAACCACGCAAGATTTATTGCAGGCAAAGGCGGCGGTGAATGGAGCACGTGTCGCTATTTCTGAGAGCGAGCGTGACATAGTCTTAATTGCGCAAGTTACCGTCGAGACAACCGGAACAATGCTCATGGGTTCGGAGATCGGTGCTGCGCTCAATGCGCTAGAACCACTAGGCATTGATGTAATTGGTCTCAATTGTGCTACAGGCCCAGCGGAGATGAGTGAGCACCTGCGTGCTTTGTCCCAAGGATCGACTGCTCTTATTTCAGTTATGCCCAATGCTGGTTTGCCAATCTTGGGAGCCGATGGCGCCATTTACCCACTAGGCGGCACAGAGCTTGCGAAGTACCTGGCTGACTTTTCTCAGAATTATGGTGTGCGATTGATCGGCGGTTGCTGCGGAACAACACCGGAGCATTTACGCGAAGTTGTCAATCTTCTCCATGCCAAACCAATCAGCGTGCGCACTGCTCATCAGGAACCAGGAGCATCGTCTCTCTATCAATACGTACCATTTCGCCAAGACAAGGCGTACATGTCGATCGGAGAGCGAACGAACGCCAATGGTTCGAGAGCCTTTCGCGATGCTCTTCTTGCAGAAGATTGGCAGAGTTGCGTAGAGATTGCTCGTGATCAAATTCGCGATGGCGCACATATGCTTGACCTCTCGGTAGATTACGTAGGTCGCGATGGTGTTTCCGATATGCGTGAGCTTGCCTCTCGTTTCGCTACATCTTCAACCCTCCCAATTGTGCTCGATTCAACAGAGCCTGCTGTCCTTAAAGCAGGTCTTGAATGCCTGGGTGGGCGAAGCGTCATTAACTCCGTGAATTACGAAGATGGCGACGGACCAGAATCCCGATTCGCACGCATAATGCCTTTGGTACAAGAGCATGGAGCTGCTGTTGTCGCTCTCACCATTGATGAAGAAGGTCAGGCCCGCACCGCCGAATGGAAATTGCGAGTTGCTACCCGCCTCATTGAGGACCTAACCAGCAATTGGGGAATGAAGATCGGTGACATCCTCATTGATGCGCTCACATTTCCAATCGCCACTGGCCAAGAGGAGACACGAAAGGATGGCATAGAAACCATCAATGCAATCTCAGCTCTTAAGAGCAAGTACCCAGATGTGCAGACAACCTTAGGTGTATCAAACGTCTCGTTCGGTCTCAACCCAGCAGCTCGAATTGTGTTGAATTCTGTCTTTCTAGCCGAAGCCGTTAAGGCCGGTTTGGACTCTGCGATAGTTCACCCCTCAAAAATCACACCGATTGCTCGTATTGATGCTGAGGTTCTGAAAGTCGCACTTGATTTGATCTACGACCGTCGTGAGTATGACGAAGCAGGTGAGTGTACCTATGACCCATTAACAAAGTTCCTCGAACTTTTTGAGGGAGTTGAAACTGCTTCTACCAAGATTTCTCGAGCTGCTGAGTTAGCAGCCCTGCCATTGGCGCAACGTTTGGAACGTCGAATTATTGACGGCGAAAAAGTTGGACTTGAAGCAGACTTGCTCGAAGCTCTTAGCCAGGCAATCGCACCACTAGCAATTATTAATGATCACCTTCTTGCTGGAATGAAAGTCGTGGGTGAGCTTTTCGGAAAAGGCGAGATGCAACTGCCATTTGTCCTCCAAAGTGCAGAGGTGATGAAGCAAGCAGTAGCAATTCTTGAACCCCATATGGAGAAAAGCGATAATGAAGGTCGCGGCAAAATACTGCTAGCCACAGTGAAGGGCGATGTGCACGACATTGGAAAGAACCTTGTCGACATCATTCTTTCGAACAATGGTTACACCACGGTCAATATCGGAATTAAGCAGACCGTTAACCAGATCATCGAAGCCGCAACCGAGAATGAGGTTGACGTTGTTGGCATGAGTGGGCTTCTAGTGAAGTCGACAGTTGTAATGCGCGAGAATCTCGAGGAATTTACCACTCGCGGACTCAGCGACAAGTGGCCTGTGATTCTTGGCGGCGCGGCCCTCACGCGCTCTTTCGTGGAACAAGATTTGGCTGGTGCATTCCCCGGAACGGTCCGTTACGCAAAAGATGCTTTTGAAGGCCTCAAGCTGATGGATGCCATGATGGGGATAAAGCGTGGGGTAGAAGGTGCTGCCTTACCTCCACTACGCGAACGCAAGACCGTCTCCACTCGTCAATCTGCTCCAGATGTCCCAGACACACTGCGTTCTGATGTAGCCAGCGAGAACAAGATTCCAACTCCACCCTTCTATGGCTCACGGATTGTTAAAGGAATCGCACTCGCTGACTATTTGGGTATGCTCGATGAGCGCGCACTTTTCATGGGTCAATGGGGTCTCAAAGGTGCTCGTGGTGAATTTGAGAAGATGGCCGAAGAGGAAGGTCGTCCACGACTTCGGGCAATCCTCAACCAGGCCCAATCCCAGGGTTGGCTTAATGCGGCTGTGGTTTATGGATACTTCCCATGCTATTCAGAAGGTAACGATCTTGTGATCCTGCATCACGAGGGGCCTCTTGAAGACACAGAGCGAGTCCGATTCACTTTCCCGCGTCAGCGCCGCGATCGCAGATTATGTTTGAGCGATTTCTTCGCTTCAAAAGAGAGCGGAAAGATTGACACTGTTGCGTTCCATGTCGTAACGATGGGTCAGTCCGTATCTGAAGCTACTGCCAAACTCTTTGCGGAAAATAATTACCGTGAGTACCTAGAGTTGCACGGGCTTTCGGTCCAACTCACCGAGGCGCTTGCAGAGCATTGGCATGCTCGCGTACGGTCAGAACTCAATGTAGGCGATGAAGACTCACCTGACCTATCAGAAATCCTAGATCAGGGTTACCGGGGTTCACGTTATTCCTTTGGATACCCAGCTTGCCCTGATATCGAACAACAAGTGCAGCTCTGCGAACTATTGGAGCCAGGTCGCATCGGCGTAGAACTTTCCGAAGAGTTCCAGCTACACCCAGAACAATCGACGAGTGCGATCATCGTGCATCATCCAGAAGCTAAGTATTTCAACGCCGTTTAGTCGACAAGCTAAACCTCATCTCAACACCTATTCTCTTGAAGGAGATGCTATGAAGAATCCACATTTTGCTTATGGCGATCGTGTTCAGCTCACTGACGCCAAAGGAAAACTTCATACGATCACTCTCAAAGAAGGCGGGGAGTGGCATACGCATAAAGGCTGGCTGATCCACGACAACATCGCGGGGTTGCCACAAGGAAGCGTGGTGGAAACTACCGCTGGTCTCAAATTCCTTGCATTCAAACCTTTGCTTGCAGACTACGTGCTCTCAATGCCTCGAGGCGCCACGATTGTCTATCCCAAAGACGCCGCCCTGATCTTGGGATTTGCAGATGTAGGCCCAGGTGATGCAGTGCTTGAAGCAGGGGTTGGTTCCGGAGCTCTTAGCATCTCCTTACTTCGAGCTGTAGGCCCTGACGGTTCCGTAGACTCATTTGAGCGCCGTCAAGAATTTGCTGATATCGCGAGTAAGAATGTAGATAACTATTTCTCGGGTGTTCCGAAAAACTGGAGTTTGACTCTCGGATCTGTTCAAGATCACGCGCACACAAAGAAATACGATCGCATTATTCTCGACATGCTGGCTCCATGGGAGTGTGTGGCTATGGCCGATGAGGTTCTTCATCCCGGAGGTGTATTGCTTGCGTATGTTGCTACTACTACACAGCTCTCAGCAATGGCAGAGGCCATTAAAGCTTCCGGAAGATTTACCGAACCAGAATCAAGCGAGTCTTTGATACGCCAATGGCATCACGAAGGCTTGGCGGTTCGTCCCGTACATCGCATGATTGGACACACTGGGTTTCTCATCCAGGCGCGTCGATTGGCACCAGGTGTTACAGCGCCTCTTCGCCGTAGACGCCCATCAAAAGGCGCCTACGGACTTCCTGAAGATGAAGCGGTAGTCGAGTAAAACTTTAGAAACTATTTGGCGGCAGTTAAATCGACAACGAAGACGAGTGTCTCATTAGGACCAACCGGGCCTGATCCAGCTGTGCCATATCCGAGTGCTGGTGGAACAACAAGAAGTCGACGTCCGCCAACTTTCATGCCTGGGATACCTTGTTGCCATCCAGGAATAACTGCTGAAAGTGGGAATGTGGCTGGGCCTTGGGACCAGGACGATTGAAGAACTGCGCCGCTCTTCCACGACATGAGAACGTATTGCGCGGTTACGGTTGAAGCAGAAGTGGCAGTAGCGCCATTTCCAACGATGATGTCTTTAGTGACCAATGTGGCTGGAGGATCTCCGGCTGGCTTGCTGATTGCAGGGGCTTGTCCTGCAATAGCTGAAACTGTTGGAAGTTCTGCTTGGGTCACGGCTGAGGCCTTTCCTTGGGATTGTGGGCTCTGGGTTGGCTGGGGAACTTGAGGGGATTGAGAGGATTGAGAGGATTGAGAGGATTGAGAGGATTGCGATGCAGAAGATGAGGCTGCGCTCTTCTTGTGCGTAAAAGTAAGCACCAAGCTCGCCGCCAATATAACTACAACAACGATGGCTGAAACTTTGGATGATTTTTTGCTCATCACTTTTCCTTTCTAACTATTCATAAACATATTCACTTAAATCAACTGAACGATCCTAGCAAAGCCGTAGGCTCAGGCCATGTCTGAACGCAAAGCGGAGCGGTTGATCAACCTTACGATCGCCCTTTTGGGGAGCAAGAGATATCTCGCCAAATCAGAGATCTTTCGTGATGTGGCTGGATATGAAGGATCTTCGGAAACCATGGAGCGCATGTTCGAGCGAGACAAGGACGAACTGCGAAATTTAGGGATTGACATCGAGGTAGGCACCCACGACGCCTTTTTCGAGGATGAGGTTGGATATCGGATCACCAGGGATTCCTATGGTCTGAATCTAGGTGAGTTGAGCGCCGAAGATTTGGCGTATATCTCGTTAGCAGGAAAATTGTGGCGAGATGAAACCCTCACTTACGCGGGCACACGCGCACTTGCCAAAATTGACGGCTCAGAGTTGTTTAACGACCCTGGCGAATTAGGCGCGACTATTCTGATCGACGACACTTCATCGCAACATTTCGAGCCAATACTTGGTGCTATAGATACGAGATCAAGAATTTCATTCACATACGAATCTACAAAGATTTCCCAGCGACATGTAGAGCCTTATGAACTTACTTTGTGGCATGGCTTTTGGTATCTGATTGGAAACGACATCGAGAAGGGTGAGATACGCGTATTCAAATTAAAACGAATTTCGGGAAGCATCGAGGTAGTTAAAAAGAAATCTGCTTACGAGATACCCGCAGGATTTGATTCAAGGCCGCACCTCACCGCGATGATTCCGACACAGACGTACCTCTGCGCTCTCAAAATTCGCAAGAGTCGAGCACATGCCTTGCGGGCTCGAGGCAGTGTTACCCCGCTTGATGAAACCTGGGACCTCATCGAATTTCATGATGCAGATCTCTACACCCTTGCGAGTCAGGTTTTATGGCATGTCGATGACGTCATCGCGGTGGAACCACAAGAACTTCGCGAACTTGCTATCCGTCGACTCAAAGAGAAACTCTCATGAACGAGAGCGCGCTATCTAGAGTATCGCGATCCCTGGATCTCATTCCGTATCTGATGTTGCATCCAGGTAGTTCGATCGACGAGCTTGCCAAAGTTTTCAATACATCGACGGTGCTAATTTCTCAGGATCTCTCACTACTTCATATGTGTGGCCTTCCTGGCTATTCACATCTTGAACTCATCGACATCAACTACGAAGATCCGAATTTCATCGAGGTGAGTGAGCCTCAAGTTCTGGACCTTCCAAGAAAACTTTCACGACAAGAAGGCATCTCCTTGGCTCTTGGCTTGGATTTATTGCAAGCAGTCGCCACTGATCCAACTGCCTGCGCTAAAATAAATTCTCTTAAAGAGAGAATTTCGCAGTCATTAGGGGAGTCGGAACTTCATGTCAGCATCGCTGCCGAAGATACTTTAATATCTCAATTCTCTGAGTTGATTATGGAGGCGATTACATCTCAACGATCAATTCTCATGAAATATGTCGCGATGAGTTCGGATGTCGTTACTGAACGAGAAGTTCTTCCCACGCAGATCGAATACCTCCGAGGTTACGGTTATCTACACGCCTGGGATCACGCCAAGGCCCAAATGCGTACATTCCGAATGGATCACATCCTTGACGCACAGCTTGGGTCTGCGCATATCGGTTCCCCGCGTGAAACCCTCACACAGTCTCAACCCACGGGGGAAGAGGAAGCCACTGGGTTTGAAACATCCGCGCTGCAGACCATTGTTTTAGAGGTGCAAGCCATGAGATTTGTAGAGGAACATCAGGGCATCATCGATTCTCAGGAACGTCTAGGAGATGAGCTTTGGGTAAGGATTCGCCCTGTAAATGAGGAGTGGTTGCTGCGAGCCTTGCTGACTCTGCCTGGCAAGGTGCTTATCCAGGAGAACCCTCGACTCCAGGCTCTCTTTTCCGAGATGATCAGCCAGGCCCTTTTTGGGTATGATGTTGGTTCACAGTAGATAGGAAGTTAAATGGGCGACCTTAAGCCATGGCACATCATCCTCATTGTTGTTGTCTTCGTAGTTCTCTTTGGCGCCAAAAAACTCCCAGATTCAGCTAAATCGGTCGCTAAATCCCTACGGATCTTCAAGGATGAACTCAAGTCTCCTGAAGATAAAAAGCCTGGGGATGACCAAGCTGCAAAAAATTCCCAGTAAGGGTTAATTCATGACCACTCGCAACAGTGGGCAGATGCCGCTGCTCGAGCATTTTCGTGAATTGCGAAAGCGCATTATTCGCGCGGCACTATCGATTGCGATCTTTTCAAGCGTGGGATGGATTTTTTATAGCAAAATTATTCACCTTCTGACCAAGCCCGTATGCGACTTAGGTACAGATCTCAGCTCCTCCCATCATTGCGGCGCTCTGTATATCGATGGAGTCCTTGGACCGCTCAATCTGCAAATTTCCGTAGCAATAGTCTGCGGAGTTCTACTCGCCTCTCCATTTTGGCTTTATCAACTTTGGGCATTCGTTGCACCGGCCCTGCATAACAAAGAGAAGAAATATTCACTATTTTTCATTGCTGCCGCGACACCATTCTTTGCCGCAGGAGCTGCATTGGCATATTGGATTCTTCCAATAGCGATTCGTGTTCTTCTTGGATTCACTCCTACGAATCTGACCAACCTGATTAAATTCAGCGACTACCTCAGTTTCGTTCTTCACTTGATTGTACTTTTTGGATTGGCTTTTGAGCTGCCGGTATTTCTCGTCGCCCTCAACGTCGTAGGAATACTCTCGGGTCGAGCAATTATTAAGCCGTGGCGTATCGCCGTATTCGCAATTACGGTCTTCTCAGCGACTTTTGTTCCCACAAGTGACCCATTCACGATGCTGCTATTAGCAGTACCACTTGTCATCTTCTATTTTGCTGCTGCTGGAATAGCAATAGCAAATGATCGCCATCGAGTTCGCGCGTCGGTCGAATGAATATAATCGAAAAGTTAAAGGACGTAATTTGATGAACGACATGAGCGATGATCGTTCACCTGCGGAACGCTTTGCTGCCGCAAAATCGGCGAATAAATATAAACGCACGAGAGAATTTTGCGACACATTCGATTTCCCACTAGATCCATTCCAAATCGAAGGATGCCATTCCCTTGAGGATGGACACGGGGTCCTTGTCGCAGCTCCAACCGGCGCAGGAAAGACAATTGTTGGCGAGTTTGCCGCTTTCTTGGCAATAGCCACTGGCAAAAAATGCTTCTATACGGCACCGATCAAGGCGTTATCGAATCAGAAATTCTCTGATTTTAAAGAGATGTTTGGTGAGGAGAAGGTAGGCCTCCTCACTGGTGACACCAGCGTCAATTCCGAGGCGCAGATCGTCGTTATGACGACCGAAGTTTTGCGAAACATGATCTATGCCGAAAGCCACACGCTTCGCAATCTCCAGTATGTGGTGATGGATGAAGTCCACTATCTAGCAGACAAATTTAGGGGAGCAGTCTGGGAAGAAATTCTCATTCACTTACCTGAATCAATTCAGGTCGCCTCACTCTCAGCCACTGTCTCAAATGCGGAAGAGTTTGGTGATTGGCTAGGTGCAGTGCGCGGAAATACCGATGTAATTGTCTCGGAAACACGCCCAGTTCCGCTCTACCAACATGTTCTCTTTGGACATCAGCTTCTTGATCTCTTCGTAGATGAAGGCAAAGTTAATCCTGAAATTGTCAGACTTGAAAAGGACTCGTTGCGCAAGGTTCGCGGATCTTACGATTCCAAGAAGGGGAGGGGCGGTAATTGGCAGGATAAGAGCCAACTCACTCCTACCTCGCGTGCGCTAAATCGAGCCGAAGTTATCGAACGTTTAGATCGTGAAGGTCTACTGCCTGCAATAACATTTATATTCTCCCGTAACGCTTGTTCTGCTGCAGTTCACCAATGCGTAAAGGCGGGTATCCGTTTAACCAATGCCCAAGAACGATCAGAAATTCGAGAAGTCGTCTTTCGCGCGACCGCGAATATTCCTGAAGAAGATTTGGTTGTCCTCGGATTCTCAGAATGGCTCGATGGTCTAGAACGTGGAATAGCTGCGCACCACGCTGGCCTATTGCCTTCATTTAAAGAAACTGTCGAGGAGTTATTCCAACGCGGTCTCGTTAAATGCGTCTTTGCCACAGAGACGCTGGCCATGGGCATCAATATGCCCGCTCGCACGGTTGTTCTCGAAAAGTTGATGAAGTGGAATGGCGAGTCACATGTTTCGATAAGTCCGGGAGAGTTCACTCAGCTCACTGGGAGAGCCGGCCGTCGTGGAATTGATATCGAGGGAAATGCCGTCATTCTCTGGAGCAAAGAGGTAGATTCTGGATCGGTAGCAGGTCTTGCTTCCACTCGCGCATACCCGCTCAAGAGCAGTTTCAAGCCAACATACAACATGACAATCAATCTGATCTCGCGTTTTGGCGCCGAACGTGCGCGAACTTCTCTTGAGTCATCATTCGCACAGTATCAAGCCGACAAAGCGGTCGTTGGCCTTGCTAGACAGATTAAACGTAATCAATCTGCCAGTGCGGAACTCATGGGCGAGATGGCCTGCCATCAAGGTGATTTTGTGGAGTATGCCGCTATCCGTTCTGAGATAAAAGCTATAGAAAAAGCGCTGGCCAAGATGACTAAAGCCAAGCGGGTAATTGCCGAGGATGAGCTAGTTGCTGCTAGGCGTGCTCTACGCGCACATCCGTGTCATGGTTGTTCAGAGCGCGAGGAACATTCACGCATAGCCGAACGTCTTGATCGACTTGCCCGCGAGACACGTGGACTTGAAGATCGCGTGAGCAGTCGAACTGATTTGATAGCTAAGAGATTTGATCTTGTCCAAGTTATGCTCGAAAAATATGGTTACCTCAAAAATGGGGTCATCACCCAGTGGGGAACTTTGCTTGCAAATATTTATGGAGAAACTGACTTACTTATCGCGCAGATGATTAAAGCCGGCAGCTTTGATACCTTGGATGGTCCAGAGATGGTCTCAGTTCTTTCGGCACTTGTTTTCGAAGCAAGGCGTGATGAATCTCCTAAGATTCCTAGGGGTGAGGTCGAAGAAGTACTTAACGATCTCGTTACCTGCTGGGCAGATATCCAGCGTTCAGAAGTTGATATCGGATTAGAGCCAATGCGTGAACCTGATCTTGCATTCTGCTGGGCTTCTTATCGATGGGCGAGTGGTCATTCATTGGCTGCAATCCTTCGCGGAACAGAACTCACGGTTGGGGATTTTGTGCGTGCGATGAAGCAGATCATTGATCTCCTGCGACAAATAGGTAACGCATCACCTCATCTGTCGCAGACAGTTGATAATGCACTCAAGCGGATTGACCGTGGAATTGTTTCCTACGCTGGAATAGTTGCATGACACTTCTCCTTCTCGACAGTGCATCTCTCTGGTATCGGGCTTACTACGGAATGCCAGACTCACTTGTCGCACCTGATGGTTCACCAGTTAACGCCATCAAAGGTTTTCTCGATATGTCCGCCCGGCTAATTTCGCAATACCAACCATCGCGAATTCTCTGCGCAACTGAGGGGGATTGGCGCCCAACATGGCGCACTGATCTATTCCCTGGTTACAAAGCTAATCGCGTCGATGACGATGGCGAAGAGGCAGAGCCAGATACTTTGACACCACAGATACCAATATTGCTAGATATCCTCGATGCATTTTCAATTCCGAATGTAGGTGTTGACAATTACGAGGCAGATGATGTTATTGCGACAGTAAGTGTGCGCGAACGTGGTCCTACTTTCATTGCTACCGGAGATCGTGATTTGTTCCAGTTAGTAAATGATAAACGTCGCGTGAAAGTTGTCTACCTAGCAAAAGGTTTGGCCAATCACGATCTTGTCGATATTAATTGGATAGCTCGAAAGTACGAAATCCCGGGGGATAGGTACGCACTATTTGCCCTGATCCGAGGCGATGCATCCGATGGTCTTCCAGGCGTTAAAGGAATAGGCGAAAAAGGTGCGGCTCTGATTGCAAACAACTTCAGCAATATTGAAGAAGCACTTGATGCAGCACATGCTAATGATGAAAGACTTACACCGAACTTGCGTAAGAAACTGATTGAATCAAGTGAATATATTTCCATCGCTCCAACAATCGTGCACTGCGCCTTAGATGTTCCGATTCCACCGATGAAATTTGATATGCCTCAAGCGCCGGCAACGCTCGAAGAAATTTACCGATATAAGAATGAATTCAATTTAGGAGCTTCGATCGATCGCATGATTTCGGCGCTCGGATGGTAAATGACACTCTTGTAATTTTGCCAACGTTCAATGAACGTGCAAACTTAAAGAGGCTTGTAATAGAACTCACCGAATTGCATGGCGATATCGACATTTTGATTGTCGATGACAACTCCCCGGATGGAACCGGAGAAATTGCAGAATCCCTGAAATCCGAGAAAATTCATGTTCTCCACCGAAGTCAGAAAGCTGGTTTGGGCCCTGCGTATCTGGCTGGGTTTTCTTGGGCCAGCTCTCGCAAAAATGATCACAATAATCAACATAATCAATCATTTAATCAATATGAATTTGTCGTAGAAATGGATGCAGATGGCAGCCATCACCCGGCCCAATTGGGAGATCTTTTGGCGGCTGCCAAGGCAGGCCACGACCTTGTTATTGGCACTCGCTGGATGCCTGGCGGCTCAGTCCACAATTGGCCATTGGCCAGGCGCCTGATCTCGAGATTTGGCACCTGGTACGCATCAGCGGCCCTGAAATTGCCTTACAAAGACCTCACAAGTGGATTTAGGGTCTTGAGCATGAAGCTCGTCAAAGAGATTCTCCAATCTGACATGCAAGCTTCTGGATACGGATTTCAGATCGAAGTTGTTGCTTTAGCCGCACAGCTTCGGATGCCTATTGCACAAGTACCTATTGAATTTACCGAACGGGTTGATGGCCAATCCAAGATGAACATAGGAATTGTTTTCGAGGCATGGCTAAAGACCACTCAGTGGGGTTTCAAGCGCATACTTAATCGCCGATAATCTACATTATGTAAAGTAAAAGAATCGGGCTAGTTGATCGCCAACTCCTCGATCGGCGCACAGGCGCAGACCAAATTCCGATCCCCAAATACCCCATCGATACGACCAACACTTGGCCAGTATTTGCCCTTATGGCCCATACTTGAATCAACTCCAGTTGGGTAAGCAGCGCTTTGACGTGAATATTTACGATCCCAGAGATCACTCAATAAGTCGACATCGGTATGCGGAGCCATTCGCAGTGCTGATTCTTCGACCGCCATCTCTCCCGCTTCGATCGCCGAAATCTCGGCTCGGATTGAAATCATGGCATTGATAAACCGGTCCAACTCATCGATATCTTCCGATTCGGTCGGTTCAATCATCATAGTTCCCGCAACTGGAAAGCTGACAGTCGGTGCATGGAAACCATAATCCATCAGACGCTTGGCAACGTCATCGACAGTCACGCCAGATTTCTTGGTGATCTCACGTAAGTCGACAATACATTCATGGGCGATAAATCCACCTTCGCCCTTATAGAGAATTGGGAAATGTGGATCCAATTTTGTCGCTATGTAATTAGCGGACAAGATCGCAACTTGAGTTGCCTTCGTCAGACCAGAACCGCCCATCATGCGAATATATGCCCACGAGATTGGCAAGATTCCAGCTGAACCAAATGGAGCAGAGCTCACTGGTCCAGGGCCGGTTGCTGGACCACACAGTGGATCCTGCGGGTGATTTGGTAGATACGGCGCAAGGTGTGCTCTGGAAATTACTGGACCAACTCCCGGCCCACCACCTCCGTGCGGAATGCAGAAAGTTTTGTGAAGATTGAGATGAGAAACATCTGCACCAAATTTTCCAGGTTGAGCAAGGCCAACCAATGCGTTGAGATTCGCACCGTCAACGTATACCTGTCCCCCTGCATCATGGACCAGTGCACAAATTTCGGAGATCGCAGATTCAAAGACGCCATGAGTTGATGGATACGTCACCATCAGAGCTGCCAAGCGTCCGCTGTATTCCTCAATTTTCGCTTTGATGTCATCGACTGAGACGTTACCAAATTCGTCGCACGCAACAACTACCACTTTCATACCGGCCATGACAGCGCTAGCTGCGTTGGTTCCGTGTGCACTCGATGGAATGAGGCAGATATCCCTCTCACTCCCCCCATTGACGTCCAAATAGTTACGAATAGCCAGAAGCCCTGCAAATTCTCCTTGCGAACCAGCGTTAGGCTGGAGTGATACAGCGTCGTAGCCAGTGATTTCGATAAGCCAATCCGAAAGTTCGTTGATGAGTGTTCTAAATCCGGCAGATTGATCCGCCGGTGCAAATGGATGGAGAGAGGCAAACTCTGGCCAGGTAATCGGAATCATCTCGGTAGTTGCATTGAGTTTCATTGTGCAAGAGCCAAGCGGGATCATCGTACGATCAAGTGCCAAGTCTCGATCTGACAGCGTGCGGATGTAACGCAACATTGACGTCTCAGAATGATACGAGTTAAAGACTTTGTGCTGTAAATAATCAGTAGAGCGTGGTGCACTAAGGGGCAATGCACCATCCCCCTGCAACTTTGCTCCAAAGAGCTGCGCTAATTCTTCTAGGTCATGCAGCGTTACCGTTTCATCCAGTGAGATACCAAGAGCCTGGGCTGAAATTATTCGCAAATTTATTCCACGATCTCGAGCCTGCACTGCTATTGCTTCTGCATCGACATCGTTGACTACAAATGTGTCGAAGACATCAAATGAACTGACCTTCAGTCCATGAGATGACAAACTCTTACGCAAGAGATGAGTACTCTCGCGAACGCGTGTTGCGATCGCCTTAATGCCGTCGGCGCCATGCCACATCGCATAGAAAGCAGAGAGGACCGCGAGTAGAACTTGCGCTGTACAAATATTTGATGTTGCTTTGTCACGACGAATATGTTGCTCGCGAGTTTGAAGCGCCAATCTGTATGCGCTATTTCCATGGCTATCGATGCTCTGCCCAACAAGTCGTCCTGGGATCGAACGTTCAAGACCAGCACGAACTGACATGAACCCAGCATGCGGACCACCAAAACCCATCGGCACGCCAAATCTTTGTGCGGAGCCAATTGCGACATCTGCGCCGCTCTCCCCTGGCGACGTGTAAAGTGCAAGCGCTAATAAATCTGTTGCAACAATAGCCAGCGCACCTCGTGCATGAATCTCAGTAACAAACTTCTCTACGTTGACCACTTCTCCGTATGTTGAAAATTGAGAGACAATTCCACCGAAAAGCGGTACAGCAACCATGTCGAGATCATGAATAGAGGCTTCTATGAGAGTGATCTTAAGTGGCTTTGCTCGTGTTGCAATGACAGCCTTTATGTGTGGATGAAGATTTTGGTCAATGAAGAATGCGGCATCATCACTACCACTCCAGTTGCGGCGCGCGAGTGTCATGGCTTCCGCTGCACTTGTTGCCTCGTCGAGCATTGATGCATTGGCAATTGGCAATCCGGTCAGATCACTCACCACAGTTTGGAAAGCGAAAATTGCCTCAAGGCGGCCCTGACTAATTTCTGGTTGATACGGCGTGTAGGCGGTGTACCAGGCAGGATTTTCCAGAATGTTTCGAAGTACTACCGGAGGCATGATGGTTCCGTAATAACCAGTACCAATGTAGGAACGCATTACCTTGTTCTGATCTGCAAGTTCTCGCAAACGCTTGATCGCAGCAACTTCTGAAATTCCTTCAGGTAGCGCACTCTCGAGCTTTTCGCCCATGGCAATATTTGCGGGCACCACGCGAGCAATCAGTGATTCAAGTGAAGACTCCCCTAAAGTCGAGAGCATCAGCTCGATCGAACTTTCATCAGGACCAATATGGCGATCGACAAAGGATTCGCGGATTACTGATCGCTTGGCTGACAAGGCTCCCCCTAAAGTTATGAGAGAGAAAGAGTACTGCTAGGCGCCTTTACGCTTACGCCGAAGCGCGAGTTCGTCAGTGGCGTTGCTGCGCACTGAACCATCAACCACTGATTCAGACTGTAGATTGGCCAGAGAGCCCTCTACCTCGGTCCAAACTTTGTTAATGGCAATGCCAAATACACCTTGACCGCCCTGTAGAAGGTCGACGATCTCATCAGCACTTGCGCATTCATAAATTGATACACCATCGCTCATAAGCGTCATCCGCTCTAAATCTGAGACTCCCCGAGAACGCAAGTGTTCTACTGCGCTACGAATATTTTGCAGCGATACACCTGTATCCAAAAGTCGCTTGACGATCTTGAGAACCAAGATGTCGCGAAAACTATAAAGTCGTTGCGATCCAGAGCCGCTCGCCCCTTGAATGCTCGGTCCAACTAAGTCAGTTCGGGCCCAATAATCGAGCTGGCGATATGTAATACCTGCAGCAACGCATGCTGTAGCTCCGCGATAACCGAGTTCTTGAACGTCGGGATTAGACCCAGTGGTCATGGAGTTCTCACTTCTGCAGACACCCGATATGGGTTATACCGAGGGGATTCAGTATTGCTTAAGGATAGAGTTCTTGCTCCAGAGCATAGCGCTGCGACACGCAAAACTTTAAACCTTTACTTGAGGCTTACCCTAGCGTGGTTAGCCAAGAAAGTCGTCTGGGTTAATCTCATCGAGAAAGGCCCGAAACTTCTCTACCTCATCCTCAGATTGATCCGGTATCTCTATCCCAGCCTTGGCGAAAAGGGCCTCAGTGGCGCTTATAGGGGCTTTTACGCGTATGGCTAGCGCGATTGCATCACTCGGCCTAGCTGAAACGGTCGTGCCGCCAGAAAGATGTAGCTCGGAATAGAAAACTCCATCTCGCAAGTCTGAAATTTCAACGGCGGTGACTGGGTTACCCAGGACATGGAGAACCGACGTGAAGAGGTCGTGCGTGAGGGGCCTTGCTGGAATCAGATTCTGCTGGGCGAAAGCGATCGCCGAAGCCTCAACGGCACCAACCCAAATTGGAAGATAGCGAATACCGCCAATCTCCTTCAGCAAAACGATTGGTTGGTTAGAAGGCATTTCGATTCGAACGCCGACAACCTCAACAGGAATACTCATGTACTCATCCTCTCACTCCCCACTCGTGGGGGCGAGTTCTACTTCGATCGGTGCAAGCCAGCGCGAACCAGCGCAGCATGCAATTTCACCGAAAGGGCGGCTAGCTCGTTAGCGACTTCTTCTGCTCTCGCTTTTGCATCAGAACTCTTTTGAGCTAAAAGCGGTGTGATTACTTGCTCAACCAAACCAATTTCGCGATCTGCTGCAGACTTAAATGAGCGAAGATGGCGCGGCTCGATACCGAAAGCTGCAATAGCTGACACCGTTCTGCCAACCGAAAGCGCATCTGCGTCGTAGTAACGACCACGAATAGTGATGAGCCCAAAGGACTCTAGCTCCACTAATTGGGCGTCGCTGAGATTGGCTGATTCAAGAAGTTCCTCGCGAGAAAGTCGAAGATCGCTCTCCCCTGCAAAATGACTAGGAGTTAGCTCGCCATCAACGCTAGCCAAACGAGGTGTAGGCGTTGCACCAGCTGTGGCTGCTGGCTCTAACCCACGGTCAAGGGCATCGAGATTTTCCTTAATTACGCGTAGTGGCAAATACTGGTCACGTTGTGCGGAGAGCACATAGCGCAGACGTTCGAGATCGATTGATGTGAATTTTCTATATCCCGATGGAGTGCGCTGAGGGTCAATCAGGCCTTCGGACTCTAGGAAGCGAATCTTGGAGATTGTGATGTCTGGAAAGTCGCCTCGAAGTTTTCCTAGAACTTCTCCGATGCTTAAATAGGCGCGTGCTGGAACACTCATGAGTTCCCCTTTCCATTGAAGTATGTCAAACGAAATTTTCCGATCTGAATTTCATCACCAACCGCTAAGCGCGACTCATTAATTGCGGTGCCATTGAGATATGTGCCATTGAGGCTCTGGGCGTCGGCAATCTGGAAGTCACCATTTTCCAACTTTGAAATCACGGCGTGTGAACGCGAAACAGTTACATCATCGAGAGCAATGTCTGCACTCTCTGATCGTCCAATACTCACGCGATCACTATCGATCAAAAAGCGGGAACCTTTACTTGGCCCTGCGACCACAACCAACATCGCACAGTTGTGCGCAAGTTGACCCACGACGCTTCTGTCTTCTGGAGTAAGTAGTGCAAAAACTTCCTCTAATGGACGTGGTTTCGGTACTGAGCGAAGGGCAGAGAGATGGATAGTCGTTGTCAGCTCTGGAACTGCTTTTTCCGAAGGGGTTGGCTTATGCGCTTCAGACATAACACCCTCCTCCGTTTAATTTACATATCTGGTCAGAACACTGTATTAATGTCAGCAACAGCTATCAATCTTGACTAGAGGCTGACACTAATCATCTGCAGAATCAAAATCAAGCGGTAAGTGAGTCGTATTCTTGCGCGGTCAAAAGGTCAAGTGGCTTGCTCTCAAAAGTGATTTCTGCGATCCAGCCAGCCCCATAAGGATCAGAGTTGATCGCCTCAGGAGCGCTATCTAAATCAGTATTGACGAATGAGATGCTTCCTGTTAATGGAGAGTAAATTTCAGAGACACTCTTTGTTGATTCAACTTCACCGCACACTTTTCCTGATGTAACGCTCTCGCCAACTTTTGGTAATTGGATATACACGATGTCTCCCAGTGCTGCTTGAGCAAAATCGGTAATTCCAATACGTGCAGTAGTTTCGCTTGTAAAAGCGATCCACTCATGCTCTTTGGTATAGGAAAGTTCTGCTGGAACGTGTGACATGGACATACTCCCTTACGAGTGTTCTTTGAGTGTTAGAGCGAGGCGAGAATAATCGAAAGCGGTGAGCAGGTATAGGCCAATCCCCCAGATCGCAAAACTCCATCCCGCAATATGAGCTACTTGACCCCAGAAAGAGTGTCCGCTCAACAACAGAAACGGAAATGCGTAAAGCAGGTTGAATGTTGCTGATTTGCCCAGGAAGGTCACCGTAAATACGTTGCCAGTCTTCCTTCGATAGATCATCAACATCACGGCCATCCAAAGGTCGCGACCGATCAGCACAGCGACCATCCACCACGGAATATACGACTTAATGGCTAGGCCAATAATTGTCGCCACGATGTAAAGGCGATCAATGGTGGGATCCATGGCTGCCCCAAGTTTGGATTCTTGATGCAACCATCTAGCGACTTTTCCATCAAAGTAATCCGTCCAAGCCCCAATTGCTAGAACGAGATAGGCCCAACCCCGAAGGTTCTCCCCTAGGAGCAACCAAAGGAAAATTGGGACTCCAAAGGCTCGTATCAAGGTCAGCCCATTGGGAATCGTCAACACTTCGGAGCGAGAAACTCTCATGCGCCGATCCTATGTAGAAAGTCAGTTCTTAGTAAGTCGGCATAATCAACACGATTTCTTGAGGAAATCTAATAGGTTGGCTTGCGACGCTCTTTGCGCTCTTCACGCTCGCGCACCTTGATAGCCACCTCTACTGGGCTGCCATCAAAACCGAATTCTTCGCGCAAACGTCGTTCGATGAATCGTCGATAAGAGGGTTCGACCCACTCACTTGAGAAGACCACAAATTTCGGCGGGCATGTGCCAGCTTGAGTCGCAAATCGGATTTTCGGTTGCTTACCACCGCGAACTGGTGGTGGTGTCGCCGCGATAAGGGCCCCGAGAAAGGAGTTGAGCTTGGCGGTAGGTACACGCTTCTCCCACGAATTCAGCGCGGTTCGCAGTGCAGGAGCGAGTCGATCGCGATGCCATCCGGTGAGCGCTGAAACATTTACGCGCTGCGCCCATGGATAACGTTCGAGGTTTCGCTCAAGTTCTTTATTGAACTGCTCTTGTCTTTCAGTATCAACAATGTCCCACTTGTTCATGACGAGGACCAAAGCGCGACCAGACTCTTCTGCCATCGTGACAATGCGAAGGTCCTGTTCGGTGAGCGGGACAGAAGCGTCGAGTACTACAACAGCAACTTCGGCTCTATCTAGCGCAGCTTCTGTTCTTAAACTCACGTAGTAATCCGTGCCGCTATCGAACTTGGCTTTGCGACGAATTCCGGCAGTATCAATAAATCT
This sequence comes from uncultured Actinomycetes bacterium, assembly GCA_903825945.1. Classification (GTDB taxonomy): domain Bacteria; phylum Actinomycetota; class Actinomycetes; order Nanopelagicales; family Nanopelagicaceae; genus PALSA-747. The sequence continues at coordinate 2,189 of CAIKCJ010000026.1, read as the reverse complement.
CCATGTGTTTCCACCGAAGTCAATTAACTCATCAACGGGATCGCGCGTGGTGCCTGCAGCATCATCAACCAATACGCGAGCTTGTCCAGCAAGGGTATTGAGCAAACTAGATTTGCCAACATTTGGTCGACCAATAAGTGCAACACGGCGGTAACCATCATCAGCTGGCTCTGTTCCAACTTCGGGAAGCTCTTTAACAACTAAATCGAGCAGGTCTCCGGAGCCACGACCATGTAGCGCAGAAACGAAATGAGGCTCTCCAAGACCAAGATTCCAAAGACCGTGCGCCAAATTTTCTTCAGCAGGGCTATCAACTTTGTTTCCAACCAAAATTACTTTCTTGCCTGAGCGACGCAAGATGGTGAGAAGTGATTCATCTTCATCAAGGGCGCCTACTTGGGCATCCACGACAAAGAGTACGAGATCTGATTCAGCGATAGCTGCTTCAGATCCTGCTGTAATTTTCTGCGAAATCCCCTCGGGCTTAACTTCCCAACCACCGGTATCGATGAGCAAGAATGTTCGACCGTTCCACTCAGCTTCGTATTTAACGCGATCACGAGTCACGCCGGGAACGTCTTCAACGATTGCTTCACGACGTCCGATAATGCGATTAACAAGAGTTGATTTGCCTACGTTTGGACGACCAATGATTGCGACTTTTGGAAGTCCTAAAAGATTGCGGCTCTTGGCCCATTCCCAAATAACATCTACAACTTCGCCTAGATCCAAAAGGGTTGAATCAATTTCAAGGGCATCCTCTGCCATGCGCAGCGGTGAAATTTTTCGATTCGAATCAATCTCATCGCGGCTAGTTAAGGAATCGGCGACGACAGATGCTTCCGGGGCCTCTTCGATCTCACCAGCCAATTCGCGTTCGCGTCGAAGTGCGCGCTCATGTAAATCTGCATAAAGGAAAATTTTGAGCGCTGCATCAGGTGCAACAACAGTTCCGATGTCTCGACCTTCGACCACAATTCCGTGTGGCGCTGCATCGATTATTTGGTGCTGAAGCGTGAGTAGGTATTCGCGTACTTCTGGCATTGCGGCATAAATAGAGACTTGATCGGTAACCCGAAGAGATCTGATATCTGCTGTGAGATCGCGCTCGCCTAAAGTAATTCGTGGTTCGATCGGATCCGCGTTAAATGCAATTCCACGCTCTTGCGCTTGAGATACCAAGAGATCGGGGTCTGTGATGTTGGAATCCAGAGCCAGCCAGGTGATAGCCCGATACAAAGCTCCAGTGTCTAGATATTGCCAACGAGCACGCTGCGCTATTGCGCGTGCTGTGGTGGACTTACCTGATCCACTTGGACCATCTATTGCTACTACGACAGTCGACATGTCTTAACCCTAACGCTCTATTGAAAACGAATTAACCGATGCTCTCTCGAGGTAGATGCACCTTCCAGCCATCTACCAATAATTGATCAAAAAGTTTTTTTGCATCACCATGCGAAAGTGCCAGAGTAACTAGACCACTCTCCTGGCCTGGGGTGTGCTCGATGGCAAGGTCTTCAACGTTGGCCTGAACCAGAGCGCAGGCATCAAAGATTGCTGCAAGTTGTCCGGGCTTATCGTCGATGACAATAGGCAGGTACCAGTAACCACGTTTGCGACCACCATGCTTGCCGGGAATGCGTCGATGATTTTCGCGACCGGCTGACAAAATTTCGTGCGTTTTTCGCAGATCATCGTTCGCTAGTGATGTCGACAAATCGTTTAAAAGATTAATCATCTTATCGAGATAAGACTTCAGTGCGCCACGGTTGCTATGTAATAGCTCAGACCAAAGGTCGGGATCCGATGCAGCCAGGCGGGAGACATCCTTGAGGCCTTGACCGGCCAAGGCTAAGTGCACCTCTTCCATATCTTCCAGGGTGAGAGAGAGCAGAGAACTTAAGATCTGAGGCAGATGTGATATTCCGCCAATGACTGCATCATGCGTCTGTGCATCAAGTTCTACGGGAATCCCACCGAGAGCGTTGATGATTTCAAGCGCCTGATTGATGACAACTTCCGAACTCTGACTACTTGGCGTGTAAATCCACATTCGTCCCTGAAATAGGTCTCCACGGGCCGCCAAAGGGCCAGCAATTTCTCGCCCAGCCATAGGATGAGTGGAACAAAAACGGCGAGAAATATCCGCAAATCGTTCAACCTCATCTAAAACATCAGACTTAAGT
>CAIKCJ010000025.1 GCA_903825945.1 uncultured Actinomycetes bacterium | reverse complement strand
TTGCCATTAAAGGACCTCCGATTTGAGAGGGCATCCGAAGAGGCTAGGGGTGAACAGATACAGCGCGGACTTTACAACCTAGCTGCCACTCACAGCCATACATTGGGCAATAAATCTCGCCAAAGGTTCGTAGGTAAGTCCGTGGTCGGGCCCACCAAGAGTGTTGGTAATCCCAGGGTTTGCTGCCATTGCTGTGCCATCAAGAGCAGCCACTTTCTTGCCTTTTTGGATCAGATAGATTCGAAGTGAAGGCCCGTAGCACCCAATAGAACCGCTTACTTTTGAGGTTGGGTAGATCTGGTTGACCGGCACAGTGGCTCGGGTCGCCCCATCTCCTTTTCCATAGAAAAGGAGCGAGCTCAGAGCGATCATCACCGAGATGAAGAGCGTGAGATAGAGAGCTAGATACGGCTTAGCTGGCTTGATGACTGGGATCTGGATTTCCTTGGTTGCCTTGATCAGCCGAGCCAGCTGATATCCAGCCAGCGGGGCGATAAAGATGAAGAGCGGGCTCCAATATCGATATTCACCGGTGGCCAAATATACGTTGATCGCGCAGGAAACGAAGGCGCCTAGCCCCACCCAGAGCAGGGTCTTATCATTTATTTTTCTCGCTGCAAATATCGCAAGGACTAGCGTCAGGCAGATGACTGGATCGGTCGCTAAAAAGTTCCAGAGGTATTTTGCACCAGCACTCAGCGATGGATGGCGAGTATTCGATAATCCAATAGGTGAATAAGGAGCCCACACATTAGTCACAAAGTAGGTTGCGATCGCAGTGGCCCCACCCAATAGCATGATCCCAAACCAACTGTTACGAATTTTCTTTCTTTGCAAAAATTGCGCAAACCATCCACCAGCAAGTACCGCCATTGGTAGCAGTGGGGACTGGCGAGTAAATCCCATCAGCACGATCAGCAGAACGTTGACGTAGTACCAATAACGATGGTGCGCGAAATGTTTGGAAATCGGTAACGAATAAAGCCAGATCACTTCAATCAAAAGAAGTGGTGATTCAATAAATAGCCCGGTTGAGTACCAGATAAACATAGAGCTTGCCATAATCAGCGCAAGCGTCAGCCATGCTGCGCCAACTCCCCACTCACGCCAGACCCATCGAATAAGCAGCGCGATTGTGGTTGCGCCAATCAAAAGCGTAGATATGCCAAGGCCACTTGATCCAAAGATTCGATATCCCCACGACATAAACTGCGTAAGAACTTGGCGTGGATAAATAAGAGGAGCGAATCCTGGATCGAGATAACCGCGAACTAAGTCAATTGAAGGAGCCGGGTAATCCTTAAATGTTGCGGCCACTTGAGTCAAGGATTGCGACAGACTCTTACCAGCAAATTGCATGGCCATACTTGTGTAATACATATGATCACCGTTGCGACCGGGAAAGCCCGTATAAAGACCGATCAAGGCGTGCTTAGATGCATCTCGACCGCTATAAAAGCCCAGGCGCCAGAAATTGATGAAACTAAGAGCTAGCGTAAGTGGCAGATAGAAGCGATAGATTCGACGCTTAGCTGCAGGTAGCGCACTCATTAGCCAATAGCTCGCGAACTCTTGCCACTAATTTTCCACCACAACTGGCGATAAAAACCACGCGTGAGAGTGCGAAGAACGCGAAAGATAAATGGTGCCAACGCAATTGTTGAGGTCTCACTTCCATAGCGCGCAGGAATCTCAACATCGACTACTCGTGCATTGGTTGCGGATAACCAAATAAGAAGGTCGTTCTCAAAATCGTAGCGCTCTTCGACTTTTTCTAGTGGGATGCGTCGCAGAGCGGTGGCAGTGCTAGCGGTGTAACCATTCTGCGGATCAAAGATGTGCCAATAACCCGAGGAGAGCTTGGTGAGAAAACTTAGTACTGCATTACCAATCACTCGATATTTTGGCATTCCTTCCAGCGCTGCGACCGAGAAGAAGCGATTACCTTTAGTGAAGTCCGCGCTGCCTGCTGCGATTGGATCCAAGAGCGCTGGCAGATACGCCGGATCCATCTGATCATCGCCAGCCATAACAACATTCACATCACATTTCTCGCTCAACGCAATCTTGTGTCCGTGAATGATGGCGCCGCCAACTCCGCGGTTTTTTGGCATACGAGCAATCATCAAGCGGTTGCCTGCGCTACCTAGCTCTTCCTGGATATCTAAGGCCTTCTGGTAAGTCCCATCTGGGCTTGCATCATCAACAACGACGATCAAATCCACGAAATCAGGTATGCCAAGGATGGTTGCCCCGATATGTAGCTCTTCTTTAAATGCTGGGACAACCACCGCGACTTTAAGGCCTTTATACAGAGAATTTCCTAACTACAGAGGAGTTGTTACTCAATGGCTGATGCGAACTGGCTCGCATAGAGATTGTAATAGAAGCCCTTTGCCTCCATGAGTTGTTCGTGATTTCCCTGCTCGACCAGCGAGCCCTTATCCATCACCAAGATGATGTCGGCATCGCGAATCGTGGAAAGTCTGTGCGCAATAACGAATGAGGTGCGCCCGGCGCGAAGCTTTGCCATAGCTTGCTGAACCAATACTTCGGTACGAGTATCCACCGACGATGTTGCTTCATCGAGGATCAAAATCGCTGGGTCTGCCATAAATGCTCGAGCGATCGTCAGAAGTTGACGCTCACCATTGGAGACAGTGGCGTTGTCATCGGTCAGCAGCGAGTCGTATCCCTGTGGCAAGGCACGCAAGAAGTGATCGATGTTGGCAGCCTTTGCAGCAGCCTCGACCTTCTGATGATCTGGATCTGCCGAACCAAATGCGATGTTCTCGCGCATACTTCCGGTGAAGAGCCAGGTATCTTGCAGCACCATTCCAAATTGATGACGCAGATCATCACGAGTGATATCGCGTGTATTGATTCCATCAAGAGTGATCTCACCACCATTGATCTCATAGAAACGCATGATCAAGTTAACGAGCGTTGTCTTACCAGCACCAGTTGGTCCAACAATCGCGATTGTCTGACCAGGATTTACGCTGAGATTAAATCCTTCGATCAGTGGTTGATCTTCGACATATCTAAATGAGACGTTCTTGAATTCGATGGCACCCGTAGCACGACCGATTGGAGTTGAGTCTGGCTTATCTGGAGCTTCTTCAGGTGCATCAAGCAACTCAAACAAACGTTCTGCTGATGCAACACCAGATTGGACCGTATTCATCAGGCCGGCGATCTGGGCTAGTGGCATACCGAATTGGCGTGAATATTGAATAAATGCCTGCACATCACCGAGTGACATAGTGCCTGTCGCTACGCGATAGCCGCCAAGTACCGAAATACCTACATAAATAAGGTTTGAGATGAGCTGGGTCGATGGCTGGATGATTCCAGACATAAATTGAGCATTAAAGGAAGATCCATACAAATTCTCATTAAGAACGTCGAAATCTTCGATTGCTTGTTTGCGACGACCAAAGACTTTTACTAGCGCATGACCGGTATGCATTTCTTCTACATGGCCGTTGAGTTTTCCGGTCCAATCCCATTGTGCAATAAATTGCTTCTGGGATGCCTTTGCGATGCGAACCGATGCAAACATTGATAGCGGAATTGCAATGAGTGAGACCAGCGCCAAAATTGGGCTGATCCAAATCATCATTGCTAGTACTGATACAACTGTCAGTACTGCGTTGAGAATCTGTGAGAGACCTTGCTGCATCGAGGTAGAGATGTTGTCTACATCGTTTGTAATTCTTGAAAGTAGATCACCACGTGACGTTGTATCGAAATAACTCAGTGGCAGACGGCCGATCTTCTCTTCAGCTAGACGGCGTAGACGAAATACAGTCTTTTGCGTAACACCAGCCATGAGATATTGCTGTAACCATAGGAATAGTGAAGAGATTGCATAAAGCGCCAGAGCCAAGAAGATCCAGTGGCTAATCGCCGTGAAATCGATGCCCTTACCTGGAACAACATCGCTCTTCTGCAGAACATCCGCGAGTGTTCCCTGACCGCGTGCGCGTAACCCCGCCACTGCCTGTGCTTTTGTCACACCAGCTGGAAGTTTGTGTCCTAGATAGCCATAAAAGATGTCGTTTGTGGCATGGCCAAGGATCTTCGGTCCGAACGATCCAATGGTTACGGCTGTGCTGATAAGTGCCAGCACCAAGTAAAGAGTCTTACGTTCTTCGCCGACTTCGCGCATCAGGCGTTTTAGAGAACCTTTGAAGTCCTTGGATTTCGCTGCTGGGCCTGTCATTCCCATCATTGGACCGCCGCGACCGACAGCCATAGGCGGACGACCGCCAGCTGGGCGTGCTCCTGGAGTTGCGTTAGTTGTGCTCATTACGCTGCCTCCTCCGGTGATAGTTGTGACAAGACAATTTCTTGGTACGTCGCACAACTCTTCATGAGCTCGGCGTGCGTTCCGATTCCAACCACTGCTCCTTGATCAAGGACAATGATTTGATCCGCGTGCAAAATTGTGGAGACGCGTTGGGCAACCACAATCATCGTTGTATGGCCGACTTCTGAATGAAGCGCCGCACGTAATTTGGCGTCAGTGGTGTAGTCGAGTGCGCTAAAGGAATCATCAAAGATGAGAATCTGTGGCTTCTTCACCAACGCACGCGCAATCGAAAGGCGTTGTCGTTGGCCGCCAGAGAAGTTGGTACCACCTTGAGCAACTCGCGCTTGCAAGCCATCGGGGTTTTCTTTTACGAATCCATCTGCTTGTGCAATCTGGAGAGCGTGCCACATCTCTTCATCGGTTGCGTGTTCGCGACCGTAGCGAAGATTGTCCGCAATAGTTCCACCGAAGAGGAATGAGCGCTGAGGGACTAGGCCGATCTCTGTCCAAATTGCTTCCAGAGATTGTTCGCGCAAATCAATTCCATCAAGAAGGATCGAGCCTTCTGTGACATCAATGAATCGCGGAATGAGATTAAGAAGGGTTGATTTACCCGAACCGGTTGAGCCAATAATCGCAGTGAACTGTCCAGGTGTTGCAGTGAATGAAACTCCGGTGAGGATTGGTTTTTCTGCACCCGGATATCGAAACTCGACATCCTTAAATTCGACAACTCCAGCGCGTACTGCGGGCTCTTTTGGGGTTGGGGTATCAACCACTGAAGATGGCGTATCTAGCACCTCTTGGATACGTTCGGCACATGCAGCTGCGCGAGGAATCTGTAGCGTCATAAATACAGCCATCATTACTGACGAAAGAATCAGCATGATGTAGGTCAAAAATGCAGTCATATTTCCGATTGGCAGTTTGTTCTGGTCAATGAGTTTTGCACCAAACCAGATCACTGCCACAGATGACAAGTTAAGAATCAGAGATAATGAAGGGAACATCACGGCGAATGTGCGAGTAACTCGAAGTTGAGTCTGCATGAGATCGCGCGATGAATCAGCGAAGCGAGCTTCTTCTTGGCGGGTCTTTACAAATGCACGGATTACTCGAACGCCAGCAACTTGTTCGCGCAAGACCAGATTGATGCGATCAATCTTGACCTGCATATCCCGGAATGCGGGAACGATGCGACGAAGCAAACTAACAATCAAAAGCGTCATGATCGGAATAACGACTAGTAGCAAGAGCGAGAGATGAGCGTTAGAGCGAACTGCCATGAAGATTGCGCCAATGCCGGTGATAGGCGCACCGATCATCATGGTGAATCCCATAAAGAGAACAAGCTGGACTTGCTGAACATCGTTGGTGTTACGAGTAATCAGAGATGGTGCACCAAATTTATTGAGCTCGCGCGCCGAAAAACCTTCAACTGCCGTAAAGACTGCTGTGCGCAGATCGCGACCAAATGCCATCGATACTTTCGCAGCCAAGAACGCCAACCAGATAGATGCTCCCATCACCAAAGCAGATGAGGCAAGCATGATCTCGCCGATATGCCAGATATATCCGACATCTCCTTTTGCAACGCCATTGTTAATGAGGTCGGCGTTGAGGTTGGGAAGGTAGAGCGATGCGATTGCCTGCACGAGAAGCATGAGCAAAATCAGTGCGACCTGACCCTTGTACGGCGCGCAATATTTCTTCAAAATCTGAGTTAACAAGCGATTGCTCCTATTTATTTATTACGTTTTATTAAGTATGCCGAGCGTACTCGCTCCTTTTTGGATGGAATTTAGATCGGATCGGCCTGGGAATGGCCCTGAATATGCCCCCAACCTGGGCCAGATTGAGCGTAATAGGTGGTGAAGACCACGTTTTATATTGGTTAACGACCCTAGCCCAATTGTTAACCCTGACTTTACAATAGAGAGACTATCCACCTAACGTCGGGAGTCAACGTGGCCTCTTCATCGTTTTTGCTTAAAAATACCCCGCCAACACCCCATAAAGAGCTGCTTGCCTGGGTCGCCCAGAGCGCAGCTCTTACCAGCCCAGATGAGATTTATTGGTGCACGGGAACCACGAGTGAGTGGGAGCGAATTACTACCGAACTTGTCGAGGCAGGCACCTTCGTTCGCCTGAAGAAGAAGCCGAATTCGTTCTGGTGCGCTTCCGACCCGACAGATGTTGCTCGCGTAGAGGATCGCACATATATCTGCTCTCGCGATGAGTCTGACGCGGGCCCAACCAATAACTGGATGGATCCAGTTGATATGAAGTCGATCATGCAAGAGCTTTACCGCGGCAGCATGCGCGGGCGAACTATGTATGTAATCCCATTCTGCATGGGGCCATTGGATGCTAAAGATCCAATGTATGGCGTACAAATTACCGATAGTCCATATGTTGTTGCTTCGATGCACATCATGGCTCGAATTGGCACACAAGTACTTGAAGCAATGGGATCTGACGCACGATTTGTTCCAGCGCTCCATAGCGTCGGTGCGCCACTTCATGAAGGCGAAAAAGATGTTGCGTGGCCATGTAATGACACGAAGTACATCGTTCATTTCCCGGAAGAGCGAACTATTTGGTCATACGGCTCTGGCTATGGCGGAAATGCTCTGCTTGGTAAGAAATGTTATTCGCTAAGAATTGCTTCAGCGATTGGACGCGATGAAGGCTGGATGGCCGAACATATGTTGATCCTGAAGGTAACTCCTCCGCATGGCAATCCTCATTACATCGCAGCTGCATTCCCATCTGCATGCGGCAAAACTAATCTCGCGATGCTAGATCCAACGATTGAAGGTTGGAAAGTTGAAACTATTGGCGATGACATTGCTTGGATGAGATTTGGTGATGATGGTCGTCTCTATGCAGTCAATCCAGAGTATGGATTCTTCGGTGTAGCACCGGGCACCGGCTGGAGCACCAATGCCAATGCCATGCGAACTATCGAACATGGCAATTCAATCTTCACCAATGTTGCACTCACAGATGATGGTGATGTTTGGTGGGAAGGAATGACAGAGCAGCCACCTGCGCACCTAACCGATTGGAAGAAGCGTTCGTGGACACCCGAATCAGGTGAACTCTCCTCGCACCCTAATTCACGATTCTGCACTCCGGCTGCGCAATGCCCGATCATCGCGCCTGAATGGGAGAGCCCTGCGGGAGTACCGATTTCTGCTATTTTCTTCGGTGGTCGACGTAAAACAACAATCCCGCTCGTGGTGCAAGCTAACAATTGGCAGCATGGCGTCTTCATGGGTGCAACGCTCTCTTCAGAGACAACAGCTGCGGCGACTGGCGAAGTAGGAATTGTTCGTCGCGATCCGATGGCGATGCTGCCATTTATTGGATATCACGTGGGTGACTATCTCAACCACTGGTTAGCGATGGGTCGCAAGAGTGATCGGATGCCACATATCTTTTATGTGAATTGGTTCCGCAGAAGTTCAAGTGGAAAATTCTTATGGCCAGGATTTGGTGAAAACTCCCGAGTGATCAAGTGGGCAATTGAACAGGTAGAAGGTGCACAAACATCTATAACCACGCCGATCGGACGCACACCTGCACCAGGAGCAATTGATATCGCAGGGCTTGGACTCAGCGAAGACTCAATGCAAGAGGTCTCTGCAGTAAATATCGAGGAATGGCGTCAGGAAGTACCGCTCATCGAAGAATGGTTTGCGAAGATCGGAAGCAAATTACCGCACGAACTTCAGGCGGAGTTTGCCAATCTTCAGGCAGCGCTTAAATAAAATTCAGTGCAGGTTACTTGAGCGCTGCAATCTGGCGCTCAAGTTCTCCCTTTACATACTCAAGCTCGCGAACCACATACTCTGTGATGTCACCAGTCTTGAGGTGCTCGGGCAGAACATCCCATGTGTATGTCTCAATTTCGAGGTGAGTTGAGAGCGGAGTTTTGGCGTGAACTGCCAACGCATCATCAATTCCATTGCGGGTAGTTTGGAAGGGACCCAAATCTTTGAGGAAAACAGGGACGTGGAAGTGGGTACGCCATTCACGTGGTCCTGGATCGGCCTCCCAAGCAGCAATCGCATCTTCGAGATTGAGGAAGCGGGTTAATTCCCCATTTCGCATCTGGGTGGTCTGCGAAAGATAGATAGTGCCGGTGTATTTTTTCAGCTCGGCAACAATCTCTGGGGTCACGTTATCGACCTTGAGCGCAGCGGCCTCTTGCAGCTTAAAAATAGGGATTCCAGCCTGTGAGAGAGCATCGATATCTTCTGTGATGTTCTCGAACTCGACTGACTGATGGCAAATATCGAGAACGACACCTAGGTAACGGCGAACCGCTCCAAAGACTTCTGCCAGTGGCTGGCCAGAGTAGTGACTTACTCGCTGGGCAGCATGAAGGCTATAAATATCCTTCTTAAAATATTCAACGGTCTCTGGGATTGTCTCCAAGTAGCAATGTGGCTCGGGTTCGATTGCAAGTTTTACGCGACGCCCAGTCTTCTTTTCTAAGGTCATCAAGTGAGCAATGACTCTGTAAATGTTCTCGTTAAATGCGCTGACGTATTCAGGTGAGGTTACATTTGGACGAAATGCCAATGGCGCAGTCTGAATTGTTGGCTCATCTTGCGGACGAGTAACTTCAGCCAAAATATCTGCAATGTTAGTTGTGTACTTTGTTCGTTGATCTGTAGTCCAATCAGGTTCATAGACCTGCTCTTTAACAATTTGTCCCTTGAATGGTCCATACGGGAAAGCATTGACAGTGAAGATGTAAAGATCGTTATCGAGCAAGAACTTTTTTAGCCATGCACGCTCTTCTGGCTTTGCTAGCAACTCTTCAACCGATGCGTTAGCTAAGCGAAGGGAAACACCGAATGGCGCATTGGGGCTGACACGCTTCTTCACTTCTGGGACGTAAGTCTGAAGTGAACTCTTCATATCGCTCCAGGTATCACCTGGGTGGACAAGTGTTGAATATGTTAGATGGCCGTAGCCATTTCCCAAATCCATTCTTACTTACCGTTTCCAATGTGATTGAAAGTGTCGGTGTTGAGGTGTGATTGCGAATCACGCATGGTGTTAAGCCATCCACCTGTGGTGAAGTAGCGCTGACCTGCAACCAACAACTCTTCCGCTGGGAACTTTGTGATTACTTCGCAGCCAGTTGCGGTAACAACGATCTCTTCTTCGATACGCGCTGCTCCCCAACCATCTTTAGCTGGCCAGTAGGTTTCCAGCGCGAAAACCATGCCTTCTTCAAGAGTTTCAGGGTGCTCGAGCGAAATCATGCGGCTAAAGATTGGACGCTCCCAAATGGAAAGTCCCACACCGTGTCCATACTGAAGTGCGAAAGCTGCCTCTTCATTTGCAAAGCCAAACTCTTCTGCCTTAGGCCAGACTTTGACGATATCTGCAGTTGTTGCGCCTGGCTTCACCAAAGCGATTGCCTTATCCATGTACTCACGGCAAATCTTGTAAGCATCACGTTGTGCGGGAGATGCGCTACCAACCGCAAAGGTGCGGTAATAACAAGTGCGATAACCCATATAGCTATGCAAAATATCGAAGAATGCTGGATCACCTGGACGAATAAGTCGATCACTAAATACATGTGGGTGTGGCGAACAGCGTTCACCAGAAATTGCGTTCACACCTTCGACATGCTCTGAACCTAAATCGTACAAAGTCTTTGCAACAAGTCCGACACATTCATTCTCTCTTACCCCAGGACGCAAGAATGAGTAAAGGTCTTCATAAGCCTTATCAACCATCGACGCTGCAGTTGTCAGCAATGTAAGTTCATCTTTAGTTTTGATACGTCGTGCTGCTAGGAAGATCTGTTGTCCGTCGACAACTTTGATTCCCTTAGCTTGTAATGCAAACATGATTGGTGGCTCAATGATGTCAACACCTAGTGGCTCATTCTCGAGACCATAAATTTTTAATACTTCATAAATCTTCTCTGCTGTTTTTTCAGCTTGACCTGCAGAAGGACTGATCGCACCACGCAGAGTTGAGATACCTGCGCGTGAACCGACAAGTGGTCTCGCGTCATGGTGTGGAGCATGTCCGTTTGCGGAAGCGTCGGCGTGCGCTTTATCCAACCAAGGAGTTTGGAGAGTGTGGTGTTTTGCAGCTGAACCAAAATCCCAAAGAACTGGTTCGCCACCACGAGGCAAAATTGAGAAGCGAATCATCTTGTCCATCGCCCATGTACCGATGTGGGTGGAGGTCATGTAGCGAATATTGTGGAAGTCGAATGTGAGAAGAGAGCCAAGGCTGGAGTTATTGAGCTCGGCTTTGAGACGATTAAGGCGTTCGGTACGTAAACGTTCAAAATCAACGCGATTTTCCCAGTCGACGCCATTTGTTCCATATGTTGCAATCGCCATTGCTCACTCCATTGGGTTAGAGAACTACTGTCGGTAGATGTTCTCTCTTAGTTAACACCACGCAAACAGGGGTGTCAATGGATTTGAGCGTAAAACTGCCTATTTTGGCCTGTATAACACAACTGTTATGAATTAGTGCTTAACACATCCATGCACAAACCAGATGCCCTTAAACGGCGCAGAACCTACGTTACGAAATCGATGTGGGATTGATGAATCAAATCCCACAGAGTGACCTGCAGCCAGCGGAAGAATTAGGTCACCGATTGTGAGTTCAAGTTCGCCTTCTAGCGCATAGCCATATTCAAAACCATCGTGAAAAATCATCTCACCCGAGTTATTTGTCTCGGCTCCAGGAGCATAAGAAATCTCCATAAAGTTTACGTTCGCTTCGGCTGTAGCAGCCAGACGCTCCCACTGCACTCCGCTCTCCATCACAATGACGCTGCGGTTATTGGGGTTTACAGCTGATATTCGCGCTCGAGATGAGTCCCATGCATCGGCAGGGTGATCGAATGTGTCTCGGACAATTTCGACCTTTAGTCCCGTGCTAGCTGGCGCGTCAGTGCCCTGCGCCTCGAAAAGTACATCAACAGAAACACCAAGTAGCTTTGCGATGGCATAGAGCGTGGCAACAGATGGTTGTGATTTTCCATTTTCGATCTGGGAGAGAAAGGAGGGAGAGACGTTGAGCTGACGAGCGACCTCTCGCAAAGAAGTTCCTGATTGGGTGCGGATCTCCTTGAGGCGTGGACCTAGGTACTCGATGGGATCACGCATCCGCTTATTATCCATTTATTTTTATTTATTTACAAGGTCTGTACAGTCACACTTCACAGAGGTAGCCTAAATACCGCGTTCAGCACAACGAGAGGCAGGGATTTGTATGAAAATGAATTATGTCCACCATGTGGGGTTGGTCTGTAGCGACCTAGATCGCTCCATCTATTTTTATCATGACATCTTGGGGTTTAAGTTTCAAAACGAACCAACTGGCTGGTTTGAAGGCCCCGAGCTTTCCAATGGCGTAGGAGTGCCAGGCGCTAAATTACGCCAAGTCTCACTCTGGGTAGATGAGACAACCACCTTTGAACTTATTGAATACGCCGACCGTGCTGACCTAGCCGGAAAACCAGTACCAAATAATCACTTGGGAGCTGCTCACGTCTGTTTCAATGTCGATGACATTCATAAAACGAAGGCAGAACTCGAAGGCAAGGGCGTGAAGTTCTACACGGATGTCAATGTTGTTGATGAAGGTCCATTAGCTGGATGGCGCTGGTGCTACTTCAGTGATCCTGATGGACTTGCACTTGAACTCATTGAATGGGCTTACTACGACAAAGAGTTGCATGAAGCGGCTGCGCAGGAATATCTGAAGAACCGTCCAAGCCTTAGCTCTCTCAAGCCACTCTTCTAAAGTACTGACACAAGCAAAGAGCGCCACTTCAGATTATTGAAGTGGCGCTCTTTGCTACAACTAATGAACTTACTTATTAATTTGAACAAGCACTTTCATCTGGTCGCCCTTTGGATCGATGAGAACATCAAACCCCTTGGTGACGACATCATCGATATCAATGACGCTACTGACCATCTTCTCAATAGGGTACTTGCCAGATGCAGCAAGGCGAATGACGCGAGGCCAATCTGTGATCAAGTAGCACCATGAACCAACGTAGGAGATATCTTTCTCTGAAAGTTGCATTGCATTAATTGTTGCTGGCTTTGTATGAAGTCCTGTCTGAACAATCTTTCCGCTACGGCGAATGTTGTCCATGCAGCCAGTAAGACCACCAGTGGTACCAGATGCTTCTACAGCCATATCGACACCACGACCTTCAGTGATATCCATGATGGTCGCGCCAAAAGATTCCTCGAGTGGATTAAGAACTGGACCTAATCCGAGAGACTTAGCAAATGCTGCGCGGTGTGGATTTGGCTCAGCGATAATCACTTGTGATGCACCCAGCGCATTTGCATAGAGCGCAGAGAGGGCTCCGATAGGACCTGCACCAGAGACAAGAACGATGTCGCCACCAGTGACGCCCACACGATCTACGCCATAAGCAGCTACGGCAGCAGGCTCAACGAGTGCGCCAGCGATATCTGACATTGAATCAGGCAGCTTGGCTACTTGGTATTCCTTTACTACAGCGATCTCGCCAAGTCCACCTGTTGGGGCAGAGAGACCAGTACAAGCAAAGAGTTCACAGAGGTGGCCGCGTCCAGTTCGACATGGAATGCAACGACCGCAGACAATCGCAGGCATGATCGAAACGCGATCACCCACCTTTACATTGCGGACATCTTTTCCGATTTCGATTACGCGCGCCGAAAATTCATGACCCAGGATTTGTGGGTTAGTGACGCCTGTGAGTGGGTGTGGCTTAGTAGGAGTAACGATCGCTCCTACGACATATTCATGTAGATCCGTTCCACAAATTCCACAGTAAAGCGGCTCTACAACCACTTCATCCGGCATAGGCGCACCAGGCTTAGCAACATCTTCAATTCGAATATCTTTCTGGCCATGAAAACGTGCTGCTTTCATTTATTTTTTCCCTTTCGAGGCGCGTGTGGTTGTATAAATAACTGCTGCAGCAATGACTAGCAATCCTTGGAACAAATATTGCCAGGTCTGAGATAGTCCCAAGAAGGTGGTCGCATTAAGCACTTGGATCAGCAACATCGAACCAAAGAGCGTGCCAATGAAGGAGCCACGTCCACCAAGAAGTGAGGTACCGCCTAGAACAACAGCCGTGATTGACTGAAGCGTGTAAGAAGTTCCCTGAGCTGGGTCACCGATTCCCAATTGGGCCATCAGCATGACCGCTCCAAGGCCTGCGAAGACAGCAGAGAGGATGTATGCGGTAATCACTGTCTTATTGATTTGGATACCGAGGCGACGAGCAGACTCTTCGTCTGAACCGACTGCACGAAGGCGCATGCCCCATCGTGAATTGCGGACGTAATACTCAAGGGCAAAAGATCCAATACCAAGAATGATGAAGGCGACAGGAATTGGACCAAGAGATCCAGTGATCTTTGCGGCTACGTTCTGGTTGATGTATCCACCAGGAGTTTCGCGCAACATATAACTCACGCCCTGGATACCGATATAGGCCGTCAAAGTAGCCGCCACCGCTGTGAATTTGCCATAGCGAATAAGCACGCCATTCATGGAGCCGCCACCGACTGCTAAAACGAACATTAAGACGAAGGCGAAGATGATGCTTGTCATTTTCGAGCCATCATGAACAAAGAAGGAGGCAATAATCAACAAGAAGCCAGCCATAGGTCCGACCGAAAGGTCCATACCGCCGACCAGCATCACGATTGTTTGGCCTACGGCAATAAATCCAAGTGCAGCAACCAACTGAAGAACTGAGTTGATATTAAAGGCTGAGGTATAGCGAGCATTCTTGGAGTGAATGTAAATTCCAAGCCCTACCATGATGATCGATAGAACAACTGGCGGAATGAAATCGCCCTTAATAAATCGACGAATACTGCCTGACTTCTTCTGAGAGGTTTCGCTCTCACTCTTTTGCTTGATGAGAGTTGTCGATGCAACCGCGGCCTTCACCATCTCTGCCTCAGTGATGTCCTCGCCCTCAAGCTTTTCGACAATGTGTCCACGCGACATGACATACACACGATCGCAGAGACCCTCGAGCTCCTTGGCATCAGAAGATGCAACGATGACTGGAATTCCTTTTTGAGCGATCTCACGCAAGATCGCGTAGATCTCGGCTCTAGCTCCAACGTCCACGCCCTGGGTAGGTTCGTCAGCAATCAACATTGTTGGATTTGAGAGCAACGCGCGAGTCATCACGACCTTCTGCTGGTTACCACCCGAGAGGGAAGATACTTGGGTGTCGATCGAAGCCGTCTTGACCGCAATTGAGTTAAGTGAATCTGTTACTGTCTTAACTTCGCGATTTCGATTGACTAACAATCCTGACTTAAAGGAGTTAAGCGCCTTCAGGGCAGCGTTCTCGCGTACAGAGAGCGACATCATGAGGCCTTCGCCATGGCGATCAGCCGGCATATACGCCACGTTGTTGATCAAATCTTTCGGCGTGTAGACCTTGCCACCGATAGTGACTTCGCCTTCTGAACTCGCAGTACCCGCAAGTGCACGTAGAAGTGCGCTTTGGCCATTTCCGACAACACCAGAGATACCGATGATCTCGCCTTGCTTGGCTTCAATAGAAATATCAAAGAACTCATCTGAAGAAAGCTTTTCTACACGCAAGAATTCTTGATCGCTAGATGCTGACACATGCTTTGCTGGGAAGGTGGATTCTAATTCGCGGCCAACAATAAGCGTCAAGAGTTCGTGGTCGGTGATATCAGAGACGAGTGAAGAGCCACGGAATTTTCCATCACGCAGCACTGTGACTCGCATTGCGAGGGTGCGTACTTCGGCCATACGGTGAGTGATGTAGATGACCGCAGTACCCTCTTTAATAATTCGACCAACGCGGTCAAACAAGAGGTCGACAGACTCTTGGCCAAGCGGGGCAGTTGGTTCATCAAGAATTAAAATCTTTGGGTGAATCGCAAAGGCTTTTGCCAGTTCTAGCAAGTGCTTTTGTGCGACTGAGAGCGAGCTGACGCGCTCTTTAAGATCAACGTTAAGACCAAAATCATCGAGCATTGCGCGCATAGCTGCGTTTGCGCTGCCGGAATTCTTTAAGAATTTGCGAGGGATAGAGATAAGAATATTTTCAGCCACAGTGAGGTCTGGGAGAACTGCAGGGTGTTGGTGCACAAAAGCGATACCGAGCTCTGAGGCAAGTTTGGGTGAGAGTTTCTCGATCACCTGACCATCAATAGTAATTGTTCCAACATCTGGAATTGTGGTTCCTGATGCAACGTTCATGAGCGTGGACTTTCCCGCTCCATTTTCACCTAAGAGTGCATGCACTTCGCCAGCGAAAACCTCTAGGGATACATCTCGCAGGGCTGCAACGCCAGAATAGTTCTTAGAAATATTAGAAAGAACTAGCGGTGAATTACTCACAAGGACACCTTTTCAGAATGCTTTTCAGAATAAATTAAAGAATTAATTTCAGAAAATTGACTATTAAAAAGTCAGGTTGGCTACGGGTTCTCCGTAGCCAACCGAACTTCTACTTACGATACTTAACTAGATATTACTTCTTTCCTAGAGCTGCTTGTGCTGCACCTGAAAGCTGTGCTGACAAGTAGATGTCGCCTGGAAGTGATGGCTGACATTCAACTGGATTTGGCTTACCAGTAAGTGAGTTCTCGAATGGAAGAGAAGGATATTGAGTGCTTGCTGGAACCTTGCCGCCTGTTGCCTTTGCAACTGCATAATCAATTGCTAGACGAGCGTGGTCGTTCTGTGTAGATACAGTCATCATTGGGAATGGATCTGTAGCTTGCATTGTCTTCCAGAAGCAACCTAGGACGTTTCCGTCAGATGCTGCAATTGCAGGAATCTTCCAGCCTGTCTTCTGAGCTGCTGTTAGAGCACCAACAAGTGTTGGACCGAAGTCAGACAAGATCAAATCGATCTTTGGATTTGCAGCGATATCAGCTGTCAAAACCTGCTGAGCTAGAGCTGGATCCCAGTTTGTAACTTCGAAAGGTTGTGCACCGATTGGCTTGAACTCAGGGTGGTTCTTAAGAGCGCCCCAGAAACCTTGAGCCTCTTCGATACCTTGGCTGTTACCAGCTGGACCTGAAAGGAATAGAACGTTTCCGCCCTTTGGTAGAGCCTGAAGCGCGAATTGTGCCCAGTTCTGACCAGCTTGTGCGAATGGTGTACCAATAAATGCTGTGTAATCGACGCCAGCTGTTCCGCCAGGTGAAACACGGTAAGGGACTGTTACAACGCCAGCCTTATAAGCTGCGCGAAGAGCAGGAAGCATTGCCTTGCCTGCATCTGGGAATACTACGAGAGCGTTAACGCCCTTTGCGACAAATCCCTTGATATCTGAGATTGCCTTTGATGTGTTGCCTTGTCCATCAGCGTAGTAAAGCTTTGTAACGCTTGGGCACTTTGCTGCTTCATCTTGAGCAGAAGCTGTTGTTACTAGGCGCCATGAGTTTCCACCGAAACCATCTGTAAGTGCCATTGTGATGTGCTTTGGACCGCACCAGGAAGGTGCAGTGGCAGCCGTACTAGTTGCAGCAGATGTGATCAATGTCGTGAGAAGCATTGCAGCTGCTCCAACGCCACTTGCAACTTTGAGAACGCGATTTCTATTGCGTATCAATGTTTTTCCTCTCCTAGATGTGCGGCAACGGTGTCGCACTTTCGGCAGTATTGCCGAAACCTATGTGTGGGATTTCTAGCGCTTAAGCGCTAACGGCCCCTACTTTTCGATTGGCTGTAAATTCTTTAATTCGCGCCTTTACCAATTCCCAACGAATTGTGTAGAGCGCAATTCCGATAAGAAGGGCGATCGCAGTGACCAACGTGCGAATACCAAATGGGACGTTAAGCGTCAAAACCATTTGATTGAGCTGCTGTAGGAAGAGAGCGGCAACCGCTGATGCAGCAGGGAAGCCACGTCCACCAAGCAGTGAAGTTCCGCCTAGTACTACGACTGTCACAGATGGGAAGACCAAACTGTCACCTTGATAGGCAGTTGGCTGTGTCAAAATTCCTGCGAGCAAAATACCTGCGAGGCAGTAGAGAAGTTGGGCCCATACATAGGCAACCATCTGATGCTTGCGCACTTTGAGTCCAGCAGCAAAACCTGCACGCGGGCTTGCGCCAATAGCTTCAAATCGACGACCCGCGATACTGCGCTTAAGAAATAGCGTCACGAGAACTGTCGCAATAACTGCGAAGTAAACCGAATCCGGAATTCCCAAGAAGAGGTTGGCGGCGATGTGATTGAGCAAATTTGTTGTGCGACGTGGAGAACCTTGAGAGATAGCCATAATGACTGCGTACTCAAGTGAGCTCATTCCGAGCGTTGCCACGATCGCATTGATACCGATGCGGCTGATCAAAATTCCGTTAATAACACCGACGACGATCGCACTCGCTAGGGCAACCAAAACAGCTTTCCATAGTTGGCTGTTCTGCTGTTGAGGCAGACGCGTCACATACACGACTGCAAGTGAAACTGAGCCAGCAACAGAGAGATCGATTCCACCTTGCTGAACTACCAGCGTCTGACCAAGAGAAATAATTGCAAGCACTGCTGCAAATGGAAGCATTCCAAGGAGTGCACCTTTGCTTACGCTATCTGGCACAAAGATTGCACAGATAACACCCAAGGCAATGAGGGCGCCAACCATGGTCTTCATTCCACGCGAGACTTCGATTGCACGAAGGCGCTTGGTGGAGGCCTGGATTAACTCGCTACTCACTGCTTGCAGCCTCCGTATTTCTACCCGGTTTGGCTCTTCCCAATATGGGTGAAGTCCAAAGTGTTAACTCTGACTGTACATAGGGATTTGGGGTGTTAACAAGGTTTTTTTATAACGTTTTAATTACAATTTTTGCAGGAATTCGACGATCCTGGCCATATCCCTCTCGGCAAAACCAGCCGCCTGGGCCTGGGCAAAAAGCCCCTTTACCGCCTCAGTGACAGCCAGCGGAACGCCCAAAGTCACACCAAGATTCGTGATCAGACCAAGATCCTTGGAGACTGTATCGACTCGCATGGCTACCGGAGCTTCTGGATTCAAAAATGCATCGCGCTTGTATTTCACAAACGGCGCCGCAATCACGCTCTCATCAAAAACGTCGTAGGCAGCCTCTGGTGTTACTCCGCCCTTGGCCGCAAGTGCCAACGATTCGGCAACAGCTGCATCGAGTGTGTGCACGATGAGATTGACAGCAAGTTTCATTACTTGCCCAGAACCAGCTTCTCCGAGATACGCAACCTTTTTTGAAAAGTGCATAAGTACTGGTGCAATCTCATCGACCACTTCACGCTGACCACTTGCCATCACAAGGAGCTGGTGAGATGCAATTGTTGCCATGCTTCCCGAAACAGGTGCGTCAATAAATCGGATCTTGCGTTGTGTGAGTTCGGTTGCCAACTTGCGAGCGACATCTACTCCACTCGTTCCCAAATCTGCAACGATGAGAGCTGGCTTTGCTTTCTCAAGAGTGGAAGCGTCTTCGATCAACGTTGCATATGTGACAGCACCATTTGCAAATGTGCATAGAGCAAAATCAGCGCCATCAATTGCTTCACCTGCGGTAACACATGCTCGCACGTTGGCGCTCTGCAACTGATCAACTAATTGATCTGTGGTGGCCTGACTTCTGTTCCACAACTGAAGTGTTACTCCGACAGCAGATAACTCCTTTGCAATTGCGGAGCCCATTTTTCCAAGCCCCAATATTGCAACGACTGGCTTTGAATTCATTAGCTAGCTGCAATCAAAATTTTGCCAATTGCTTTGCCTGAACTAAGAATCTCAAAAGCTTCATTAGCTTGCTCAAGCGGAAAGATGCGATCTGTAAGGAGTTTGGCGACTTTTCCAGAACGAAGTAGCTCTAGCGCTAGCGGCACATCATCTTGGCAGACATGCGCAACAGTTGTTTGAATCAATACCTCGCGCAAGACAGCATCCCAAAATGGGAACTCCTGCAGCGACTTATTGAGACCCATCAACATGAGCGTTCCACCCATCTTTGTTATCGCAAGTGCACGTGCAGCTGCACCTGGCGCGCCAGATGTTTCAAAGACAACATCAGCGCCGCCCGGGACATAACTCTTGATGGTTTCTGGCGTGAGATCTGTCGGTATCAGAATCGTTGTTGTGGCGCCAAGTTCTTTAGCTGTATCCAATCTCTTCTGATCGATATCCATGGCAATGATCTCTGCGCCGATATTCTGCAACGCAACACATACAAAGGAGCCGATTGCTCCGACACCAAGAAGAACAACTCGATCGCCCTTCTTCACGCCAGAACGACGCATGCCGTGAATTCCAACAGCGAGTGGTTGTGCCAATGCAGCATCTTCATCACTGATATCAGCTGGGATTTCTACACAAATATCTTTAGGTGCGACGGCGTATTCAGCCATTCCGCCATGAATGCTTAATCCGAGTGTGTAGTAATGCGCGCAAAGATTTGTTCGTCCGATTTTGCACATAGAACATTCACCACAAGAAACTCCAGCTCCACATGCTATGCGCTTGCCGATCATCTCTTGTGCTTCGGGACCGGCATCAACAACAGTTCCAATAAATTCATGACCAAGAACAGTGGCACCGTGGTGATGACTATTTGGATGCGGATTATTGAGCGGCACCATCATTGGACCTTTTGCAAACTCAGTTGCATCAGTTCCGCACAAACCGTTGTACTTGACGTGAATCAGGACGTCCTTGGCTCCGAGTTTCTCCGGCTTCGGGAAATCCTCGACTCGCAGATCGTGTGTTCCGTGAAGTACTGCTGCACGCATTGTTGTCATTAGTTGCCCTTATTTGTTACGTGAACCTTGATCTGACTCTTATCGCTAAGCACTGTTTGATACGCCTTGTCGGCATCGGCAATATCAAATGAAGAAGTCACAAGCTTTGAGAGATCCAAGTTGGTTCGTGAAAGGAAGCGGATGGTCTCTGGCCAAACGCCAGGGGAGCCAATGATTCCGCGCACTTGGAGCTCCTTGGACTGGATCAAGCCCATTTGAGTTGGGGCAACTCCACCAACGCTGATTCCGATGATCACCAAGCGAGCATGGAATGCGGCTACTTCTAGTGTCATGGCCATTGCATCTGGGCGTCCGCTGGCGTCAATAACAACAGTTGCGCCGACACCCTTAGTTGCTTCCATGACGGCATCTTTGGTGTTCTGCTTTGTTGGATCGACAATTACTTCAGCTCCAAGGCTGAGCGCAATCGCAGCGCGAGAGGCAGAAGGTTCGATCACAATCACGCGCGCACCTTTAGCAGCGCTAGCAGCGATTACACCAAGACCGATTGGACCGGCACCAAATACTGCAACAGTGTCACTGGCATCCATGTTGTCGGCACGAACAGTCGCGTAGTAGCCACAACTAAATGGCTCAACGAGCGCGCCTTGAGTCCAAGAGACATTCTCTGGAAGTTTGTGTAACCAATCTTCTTTTGCAATGAAATGTTCGGCCATAGCGCCGCTGATTGAAAATCCAAAGTGCTCTTGGCCAATGACGCATTCTCCAACCACGCGATCACCAGCTTTAAGTTTTGTTACTTTCTTACCAACCTCCAGAACTTCGGCTGACCATTCGTGGCCCGGAATAATTGGGTAAGAGAATGGAATGATGTAGCGACCTTCGAGTAGTTCGATATCGGAGTGGCAGATTCCCACAGAACGACTGGCTAAAAGAACCTCATCGTCTGCAATTTTAGGAGTCGCAATATCATTGACTGACATTACGTTTGGCGACATAAATTGAAGAGCTTTCATTGTTATACCAATACCATTCCGCCATCGATCATGATCGTCTGGCCTGTCATATAGTCGGAGTCTGTTGATGCTAAGAAAAGAGCCATTCCTTGCAGATCTTCAGGTCTAGCTGGACGGCCCTTCAAAATTCCAGCTGAGAAATCTTCCATCGCTTGCCCTGGACGCTCTGAATCCCCCATCTCCATCAGGTCTTTATCCAACGTCACCCATAGCGGAGTGTCAACCACTCCCGGTGCGAAAGAATTACACGTGATGTTGTATTGGGCGAGCGCACGTGCTGTCGCTTGAGTGATCGCATTCACCGCAAATTTGCTAGCGCAATATGGCGTGAACGATGGATAACCCTGACGGCCAGCAATAGATGCGGTGTTAATAATTTTGCCGCTCTTCTGAGCGATCATGTACTTGCCACCCTCTTGGGTGCAGATAAGTACACCAAGTCCGTTGACATTCATGATGGCGTTCCAATTTTCTTCGGTGACTTCCATCAAAGGCATCGGCTTATTAAAGCCCGCGTTGTTAAAGAGCACATCGAGTGAACCTGCCCAATCAACGAATTCTCTAAATGCTCGCGCAACTTGGGCACGCTGTGAAACATCGGCGACGAGCGCAATCGCGTGACCACCATTGTCATTAATATGCACCGCTACACGAGCTGCGGCCTGCGGATTGAGATCCCAGACACCGACCTTGGCTCCTTCGGCTCCACATATTCGAGCAATTCCTTCACCTATGCCCGAACCAGCACCGGTGATGATGATTGATTTGCCGGAAACTCTGCCCACCACAACCCCCTCGTCGTTGGTTACTGCAAAAAACTTGCACTGCTTCCTATTTATTCCTAGTTATTCCTAGTTAAAAGTGTTTCACTAGCCGCGTAGGCCGTCAAGCACTGCTGTACACTCGCCCCGAAGTATTGTCTTTATGTGTAGTCTCACATAACATCCTGCCTAGGTATTTAAGGCATTCACTCCTACAGAGATCTCAAGAGATTGGACCCAACGATGAGCAAGAACGCCCTCGTTATCGGAGTTACTGGAATTACCGGTAACAACATCGCAGCAGAGCTACAACGACAGGGTTTCACTGTTTATGGTCTCTCGCGCAAGCCAGGAATCATCGTTCCAGGCGTAAAGCATGTCTATGGCGATGTTCTTGAGCCAGAGAGTGTGAAAGCCGCAGTCGCAGATCTTCCAATCACGCACCTTTTCTTCTGCACCTGGTCTCGCCAGAACACCGAGAAGGAAAATATCGCTGTTAACGGCGCAATGCTCCAAAACACACTCGATGCATTCGCTCAGAAGCGCACACTCGAACACGCTGTACTGATCACAGGACTCAAGCACTACCTCGGGCCCTTCGAGTCTTACGCATCAACACCAATGGAGACTCCATTTAAAGAGAGCCAAGCTCGCCTACCTATCGACAATTTCTATTACACACAAGAAGACATTCTCTTCAAGTCTGCTGCAGAACAAGGCTTCACCTGGTCTGTTCATCGCCCACACACAATGATCGGTTGGGCTCTTGGCAACGCGATGAACATGGGCGTCACACTCGCTGTGTATGCCAGCATCTGCAAAGAGACCGGTGCGCCATTTATCTTCCCTGGATCTAAAGAGCAGTACAACGGCGTTACCGATGTAACTGATGCTCGTCTACTTGCTCGTCACGCAGTCTGGTCAGCGACTGATCCCGCCGGAAAGAACGAAGCATTCAATACAGTCAACGGCGATGTATTTCGCTGGCGCCAACTATGGAAGCTCATCGCAGAATATTTCGGAGTAACAGATCCTGGATATCCTGCAGAGACTTCACCACTAGAACCACGTATGGGTGGCGCAGATGCAGAGTGGGCCAAGATTGTTGCTAAATACAATTTGGAAAACTACAAAGCTTCAGAGATCGCATCATGGTGGCACTCAGATGCTGACCTCGGTCGCCAGGTAGAAACATTCGCCGACATGGGCAAGAGCCGCAAGGCTGGGTTTCGTGAAGTTCAGGTAACTCCTGACTCCTTCTTCGATCTCTTCGAAAAGCTACGTGCCGAAAAGATTATTCCGCCTCGCGCGTAAATAAATCCGAATGTTCTGAAAGTTCTAATCTTGTGCGGCGAATATGGCCGTACAAGATTCTTTCAGCGTCATCACAATTACCCTTTTTAATCGCTTCTAAGAGCAGAAAATGCTCCATATGCGCTGGTTTGAAGGATGATGCAGCAAGCAGTTGTGAGTAGGCGCGGCGGTAATGCTGCGTTGTATTCCACAAACGATTGACCATATCGCCAACTAATAACGTATGTGCGCCTGAGTAGGTCAGTAAGTGAAACTCACGATCGAGTTTAAGAAATGTTTCCACATCCTTATTTTTCTCCATTGCTACAGTCAGCTCTGTCAGTCGAGTGATTGTTTGCGAATCTAATTCAGGAATACTCAAACGAATCATCAACGGTTCTATCCGCTCACGAAGTTGATACATCTCTTCACACTCTTGTAGCGAGAGATCTGCGATCCAGGCACCAGTGTGCGCAACAAGATTGACTAAACCTTCTGCTTCTAGGATGCGCAACGCTTCACGCACGGGGGAGCGACTCGCACCAAACTGTTCTGCGATATCTTCTTGCCGAATGCGCACACCTGGTGCGTATTTGCCAGCAAGAATTTCCTCTCTGACTGAGTTCGCAATCTGTTGGCTGAGCGCTAAATCGTTTTCGTTTGTCACGTTACAGTTCCGGATGTGCAGGGTGCCAGAGTTTTACTGCAGAGCCAGATTCATACGCCTTGCCATCAGGAAAACTCACTAACTCGAATTGCATTCCCCATGGGCTCTTGAAATAAACCCAGCACTGACCTTCACTATGACTCCGGCTGGCAGTCGGCTCGCCCATGATCTCTACATTCTTACTCTTGAGATATTCCAGCGCCGTATCAAAGTCATCAACATAGAAAGCTAGGTGGTGACCGCCGATATCCGAGTTGCGAGGCTGTGGTGCCTGGCCGTCAGCGCTCTCGTATTGAAAAATCTCAAAGTTGGGACCGAATTTGCAGCGGAAGAAGCGCAGCTCACGCATCACTGTTCGTGGATGAACGCCAAGATGAACCTGCATCCAGTCGTCATCGCGAGTAAAGGGACCTAGGTTGTAGACGCGTTCGCAGCCGATCACATCCACAAAGAACCGTTCGGCCTGATCGAGATCAGGGACGGTAAAGCCGATGTGCTCGGTGCCTCGTAATCCTGGAATACCGTTCATTGGATACAATCTAGTCCTAAATCGCCCTAAAAAGGAAGATTTTTACCCGAAAACCTTGTGATTGGATGCAATCTAGCCCTATCGTTCTCTAATGAGCATCCACACACCAATGCATCCAAGTGAGCCTTGGATTGAATTAACCACCACCGCAGAAGATTGGGCCAAAGCCGACCCACAACTTCTAGAGACGATGTTGGGCCAGCTCCATCTCATTCGCGCATTTGAAGAAGTTGTCCTTGAACTAGCAGGCGAAGGCCTCGTTCATGGACCCGCTCACAGTAGCGTCGGCCAAGAAGGTGGCGCAGTCGGTTCGATCATCGGGCTCGGTACACACGATGCAATTAACGGATCACACCGCGGTCATCATCAGTTCTTGGCAAAAGTTATCAACCATGTCTCTGGACAGAAGCTAGATGTCACCAACTTGGTTACTCCTGCACTCCAAGAAGTTTTGCAACGCACACTGGCCGAAATCTTGGGCTTGGCTCAGGGTTATTGCCGTGGTCGTGGTGGCTCAATGCACCTTCAGAATTTTGAAGCTGGGGCGCTCGGCACAAATGCTATCGTCGGTGGCGGCGTACCACTTGGTGCAGGTAATGCCTGGGCACAGAAGAAATCCGGAACAGACAACATCACTGTCTCTTACTTTGGAGATGGCGCAGTCAACATTGGTTCAGTACTGGAGACCATGAACCTTGCTGCAGCATGGAAGTTGCCGTTCTGTTTCTTCATCGAGAACAATCTTTATGCAGTATCTACTCACGTCTCAGAAGTAACCGCAGAGCCCCGACTCTCGGCACGTGCACTTGGATTTGGTTTCCCATCATGGAAAGTCGATGGCATGGATCCACTCGCTGTTCATTTGGCGATGAAGGAAGCCGAAGAGTACATGCGCTCAGGTAAAGGCCCAGCTCTGATTGAAGCTGATGTTTATCGCTTCTTCCATCAAAATGGCGCCTTCCCTGGCAGTGCATTTGGCTATCGCTCTAAAGAAGAAGAAGCATCGTGGCGCGCCCGCGATCCGCTGCTTCGTGTTGCAAATGAAATGATCGCATTAGGTCTTATTGATCAAGCAGGTGTGGATTCTGTACGCGAGCAAGCGTTAGCAGCTAACCGCAAGGCGGCAGCTGAACTCACAGAACCTAACCCAGATGCTGCTGGTAAGCGTCATATTCGTCCATCACTCTGGCCTGACACCAGCTTTGTAAACGTTGGCGTGCGCGGGGATGCATCAGAACTTAAATCGGCTCGCACACTAGAGCCACTCACATCTAGCGCTCCAAAAGTGCAGATGAAGTTTGTTGATGCCGTTGCAGGTGTGCTTGATCGTGCGATGGAGAACGATCCACGCATTGTTGTACTCGGTGAAGATATTCATCGCCTCAACGGTGGCACCAATGGTGCGACTAAGGGGCTCTCTAAGAAATATCCAGATCGCATTCTTGGAACACCCATTAGCGAAAACGCATTCGCAGGTGTTGGTGGTGGGCTAGCTCTCGACGGTCGTTATCGTCCTGTCGTTGAATTTATGTATCCGGATTTCATGTGGGTTGCTGCAGACCAAGTCTTCAACCAGATCGGCAAAGCTCGTCACATGTTCGGTGGCGAGAATCCTGTTCCACTTGTCTTGCGCACCAAGGTTGCGATGGGCAGTGGTTATGGTTCACAGCACCTTATGGATCCAGCAGGAATCTTTGTCACAAGTCCAGGTTGGCGTATTGTCGCTGCATCTACTCCTTCCGAATATATCGGTTTGATGAATGCTGCACTCGCGTTACAAGATCCCGTTCTTGTTCTAGAACATGTTGATCTCTATCAAGATATAGGAGATGTGCTTGAAGGCGACTTCGATTATCAGATCGAATTTGGTAAAGCGAACGTTCGTCGTACCGGCAATGATGTTACGGTCCTAACATACTTGTCGATGGTCAAGCACTCTCTCACTGCGGTTGAACAAACTGGTATTGATGCAGAAGTTATCGATCTTCGTTGGCTAGATCGTGCGAGCTTTGACTGGAGCACAGTTGAGGCAAGTATCAAGAAGACCAACAACGTATTGATCGTTGAACAAGGCGCACTAGGAACGTCTTACGGCGGATGGTTGGCCGATGAAATTCAGCGCCGCTACTTCGATTGGCTAGACCAACCTGTCCAGCGCGTGACAGGTGGCGAAGCCTCTCCAAGCATCTCCAAGGTTTTGGAGCGCGCCGCAATCGCTGGCGTCGAGGAGATTGTTGCCGGAATTGATCGCGTTAAAGCTGGATTCGGAGGTGCTGCGTAATGGCGAGCATCATGAGAATGCCAGAAGTTCTGGCTAATGCGACCGAAGCGATTATCGCCAAGTGGTTGATCGCCGAGGGCGAGTCATTTACCGATGGCCAGGCTATCGCCGAAGTTGAGACTGAGAAGGCGCTGGTCGAAGTTCCAGGCGAAGGTGATGGTGTTCTGGGCCGATATTTGGCCAAAGAAGGTAGCCATGTCCAAGTTGGTGCACCAATTGCAGTGCTCACCGCTAAGGGCGAAGGCGCTGCCGAGATCGAAAAGGCTATTGCTGATGCAGGAGTTTCCCTCGCACCAGCTGCGCCAGAGCCAACTCCGGCTCCTGCGGCTCTAACCCCAGCTGCGCCGGCGCCAACCGTGGCGGCACCAGCTGCTTCACCAACACCGAGCGCATCACTGCACGGAACACGTCTATTCCTTAGCCCACTTGCCCGTCGCCTGGCTAAAGAGAGCGGCTTAGATCCCGCTCTAATCCAGGGAACTGGCCCAGATGGTCGAATTGTTCGTCGCGATGTTCAGGCAGCAATCGCTAAGAGTGGAGCAACCCCAGCAAAAGCTGCGGTGCCAGTTCTTCCAAACATTCCTGCTGGTTCATTCACTGACATTCCTCATAGCGGCATGCGAAAAGCAATTGCACGACGTCTGACTGAGAGCAAGTCGAGCGTTCCGCATTTCTATCTATCTGCGCCAGTACTTTCCGATGACTTCCTTAACTTCCGCAAAAAATATAACGACTGGGCTCCTAAGAAAGTCTCTGTCACAGATCTAATTCTCAAGACTGTTGCAGCTGCATTCTCTGATGTACCATCAGCTAATTGCATCTGGACTGATACCGCTGTTCGCCAGTTTGCCGATGTAGACGTCTCTGTGGCGGTCGCGACAGACAATGGCTTGCTCACACCAGTTGTTCGCGGGATTAATCATCTTAATCTAGAGCAGCTCGGTGCAGTCACTGAAGATTTGATCGCACGTGCTCGTGCGGGTCGTCTCAAGCAAAATGAGATCGAAGGCGGGTCATTCTCTGTGACCAACCTCGGTATGTACAGAACAGATGAGTTCTCTGCAATTCTCAACCCACCACAGTCAGCAATCTTGGCTGTCGGTGCTGCAAAGCAGAAGCCAGTTGTGATTGATGGCGAAATCAAAGTCGCATCAGTCATCAACTTCACTTTATCTGTTGATCACCGAGCAATCGATGGTGCACTTGCTGCCGAATGGCTCGCAGCATTTGTCAAGCGATTTGAGAATCCTTTTTGGTTAGCGATCTAATATTTGCTTAACAGCAAATATTAGATTTCAACGCCAATATATTTAGTCTCAAGGAATTCATGAATTCCTGCAAAGCCACCTTCACGACCCAAGCCTGATTGCTTGACGCCACCAAATGGTGCTGCGGGATCTGAAATAACTCCGCGGTTGATAGCGACCATGCCTGCTTCTAGCGCTTCAGCCGCGCGGATAGCGCGCTTGAGGTCGCCCGAATACACATAGGAAATTAGACCGTACTCGGTGTCATTCGCCAACGCAATCGCCTCGTCATCTGTTGTAAATGTAACAACAGGTGCGACAGGTCCAAATACTTCCTGACTCAAAATTGGATTGTCCTTCTTCACAGAGATCACTGTCGCTGGATAGAACGCGCCAGCACCTTCTGGAAGTACGCCACCAACATGGACCTTTGCTCCTGCTGCTACAGATGCATCTACTAGCTCTGCAATCTTGTTGCGCTCTTTGACAGAGACACTTGCGCCAAGTTGGGCACCATCTGCCAATCCATCGGCCATCTTCAAAGCAGACATTGCTGCGCTCAGCTTTGTGGTGAATTCATCTGCAACAGAAGCTGCAACAATAAATCGGTTTGCTGCTGTGCAAGCAGCGCCACCGTTGCGCATCTTGGCAATCATTGCGCCCTTAACTGCTTCGTCAATGTCTGCATCATCAAAGATTACGAATGGCGCATTGCCACCCAACTCCATTGATGTGCGCAGAACAAGATCAGCAGATTCGCGAATCAAGCCACGACCAACTTCAGTTGATCCAGTAAATGAAATATTGCGTACTCGATCATCATGCAGAATCTTTGAGATCATCGGGCCAGTCTTTGATGGCATGATGAAATTAACGACACCAGCTGGTACTCCAGCGCGCTGCAAAATGTCCACGATCCAAATTGCGGTCAGTGGTGTCTCTGATGCAGCTTTCATAATCACTGTGCAACCAGCTGCGAGCGCAGGACCCAACTTACGAGTCGCCATTGCTGCTGGAAAGTTCCATGGGGTGATAAGGAGTGATACGCCGATTGGTTGGTGGGTTACAAGAATGCGCTTGTCACCATTTGGTGCATGGCGAAAATCTCCGGGGGTGCGCACTGCTTCTTCTGCGAACCAACGGAAGAACTCTGCGGCATAGGTAACTTCGGCTTTGGCATCAGCCAATACTTTGCCGTTCTCCATTGAGACAAGGCGAGCGATCTGATCCGCCTCGCTGGTCATAAGTTCAAAAGCCTTACGCAAGATCTCTGAGCGCACGCGTGGGGCAGTCTTGGCCCAGCCTGCCTGAGCGTTGTGGGCTGCGGTAACTGCTGCTGCACACTCGGCGTCGCCGGCTGTGGAGATCTGGGCAATTACTTCACCCGTGCTCGGGTTATAGACGGGGAGTAGTCCATCGCCCTTGACCCAGGCGCCATTGATGAAGAGATCGGTCTTTAATTCCATGCAAAAAGCATACGCTCTCACTTAACACTTCATAAGGGCCAGCCGGTGTAGCGCTGGTTACATCTGGATATCCACCATATTCTGTACATAATGATTCTATTTCTGTACATTTCTTTCATGAGCTCACTATCCGTGACCGAAGCTAGAGACCAACTGCCTGCTGTGATCGCAGCGGCCCAAAAAAAGCCGGTGCGGATTTCTCGCCATGGCAAAGATGTAGCCGTCATCATCGAGCCATCTCTCTATGAGTCTCTGCTCGAGGCCCAAGAGGAGTTAGAGGACATTGCTGCTTTTGATGCCGCAATGGAGGATAAGAGCCCCAATATTCCGTGGGCACAGGTGCAAAAAGACTTGAATCTCGTGTGATTTCCTACCGCATCGAGTTCAAAGCATCAACGGCTAAATCTCTCGCCACACTGCCACCCAAAATCCAGCGCCGCATTCAAGGCGTAATCACCACCCTAGAGTCCAATCCGCTACCGCCAGCAGCCACCAAACTCACGGGTCGTGATGCCTACCGAATTCGAGTGAACGACTATCGGATCATCTATTCAGTCCACGAAAGAGTTCTCACGGTTATCGTTGTGGCGATTGGGCATCGCAGAGAGATTTATCGGGACAACTAACTCCCTTAAATAAAAAGGGAAACCTGGAGCCTCGGGCCGGGATTGAACCGGCGACCTGCCCATTACGAGTGGGCTGCTCTACCACTGAGCCACCGAGGCGTTTATTCGCAGAAATCAGCCTTTTTAGGCGGCCGCGAGTACCTAATCCTAACCGATTGCGCTCCCACTTACGCAGGGGCGGCCGTTAGATAACCTTGGACTATGACGATCGAGCTATTCGGAGCCCTGATGGTCGCCGGGCTCGCGGGCCCGATTCTGCGCACACCTAAGCGCTACGGAGTCCCAGTCGCCGTAGGTGAGCTATCGATCGGTGCCATCTTTGGTCAAAGCGGATTTAACACAATCCCTATCGCAGATCCCACTCTCAAACTTCTTGCCACCGTCGGATTCGCACTGTTGATGTTCACCGCAGGCAGTCATATCGATTATCGAACATTCACCAAAAAAGCCTTCGCAATCGTCTACAAAATAATTATTGCCAACGCGCTAGTCGCAGTCGCCCTTGGATTCGCGATGGACTACATCGCGCACTTCCCAAATTGGCGCTTGCTTGCGACGCTCTCATTCTCCAGCTCTGCTGCATTTGTTATTCCGATCATCGCACTCCAAAAGCGAGACCTGGCCCTAGAAGTTCTCATTGCCCAGGTAACTGTGGCAGACGCCGTGTCATTTATTGCGCTTCCTTTTTTCACACAAAAGCACGACCAGTTGGCCGCCTTTAAGGGATCGCTCATAGTTCTAGCTGCTGCCATCCTTATTTACTTCCTTTTGTACGGCGCGAAGAAACTTGGATTTCTTGATAGAACGCATGACCTCTCTAAAGTCGAACATCTTGGCATCGAGCTTCGCGTAAGTTTGGCGCTACTACTACTCGTCGCTGCACTGGCCACACGTTTTCATGCTTCAGTAATGATCGCAGGATTTGCGCTAGGTGTCGCACTTGCAAGCATCGGAGTACCGCATCGTCTCGCGCGCCAACTATTTGGTGTCAGCGATGGACTATTCGCGCCGCTCTACTTTATTTGGCTTGGTGCATCGATCAATATCCGTACGACAT
Organism: uncultured Actinomycetes bacterium; assembly: GCA_903825945.1. Taxonomy (GTDB): domain Bacteria; phylum Actinomycetota; class Actinomycetes; order Nanopelagicales; family Nanopelagicaceae; genus PALSA-747. The sequence continues at coordinate 4,308 of CAIKCJ010000025.1, read as the reverse complement.
TTCATTCACACAGCGCTCTCTTACTCGCGCTGCTTCTTATCCTCGCAGCGCTCGCAGCACATGCTCCGGCACTCTTTTTCAAACAACCACTCACCAATATCTTGCTTGCAAGTGGTCAATTAGGCATACCTGCCGCTGCTGTTACTCTCGGTGTGGCCAACGGAATCCTCACCCAAGCGGAGTCTGGTGCCATTATGTTGGTGGCTCTCTTTACTCTCACAATCCCATCTATCTTTTTGAAGACCCCGGATGTCTCCCTCACGCAGCCACCTCAGGTGAAATAAGACTGTGTTCAGTAATCAGTTAGAGCTCACGCTATGGAGCGGTGTCTTGCTGATCGCCGGTGGCTTTCAGTTCTATCGCGGCGCCCCTGATGATGGCGTGATCTTTGGGTTTGGTGCACTATTTCTCATAGCTAATCGATTTTATCCAGAGCGATTTACACTCAAGATTCCGCGCCTTGCATCAGCAGTAATCCTCGCAATTGCTTCAGTCATAGCCGCGCTCTCGCGTATCCATACCAGGCCACAACTGCTGGCAATGTTTCTCTTCGCGCTCATCCTTCTCTTTGGAAAGCGCACCGCTATAACTCAGGTTGATAAGTCGCAGAAGACGCACCAATCACTTGTGCGAAGTCGCGTGGTCTACGCACTGATCGCAGCGCTCTGCAGCGTCTGGGAGATGGTCAGCTACGTATTAGAGACTCACAAGCAGTGGGGCAACAAATTCCCCACCATCTCAGATCTCGCAAGCCCGATGCTCTTTCACACCGAGGGGCGAATCTTTTTCGTTGCCTGCTTTGCGGCGGTCGGATATGTATTGATGTTCAAACAGAGCACACCACCGGAATCGCCAGATGCACATCTCGACTAGTTGGGTTTACGCGGGCTTCTTGCTCGCTGCCGCACTCTTTGCGCTCTATTCACATTTTCATGCCAACAAGTACGCGCCGTTTTCAAAGATCCTGCGACTTTCATTGGCTCATCCCACAACTCGACTTACTCTGATCGTTATCTGGTGGTGGCTGGGTTGGCATTTCTTCGGTTCGCAACACAACACCTAGGAATACCGATTCCCACCCGCTACTCTTTAACAATGGAACTCAGCGCAATCCTTTGCAATCACGTAGAAACCCCCAATGGCTTGCTCTACCTACAAGGTGGTGGCATCGATCGCGTCACTGTTCCGCTCAATATTCCATCGCCTTGGCTTATCAACATCGGGCTGGCTGTCAGCATCAGCGTCGGCTGGGATGAGACCAATATTGAGCACAAACTCGCTATTTTCCTTAGAGATATCGATGGCCAGGATGTCCTGCTCCCAACAGGTCCAGAGACATTTGGTCCATTTAAGGCCGAGATGACCTTCAACTTAGGTCGCCCAAATGGCCTAGATAGTGGTGAGCCACAGCTTCTTAACGTGGGCTTTAATATCCCGAATCTGCCCATTATTCGTTTGGACTCTTACGTCTTCACATGCGAAGTTAATGGAGTTGAGCTCAATCGGGTGAGATTTAAAGTCGTGGCTGCGCCAATTACGCAGTAGCTTTGACTACCAACTTCACAAAGTAGGTGGTTCCTTTTGAAGTTTTCAATGCAACTGTGTACGTTCCAGGGCTTTTGAGATCTAGTCCTGGCAACTGAAGCGAGCCGCTCGATGTAGTTTTAAAAGAACCAAGCGAAACTGACTTTCCTTGGATGACAATCGAAGCAGCAATTGCTTGTGATTTAGGAAGTGCTTTGATGTCTGTGGCAACAAGCTTTCCAGCAGTAACTGCAACCAGTGGAGCAGACTTAATGGAAGTAGCGGGTTTTGAAGAGGCAGTGTGAAGTTGCGGGTACCGAAGCGTAGGTGGACACCACCATCTACGAAGGTGCTGCCAAGTCGTGAGCCCAGGCGTTGGAGTGTTTCAGCTACTCATTCCAGAGGAGTGTGCGCTCGTTTTTCAAACGCTCATCGGTTCCGGCCAAATCTTTACCCTTGGTAACTGCCTTAGCTCAACAAAAGCGAAATTCTCTCAACCCCAAAGCTAAGGCCATTACTCCTTTTTCCTAAACATCCCGCTTTACTAGCGAGAAGCTAGTGAGCGCGAAGACTCCAATGATCCAGGCAATAAAGACAATGCCACCGGTGGTAGGTGAGAGTGAGTTGATGCTCACGCCGTTGGGGGCGGTGAAAGCCCCGCCAGCGTTTGATGGCAGATACTCCAAGGCTTTGTGCCAGCTATTTGGTAAGACCGCTCCAAGTAAAGCGGGCAAGAAGAGCACTCCACCTACAGTGATAGCGATTGCGACCGCCGTCTGGCGGACCAAGATGCCAACCGACAATCCGATTAAGCCAAGCCCAAGGACATAGAAGATGTTACCGAGCAAGGCGCGCAGAATAAATGGATCCCCGAGCTTGGGGACTGCGGTGCCATTGTGCTTGAGAATGCTGGTGCCAATTGTGAAGGCGAGGAAGACCGCGATTAAAAGCGTTGGGAAAACAGCTTTGCTAAAGAGGATGATCTTGTTGAAGAAGACTGGCAAACGACGTGGCACTGCACTAAAAGAACTCTTAATCATGCCGCTGCCGTACTCGCGTGCACCAAAGACGCCGCCGAATACCGCAATGATCAACACTGAGAGATTAACTCCGGTGAGAACACGATCAAAGGGTGATCGGACTTCGCCACCTCCGCCACCGCCACCGCGATTGATTGAGGCGCTTAAAATACCGAAGCCGACAATTACCAGAAAGGTCAGAGCGAGTGTGATCCAGTTGGAACGAATTGAACGGAACTTAATCCATTCGGAATTGGTGACGCGAAGGAAGGTCAGCTTATTGTCACGAAAGCGGCTGGTGTAGCTCGATGATTTTTCTTGATTGACTGGATTCACTGTGCTCACTTTGACTCCTCCGCATTGTGTCCATGGAAACTTACTTGATCCTCGGTCAGCTCCATAAAGGCGCTTTCAAGTGACGGTGCAACATCTGCTAATTGGTGGAGCGCGATCTGGTTGGCTAGCGCGAGATCGCCCACGGTTGCTGAGCTCAACGCCGAAACTTCGATCGAATTCTTATCGCGTGTACGGATGATGCCGCCATTTGAGGTTAAAACGCTCACAAATGAATCGGCCTGTGGTGAGACGACTTGCACATAATTTTGGGAGGAGCGGGAGATGAACTCATGCATCGACATATCGGCCAGAATCTTGCCTTTGCCGATGACAATCAAGTGTTCTGCGGTGAGCTCCATCTCGCTCATCAGGTGTGATGAGAGAAAGATGGTGCGGCCTTGGCGCGCAAGATCCTTGAGTAAATTGCGGATCCACATGATGCCATCGGGATCAAGACCATTAACCGGTTCATCGAGTACAAGGATCTCTGGATCGCCAAGCAACGCTGTTGCGATACCTAAGCGTTGGGACATACCGAGTGAGAACTTGGCGGCGTTCTTCTTTTTTACGCTCTCGAGGCCAACCATCTCGATTACTTCATTGATGCGGGTCTTGCCGATTCCCATCGTGGCGCCAACTGCGCGCAAGTGGTTGTAAGCAGAACGTCCTTTATCGACCGACTTTGCTTCAAGCAGACTGCCAAGAAGTGAGAGCGGCGTGCGAGAATCAACATAACGTTGGCCGTTAATCAAGACATCGCCATGTGTGGGCTTATCAAGGCCCAAGATCATTCGCATCGTCGTGGATTTGCCTGCGCCGTTTGGTCCGAGGAATCCGGTGACTACTCCGGTCTTGACTGTAAAACTGACGTTGTCCACGGCTTTGGTATCGCCATAGACCTTTGAAAGTTCTCTTACCTCAATCATGCTCCACCGCTTCTCTCTTGCTTATGTGGCGAGCCTACTCTGAATTGATCTGCTTGCTGCGAGTCTCAAGAAGCTCTCGGAGAATGTTCATACGACTGGCATTGGCATCGACTGAGTAGGAGCAACCTGATATTTACGAAGCCATACTGGCTAGCTGAATTGAGAATCGAGAAGTCGTGACCGAGCGTCAAAAGTACGAACTCTTAAACGAGTTCAAAGGCTTTGAGTTACGTCGTTACGCCGTGTGTTCGGTCGCAGAAGTAGAGAGTGATGCGAGCTATAGCGATGCTAGCCAGGGTGCATTTGGTTCGCTCTTTCAATACATCTCTCGCGGTAACTCTGGGTCAGAGAAGATTGGGATGACCGCTCCTGTGATCGCTACGACAACTAGCGGGTTAGATTCGAAGGCATGGAAGATCGCTTTTGTGATGCCGGCAATGAAGCGGTTTCTGTCTCAGGAGAGTATGAAATCACCGTTGATTTCTGGCTGGGATCGGGTATTT
>CAIKCJ010000024.1 GCA_903825945.1 uncultured Actinomycetes bacterium | reverse complement strand
GTCTCTCTCACGAGATTGAGTTAACGGCGGGGTTCCTGAAATGGTGTCCCAGATCGGAGTTGAACCGACGACCTACCGCTTAGGAGGCGGTTGCTCTATCCACTGAGCTACTGGGACCTGCGTCACCTACCCGCTGGCCAGATGATTGGCTCAATCTTATAGATACCGCTAGAAAAGCCACTTTTCGCAGGGATTCACAGTATTTTCACCGCTCTGAAACTGTGAAATACGCCTACTCGCACGCCTCTCGCTCTAGAATTGAACTATTAGCCCCATTGGTAGCTAGTTACAAAAAGATCACTCAGGAGGATTTCGATGTCCATAAAGTTCACAACCAAGAAGGCGCTCGGTGCTGTTCTAGCAGCAGCCCTTCTTTCTGGAACTGCAATCGTCAGCATCGCACCTGCGCAGGCAGCCAGCGTTAAGCAAGGCGCCGCATGTTCAGTTGCTGGAGCTAAGTCCAAGAGTGGCGCCACCACATATACATGTGGCACCAACCCTGTAACCCCAACAAGCATGAAGCTTGTCTGGTTGACCTCTAACTGCATCAACCAAGGATCAACATTCAAAGTAGCGCAGACTGCTAACACAACAAGCGCTGGAGTTCTTTCTCAACTCCAAACAGCAATTGCAGCAAATCAGAGTGAGTTAACAAATGCGCAGACTTCACTGGCTGCCGCAAACGCAAAGCAATACTTCATCTCCACTGATCAGAGTACAAAAACCAAGATTTATGCAACAGGCCTTGCTGCTGCAATCACAGCGCTGCAGGCAAAACTTGCAGCAGACCAAGCTGCTTATGCAGCCGCAACTGCGCTGGCAGATAAGACTGCATGGCAGACCGCTATCACACAGCGTTCAGGTTTGATCCAGGTCTTAACTCATGAGCAGAACATTTTGAATACTTCGGTAACAAACGCTCAGACCAATCTCACAACCTTGAACTCCCAGCTCGCGACCTTGACAGGTCCTGGCGGCGGAAGCGCAATCGCAAAGGCAACTTTGGCGACTGCTACGAAGTCACTTGCTGCGGCATGTAAGGCTGGTCTTTAAGAATAAAGCTTTACTTATTAACCAATAGTTTTAACCAATAGTTAGATACTTCGCGGTCGCGGCTAATGGATAAGCACTCAATGCTTGTCTAGCCGGGCCGCGAAGTAGTTTTCCTGACAATGTAAATTCAGAACCATGGGCTGGGCAGATCCAGTCATTGCCTTGTTGCATCACTGTTGCGCCATTGTGTGGGCAGGTCAGACTCAAAGCGGCGAAGCCATTAACTCCAGAGGCAACGCGAACTACTGCCAACTCGGAACCATCACTTAATCCAACGATCACACTTCCACCAACTTTGGAGAGCACCTTGTTCTGTGCCAAAGCAATTTGGAGTTTGCCATTCTTGAGAGTTGAGATGCCTGCAGCAGCTTGCGCCGCATCGGGAGCGAAATCCATCGCCAGCCCTAATGAAGCTAGAACAACTCCACAGATTGCACCTCTGCGCGAAATACTCTTCTCGGTCATGGTTGGGCCTCTCTCGTTGTCGTTGTCTGGTCACAAGCAGTACTTGCGACTAACCTTACATAATGAAGCGGATGGTTTTTAGTGCCATCGGCACAGAAGCACGATACCTAAAGCTTCGTTTATTGGCGCTCTGTCTTCTCGCTCTCCATCTGGGAATTCGCCTAATTTTTCCTACCCCGACTGTGATCAGCGACGTAATTCTCTTTAATCTCATCGGCTTCGTTGCGGCTCTGATTGCCGTAAAAGCCCCGCTCTTTAATGATCGGTTAGCGAGTAGCAGCATTGCCCTAGCTATTTTTCTCTGGTCCTGCGCGTCGACTATCTCTAGCTGGAACTCATTTTCAACCTATCTGCTCTGGCCCAATCTCTCCGATATTGCCTACTCGATCTTCTACCCATTGGTGCTTTTTGGGTTTCTCAGAGCCCTCACGGCACGAAAGAAATTTGCTTCACTTGAATTGCTCGATGTCATCATCATTATCTGCGGAACATCATCGATGATTGCAGCTATTTTCCTAAAAACTGCGATGCTCCATTTTGCTGGCAGTGCCTCAACTGTCTTTCTCTCGATCTTGTATCCAATCGGAGATATCGTCTTACTAGCGATGGGGATCGTGGTTGTATTCCTGCAACGCAAAGCACTTCGATCACTCCTTCTCCTACTTGGCATTGCAATTTTCACTGCAACAGATCTCATCTTTTTGTGGAGATCTGCTACCTCTGGATATTCATTTGCTTCACTCATGGACGATGGCTGGCTATTGGGCCTGATCATCATCGCAGAGGCGCTCTGGCATCGCGGTGGCGAAGATGAACTCAACGATCGAGTGAGTGGATTTGCGGCAACAATCGCGCTGGTCTTCACCTCCGTCGTTTTGGGTGTGGCAGCAATCAAACACAACGTTATTCCAGTCTTCGCTTTGATCCCAGCACTGGCAACCATTGCACTCTCATTCATCCGAATGGCCCTCGCTCTTCGCGGAGCGAGGTTGGCAATCGCTGATCGCGAGTTAGCTCGCACAGATGAGCTCACAGGTCTTGCTAATAGGCGCAGATTCTTGAGTGAGTTAGAGCTGTTGGGAAGCCAAGAAGGTTCGCTTCTTCTGATGGACCTAGATGGATTTAAGAACGTTAATGACACGTTGGGCCACGGAGTCGGCGATCAATTACTCAAAGCAATTGCGCTCCGATTCGAGCGAGTACTCACCAAAGAATCACTTCTTGCACGCTTAGGTGGAGATGAATTTGGAGTACTTGTCTTTGGTCAACCGTATTACGGTCTCGAGGTAGCGCAATCGTTACGCGCAGCGCTGAGTTATCCATTTATGATCGCGGGCTCATCGATAAAAGTCGATATCAGCATTGGCCGTGTCATCAATGATGGGCAGCCCGAACTTATGCGCCGAGCCGACGGCGCTATGTATGAAGCTAAGCGCGCTGGTTTGGGGGTAGTTCTTTGGCGGCCTTGATCTCCTCAAGGCGTGCAAGGGATTCCAGGCGCTCGGTCGCATGATCAACGATTCGTTCACAATATCCATGGCTCAATCCATCGAGGAGCGTCCATGGTTCGTGAATATCTGCTCCAGGCAGATGCCCTAGCTCTGGCACATATTTACGAATGTAATCCCCATCAGGATCAAATCGCTTGCCCTGCTCAACGGGATTAAAGACGCGATAGTACGGCGAGGCATCAGTTCCACATCCTGCAGTCCATTGCCAGCCATGAGAATTAGACGCGACATCGTTATCAATCAAATAATTCATGAAATGGCTTGCACCGTGCTGCCACTCAACGTGCAGATCCTTTACCAAGAAGGAGGCAACAATCATTCGAGATCGATTGTGCATCCATCCTTCGACAACTAGTTGGCGCATCGCAGCATCGACTATTGGATAGCCGGTCTTGCCTTCTTTCCACGCTATAAATTTCGCGCCAGGCTCGTCGTATCGCATCGCTTCATATTGTGGTGCGTAATACCCAGTATCAGTGTGGGGGTAATGATGAAGCACATCAGCATAAAATTCGCGCCACGCAATCTCTTTGCGAAATACCTCATGGGCGCTGCTCTGGTTGAGTTTGGACAATATTGTGCGTGGATGAATCTCGCCCCAACGCAAATGCGGACTTAAGCGACTGGTCCCGGCAATGCCCGGAATATTTCGATTTACATCATAGGAATCAAGACCGCTTTTGATGAAGCTCTCGAAGCTTGTATGCGCAGCGGCTTCTCCTGCTTTCTGAAGGGCACCACCCACAGGTGATTGCCAATCAGGAATCGAACGATCGCTGGCTTTCGGCGTTACAAATTTGGGCGCCTTGGGTGCCGCAACAGGTGCTCGCCAGCCATGCGTCATCCACGCACGAAAGAAAGGCGTGTACACGCGATAGTTGGTTCCATCTGGTTTGCGCACTCGACCGGGTGCCACTGCATATCCCGAGCCCGTAAATTCGATATCAATGCCCTGCTGTGCAAGCGCAGCTTCATCTGCAACTCCATATGGAGCAAAGGATTGCGCCGCATGCACAGATGTAATCTCATACCGACTAATAACATCGGGGATAACTTCACTTGCCCGACCGTTACTGACTGCGAGCTTGCCGCCGAGCGCAGCATCTAATTCATGTAAAGAATCTGCAAGATAGGCACGACGATACGGACCAGAGCGTTCTGCGATATCTAGGTCCATCACGAAGAGCGCTAAGCAATCTTCGCCAGCATCTAACGCAGCGAGAAGCGCAGGGTTGTCCTGTAACCGCAGATCACGTCTAAACCAGAAGAGTGAACGCGTGGCCACAGTTTCCTCCGTCGGCAATTACTAAAGCAAAACTTCGGAATGAGAAATTAATTATGTAGACCTGAAACGCTTGCGTCCCAGCCCTTAACATCCTGTGGCTTACGTGGGCCAGGGCCAATGTAGCGAGCCGAAGGACGGATCAGGCGACCAGTGCGCTTTTGCTCCAAGATATGCGCAGACCAACCAGCAGTGCGGGCCGCTGTAAACATAGAAGTGAAGAGTGGTGCAGGCACTTGTGCGAAATCAAGAACGATTGCAGCCCAGAACTCCACATTTGTTTCGAGTACGCGCTCTGGATGGCGCTCTTGCAACTCTGCAAGTGCTGCCTGCTCAAGAGCGAGCGCAACTTCGTATCGAGGTGCGTTGAGTTCTTTAGCAGTGCGGCGAAGTGTGCGCGCACGTGGATCTTCTGCGCGATAGACGCGGTGACCAAAGCCCATCAAACGCTCGCCGCGATCCATAATTCCCTTGACGTATGCACGTGCATCGCCCATCTGCTCTACGCCTTCAATCATGCTTAGTACGCGTGCTGGCGCGCCACCATGAAGTGGGCCAGACATTGCGCCGATAGCACCAGAGAGGGATGCAGCGACATCAGCACCTGTTGATGCGATAACGCGTGCAGTAAATGTAGAAGCGTTCATTCCATGCTCTGCAGCTGAAACAAAGTAAGCATCGATCGCACGGACGTGAAGTGGATCAGGCTCTCCGCGCCAACGAGTCATCATGCGCTCTACAACAGTATGAGCCTTATCAATCTCTGATTGTGGAACTGGTGGCTCGATAACTCCACGAGCTGCTTGAGCTACATATGAAAGAACCATGACAGAAGTGCGAGCAAGATTTGAGCGAGCTTCTTCATCTGAAATATCTAGAAGTGGCTTAAAGCCCCATGCTGGCGCAAGCATTGCGATCGCGGATTGAACATCGACGCGAACGTCACCTGAGTGCACAGGCAGTGGGAATGGCTCTGCAGGTGGAAGGCCAGGGTTGAATTCATCATCAACCAGAAGTCCCCATACATTTCCGAAAGTCACACGACCTACGAGGTCTTCAATATCTACGCCGCGATAGCGAAGTGCGCTACCTTCCTTATCCGGCTCGGCAATGGTCGACTCAAAAGCAATAACGCCTTCTAGGCCTGGCTTGAAATCATCGCTCACGGGAAAATCCTCCATAGGTGGGGCGCAGTACGGTTTCTGGTGTGCCTATTCTGTAGGGTGGCGCGCTTGCCTTCCACCCCCTTTTCATAAATAGCGCTCAGAGAAAAAGTGACGTTAGATACACCTATGAGCACAGATGCAGCTTCGACCTCCCAGAACATCCGAGATATGCGCCGCTCCTACGGAGAGGCGGGGTTGCATGAAAGCGCGCTCCATAGCGACCCCATTGAGCAGTTCAGTCGCTGGTTAGCCGAAGCTGCCCTCAACCCCTACATCGTCGAGGCTAACGCCATGGTCCTTTCGACGATCGAGGGCGACCTTGCCGGCAATGTCCGCCCCGCTTCGCGCACCGTCTTACTCAAAGACATTGATGGCGAAAACCTCACCTTCTTTACCAACTATCACTCGACAAAGGGGCGACAAATCCAAGTCAATCCACATGTCGCTCTTCTATTTCCTTGGTATGCGATGGAACGCCAGGTAGCAATCAAGGGCGTAGCCACTCCTGTCTCTCGAGAGATCACCGATGAGTACTTTGCATCCCGACCATGGGGCAGTCAGATTGGCGCCTGGGCAAGTTCGCAATCCGAAGAGCTAGCGTCGCGGGAAGTTCTCGAAGCGGCCTACCAAGAATTTGCAGCCAAATATCCCGAAGGCTCTCGCGTTCCAACACCCCCACATTGGGGTGGGTATGCCGTGCGCCCAACCTCCATCGAATTCTGGCAGGGGCGCTATTCGCGCCTTCATGACCGCTTAATTTTCATACGCAACCCGCACGATGAGGCCAGTTGGGAGATCGGTCGCCTCTACCCGTAATCTTTACCCTATGACAATTCAGGCATCTCACGGCGAAATTATCATCCCAGACAATCTCAAGCCTCGCGACGGTCGCTTTGGTTGCGGTCCATCAAAGATTCGTCCAGAAGCGCTCGCAGCACTCACTGGTAGCGCTGGTGCAATTTTGGGAACTTCACACCGCCAAGCTCCAGTAAAGAACGTTGTCAAAGAAATTCGCACAGGATTGCGCTCACTCTTCTCCCTGCCTGAAGGATATGAAGTTGTGCTCGGCAACGGTGGCTCAACTGCATTTTGGGATATCGCAACATTTAATTTGATCGAAGAAAAATCACAGCACTTAGTTTTCGGTGAGTTCTCATCAAAATTCGCTAGCGCAGTCAGTGAGGCACCATTCCTTGCTGAGCCAACAGTGAACAAGTCAGAACCTGGATTCCACCCGGTCGCTAAAGTTGAATCGGGCGTGGATGTTTATGCGCTCACTCACAACGAAACAAGCACCGGTGTAGCTGCCCCAGTGTTGCGACCTGCAGGAAGTGATGGCGCGCTCGTCCTCGTCGATGCAACAAGTGCCGCTGGTGGTTTGCATGTTGATATCACCGAGAGCGATGTCTATTACTTTGCTCCTCAGAAGTCCTTTGCTTCCGATGGCGGACTCTGGATTGCAATCATGAGCCCTGCAGCTCTCGCTCGCGTTGAGAAAATTAAAGCAAGTGGCCGTTGGATTCCCGCATTCTTTGATCTCTCGATTGCGATTGAAAACTCTCGCTTGGATCAGACGTACAACACTCCAGCTCTCACCACACTTATCTTGCTCAATGAGCAGATCAAGTGGATGAACGCGAATGGTGGACTTCCATTTGCGGCGGCACGCAGTGCGGCATCAGCAGAGCACCTCTACTCATGGGCAGAATCAACTAGTTACACAACCCCATTTGTTACAGATCCTGCAATGCGCTCTCGTGTTGTCGGAACAATCAACTTCGATGACTCAATCGATGCACTCACCATTGCAAAAGTACTACGCGCTAATGGCATCGTAGATACCGAGCCTTATCGCAAACTTGGCAAGAATCAGTTGCGTATTGGCATGTTCCCTGCAATCGAGCCTTCCGATGTCCAGCTACTTACTGCTGCGATTGACTATGTTGTTGCAGAGATGTCCAAGTAACTAATGAGCTACAAAGTTCGCCGCATTGTCACGATTTTCGCATTAGTGGGAATCGGCGCACTTATTCTGCTTGGAAACATTCACAAATAATTAGGCGACGTATTTATGCTGAGACAAGCGCTCACGCATAAAGAAGTAAGTAACAATCGCGCCAATTGTTGTGATTGCGCCACACACTGCGATCGTTTCGCGAATCCCTATGGCATCACTGAGCCAACCAATAAATGGTGAACCTACTGGCGAGCTGCCCAAGAAAACAAAGAGATAAAAGCCCATGACCCGACCACGCAACTCTTGTGGTGTCGTTGTCTGCACATACGTATTGGCAGAGATCATGGTCGTGAGCGCTAAAAATCCTGCAAAGGGAAGAGAAATCGCATACGTAAGATAGGTCGGCATTATCGACGTTATGGCGAGTGAAATTCCAAAGACGCCAGCAAAGCTCATGATAAATAAGGGTCTGCGCTTTTGGTCTAAACGCGTAGAGACAATCGCTGCAGATAACGAGCCGATGGCAAGCACAGATCCTAAGAGCCCAAAGGCGCCAGCGTTCTTGTGAAAAATCTTGGTCGAGATAAGGGCGTTAAAGATCTGGAAATTTAGGCCAAATGTGGAAGCAAAAAATACGGTTGTGATCAGAGCTACGAGATCGCCACGGCTTCTTATATAAGCAATACCTTCACGAATTTTCTGATGCTTTTTCTCTGTCGTGCTGCGTTGAAGTTCGTGTGTGCGCATGAGCAATAGCGCGATTACAACGAAAACAAATGAGGCTGCGTTGAGTAAGAACGATGGACCAGTATGGAATGCTGCGATGAGAAGCCCAGAGATGGCCGGACCAACGAGTCGACCTAAATTGAAGTTAGCCGAATTCAAGCTCACCGCATTTGCGATATCGCTCTTGCCTACGAGCTCTGAGGTAAATGATTGCCGGACTGGAGCATCAAGTGCACCAAAGGCGCCGAGAGAAAAAGCCAAGAGGCAGACTTCAGAAATTGTGACTCGGTGACTGATGGTGAGCCAACCAAGAATTGCTGCAGTTAGGCCACCACCAGTATTTGTCAGGATCAAGAGCTTGCGCTTATCTAATCGATCGGCAAGCGCTCCGGCATAGAGGCTGAGAAGCAGGCTTGGCAGGAATTGTAGGCCAGTAACAAAGCCCAGCTCTGAGCCGCCACGATGCAGATCGGTAACAACAAGCCAATCCTGAGCAACGCGCTGCGCCCATGTTCCGGTATTGGAGATGAGATTTGCAAAGAAGAAGAGTCGGAAATTGCGATGTTTGAAGGATCGCAGCGAACCCATCTTCTCTGACTTCAACGACATACCCTCAGTCTAGCGACCGGGAAGTATGATCTTCTCTGTGAAAGAAACTATGCGCGCAGTGGTGCTTGGCACTGGAGCATGGGCGATCGCCCTCGTTATTGAGGTTGTGCGAGGAGCTCATGCAGAAGCAATCTGGATCTGCGTTGTTGGCCTGCTCTTTGGATTAGTTGGCGTGCTTGACATCAAACGTCGTCTAGCGAAGATCGCGAAATCACAAGCGGGTAATAAAAACTAACCTTCGATCTGCGCTGCTATTCCGCGAAGGACCTTTGCCAAACGTTCCGCCTCAGGACCTGTTGGATAGCGATTGTGGCGCAAACCATTTCCGACCTTGTCGAGCATCTTGATGCTGTCTTCAATAATCGTTGCGAGATCATCAGCTTTGATGCGCGTATTGGCAACAACAGAAGCAGGTTGTTCGATGATGCGCACTGAAAGTGCCTGCGGGCCTTTGCGACCTTCGGCAAGACTGAAATCTAATTTTGTACCTGGCTTAACGGATGTAACTCCAGCAGGAAGCGCAGAAGCAGCGAGATAAACATCTTCGCCTTCATCAGATGCAATAAATCCAAAACCCTTTTCAAGGCTGAACCACTTAACGTGACCTAGAGGCATTGTGAACTCCTGTCTTTCTCTTATTTACTCTGTGACTATCAGTGCTTCGGAGTGTGCTCCGCAACCATGATCAATCGAAACTACGCGTGCATCATCTGGTGCTAGCGCATTGGCACAGACTCCAAATGCCGATCGCAGCGAACCTGCGATGGGAATGAAAAATCCACATGAAAGACATGACTTAGGGGCGTACTGAGCGATTGGAGTATTAGGTCCTCGATCACCCTCATACCAACGCTTTGCGGCTTGATCGCGACCTTCGATCGAAAGTACGCGAGCACGACCTAGGCCAAACTCGAAGAGCTCATTGAGATCAAGGAGATCAAGGAGATCCAAATCTTCATCGCCAGGCAGAGTCGCAAATCCAGGAATCAATCGTGGATCATCACTTGACGTTGGGACAATGTCACCTACGCCAACATCGCCTGGAAGGATGCGATCTTTATAAGGAATCCACTCTGGGGCTATAAGAGATTGCGAGCCAGGAAGTAGAACAACATCGCAAATTGTTGGGGTTGCATCGTTATCTACTTTTGCGACAGTAACCGCCCAACGCCATCCGTGATACCCAGGCAGCACCGATTCAAAGAGGTACGTTGCGATACGAGCTTCTGCATCGTTATCGGCCGAGGTATCGACATCGACAGAGACAAGCTCGCCGACAAAAGCCTCGCTATGAGAGTCTTCTACTGCTGCTGCCCGAGCAAGCTCGAGGGCGCGCAAAGGATCCCGGACAGAATCAGCAACGGTGCTCATAGGCTAATCGTAGGCGCAAAAAAGCCCCCGAAGAAATCGAGGGCTTTTTACGCGGGATTTTCTCCTGCCAGTTAGGACTATTAGAAGTCCATATCTCCACCAGGGTTTGGTGCCGCAGCAGTCTTAGGTTCTGGCTTATCTGTAATAACAGCTTCGGTGGTCAAGAAGAGCGCTGCGATCGATGCAGCATTCTGAAGGGCAGAACGTGTGACCTTGGCAGGATCGATGATGCCTTCCTTGATCATGTCTACATATTCACCTGTAGCAGCGTTGAGACCAAAGCCAGATTCCAAATTGCGAACCTTCTCGACGACTACTCCGCCTTCAAGTCCGGCATTGATGGCGATCTGCTTGAGTGGAGCTTCGATTGCGAACTCGACGATACGAGCGCCGGTTGCTTCATCACCTGACAGTGAAAGCTTTGCGAGTGCGACGCTTCCTGCCTGCAAGAGTGCTACTCCGCCGCCAGCGACGATACCTTCTTCGACAGCTGCCTTAGCGTTACGCACTGCATCTTCGATGCGGTGCTTGCGCTCCTTCAACTCAACTTCTGTTGCAGCGCCAGCCTTGATAACAGCTACGCCGCCAGCAAGCTTTGCAAGACGCTCTTGTAGCTTCTCGCGATCGTAATCAGAATCGCTCTTTTCGATCTCGCTGCGGATCTGATTGACGCGTCCCTTGATCTGCTCTGCGTCGCCAGCACCTTCAACGATTGTTGTCTCTTCCTTGCCCACAACAACTTTGCGAGCGCGACCAAGTAGATCCATTGTTGCAGCCTCTAGTTTGAGACCAACTTCTTCAGCAATAACGGTAGCGCCAGTCAAGATTGCAATATCTTGCAACATTGCCTTGCGACGATCTCCAAAGCCTGGAGCCTTAACAGCAACAGAGCGGAAGGTTCCGCGAATCTTGTTTACAACGAGTGTTGCAAGCGCTTCGCCCTCAACATCTTCAGCCAAAATAAGAAGTGGCTTTCCTGATTGCATAACTTTTTCAAGGATAGGCAATAGATCTTTGATGTTGGTGATCTTTGAGCTTGTAATGAGGAGATAAGGATCTTCTAAAACAGCCTCCATGCGATCTGAATCGGTGGTGAAGTATGGCGAGATATATCCCTTATCAAAGCGCATACCTTCGGTGAGCTCGAGCTCGAGACCAAAGGTATTGCTCTCTTCAACAGTAATAACGCCTTCTTTGCCGACCTTATCCATCGCTTCTGCGATCATCTCGCCGATGGTTGTATCAGCTGCAGAGATAGATGCCGTTGCAGCGATCTGCTCTTTTGTGTCTACGTTCTTTGAATTTGCTTGAAGCTGAGCAGAGATGGCTTCTACAGCCTTCTCGATGCCGCGCTTAAGTGCCATTGGGTTAGCTCCAGCTGCAACGTTGCGAAGACCTTCGCGAACGAGAGCTTGCGCCAAAACAGTAGCTGTAGTTGTTCCATCGCCAGCGACATCATCTGTCTTCTTCGCGACTTCCTTGACTAAATCTGCGCCGATTTTTTCCCAAGGATCATCGAGCTCGATCTCCTTAGCGATGGAGACGCCATCGTTTGTGATTGTGGGTGCGCCCCACTTCTTTTCAAGAACTACATTTCGTCCTCGGGGCCCAAGGGTTACCTTGACTGCATCAGCGAGTACGTTCATTCCGCGCTCTAGTCCGCGACGGGCCTCTTCATTGAAGGCGATCATCTTTGCCATGGTGTTGACTCCCTTTAATTCATCTCTTGCTTGAAAACTAGCAATCGCACTCCGAGAGTGCTAATGCCAAATCTAGCCTGAGGCGGGAGTTAGGGCAAAATTTAAAATCGACCCGAGGAGAAATCAGGGTGTTCCAGGGTGTTGCAGGGTGTTGCAGGCTAAAGCGGCTTAGGAGAGCGCGAAGCCTGAAGAGCGAGTGGTCGTGCGAGCCTCGCGAAGTCGACGAAGGCGCTTAACCAGCATCGGGGCTGCCACCAGGGCTTCTGGGCGATCGATGAGGTTATTGAGGAGCTGGTAGTACTTAGGAGGGGTGAGATCAAAGAGCTCCTTGATTGAGGACTCCTTGGCACCGGCATAACGCCACCATTGACGTTCAAAATCCAAGATGCGAATTTCTAGCTCCGTCAGTCCAGAGAGCTCAGCGCTAAATTCGCTAAATTCTTGAGCGGGTAGACCAGCAGGTGAAGTGCTTTCCATGTCCCGAATACTAAGAGAAGGCACTGACAAATCGGGCATTTCGACTCACGACACGATGATGAGTCTCTGGAGTCATGATCGAGAGTTATTTAGCGTTATCTAGAGTTATCTAGAGTTATCTAGAGTTATCTAAAGCATCGAGTCGTTCTGCTTCTTTGGCAATGTTCTTGGCCATCGTCGGGAAGATAAATCCGTGGAATGGGAATACCGCAGCCCAGTACAGATGCCCGCCCAGCCCCTTAGGTTGGAAGGTCGCACGTTGCGTAAGTCGACGCGCCACCCTCCCATCTATTTTCACTTCATCAATTTTAAAATTGAGCCACGCCTTGCCGGGCAGAATCATCTCGGCAATAAGTGTGAGTTGCTCATGACGCTTAAGGACCTCGACTCTCCAGAAATCTAAACTCTCTCCTTGGCGTAAGAAATCTGGATCGCGGCGACCACGTCGCAAACCCACCCCGCCGATAAAGCGATCCATGAATCCACGAATCCACCAGAGCAAATCTGATCCATACCAACCGTGCGCACCGCCAATTTTTTCGACCGCTAGCCATAACGATTCAAGCGTTGCATCCGTCTCAACAACTCGTTCGTCGTAATACTCGGCTGTTCCAGACCATGCTGGATCTCCTTGAGTCTTCTGCCACGGTGGCATGTACAGCCCTGCATCCGACCAGCGCGTCTGCACTAAGTGAGACGAGACTTGTTCGAGCGCTAATGAAAATGCAGTCGAGATAGGCAGGAGCCCCTCTGGTGGTGGTGGAATAATGGCAGCAATGCTCTTGCTCGGATCAGCCACTACTTCGTTGATGAGTGAGCCGACCAGTGGCTTTGCAAGTGAGGTCGGAACTGGCGTCACGAGTCCAATCCACAAGCTTGAAAACCCTGGGGTGAGAACTGGAATTTTAATAATGGTTCGTTTGCGCAATCCCGCTACGTGAGCAAATTTCTTCATCAGCATCTCGTAGGTCAAAACCTCGGGACCACCGATATCAAAAATTCCTGAAACCGGCTGGGGTAGTTTCGCCGCCTGGCTGAGATAGTAGAGCACATCGCGAATTGCGATGGGTTGAATTCGATTTGTCACCCATTTGGGAGTAATCATCACCGGAAGTCTGTGCGTGATGTGTCTGACCATCTCGAAAGAGGCAGATCCAGAGCCAATGATGATGCCAGCTCTGAGTTCGAGTACCGGCACAACTCCAAATCCCAAACGTTTGCCGGTATTGGCACGCGACTCTAAATGCTGGCTTTGGCGTGCATCATTAGCAATACCGCCCAAGTAAACAATTTGGCTCACATTGGAAAGTCGGGCTGCATGAGCAAATGTTGCAGCCATCTGCTCTTCAACTTTTTCAAAATGGGTCGCAGCGTTGATTGAATGCAACAGATAAAACACAGTATGAACGCCGCGTAAAGCTTCAGCGGTGGCAACTACATCATTGGCATCGCCCACTGCCACTTCTACGCTATCGACCCAGGCAAGGCCCGCGATTTTCTGAGGATCTCTTACGAAAACTCGAACTCGCATATTTTGACCTAGAAGCGCCCTGACCAATCGACCGCCCACATATCCAGATGCCCCGGTGACCAGAATGAGACGTTTTGGTGAATCTTGTGGATCATCGGTCTCGCGGGTCTGCTCGGTGAACGGGCTCATGAGGAAAACTGTAGACTGCACCCAAGCAATAACCGAACTTTTTTCCAGTTAATTTTCGAGGGTCAGGACATAGAGATGGCAAAACCACGCGTAGTAATCCTTGGTGGCGGCTTTGGCGGCCTAGCAGCAGCGGAGGAGCTTGGTCAGAGCGCGGATGTCACTGTCGTAGACCGCAATAACTACCAGACCTTCCTACCTCTTCTCTATCAGGTATCAACTGCCGGTATGGCAGCTGACAACGTTGCCTTCCCAATCCGTGGCGCGCTTCGCAAGAGCCATACAAAGTTTCGCCTTGGCTCACCAATCGCGGTGGATCACAAGAACAAGACCGTAAAGCTCGACAGCAGCGAGGTCCTTCCATTTGATTACCTCATCGTGGCGATGGGATCTGTCACCGCAGACTTTGGAATCCCGGGCGTTGCAGAAAATACACTCGGCATGAAGTCGATCCAAGAGTCAATCACAATTCGCTCAGAAGTAATGCGCCGCTTTGAAGATCTCTGCCGCTTTGAAGATAAGACTCGTCTTAAGATTATTGTCGTTGGTGGCGGACCTACCGGTGTGGAAATGTCTGGAGCGCTTGCAGAGCTCGTTCGCGGACCACTCAAGAACGACAACCAAGAAGCAGCAAAGCTTATTGACGTTTATCTTGTTGAGGCTGGACCTCGCCTCCTTCCAATGTTTGATGAAACACTCACAACGCGCACCAAGAAATACTTGGAGAAGATCGGCGTCAATGTACTTCTCAACACGGCAGTCTCATCAGTTGAATCCGGTCGAATCAACTTCGCTAGCGGAGAAGCTGTCGATTCCCAGATCATCATCTGGGCAGCTGGCGTCAAGGGCTCACCTGCAGTTGCCAATCTCAGCTTGCCTATCGTTGCAAGTCGTCTAGACACACAACCAACTCTGCAAGTTACCGACTACCCATATGTCTTTGCTGTTGGTGATGACGCTGGCGCAAAGGGTGCCAACGGTCGCTTCTTGCCACAGGTTGCACCAGTTGCCATGCAACAAGGACGCTTTGCAGCCAAGCAGATTCTTCATCTCGCAAAGGGCGAAAAGCTCACCGACTTTAAGTACGTCGATAAGGGCTCTATGGCGACAGTTGGTCGCAACAAGGCAATCATTCAGGTTAAGGGAATCAAGATTTATGGTCCTATCGCCTGGTTTGGTTGGCTAACACTGCACCTCTTCTATCTCCTTGGCGCACGCAACAAATTCGGCACGATGGTTGACTGGAGCTGGAACTACCTGACATTCGATCGCGGCAACCGCAATATTTTTGACTCGTTCTAATTCTTTATACGAGCCTTAATAGTCATGTCATATATCAACCTCCGTGGGCATCAGACGTGGAGCGTTGAATATGGCGTGAATGGGACACCTGCGCTCCTCTTGCACGGTGGCCTGAGCTCTACTGAGAGCTTTGCCTGGCAAGTGCTTCCTGCAACTGAAAATAGATTTCATGTCTATGGGTATGACCGGACTGCGCATGGCAGAACTGGGGTACGCGAAGGTTTTTATCACTTTGAATTCCAAACTGCAGAAGCGATTGCTTATATAGAAGATGTCATTGCTGGACCGACCCATCTTTTGGGTCATAGCGATGGCGGAATTATTGCGCTGCTTGTAGCTATCAAACGTCCCGATCTCGTTCTCTCCATCATTGCAGGTGGTGTGAACTATTCATGGGATTGCGGATTAAAACTAGTCTTAGATGAATCCACTTTCGAAATCAGCGATGAGCAGCGGCTTAAGTTTCTTGAGCGCTCCCCCGATTCACCAGAGTGGCAAGAGAAGATTATTCGCAAAGCGCACGAAGTCTGGGCTACTGAACCAAATATCACTGAGGCAGAGCTGGCCACGATCACCTGTCCAGTGTTAGTTCTCAATGGGGATGATGAGGTCTTTGATACCAAGCACGGCGTTGATCTTTACAACGCGCTTCCTAATGCGCAGTTGGCAATCGTTCCAGGAACCACGCATGCGGTGCTTAAAGAGAAAAACGAGCTAGCCCTTGCGATCATCAATGATTTCTATGATCACCCAATCCGGGGTCAACTTACAGAAGAGATAGCTCCCGACCCCGAGTAACAGCTTCATCACGAGATTCGACCTTCATTTTGCGATAGAGATTCTTCAGATGTGTCTTGATGGTGTTCTGCGAGATGTGCAGAGTCGCTGCAATTTGGACAATCGGCAACCCCGTAGCAAGGCGGCGCAGAATATCTAGCTCTCGTTTAGTCAACGCAATTCCACCGCCGTTTGTGGAGTATTCAGTCTTCTTGATCTTGTCTCTAATCATTGTTGCCAACTGCTCCATGTACACAGTCGGGTGATTTGCGGATATATCCAGGAGATAGTTCTGCGTCCTTGCACCCTGCAAGCCAAATATGGCTTTAAAACCATTTTCCGTTGCGATATCGATTGCACGTTCCAGATGCTCACGTGCACGCACAGGGTTTTCGCCAAACACTTGGGCCGATATCAGCTCCTTGGTGAGAAACTCGCGTGGGTTATTGGCGGGAAATGCATCCACAATCTTCTGAGCGTTACTTGGATCACGCTGCGCGTGATAACTCGTTGTAAATGAGCTCGTGGTCATGGTCTGTGGCATCCGGTACAGAAGTTCTCCTATACGCTCATTATCGACAAGTGCCACGCGGACCAACAATTCGTGCTCATCAATAATTCTAGAAATATCAGGTGAAAATCTCTGGTCAGAAACGACTTCTCGTGCAGACCTGATGTGAGCAAAACTCTCAGATATCTCGCCACGACCTATAGCAATGAGAGCAAGTTTAGATTTAAAAGCAGCAATCCAATGTAACTGATTGAACTGCTCTGCTAGCGGAAAATATTTCACGAGCATCTCTTCAGCTCGCTTGAGATCGGCATACTCTCGATAACTATCTGCCAAGCAGTAGACCGCCTCAAATGGAAAGAACATTCCGGAAACATTCATTTCTTCCGCATTGTAAAGCGCAAAGAGTGCATGCTCTACCGACTCGCGAAGTCGTCCTTCGCTGAGCGCAAGTAGCGCGTTCATGGCTGGAATTGAAATCGAAGTAACTATCCCATGCACAGGGCCTTCATTATCGGATGCGGCCTCTATCATTGCCTCTAAATTCTTAAGGTCTTCCATCAAGAACGCTGCGGTAGCTGCCGCTCTGAAAACTGTTACTACATGAGCACCAGCGGATGTCCGCTCTCGTGGTGGTAATTGCAGCATCGCTTGCGCCTGGGCGATCACACCGGTGAGGTCACCATTTAATAAAGCGATACGAGATTCGAGCAAGGCCAATTCTGGTTGACCCGCATGTGGGCTAGATGTTTTTCCAATCGACTCTTTGAGTCGGAGATGCAGGAAAGTTGCTGCATCTCGATTGCCAGTGACAGCTTCAAAGGCAGCACGTAAATATAACGACCCCGCCTCATCGAGTTGCATATGGCCTTCTAGGTTTTTAATGCATCGATAGAAAAGTTTTCGGTCGGCTGTAAACATAATGTCGAGCAAATTGCCAGAAGCGAGAGTGAGTACACGCTCGGAATCATCTATCTGCTCAAGTAAAAGCAGAGCTTTCAAAACATCGCCATACTTGAGGTAATAGTCAGCTGCGGTGCGCACAATTTCTGTGAACTGTGGTGAATCGGAACGTAATTCATCCACCAAGTAACTTCGGATAATCTCATTGAGTGAGTACTTAATCGGATTATCACCTGTTTGATTAATGAAAATATTCTCTCGAGCCAAAGCTTTTAAGGGTGCTTCAGGGCTAGCAATGATGTTGATCTCATTGAGAAGCGCTAAATCAAAAGTCTCGTAGAAAGCCATATGGCGAAGAAGCAAGAGTTGCTCTTCACTCAGATAAAACAAGGCAGTCTTGATGATGTTTTGGTGGCGAAGATCTTGCGTGATTCGAGCTGTTGTGAATTCAAATATTCCATCTGCTGCAATCGTGTTGAGCACCATCTGAACTCCGGCAGGCCAACCATCGGCAAGTGCCATCGCTCGTTTCAATTCTGGATTATGTGGATCTAGTCCTTGTGAAATAGCCAGAGCATCAATCTCATTCTGGGAGAAAGAGAGGTCAGCACTTGTAAGGAATCGAATCGCATCCATATTGACTGGGCGAGTGTATGCAATAACAGGTAACGTGCTTCGGATGGAGAGCGTCTTGGTGTTAAGCGGGGCATTATCTGTCCACGCCTGCAAAATTTCAGTGTGCTCTGGCGGCAAGTGGTCGACATTGTCGAAGACAAAGTGGAGGTCTTCGTTCCACGTCCCAATCTCATTGCAAATTTCGATCATGACCTTGACGCGGTCAAAATCTTTGACAGAAATATCATCGACCCATAGGGCGAAATCCGCCCGCACTCGTCGAATACATGCAACAAAGTTAAAGATTGCATCTCGCGAGGTTTCTTGCCGGGATGCCGAGTACCAGGCTGTCGTATGAGGATGTCGAGCTGCCCATTCGGCGGCTAAAACGGTCTTACCGTAGCCACCGGGAGCCATCACGACCATTGACCGCGGCGATTCCTTTTCAAGCCAATCTAAAAGGTGTAGCCGCGAAATAAACTGTGGCAACGCTGGAACTGGGGTGATTCGACTCAGAGACACTCCTGGGAGCAGAGCTCTGGCATCACCCTGGCTGATTTCTTGGGGCTTACTCACCCTCTAATGGTGGCATGGGGTGAGACGGAATCATCTAGATTGGAGGGTGAGCATGCGGGTGAGATGAGTAGGTCTATTGGCGATTGAATTAAGGCGTCACCGCAATGGTGATGGGCGCGGAGAGAGCATCTAGGTAGGCCACGGTGCCGAGCTTCTGGGCACCCACCGAGCAGATGCCAGCGCTTAATCCAGTCAGAGTCAACCCTTCAACAGCACAGACTTGTGGGGTTGTTGTTGAATACACGACAACGCCACCTCCGCGACCACCAGTGCTGGTCAGACCTAGCACGCCTCCAACACCAATTGATTGAGTAGATACCGAGACAAACAATCTTGTCTGCGGAACTCTAAGAGCGAAAAGACTGGTGTGCATCGTCATGATCTCAATCGTTTTCGGAGTAGCCATGAAATAACCCACAGCACTCCCCGCTGGCAATTGCGCACTAGTCAGCGCTGGAATTGAACTCCAATGCACACCATCAACAGATGTCATTGGCACTTCTTTATTGGATTGGTAAGGCAGTTCGAGTGTTATTGGTTTTAGCAAAACATTGAACGGTTTTCCGTCGGTAGCCGTTCCTATAATTTGAATAACTGGAAGCATATTTGTGACAGATGTGGCAGTGATCTGTGGGGTAAGTGTCACAACAGCAGGTGCGCCGAACGCCCCCACAGGCACTACCACTTTAGCGCTGACAGTTTTAACGGGGGCCTCTCCGAAAGTGAATGGAGCAGTCAGTGTTTGAGTTGGTGAATCCACTAGTGCCAGCGAGGTACCAACTCGCACAAAAGGAACAACCACAGGAGTTGGGGTTGGAATAACGGCTGGAGTTGTTCGTGGAGCTCTTGGAGTTGGAGTTGGACCGCTCGGGATTGTTGGCGTTTGCTGCGATACGACGACCACCAAGCTAGCAGATTCACCGCTGGCGTAGATACCAGATACGTCATACTCCGCATAAATATGGTGATTACCGACCGACAATTGGGATTGAGTAATTGTGCAAGCGCCTAATGAAAGTGTGCAGGTACCGAGAATC
>CAIKCJ010000023.1 GCA_903825945.1 uncultured Actinomycetes bacterium | reverse complement strand
GGTGTAGCTCAATGGTAGAGCCCCAGCCTTCCAAGCTGGCCATGCCGGTTCGATCCCGGTCACCCGCTCCAGTCTTTACAGGAGCGAACCCACTAGTTGAATTAGTCCGGTGCCGGTGAATGTGAGGCCATCGGAACCTGAAGTACCTCCAGCATCTTCTGCCGTTAAATAAAGAGTGGTGTTTGGTGTGGACGAACTAGTTTCAAGAGTTCCCACAATTGTGAATGAAGCACGCGAGTAAGTTCCTGAAGCATCGGCGAAATAGCCAAATCCACTAGATGCGGAGTACGTCGGGGTAACCGTTGTATCCGATACCCCAACCATCATTCCAAGTTTGATTGCATAGTTTGGACTTTGATTGGTTGCAAGTCGTCCACTGACAACAAATGTGAATGCATAAGATTCTCCAGGAGCAAGATTTCCAATTTGAACACTTGACGATGTCGCGCCAACAGTAGAAGAAGACAAGTTCCAAGTTGGCAAATTAATCACTTGAACCTGCGAAGGCCCAGTTGCACCTTGTGCACCCGTTAACCCAATAGAACCGCTACTTCCAGTTGCACCGGTAGGTCCAGTTGCACCTTGCAAACCTTGCAGCCCTGTTAAACCTTCAGCACCAGCCACTCCAACAAGTCCTTGAGATCCATTGCTACCAGTCAAACCAACTGCACCCGCTAACCCAATTGCTCCTGTTGGACCTGTAGGGCCAGCAATTCCTGTTGGACCGGAAGCTCCCTGTGGTCCCGCTGGACCCGTAGGACCGGTTGCTCCGATAGAGCCTGGCGAACCAGCAAGACCGGGTACTCCTTGAGTACCAGTCTCTCCAACCGGGCCCTGAAGTCCAATAGGGCCGGGCTTTTCAGAGGCGGTGGCCGCAGATCCAGCGGCGCCGTTACTACCAGCTGCGCCTGGAGTTCCATTGGTACCTGCCGGACCTCTCAATGAAGTTGGTGCTGGCCAACGTCCATTTGCTTTAGGTCCATAAAAATTAAATGTGCTCAGATCTATGTAAAAATCACCATCTGCACCTAGAGATGAACTTGGGGCACCTTTGCCACTTCGGATTGTGTTAGGGGTTGTCGCTGTAACACGTCCGGCCATTGCAAGACCTTCATGTTTTACTGCCGCATACGCATCTTGCTGTAAACCCGATGTGATCAGGATGCCCACTGCGATCACTACCGTTGAAACTCTCTTGATGGTTCCTAGCTTTGGCATGCGTTCCCCGTTCCGGGGTTATGGATCCCCAGATGGGAGCAAGTGCCTAAGTGTGTGTGCCAGCCACTATTAGCAGCGCACGACACCCTTCAAACTCACAACTAGTTCTCAGGGCAATCGCCATGCTTTTTCAGGTAGAGACGCCAATCTTCAACCATTCAGATGTGAGGGCATCTGAAAGTGGGACTAACTGAGTGCTTGTTCGTGAGGGGCAAGCACAAGTTATTTATTAAGGAGAAACATGAAGAAGACAACAGTGGCAATCGCCGCAGTAACCGCAACTCTTTCACTTGGTACAGCTGGAATCGCATCAGCTGCGACAACAACAACCAAGGCTCATAAAGTCACCGTAACGACAGTCTCCCAAAACAAAGGAGTCAACCCAATCGCTTCTGTACTCGCTTCGCTAGTTGCTAACGGAACAATCACAGCTGCGCAGTCGACAGCGATCTCCAACGCACTTGCTACAGCTCGTCCAACAGCTCCAACACCATCAACCTCTGGCGCTCCTTCAATCGGTAAGGGTGGTCCGGGCTTCGCTGGCGGCCGTCCAGGATTTGGTGGCTTCGCTGGCGGATTCGCCCAACAAGATCAATCTGTAATTCTTAGCACTTTGGGAATCACAGCAGCGACACTTCAAGCAGATCAGCAGGCCGGAAAATCTCTAGCAACAATCGCTGGGGCACAAACCCAGGCACTGATCACTGCACTTGTTGCGGCACAAACAACCGCAATCAATGCTCAAGTGACTGCTGGAAAACTCACCCAAGCTCAGGCAACCACTGTGATTTCAGGACTCACCGCTCGTGTGACTGCTGAAGTAAACGCGACTCCTGGCAAGGGCTTTGGCGGACGTGGCGCATGGGCTCCAGCGGGAACTGCTCCAACAACAACTAGTGGCACAGCCTCCAACTAATCAGTAACGGTTTTCTCCTCCGAGATAAGGGAAAACACACAAGGACCGCCTTCCGATAAGGAAGACGGTCCTTGTTTTATTTGAGAGGATGAGCCCATGCGAATTCACATCGGCAGTGACCACGCGGGTCTTGAATTTAAGAACACCATCGTCGCCCATCTTCAAGGACAAGGCCACACGGTGACAGATCATGGCCCCCACACCTATGACCCACTCGATGATTACCCGGTCTTCTGCATCCCTGCAGCCGAAGCAGTAGTTGCCGATCCAGGCTCGCTCGGAATCGTTCTCGGTGGATCTGGCAACGGCGAACAAATCGCTGCTAATAAAGTGAAAGGTATCCGCGCAGCTCTTGTGTGGAATGAAGCCACTGCGATTGCAGCTCGCGAACATAATGACGCAAATGTTGTAGCAATAGGTGGACGCATGCATACCGAGGCCGAGGCTCTGGCTCTAGTAGATCTCTTCATCGCAACACCATTTACCAATGATGAGCGCCATGTTCGCAGAATCAAACTTGTTTCGGAGTACGAAACTAAGAAAACTAAGAATTAGTTTTTAAAATACTTCATATCTGTCACTACGTGACCTTTACGAATTCCTTTGCCTTCAAATTTTGTTAAAGGTCGCCACTCTGGCCGCTCGATCACTCCACCATTAAATAGAGAAGACTGAGCAAAGACGTTCTGGATCCACTGGGCATATTCGATCCAGTCAGTAGCGATATGAATATAGCCATCATCTTTTAGCTTGGATGCAATCAGCGCAAGGAAATCAACTTGCACAATTCTGCGCTTCCAGTGGCGCGACTTTGGCCAAGGATCTGGAAAGTAGAGATGAAAAGCATCGAGTGATGCATCTGGGAAATGGTCACGCAAAATGATGTGGGCATCTTCTTGGATGATGCGCAGGTTGGTAAGGCCAGATGCTTCCGCCCGCCACAGAAGCGAGCCAACACCGGGCTCGTGCACTTCCACCCCAAAGAAGGCCACATCTGGAAAGTGAGCTGCGATTAAAGCGGTGCTCTCCCCCATGCCGGTCCCA
The DNA here is from genome assembly GCA_903825945.1 of uncultured Actinomycetes bacterium. Lineage (GTDB taxonomy): Bacteria > Actinomycetota > Actinomycetes > Nanopelagicales > Nanopelagicaceae > PALSA-747. The sequence continues at coordinate 13,812 of CAIKCJ010000023.1, read as the reverse complement.
ATCTCCATGATCCGGGTCCCGAACTCCGGGAAGACCACGGCTGGATCTATGACCCCCTCCATCGGGATACCGTATTTAGGCCACAAATTCTCGTACGCGGTTGACTGAGCCAGCGTGGCGCGGGCTCCCCGCAACTTATAACTTCGGTTATCAGGGCGCTCGATCATTGTGTAGCCTCCTTCCATATCCTTCTTAAATGAGTTCGCTGAACCAACCCGTTACGAGAGAGTAGGCAGGTAGAAGACTATGCCAGGTATCAATATTTCACGATCAGAGGCGCTAGAACGTTCCGAGCATCTTGCGGTAGACAGCTACAACGTTTTTCTCGATGTCAGCAATTCAGGCGACACCTTCACAGCCACATCAACAATTAAGTTCTCGTGCAAGACCCCTGGTTACCACACTTTTATTGACGCTATCGCGCTTCGTATCATCTCTGCAACCCTCAATGGCCAGAGTGTAGATACTTCAACATTTGATGGTCAGACTCTCTACATCAATAACCTCGCTGCAGAGAACGAACTCACCATCGAGGCAGAAGTTGCCTACTCAAACACAGGTGAAGGGCTACAGAAATCTGTGGACCCTGCCGACAATGAAATTTATCTCTACTCCCAAGGCGAGACCGCACATATCCGCAAGATGTATCCATGCTTTGACCAGCCTGATCTCAAAGCAACCTTTGCGCTATCCGTTCTCGCACCATCACACTGGGAAGTGCTTTCAAATAATCCCGTCGGAAGTAGCCGCGTAGAAGGCCCAAACACTTTTTGGGAATTCACTACCACTCCACGAATTTCGACCTACATCACCGCACTTGTCGCTGGCCCGTATCACCATGTTCATGATGAATACGTTGGCGAGAAAGTCGTGCCACTTGGTATTTATTGCCGCAAATCTCTCGCAGAGAGCTTGGACCCTGAAGAGATTTTCCAGAACACCAAAGAGGGCTTTGCTTACTTCGAAAAGATCTTTGGTCTGGCTTATCCATTTGAAAAATATGACCAAGTTGCGGTTGTCGACTTCAACTGGGGCGCAATGGAAAACGCTGGCGTCGTTACATTCCGCGAAGAAGTATTGGTTTTCCGCAGTCGCGTAACAGATCGCAATCGCCAGGCGCGTGCGCACGTCATCCTTCACGAGATGGCACATATGTGGTTTGGCAACATGGTCACCATGTTCTGGTGGGATGACCTGTGGCTCAACGAATCATTTGCAGAATGGACTTCTTACTTAGCGCTGGTTGAAGGCACTCGCTTTACCAATGGCTGGACTAGCTTTATCTGCGAAGGTAAGAGCTGGGCATATAACCAAGATCAGCTAGTCACCACTCACCCAATCGCCGTTGATATGTTCGATATTGAATCCGTTAACGCCAACTTCGATGGCATCTCATATGCCAAGGGTTCATCGGTCATGCACCAACTCTGTGCCTATGTTGGCCGCGAGAACTTTATTGCCGGTCTTCAGAAGTACTTCAAGAAGTTTGCTTGGCAAAATACCAAGCTCTCTGATCTTCTCACCGAACTCAAGAGCACCAGCGGCCGCGATCTAGATGCGTGGTCTGCAACCTGGCTAAAAACTGCTGGCATCAACACGATGCGTCCAGTCTTAGAAGTTAAGGATGGCGTATACGCCAACGTTGCAATCTCCCAAGCCGCTCCTGCGGTTCCAGCTGGCTCTACCGAGATCCGCCCACACCGCATTGGTGTTGCGCTCTACGACTTGGTCGATGGCAAGTTGGTATCTCGTATTCGTACAGAAGTGGATGTCACTTCCGCTACAACGCAGCTTCCTGAACTGCTCGGTCAAAAAGAGGCAGATCTGCTTCTGATCAACGATGGCGATCTTGCTTACACAAAGATTCGCTTCGATGAGCGTAGTTCAAAGACTCTCGCTACACACCTCGGTGATTTAAGTGATCCCGTTGCTCGCACACTTTGTTGGGTCGCCATGTGGGATATGTGGCGTGATGCAGAAGTCACCAACCATGATTTCGCAACAATGTTGCTGAGTGGCCTTGAGTCAGAAACATTAATCACGCTGATCTCAGGCATTGGCCTTGATCTAGTGAGCGCTGTAGAAGTTCACTCCAACCCAGCTAGACGCAATGAGATCCGTGTTGCTGTTGCCGAGAAATTGCACGAGATTCTTAACAAGAGCATTGCTGGTAGCGATGCCCAACTTCAAATCGCGCGCATCTTCACTGCAATCGCCCAATCTCCAGAACAAGTAGCAGCGATCAAGGAACTCCTTGCCGGCAAACTTGCGGGACTAGTGGTCGATCGCGACCTTCGCTGGTTCTTCGTCCAGGCTCTTGCAGAACGTGGTGCAATAAATCGCGGCGAGATTGATGCAGTCCTTATAGATGATCAGACCCACAACGGTGAGCTAGCCCATGCGCAGGCAGTCGCTGCTCTTCCAGATCCAGCAATCAAAGTGGAAACATGGCGAGCGCTCTTGCATGATGAATTGAGCAACTCAAAGCGCCTTGCACTGCATCGCGGATTTATGCGTGCCCGTCAGGTTGAGCTCATGGAAAATTACGTGGACCCTTACTTCGATTCTCTTCTTGAGATGTGGAATAAGACTTCATTTGAGGAAGCAAGTTCAAACGTCGAAATGCTTTATCCACGCTACGTCGTCACACAGGCTGTTTTGGATAAGACCGATGCTTGGCTTGAGAGTGCAGGTAAAGATGCCCCCGCAGTATTGCGTCGCCTAGTGTCAGAAGGGCGCGACTCATTGGCTCGCACATTGCGAGTTCAGATTAAAGATGGGTTGGTGCAGTAAGCAGTAAAGAGAGCAGTAAAGCTGTTTAGTTGCTCTTCTTTTTACGTGTGAAGAAGAGAACGGTTGCGGTAATCAATGTGAATAGCGCAACTGGTGTGACGATAAAGATTGTGAAGGTCTGCCAAGCCTTAAGCCCAGTTCCTGGGTCGGCTCCAGCTTCCTGAGCGATCATCGCGAGGTGTTGAAAAAGATGCGTGGTCATGTCCCTAAGTGTAAGGGATGACGGGCCCGGCCGTTCATTATGCGCTTGCGGCTTGGGCTTGATCTACGCCATAAGGCGCCAGGTATGAGAGCCAGCGCACATCGCTACGCCCCGTCCCCAGAATGCGCCATGCAGCTCCGACTGGTTCGCGCGGAACAACTGGCAATTTCCAACCGATCTCCTTGAGAGTCCTATCGGCCTTTTGATGGTTGCACTTATGACAAGCAGAGACGACGTTCTCCCATGCATGGGCTCCACCTCTACTTCGAGGCATGACGTGATCGATCGACGCGGCCGGCGCCAAGCAATAAACACACTTACCTCCGTCGCGAGCAAATATTGCCCGACGTGAAAGTGGAACAGCGTGACGATATGGAATACGAACAAATTTATTTAGTCTTACGACTGATGGAAGAGTGAGCGAACCTCCGGCATAGTGAAGCACCGTCTCGGATTCTTCAACACATTGCGCACGTTGATTGAGAACAAGGATCAACGCACGTCTATCTGAAACGACACCTAGTGGCTCGTAAGTGGCGTTCAGGACCAAAGTTTGTGGCACCTGCAGCTCCTTCTGTGGCCAGCGCGTGGCTCGCACTGTCAGGTCAATACTGCACCTTTTGGCTGGTAAATGGGGAGAATCTGCCTAGATTTTCGGTTAAAGTCTGGTTAATCATGAGCCACTTCAGCCACTTCACTCTCGTCTCGGAACAAGCCGCCAGCGCCTCAACAACCTTGAGCGCCCACGCTTTCTATCACTGGTTTATGGCCGCTCCCCTGCACATCCTTGGGATCCTGGTGATCGCCCTTGCCGTTCAGTTCATCGGTGGACGGGCCATCATGCGCGCTATGCGCAAGATTGCAGACGCTCCCCTGGTCCCTGGCCGCAAGCGCTCACTGAACCGTCAGAAGGAACGCGCAGCGACCACTGGCTCGTTATTGCGCTCTATCCTCATTGGCATTGTTTGGCTCATTGCGACCGCAATGATCTTGAGTGAGTTTGGTTTTAACTTGGGACCAATACTTGCTTCAGCATCAGTACTCGGAGTCGCTCTTGGTCTTGGTGCGCAGACGCTTGTGCGCGATGTGTTGGCCGGAATATTTATGTTGATCGAAGATCAATATGGAGTCGGCGATGAGATTGAAGCGTTGGATGTTTTGGGTGTTGTCGAATCCGTTGGGCTACGCATCACCAGTATCCGAGCTAAAGATGGTGCGCTCTGGTATCTACGCAATGGCGAGATTCTCAAAATTGGAAACCGCTCACAACATCACAACTAGTTCGGATTAACGCTTTCCAAGTCGAACCACTTGATGGGCAACGACGCCAGCAATCAGTCCCCAGAATGGCGAACCCAAACTCCACGGATGAATATTGGAGATTGTCACGAGGAATGTAACCATAGCGGCCTCCCGATAATCCGGATCAGCTAAAGCCTCTGCGGTATTCGATGCAATTGCAGGAAGTAATCCAAGCCCACCGAGGGCAGCCAACATGGCGGCTGGCAATATCGAGAAGACTCCCAACATGGTCGAGCCAAATAGGCCTACAACAAGATAGAAAAATCCACACATGACACCCGCCGTGTAACGACGGTTCTTATCGGGTTCTGCTTGCTCACCAGCACCGATGGCTGCGGTGATCGCTGCTGAATTCACTCCGCTGCCAAGAAATCCTGCACCGAGTAAGGAGATCGCGCCACCTGTAATGAGCGATATTTTAGTTGGGGCCTTATAGCCGGATGCTTCCAAGACAGCCATTCCCGGTGCATATTGCGAAGTCAAGGTCAGTAGCAACATTGGCAGTGCAAGAGTCATGATTGCACTCAGAGTGAATTGTGGCTTTATCCAAACGGGATGCGCCAAGGCAAAACTCAAATGAGTGCTCTGAAGTTTGTGGGTAACAACCGCAATTGCCAATCCCAAAACCAAACTGGTGAGAGCAGGGGCACGCCATTTCATTCGTCGAGCTAAGAAATAACCCACCACCATCGCGATCACAATAAGCGGTGCATGTGGAAGATCTTGAAAAATTGAAAGTCCGAATTGAAAAAGGATTCCACCGAGCATCGCCATGATTACTGGACGCGGAACGCTTCGAAGAATTCGGTCAAATATTCCTGTTACTCCAACAAGTATTACTCCGAGCGCGCTGACGAAATATGCACCGACCGCTTGGGCAAGCGAGTGATCGGTCAGTCCGACGACTAAGAGAGCAACGCTGGGTGAAGACCAAGCACCAATCATTGGTAATCGCAGCCAGAGCGAAAGAAAAAGCCCGTATAGACCACTTCCTACCCAGCATGCCCAGAGCCAACTCGAAGTCTGTGCGCCACTCATGTGGCCAGATTTTGCAGCAACCAACAAGATGGCGACGGGACCAGTTCCCGAAACAACAACAACGAGGAAGCCAGAAAATGCTGCACTAAGTGAGAGTGCGCGTGGAAAATCGCGAGTGTTTCGCCAAAGACTCTTAAGCATTGGTGAGATCATCCGGAGAGTTCTTCATTGAGTGCGCTGCATACTGAAAATATGTCCAGAGCTCTTCTTTAAGTTCTTCTTCAATCGGAAGATCAATGACGGCACTATGCATACATCGGAGCCACGCATCGTGCTCTGGGCTAGCAATATGAAATCCCATGTGACGCATACGAAGTCTTGGATGACCACGAGTCTCTTGATAGGTGGTCGGGCCGCCCCAATATTGCTCGAGAAATAAACGAAGCCGCTCCTGCGCTCCCACCATATCTTTGGCTGGATACATCGGCGCAAGGATTGGGTCTGCAGCGACAGCTACATAAAAGCGATAAGCGAGCAGTGCGAAAGTCTCGCTCCCACCCATCCGCTCGTAGTAGTTCTCCTCTGCCATCTCAGATCCCTATTCGTTCTCGGTAACTTGCTGACTTTATCGAGTGAGTTTGCGATAGGTAACGCGCTTTGGACGTGCGGCTTCTGCGCCAAGTCGCTTGATCTTGTTCTCTTCATACGATTCGAAGTTGCCCTCGAACCAGAACCACTGAGAGTCGCCTTCGTAGGCCAAGATGTGTGTTGCGATGCGATCCAAGAACCAGCGATCGTGAGAGATTACAACAGCACAGCCAGGGAATTCTAGCAACGCATTTTCTAGTGAACCAAGAGTTTCGACATCAAGATCGTTTGTTGGCTCATCAAGAAGCAACAGGTTGCCACCCATCTTCAGTGTGAGTGCCAAGTTCAAACGGTTGCGCTCACCACCAGAGAGCACACCTGCAGGCTTCTGTTGGTCTGGGCCTTTAAATCCAAAGGCAGAGACATAAGCACGTGATGGCATTTCAACATTTCCGACCTTCATGAAATCAAGGCCGTCGGATACAACTTCCCAAAGAGTCTTCTTAGGATCGATGCCGCCACGAGATTGATCGACATAAGAAATCTTTACAGTCTCACCGATCTTTACATTTCCCTCATCGGGAGCCTCAAGACCCAAAATGGTTTTGAAGAGCGTTGTCTTACCCGCACCGTTAGGTCCGATTACTCCAACAATTCCGTTGCGTGGCAGAGTGAATGAAAGGTCATCGATAAGCAGGCGCTCACCAAAGCCCTTCTTAAGATGATCTACTTCTACAACAATATTTCCAAGGCGTGGACCCATCGGAATTTGGATCTCTTCGAAATCCAACTTGCGAGTCTTATCTGCCTCGGCTGCCATCTCTTCGTAGCGAGCAAGACGAGCCTTTGACTTAGTCTGACGGCCCTTTGAGTTCATGCGAACCCACTCGAGTTCTTCACTCAAGCGCTTTGCACGCTTGGCATCTTTCTGGCCTTCGATCTTCAGACGAGTTGCTTTGGTCTCAAGGTAAGTTGAGTAGTTTCCTTCGTAAGGATAGGCACGCCCACGGTCGAGCTCGAGAATCCATTGCGCCACGTTGTCCAGGAAGTACCTATCGTGTGTAATCGCTACGACAGTGCCTGGATATTTGGAGAGATGTTGTTCGAGCCAGAGAACTGACTCGGCATCCAAGTGGTTGGTTGGCTCATCGAGAAGGAGTAGATCAGGTGCCTGCAACAAAAGTTTGCAGAGCGCTACGCGGCGACGCTCTCCACCGGACAGAACGCTGACATCTGCATCGGGAGCTGGGCAACGAAGTGCTTCCATCGCCTGCTCAAGTTGCGAATCGAGGTCCCATGCATTGCGGTGATCGAGCTGCTCTTGCAAAACACCCATCTCGGCAAGCAGTGTGTCGTAATCGGCATCAGGGCTAGCCATCTCTTCTGAGATCGCATTAAATCGATTGAGCATTCCGATTGTTTCAGCAACACCTTCTTGAACATTCTCAAGAACGTTCTTGGTCTCATCGAGTGGAGGCTCCTGCAAGAGGATTCCCACTGAATACCCCGGAGAGAGGAATGCTTCGCCATTAGAAGGCTGTTGCATGCCAGCCATGATCTGAAGGACGGTGGACTTGCCAGCGCCGTTAGGACCAACTACGCCGATCTTTGCGCCTGGATAAAACGCCAGGGTCACATCATCAAGAATTACCTTGTCACCATGCGCTTTACGCGCCTTCTTCATCGTATAAATGAACTCAGCCATGGACCAACCTTATCGGTTAGAATTGCACCGTTCACATTCCACACTATCTGCGCCTGTAGCTCAGTCGGATAGAGCACTCGCCTTCTAAGCGAGTTGTCGCTGGTTCGATTCCAGCCAGGCGCGCTCCCTCATCTTGCAAGCATCTTTCAAGTAAAGCCACTCATCCTTAGCACATCCACTTGGGCAAAATAGGCATAAAAAAGCCGGCCACCCCGTGATGGGATGGCCGGCTTTTTAGTAACTAGTACGACTAGCGGGTTGCCTTACTTAGAAAGCTTTGCAACCAAAGCTTGGTCGTGTGCAAGGACTGTGCCTGTGATTGGTGAGAATCCAAGACCAGCAGCTGTTGGGCAAGCTGGGTTTAGAAGGTAGTCGATAAAGCTTGTTACAGCCTTTGCGTTTGCTGTTGTTAGAGCTGAATCAACAAGTGCGTATGAAACGATACCGAGAACATATGCACCAGGTGTCTTTGTTGAGTAATCGAACTGTAGGAGACCCTGTGCGTTGAATGTTCCAGCGTTAACAAAAGCAGCTGTTGCTGCAGCTGTTGGGCCAGACCAGTCGCCGTTTGCATCGCCGATCAGTGCGTTACGAAGCTTGCCTGTTGCGTATGAAGGCTCGAAGTAACCGATTGAGTAAGGTGTCTGGTTCATCAATGCAGCAACTGAAGCTGATCCTGTTGCTGTCTGGATACGACCGATGTTAGCTGAATCGTTAACGTTTCCAGGGAATACTGATGTGAATACCTTGCCTAGTGGCTTTGTCCAAACAGATGAGATTGTTGAATCTGGGTTGCTTGTGAAGAGCTTCAAGAAGTTCTGGGTTGTTCCTGAAGAGTCAGCGCGAGCAACGATGTGGATTGGTTGGTTAGGAAGTGTGTAGTGACGAGCAATTGACTGTGTGCGAAGCACGACTGGGTTGCCCTTTGAGTCCTTCAATGCGTTTCCTGAAGCATCCTTCTTGTAGATAACAACAGTAGCTGCGCCATTGTTGTCAGCTGCGATCTCTTGGTCGCTCCAGTTTGTGACCTTGCCAGCGAAGATATCTGACAATGTCTTCTGTGAGAGGTAAAGATCCTTTGTACCAGGAAGGTTGTAACCAACAGCGATTGGTGCCATTGCTACTGGAATATTGAGAACTGAAGACTTTGCAGGTGTGTAACCTGAATCAGAGAAGTTAACATCGCCAATTCCTGCATCTTCGTTTGACTGGCCTGTGCCAGAAGAAGAAGAGGTGTAGTTGAATGTGTTGCCTGTGCTTGTCTGCCAAGCAACCTTACATGCGTTGATTAGTGGTGCGTCGAATGATGAACCGCCACCTGTAACAGTGAGGCCACCAGCGAAAGCTGCTTGTGCTGAAAGAGCGGCTGCGACAACTGCAACAGCGGCGACCTTCAATGAGCGAGAAAGCTTCATTTAATGCCTTTCGTTTGATCGTTTGATCGTGAGGGATTCCATGGGTATGGAGTACTACGTGCACAAACATTAGAAGGCGGCGGAAACTGCGGGTGCACCTCTTGCATACAGCCCACAAACAGAAAGTGAACAGTGGGTTAACTGCCCCCGCTGTTCACTCCTGAAAGCCTCGTTGGATTGCCGACTAGCAGCAACCTTTCGGTATCAACCAAATCGTCCTGTCACGTAATTTTCTGTGCGCTGATCTTTTGGACGGGCAAAAATCTCATTAGTCGATCCGGCTTCGATCATCTGTCCAGGACCGCCGTCAGATAGGAAGAACGCTGTGTAGTCAGAGACACGTGCAGCTTGCTGCATATTGTGAGTAACAATCACGATTGTTACGGAGGATGAGAGATGCGAAATTGTCTCTTCGATCTTCAGAGTTGATCCTGGATCAAGCGCCGAGCAAGGCTCATCCATCAAGAGAACTTGTGGACGCACCGCAAGAGCACGAGCGATACACAAACGCTGTTGCTGGCCACCAGAAAGTGCGCCACCGTGAGTATTGAGGCGATCCTTCACTTCAGACCACAAACCTGCGCGCTCTAGGCACTCTTCAAGAAGTTCATCTTTGTTAGCAGTCTTAAGCTGAGCCAACTTAAGGCCAGCAAGAACATTCTCGGCGATTGTCATTGAAGGGAATGGGTTGGGCTTCTGGAAAACCATGCCAACTTTAAGGCGAATCTTTGTTACATCTGTACCTGGTGCATAAATATCTTCACCATTGAGAAGTACTTCACCGGCCATTGCAGCGCCTGGAATAAATTCATGCATGCGGTTGAGCGTGCGAAGGAATGTTGACTTACCGCAACCAGAAGGACCGATCAGGGCAGTCACCGTGCCAGGCCAGAAGTCCATAGAAACGTTTGCTAGAGCATGCTTCTGACCAAACCAAGCATGGATACCGCGAGCCTCTAAGCCCACTCCCATAGCTTGAGTGCCAGCAGTTTTCACTTCACGCTTTGAAGCGATCGATGAGAGCGTATTTGGCTGCGTATTGGTTTCCATGTTTTCTCCTTGGTCATTCACGTCAAAATTCTCGGTGCTCATTTGCCAACCTTTCGATTTCCTAAGGTTCGGGCTAGGCCAAACAAAATGAGAACGATAGCGAGCAGAACAAGGAGTCCTGCCCACGCACGGGTTACAGAGTCAGGTGTTCCGGTGCCAAAGCTCTGCCAAATGTAATTTGGTAGCGAGCCCATTGGGCCGTGGAACATATTCCAGTTCACGCTGTTATTTCCGCCAGCGAGAAGCAAGATCGGTGCGGTTTCGCCAGCTACACGTGCCACACCCAAAATCATCGCCGTGATCAATCCACTGCGAGCTGCAGGCAACACAATCATGATCACTGTGCGCCACTGGGTTCCACCCAAGGCAACACCAGCTTCACGAAGATCTTGTGGGATCAAAAGCAATACTTCTTGAGAAGTGCGAGCAACGGTTGGAATCATCAAAATTGCTAAAGCGAGTGAACCTTCAAAACCATTAAGTGTTTTTGTTAGTGGGTACACAATCGAAGCGAGAATAAAAAGACCGGCGACAATTGATGGGACACCGGACATCGCTTGAACCAAGAACTGAATCGGACGGGTGAAGCGTCCCTTGATTTCGGTGATGTAAATAGCTGTAAGCACTCCGATAGGAACGCTGATGATCATTGCAAAGAGAACGAGCAGGAATGTACCGATGATCGCGTGAAGCAATCCACCTTGATTGGCTGGATCTTGGAATGCATTGGAGTGCATATCTTTGGTGAACAGAGTCCAGTGAACTCCCTTGTGGCCACGTACCCAGACGGTGAGAAGAATGCTGACAATCGGTGTGATCGCTAGACACACTGCAGCAGTTACAAATCCTCTGAAAAGAGAATCTGCGCCAGCTGCGCGACCACCCTTAACAACGTTATAGATGTAATCAATAACGACGAATGCTATGAAGAAAACAATCGCATAAGCGAGCTTTCCCTTAAGCGGAGTTACTGCAACTAAGCCAACTGTGAACAGTGCCGAGCCAAGAAATATTGCGGCTGTTTTGATTCGATCTGAGATCGAAGCTTCCCAAGGCTTGGTTGGCTTCGCAGGCGCTGGGGCTGCTGGAGTCAAAGTATTAGTAGACATTAGCGACCACTCTTAGAACGATTAACGATGTAGTTGGCAGCTGAGTTAACGAGAAGTGTCATCAAGAAAAGGACAAGACCTGCGGCCATCAGTGCCTTGATTTCTTGTGGCGATGCTTCACCGAACTTGAGAAGAATCATTGATGCGATGTTTCCACCGGCGCTAAAGAGAATGTGCCAGTTGACCTGGTAAACAATATTGAGAACTGTGTAAACCGCGACCGTCTCACCCATTGCGCGGCCCAGACCCAACATCACGCCACCAACAATTCCAGAGCGTGCATATGGGAATGCAACAGCGCGAATCATTGCCCAGCGAGTAGCACCTAGCGCGTAGGCAGCTTGAATACGATCGAGTGGGGTCTGAGAAAAGACTTCGCGTGAAACAGATGTAACGATGGGAATGATCATGATCGCAAGTACAAGTCCTGCAATGAAAGGTGAGTGTTGAACATATGGAGTTGGAAGTTTGAAGATTGGGATCCATCCAAGATATTTATTGAGCAACTTAGCCCAGTATTCGCCGCTGCTCTCCAAAACAAAGAATCCCCACAGTCCGAAGAGGACAGATGGGAATGCAGCCATCAAGTCGATAGCGGTGACCATGAATTTGCGAATAAATTGTGGTGCGTAGAAGGTTAGGTAAAGCGCAGCTCCGACGCTAATCGGTACTCCAACGATGACTGCAATCACAGCAACAACAAGAGTGCCGATCAACATCGCTGCGATTCCAAATGTAGAGGCCTTGGCATTAAACAAACCGTTGGCATCAACAACTGCGTTCCAGTTACTGCTCGTTATAAAGTGAAAACCTTGAGACTTAAATGTTCCATAACCTTCATAAAGCAAAAATCCGAGTATCAACCCAAGAATGATCAGAGATGACAATCCACCACCGGTCACAACTCCACGGAACACTTTGTCCGAGAAACGAGGCTTGGTGGTGATCTCGCGCTTCGGCGGGGTCACAGGTGGGGTCTGGGTCATTGTTGAACTCACGGCGCAATGATTTACCTACTTCGGTAGGAGAAGGCGGACAGTAGGTGAACGAAAGGTGAACGAAAGGTGAAATCGCCTCCGTGCCCCGCCACCTCCAAAGCCAGCCTCCGACCAACTCCGACCAACTCCGACCGACTTCGACCGACTCTAGCCAGCCCCAAGGTGCCTTAAGGTTGGAGCATGGGAAATGAAGCTCCGAACCTTATTTGGGTCGATTGCGAGATGACAGGGCTCGAGCTCGATAAGGATGTGTTGGTCGAGATTGCGGTCTTGGTCACCGACTCTCAGCTCAATATTCTGGGTGAAGGTGTAGATCTGGTCATCAAGGCCAACCAGGAGTCGCTCGATGGGATGAATGACTTCGTCCGCGAAATGCATACAGCCTCTGGTTTGATCACGGAGATCCCTCATGGGGTCAGCCACGAAGAGGCGAGCGCAAAAATCCTGGAGTACCTCAATAAATATGCACCAGGGGCTGGCAAATCCCCGCTGGCCGGAAACTCGGTTTCAGTCGACCGAACCTTTATCGCTAAATATCTCCCAGAGGTCAACGAGTACCTGCATTATCGAACCGTCGATGTGTCCTCCATCAAGGAGTTGGCACGTCGTTGGTATCCCAAGGTCTACTTCGCAGCCCCCAAGAAGACGGGCAATCACCGCGCGTTGGGCGATATTCGCGACTCAATCGATGAGCTCGAGTACTACCGCAAGTCCATTTTTATCCCGAACTAAGCCTAGAAAAAATGGCGTATCATTAGCGCTCCATGGTGGTCGTAGCTCAGCTGGTAGAGCACTCGGTTGTGGTCCGAGATGTCGCGGGTTCGAGCCCCGTCGATCACCCCACTTTTTTAGAGTGGAAATAGACCACTAGCACCACCCCGCTGTAAAAGATCAATGCCGATCAGTCAGGAGCACTGCGCATGGAAGAGATCATTTTCGATGTTGTCATCGAAATCCCGATGGGCAGTCGCAATAAGTACGAGATTGATCACGAGACCGGCGAGATCCGTTTGGACCGCATGCTCTTCACAGCAACCCGATTCCCACATGACTACGGATTCGTAAAAAACACTCTCTCCAACGATGGCGATCCACTAGACGCTTTGGTCCTTCTCGATGAGCCAACATTCCCTGGCTGCGTAGTGAGCTGCCGCGTTGTTGGCATGTATCGCATGGTTGATGAGAAGGGCGGAGATGACAAGCTTCTCTGCGTAGCTGCTGGAGATATCCGCAAGAGTGGCCTGAAAGATTTGGGCGATGTCCCTCAGTACGAGCTAGATGAGATTGAGCACTTCTTTCAGGTCTATAAGACCTTGGAGCCTGGCAAGGAAGTACATGGTGGAGATTGGGTCGGCCATAACGCAGCTCTTCAAGAAATCCTTGATTCTTATGACCGCTATAAGGAGCACAAATAAGCAAAAAGTCTCATTTCTAGGCTGAAAATCCCCAGATCGTTCTCCAGATTTTCACTCTTAGACCCTGTCGCTGATAGGGTCTGCCGTTGGAACAGATAGTAAACAGCATTAAATAATTGAATAATTAATCCCGCGTTGTTAGCTCAGTTGGTAGAGCAGGTGACTCTTAATCACCGGGTCGGGGGTTCGAGTCCCTCACAACGCACTTACGAGCGTAAGTGGCACTGAAACTGATCGCCAGAAAGGTCGATGACCTG